>NZ_BJDK01000020.1 GCF_005405105.1 Lactiplantibacillus dongliensis
GATTCATGTCTATTTTTATACAGTAAAGTCCCGGCAAGCCGGGGCTTTACTGTACATTATTAACTTTCAACCTTTAGTTATATTATTTAATTGTTAACTAACGCAGGGCGGGCTGGATGATGCTCAGTGGTGAAATTTGACTTAACCGAGTGGGTTACTCGGGTTAGTCAAAGCCCGGCTTTCGAGACCACTGTTTGGCTCGAAAACGCGGCCACCACGTTCCAGCATCAATCCAGACCAACCGAAGTGGCAAGGACTTACTAATTAAAGTAGATGAATCCCGTTAGCTTCACACTTGTCGATCATTGCTTGTGGCCAAAGGGCAGCTTGAACTTCACCAACATGTGCTTTGCCAAGTAATAACATGCAAAGTCGCGATTGGCCGATCCCGCCACCAATAGTGAATGGGAGTTGGTCGTGTAAGATAGCTTGGTGATAATCATACTTCAGGCGATCTTCGGCGCCGGCAATTTTCAATTGCTTGCTTAATGAGTCTGCGTCGACCCGAATCCCCATGCTGGAGATTTCAAGGGCCCGGTCTAGTGGTTCGTACCAGAATAAGATATCACCGTTTAATTGCCAGTCATCGTAGTCAGGGGCGCGGCCGTCGTGACGTTTGCCACTGTGGAGTTCACCGCCGATTTGCATTAAGAAGACGGCACCGTACTTTTTACAAATGGCGTTTTCACGTTCTTTAGGGGTCTTGTCTGGATAAAGATCTTCCAATTCTTGAGTGGTAATGAAGTGGATTTCATCAGGTAAGTGATGCACCGCTTTAGGGAACTTGTACCAAACTTCATGTTCCATATGCTTGATCACTTTGAAGATCGTCTTAACGGTCGCTTGTAAGGTATCAATTGTCCGTTCGTCTTTGGCGATGACTTTTTCCCAATCCCATTGGTCGACGTAAGCCGAGTGGAAGTTGTCTAAGTCTTCGTCTTTACGGATGGCGTTCATGTTAGTGTAGAGGCCAGTGTGCATGTCAAAGCCATAACGCTTTAAGGCGACCCGCTTCCACTTGGCTAATGAATGCACGATTTCGACAGTTTCGCCAGGTAAGTCTTGCATCGTAAAGGATACCGGCGTTTCGACACCGTTTAAGTTATCGTTCAAACCAGATGACTTGGTGACGAACATGGGGGCTGATAACCGTGATAAGTTTAATTCCTTACCAAATTCAGTTTGGAAGGTTTCACGAATATAACGGATGGCCTGTTGAGTTTCTTTAACGGATAATTTTGGATCGTATGACTTTGGAATAATTAAATGCATCAGACATTCTCCTTTGGGTTATTATAAGATAAAACGAAAAAAGTCTTCCGTCTCTTGACATAATCAAGGGACGAAAGACTTTTTTCGCGGTACCACCCAAGTTGTTTATCTAAAATAAACCAGCTTTTACAGAGTACAAACATACTCCACCGATGATAACGTACCGGTAAACGACTAATCCTACTTTAATCAAGAACATGATTATTTCAGTTAGCAACTAAGAAAGTGTTTTTCGGCTCAAGCAAGGTCTGGTCGGGTTTCCACTATGTCCCGATTCACTGGCAGGTTGGTTGAACGTACTCCTCTTTCCTACGTTTTTTATCTTGTGACATTTATATTAGCACTGATTTTTGAAAAGTAAACCTAAAAATTAAAAAATTAATAGTGAACGATGATAGTCGTTCTCATTATAGGCCATGAAAAGCTAGTGGTTTAAGGCAGTTTGTCGGCTAAATGCCATTAAAAATTAATTTTAAAAAACGGTTGCCAGTCAAAATAGACCAGCAATCGTTTTTGGAATTAGTCGTTCAAGTTATACCGAAGCTTCATGTGTTCAGAGCCCATGATGACCATATCGCCAAGTAACTTGGTTTGGCGTTTCATGGATTCAGCCGCTAATTGACTGTTAGCGGCTTCCAAGTAGGCGGTGACATCAGTCTGACCAGCTAAGCCGGCGTCAGTTTCGTTTTGAATCTGACGGTACGCCCCCATCGCTTCCAGTTCAAAGCTATTGCGCATGTCGACGTATAAGTCATAGTCGGTATCGCCAAGTAGGGCGGTCGTGCAGCTCAACCAGTACATGTTGTTCAAGTCGAACGTTCCGTTAGCATCTTTGTAGCTAGCGGGGGTGTCGTTAACGTTAGCATAGAAAGGCACCACCGTGTTAAACGTATTGGCACCAAATGCGAGCCAGTGAATCCCAGCAATAGCAGCTGGCACGTTGTTGCGGATTTGTAAGATATGCACATCATGGTTCCGGTTGATCCCGATTGGCCGGAATAAGGTCTTGTCAGCTTCCGAGCCGTTCCCGTAAACGTCATATTTGGTGTTTTCAAAGTGAGAACTCAACACAAATTTAACGTCTTCAATCGAGATCTTGCGGTTAGCATGGCAAATAAATGGCAAATCTTGGCCCATTGGATCTTGATCAACGTCAGGCGTGAAGTATTTCTGACCGAACCAAGCGCGAGGGTTGTTGTAGACCGTGTCTTTGATTGATGCACTACCGAAGATGTGGCGTAAGTTATAACCATCAAAGTCCGGGTTCAAGCTGTATTGATCGATTAAGCCTTGCAAATCATCAGAGCTTAAGGTGTCATCGGCATCAAAGTCGAAGTCATCAATGTTCATCCGGTTTGGGGCAACGACATAAGCATCGTCTGGAATCCGTTTAGCGGCCCAATGATGCCCACCAATGGTTTCTAACCACCAGATTTCGTTGTTGTCAGAAAAGGCAATCCCGTTTGGTTCGTAAGTCCCATATTCTTTCAAGAGGCTGCCTAAACGCAAGACCCCTTCTTTAGCACTATGAATATACGGCAAGACTAACGTGACGAGGTCTTCTTCACCAATCCCACCAGCTACGAGTGGGTCCATCCCCAAGACGCGGGCGTTCGTGGTGATAGTTTCAGTCGCTGACATGGCGATATTTTCGCTATTGATCCCAGCGGCGGGCCAAGTCCCGTTCGTTAAGATGGAGTTTGGAATTGACGTATAACGTAACGGGTTATCTGGCAAGTCCACCTTGACTTTACTAATGACGGATTGGTAATGCTTGGGTTGGTCAGCCGGATTAACAACGACTAATCGTTCTGGGTCTAAGGCTTCATGACCATCATCGTTACGTGAAATGATGGTTGAGCCGTCGATTGAGGCTTTCTTACCAACTAAAATCGTGGTACATGATCCTTTGATTCTTTTTTCCATGTTCGTATGACACTCCTTTAAAAGTATTACTGTTATTATACATCTTAGTCGATAGGAGCTGGTTACTTGAATGATAGTTATTCGGTAATTAGGCTTTTTTTAGTTTGATCTGTTCTAACTCAGTACTTAGTGTTTCTCCTTTTATTAACGTTACAGATACGTGTTCCTCTAAACTTTTAGTAGCTTTTCCCATCATAGTATCGAGACCACTTTTAGTCGTTGAAACAATACCAATACCGCGAATATAACTAATTGTGTAAGTACCTGGTTGTATATCTTTACCTACTTGCCAATTACCAGCGCTTAAAGTAGTCTTATATGATCTTTTTGTCACGGGAATGAGTGTAAGCATTCCCATTCTTTTACCTTCTATTGTGGCATTACTTATTAAATCAGTTGTAAATGAACTTAAATGACCATCATCAGCATTTGTTTTTGAGCTGAGGACGAGCAGTGCGCCTACACGTCCTTTACCATTATCTAAAATATCTAGTTCTCCATTAGAACTGTTAGTTTTAACGACATAGCGACCAGGCTTAACATCTTTACCGACCAAATATTTACCAGGCTTTAGTGTTATAGGGTTTGCCTGTTCGGCTACTTTTGTTGGCTTTTGTGTGGAATGCATTTTACTTTTTTGTTTATTAATCTGGTTATTGATTTGTTCTAAAAAGTGGGCTTGTTCATTGTTAGCAGAAAATTCAAAAGGGGTAGTTTTACGAATCTTTTGTTGCAATCCTACGGGAACCTTTGACGAATGGTCTTCATCATAATTGGGTAATGCAACAATATGAATTTTAGTTTTTAATTGAGTAGATCCTAGTCCTAATGATTTGGTCAAACTTACGTAAGTACTAAATTTTCCGTTCTTAACAACTGACCATTTAAAATTCGAAGCAGCAGCTAGTGGAAAATCACGTAATGAATTATTGCGATCTGAGCTATCGTTGTCGTCTTCCTCGATAGCAAGTATTTTGGCGCCATCAGGGGCTTGAGTAGTACCTGAAACAAACCAATTGTTCTTTTGAGTAATGTTTTGTGCTGCCTTCATAGTTGAAAGCTTAACCGTATAAAGTTGTTTCGTATGTGTGTGCTGTACTCGGGTAGTATTGAAGTTTCCAGTGCTTGAAGTTCCCTTAGTTATGATGTTAGTTACTGCGTAAAGAATGATTGATCCAGCTATGAATAGGCCCCAAACCCGTTTTTGTAGATACCACTTCTTCTTTGCAACTAAAACGTACTCCTAACCATCTTTTCCTGTAAAAACCTGCTTAGACAAAATAATTCCCCCAAAAATTTATTCAGCTTTTATTGACTTCAGTTTTGGTCAATAGAAAGTCATGATTATCAGTAATTGAGATAGTAAGATTTGATTGCTTCAAAATATAGGTTATCCCGCTAATACTAACTTCTAAAGCTAAGGCGATTTCACGTTAAGTTTAGCCGGCAATCCTGTAGTTGATACACGCATTGGGCTTTCACTAACGGTGGGATGTGGGTTGGTTGTGGGCACTATGATAATCGGTCCTCCGTTTTTTTAGGTTAGATACTAGTAAGTACGCAAACTAGGTGGCATTTAATTTTTTTAAATAAAAAAAGTTAAGCAGCGACAGCTTGTCCCACCATGAATTTATTAATGACGAATTGATGACGCTGATTATAATGGCCATATAGTGCAAGCTGCACGTTAGGTTTGAGCTGATAAAAAAGGGTTAACGCGTGGCGGACGATGAGACAGTTGATTGGCTGATCGTCGCCGTGTAGTGGTTTGACGCGGACATATAGCATGAATGGATCGAGTTTTAAAATTTTAGTTTGATTATCGAATTTAACAGTTAAGTTTTGCATTAAAATCACCTCAAAACTATTATACGAACAAACGTTCTTTTTGGCTAGTATAAAAGTCTAATCAATGAGAATAAATTTTTCGTTAGCAAAATCTACTATTTCCTGAATAAATGCTACAAAAATTTCCAATTAGTTGGTATGATAAAACATGGCTTAACGAAAGGGGAATCTTGCCATGCAGCGTGGACGGCGAGCGTCATATGAAGAACGTTTGGAAATTGTGAATTACACCTTGGCACATGAAAATAACTACCAGCAGGCCGCTGATAAGTACAATGTGTCGTACCCCCAGGTCTATACGTGGGTACGCAAGTTTCGGCAAAGCGGGGCGGCCGGTCTGGTCGATCATCGCGGCCGACCCAAACAAACCCCGCAACCTAAATCAGAAAATTAATGGGTCAACAAAAAGTCAACCATCACCGGTTTATACCGATGCGGTTGACTTTTTTACTGCATATTTTTAAAGGTTGTGATGTGTTAGAAAAATTAATTTAGCTGAAAATTGCGTAGTTTTCAGTTGAAGACTGAATATCTTTTGATATTAAATTGCCACTCTGGTTGGCCCATAATCGGCTGGAACGTGGTGGCCGCGTTTGTGAGCCGAAGAGCGGTCTCACAAGCCGGGCTTTGACTAACCCGGGAAGACCACCGGCTAAGTCAAACGATACCACTGAGCCAATTCTGGCCCGCCCGCCGTTAGTTAGGCGATATTTATAAAATGTTCAATCAACAAATTTAGCCGAGAGGTTGGTTCCTAAAATGCTCAGCTGTGTCATTGGCCTTAGTGCGAGTAGTCTACTCGGACTTAGGCCAAGGTCAGTTTTGAAGACTGGGCTTTGGCTTCAAAATGGCCCATGGCGTTCCAGCGTTTTAGGAACCAACCGGCAGGCGGCAATTTCAACTAGTACCAAGCGTATCAACTAAAATATGGCAGTTAGCCAAATGCTGACCCAACCAGAGTGGCAAGTTAACCCAGAGGCGCGAGTTGTAACTGGCGTCATTTCTCGGTAGAATGGAAACACTGAAATTAACACGAAGGAGCAATTCGGCGATGGACTTAGCGGCGGCGCAACAAGTATTAAAAACAACGTTTGGTTATGATGAATTTCGACCGGGGCAAAAGGCGGTCATTGAACAAGTATTAGCCGGGCAAAATACGCTCGCAGTCATGCCCACCGGGGGCGGTAAGTCGTTATGTTACCAGATTCCGGCTTTACTGTTTGACGGCTTAACGGTCGTTGTTTCCCCATTGATCTCGTTGATGAAAGATCAAGTCGATGCCTTGAATGATAACGGGATTGCGGCGACCTACATCAATAGTTCGATGTCGTATCAAGAGATTTATCAACGAATGCAAGAGTTGCGTGCGGGTGACTATACATTGTTGTATATTGCACCGGAACGTTTAGACTCGTCGCAATTTGTGCAAGATTTAGGTCAGTTGCCGATTAAATTATTGGCGATTGATGAAGCCCATTGTATCTCACAGTGGGGCCATGATTTTCGACCGAGTTATTTGGCCTTAAGTACTGCGATTGAACAGTTACCAACGCATCCGCAAGTCCTAGCGTTAACAGCCACGGCGACTGAACAAGTGGCCCAAGATATTTGCCAGCGATTGGCAATT
Source organism: Lactiplantibacillus dongliensis (assembly GCF_005405105.1). GTDB lineage: Bacteria > Bacillota > Bacilli > Lactobacillales > Lactobacillaceae > Lactiplantibacillus > Lactiplantibacillus dongliensis. Next base: position 6,674 of record NZ_BJDK01000020.1, read on the forward strand.
GCACCGGATCATGAAGTTAATACGGGGTTTGCCCGCGATAATTTGAATTTAGCGGTGGTCAAGGATCAAGATACTGATCGTTATATTTTAGATTATTTAAAAGCTAACGCCGGGGAAGCCGGTATTATTTATGCCAGCACGCGCAAAGAAGTTGCGCGAATTGCTAGTTTATTGAACCATCATCAAGTTAAAGCGGCGATGTATCATGCTGGTTTAGACGATGATGTGCGACGCAAGAATCAAGAAGATTTCCTTTACGACCGGGTGCAAGTGATGGTCGCAACTAATGCATTTGGGATGGGGATTGACAAGAGCAACGTGCGGTTTGTCATTCATGCCCAAGTCCCCGGAACACTAGAAGCTTATTATCAAGAAGCCGGCCGGGCTGGGCGTGATGGGCTGCCGAGCGAAGCCATCTTGATTTATCGGGCCTCGGATGCCCAGATTCAACATTTCTTTATCGATAACTCAGAAATGGATGAGGAACACAAACACCGTTCGTATCGGAAACTACAGGTCATGAGCCAATATGCCAATACCCAGGGCTGTTTACAGCAATTTATTTTAAAATATTTCGGTGAAGCGTCTAAACCCTGTGGTCGTTGTAGTAATTGTACGGATGACCGGGAAGCCCAAGATATCACGACCAATGCCCAAAAAGTCTTATCTTGTGTGGTACGACTACATTCCCGCTTTGGTAAAGGGGTGGTCGCGCAAGTCTTGACCGGTGCCAATAATCAGCGGATTCGCGACTCGAATCTAAGTGAATTGTCGACTTACGGGATTATGGCCGGTCAGCGGCAAAAAAGTGTTGGCGAATTGATTGAATTCTTAACGGCAGCGGGCTATTTGCAAAGTGTTGGCGGTCAATATCCAACCCTAGCCGTCACGCAAACCGGCGTCGAGGTGCTCAAAGGTAGCACCCAAGTTTATCGCAAAACGGCACGGACCGTTGAGCGGGCCGTGCCAGTGAATGGGGCGTTATTCGAACAATTACGGACGCTGCGTCGTAATTTGGCGGAAGAACAGCATGTGCCACCGTTTGTCATTTTCTCAGATAAAACCTTGCACTCGATGTGTGATCTACTGCCAGAAAATGATGATGATTTTCTCGAAGTGCGGGGCGTGGGGGCCAATAAGCTCGAGAAATATGGTGAAACGTTTATGGAAACGATTCGGGCCTATGCCCATCAAGAACCGACGACTACAGAAGATTCTGAAGCTTGAACAAACATTGTCAGTTAACTGACGATCCTGTTAAAAAGCGCCAAGCAACAACTAATCAGCTTGGTTCAGTAAACTGTACAAGTGGCTGTTAACCAAGCCAAATGAACTAATGTTATTTTGAATATTCGACATTAAGACAATGTAGGTTTTACCAGTGTGGGTGAAGCTATTGGAAATATTCCAACCACTGACGATTCCGTGACTATTATAAGCCCCGGGATCGGCGTAAAAGCCCATACCATAACCAGAAGCGCTCCCGGCCGTCAGCATTTGTTTGCGGGCGGCTTTAGTGATGAGACGATTGGTCATCAAGGCTTGATCGAAGCGATACATGTCAGTGACGGTCATCGCGATATTTCCAACGCCGTAAAGTTGTGATAGGTCTGGCAAACTTGGCGTGGTATACTGACCATTGGTTAAGCGATAGCCGGTCGAACGTTGTTTGGCTTTAGCAAAAGCTTGGTAGGTTAAGGTCGTGGTCATCTTGGCCGGCTTGAAGATGTGTTGCTGTAAATAGTGATCCAAGGTTTCGCCACTGAGCTTTTCGACGAGGTAAGCCAGGACGGTATAATTACTGTCTAAGTAGTGCCAGCGGCCAGGTTGTGCTTGTACACCTTGTTTTTCAATATCGTGCAGCAGGGCAGCCGGGGTGATGGCCGCATTGACTTCCTGATGGCCGGTCAATCCCGAAGTATGAGTCAGCAGGTTTTTCAGCTTGATTGATTGACCGTTGGGAAATTTAGGAAAATAAGTTTTGATTGGGGCATTGATCTTTAATTTACCAGCTGTTTGTAATTGTAAAATCGCCGTCGCAATCAGTGCTTTTTCCGTTGACCCGATGTAGTAGGGCGTATTGAGCTGATTAGCGAGATGCTGGTTACGGTTACGCAGACCATAAGCTTTGCGCAATATCACTTGATGATTGCGTACGATTAAGGCTGTTCCGGAAAAATGCAGCTGGGTTAAATAATGATCTAGTTTTGGATTTTTAACGATTGTCGTGAGTGGTGCCGGCTTCGCTAATGGTTTGGGCTTGACGTGTGGCTTGGTGACTTTTGTCGTGGTCACCATTGGTTTGGCGACTTGATGGCGCTGGTTCCAGATGAACTTGCCCGTCAGTGTGACGGTCCCCACGCAAGCTAGGATGATTAAAAAGAGCCGCAATTGACGCGGCCAGCGTGATCGTGAATAATGCATATGAAATTCCCCCAAAGTTATCAATTATCAATACTATAGCATGTTTGTACAACGTTGTATGTTAAGTTTTAGTCTATTTTTAAGGAGAGAAATTAATGCAGATAAACTGGCAACATCAAGGCGCTCCGGTGTCGATGAAACACTTTTTGACGACTCACGGGATTAGCATGCGGCTGATTAAAGCCATTAAGCATGGCAGTGGGATGTTCATTGTGAACGACGAAGCTGAAGTTGGTGCAATTACGATTGAAGATGGCGATATTGCTGGTATCGAACTACCTGCGGAAGCGGCCGACCCAGAAGTGGCTGTCAGTGATGCACCGCTAGCGGTCGTCTACGAAGATGCGAATTGGCTGGTTGTGAATAAGCCCGCCGGTGTCAGTAGCGTGCCAGGACCAACTAATCGGACAGATACGTTAGTCAATCGGATTAAAGGTCATTTAGTGGCGACGAAAGCCGAAAACTTAAAGCCGCATTTAATTACCCGGCTGGACCGTGATACGAGTGGCCTCGTCTTAGTGGCGAAGCATCGAGTCGCCCAAGGGATGATGGCTTGGCAACCAGTTGCGAAGACGTTCCAAAAAACGTATCGCGCCTGGGTCAGTGGCGGGGCCTTGAGCCCAGTTAATGGGACCATCGAAGCGCCCATTGGCCGGGTCGATGAGTCGCCGCGCCGGCAAGTGACCGATGATGGTCAGATGGCGATTACCCGTTACCGCGTACAAGCGACTTATGGTGAGGTCACCGAAGTGCAATTGACCTTAGTGACAGGGCGGACCCATCAGATTCGCGTCCACTTTACCCATTGGGGCCATCCGCTCTTAGGGGATGCGTTGTATGGTGGTGATCAAACGTTGATTCAGCGACAAGCGTTGCATGCCGCGACCATGACGTTCCATGATCCATTTAATGATCAGCAATTAACTTTTGAAGCGCCCTTACCAACTGATTTAGTTACCTTAATTAACAAACTCCAGTAAAAAAACAGTGTTCACCGGCGATGGCCGATGAGCACTGTTTTTGGTTATATTGCCTTAATCTGATTGCTTCGTGACCGGCTGATAATCAGCAGCCAAAGCATCAAAAGTCATTTGTAATTGTTTTAAGGGTGCCGTTAAGGTGAGATAATAAATATGTTCAACCCCGTTACTGCGCATTTCGATGACACCAGCCTCTCGCATTAAGCGTAAATGGTGTGAGACAGCTGGTCGGGAGATGTTAACAAGCGCGGTAATATCGGTCACATTCAAGCCATCACCGCTGTTCCCGAGAGCGATAATGATTTGGCGGCGGATTTTTTCAGCGAAGATCCCAATCAGTTGGGCGCTCGCTGCTAATGCTGCTTCAGATTTTTGATAGTTAGCCATAACTGACCTAGTCCTTTCAGATTCTATTTAATCGACGTCGAGTCGTTCCCCCCATGCGTGGTCGCGCAGTGTTAAGCCCGCGGGTACGCTGAAACGGCGCTAAGCAGATTAAGCGGACAACTACGCCATCCTTGACGTTTGTGCCTAATAAGCTAGGTCACAATTTATCCCCGTGATGCTTGGCGTGCCGTTGGTAATCATCACGAGAGATCATGATGTCCGCAAGTTGTCGAACGGACAGCTTAGGTTAAGGAACACCTATGCTTACTATTAATTAAAACAACACTTTAATCAATTGTCAATCGTTTTTATTTGGATTGTTCATAATTAGCGGGTTGAATGATTAATGTTTGTTTGGTATCCATTTATTGGTTCATTTGCGTTAAAATAGAGGATAGTGAAGGAGTGAAGATAATGCGGGTGTTAGGTATTTTAGGATCCCAACAACCAAACGGGATTACGGGTCAATCTTTGCAGGCAGTCTTAAAAGGCGCGGCTGAAACGGCGACAACTGACTGGATCAACTTAGCTGACTATCAGATTACAGCAGATCATGATAACCAGCCTAATCCAGTATTGGATAGCCTGGAAGCTAAATTATTAGCTGCCGATGTATGGATTTTAGCGGCCCCAACTTATATAGGTGGTTTATCAGGAATTATGAAAAATTTTTTAGATTGTATGCGCAACCGGATTGCCCGCTACAATGCGGTGGGGGAAGCGGTCCCGGATCGGTTTAAAAATAAACACTATGTGACGATTACGAATTGTTATGCTGGCGGGGTTGAGAACTTTGTGACCGGTGTGACCGATGCGGCATTTAAGACCATGGATAAGTTCTTAACCATGGGCGGCTTAATTAAAGTCCGTGAAATTGTGGTCACGAAGACGTTTGGAATGACAACACTATCAACTAAGAAGCAAGCCGAATGTGAACGGGCTGGCCAAAGGGCTGCGACTAAGAAGGAGCGAGATGATAATACGATGAAACGATATCTAGAGTTATTTGGGATGATTGCCGTGATGGCACTAGTGACGATGGGAATTGAAGCTGGGATTGGTCGTCTGCTCCCATTAGACAACTTTTGGGCGTATTACGGGGTCTTTGTAGTCGTTTTTTACGTTTTATTAGCGTCAATCTTGCACTTTTTCACCGTTGTCAAGCATCGGCGGCGCTAAAAAGTGGTACGATACTGATGTAGGCGCTGTTAGTGTAATGGATAGCACGCGAGATTTCGGTCCTTGCGATCAGAGTTCGACTCTCTGGCGGCGCAATAGTAAGCAGGAATAGCCGGTATTGATAGGGATAACCCTTGATATACCGGCTTTTCTTGTTTTTGCTAGTGGCATGGCTATGGGCAATATCTAAAGTCGTGATTTCATTAATACTGAGTAGCAAACTTTAATTTGAGTGACCCGAAATTTAGCGATATGTAAAGCAATTGTATTTATTGGGTGCGCTAATACTGATTATTGCACTAATTGGCTGAAGGCTAATGGTAAAATTTAAAGTGAATTGATTGAATAACTGATTTTTGTTAAAATCTGGTATTGATAGTGTAGAATTTTCTTAATCTGAGAATTGTTGTCTGAAATCAGAATGGAAAATTAGCGATTAATATAGCCGCTCAATCAGCTTTCATGTCAGTAAATATTTCAAGAAAAAATAAAGGTTAGCTAGATAGCGGCGATACGATGACCATTATAGAAAGGAAATTCCATGGATATTAATATATTCGATCGAGATGAATTAATAATAAATGTGCTTAATCAGTTAGCCGAAAAAGCTAATTTAGAGTCGGTTGATTTAGTGCTCTTGAATTCTAAGCTGTCAGCTAAAGAAAGCCATGACTTGATGGTTTTTGTAGCTGAAAAGCAAGTCAAAAAACAAGCATTATCTAAAGAGGAATGTATTGCTCAGGTGTTAAAGATTAAACCGGATATTGAGAGTGCCGATGGATTTGTTAATCAATTAAAAAGGGCATTTGTTGCGGAAGGCCGTTTTCCAGATGTTTTAAATCAGTAGTTACATTAATTTTAAGTGGGGTAACCTGTACTTTTAATAGGAAGTCGTTCTTTATTAGTATTGAATCTTGTAGCATATGTAGCCCAAAAAAGACTTAGCCAATGGCAACCACGCCATTGGTTAAGTCTTTTTTGGGTTTAATTATTGTCGTTAGTGTCATCATCAGGATGATGATCGGTATCCTGGTGAGTGACATTTGGGGACGTTTGAAAGTGATTATTAGAGAAGATCCAAGCAAATACACTACCAAGTAATAAGAATTTCAGCAAATAAAGTAACATCGGTGAATGCCTCGTTTCTTAAATGGTTACTCGTCGTCACTATCGTCAACGTAGTCACGACCGTAATCTCCGTCACTGCCATCGATATCAGTAAAATGATGATCAGGGTGATTTGAAGTCACTTCGCTCGGCGGGTTACCAAAGAAAATCCATGCAACTATGCCGGTAAAAATTAAGGACCCTAATAAGACAATTAACATCGCTGTCTAACCTCATTTCTAAGAATAAGTGTAAGTTACCCCTTAAAGTTAGCACGCGGTTGAATCGTCAACTATCAAATTATTGTAAAGGCTTGGTTAGGAAACCGTAAATTATTTAGGATCGTGAGAATCATGTCGCGTCGGCACTTTGCCACCAATCCAGATGCTAGCGGCCATGATAACTAGTAGCGCAATACTAATGACTAAAATTGCCATTGTGTTCACCTCGGTTTATCAGCTTTAATAACTCATACCATAACGTTCTAATCACGGACTAACTATCAAGAAGCCGTAAAGTTAAGGTGACAGTTGTGTAAAGGTGTGTTGAGGTGTATCCATATACGCTTGGTGCTGGTTGGCTTACATTGTCACTCTGGTTGGGCCAGAATCGGCTGGAACGTGGTGGCCATGTTTGGAAGCCAAGGGCGGTCTTCCACAAGCCGGGGGTTATCTAAGTCGGAAAATCACCGACCAAGATAAACGACACCACTGAGCCAACTCAGGCCCGCCCGGTGTTAATAAACGGGAATTAATGACTATTTATTGTCAGCCCCAGATATAGCCGAGAGGTTGGTTCCTAAAATGCTCAGCCGTGTCGTTGGCCTTAGTGTGAGTGGTCTGCTCGGACTTAGGCCAAGGCCAATTTTGAAGACCGCACTTTGGCTTCAAAATGGCCCATGGCGTTCCAGCGTTTTAGGAACCAACCGGCAGGCGGCGAGTTCAACTAGTACCAAGCGTATCCATATAATAGTCTTAAAAGTTGAATTGAACTCTGAATAAAACACTTGCACTAAAGTCAGCGACAGGACTGCCAATTTAACACCAACTGACACTAATTCCCGTTACCTATAAATCCATAGTAAAAACCAATCATTCCCGCCGCTAAATCCCGGCATGACCGTGTTAAGATAAACATGGAAGCGCTAACGAGATGTGAAAGGATGGGAGTAAAATGGCTAAATATCGAGCTGGTGCCTATAAAATCGTTGGTGACGGTTACTTGCATGATTTGCCGTTAACCATTTCTTTTTCAGCTGATCGGATTACCGGTATCAAAGTTAAGCCGGGGACCAAGCTTCACGGGTTAGAAAAGCAGGCGATTCCTAAGGTCGTGCATCGCATTTTGACTGAGCAGACCGTCGATATCGATGCCGTCACCGGTGCTACGGTAACTAGTGATGGCTTAGTCGATGCGGTGACCGATGTGATGGACGCCATGGATGCCGGTGCTGCACCGGATGGACCCGCAGAAGCTGATAATCAGCACCAAATTGAATCTGCATAAATTAAAGCGTTAACTAACGGCAATTCCGAGTAGGTTTTGTGCCGTCAGTTGACGCTTTTCTTGTTATAATTAATTTAATAGAAATTGCGGAAATGGGAGTGACATCATGCAAGTTGCTGGACAATTCTTGGCAACGGTCGGTTGGTTAGGTTTGGCGTTAATTGTGAGTGAACTGGTGGCGACTGGGATTTATTTGGTTGGCCAGTGGTTAGGTTATCGGTTAAGTGGCTCACAAGTGGTCCTAGTCGCTGGATTTCGCTATCAGCTTGCCCATGTCAATGGCCATTGGCACTGGCAACGACCGCTCACGAGTTATCCCCACTTAGTCGCCTTACCGCCAACCGATGCCAAACGCTTCAACTATGCCAGTATTTGTTTTAGTGGCGGGTTATTTAGCTTGTTGACAGTCATTATTAGTCTGGTGACGATGGCCCAAGTTACGGTAACGTTCAACTTGTGGTTGATGGTCGTAGTCATCTGGATTTGGGTCAACACGCTCAAAGCCGGGCAGTTATTGCCAATGATGCTGCATGGTCGACCAACCGGCGCGTTAGACTTTAAAACGGCGCGCGCTTCGAATGCCGCGTTAACGGCTGCTTACGTCACGCAACTAGCCGCGGCCACAACGGTGATGACAGGGAGCGTGGCAACTTTACCTGTGGACGCGATCTTGATGCCAACTGGTGGTGATCGGCAGAATTATTTAGTGGTTCGCCAAGCTTGGGTGACATTGCAATGGGGCCTGCAGCATGGGTTACAGTTGCCAGATTTATTGGCCGGCTTGGATCGGTTAGCCCCTAGCTTTAATACGTTGCCACCAGCGGATTTAGCCGTCTATCTGGATGCGACGATTTATTGGAATTTAATCGCTAATCGGCCGGGTGCGCAGCTTATTGGCTGGTATCAGGATGCGGGCGCGCAACGGTTACGCCAGCGTTATACCCCCTTAACGCAGTATAAGCTGCAAGCCGTGTATACTTGGCGAGTTGATCATCAAGCTGCGCCAGCCTTGGCCTTGATTGACCGTGGGCTGATTCAAGCTAAGCGGGTTGCCGCGACGACCGAGATCGAGTGGCTCAAAGCGTTACGTACGAAAATCCAAACTTCTGGTAAAGATTAGCTCACAACCAGCGCAACGGCCGTAACCCGTGCTATGCTGGGATTAGCTTAAGTGAGAAGGGTGAAAACAGTGAAGCAGCAAGTGAAACGCCACTGGGGATTATGGCTAACGATAATCGTCGTGGTGCTCGGATTGATTGGGGTCGGCTTGACCCGCTGGGATGCGCCGTTATACCAGCAGACGGTTGCCAAAGTAACGCAGGTTCAGGCGATTAATCGCAACAGTAGTACCGATGAGTTTCAGAACAAAGATGTGACTTATCAGCAAAACGTGACGGTGCGCATCTTGAACCATCGCCATCAAGGGCAGGTCTATCGGCTGCGTAATACGTATACTAAGTCGGGGGCGATGGATCAAGCTTATCGGGTCGGCGATCAAGTCTTTGTGCGGGTGCCGGCTGCCAAAAGCAGTTCGGTGACGATTCAAGGATTAAAACGCGATACCGCTTTAGCGTTTGTTGCGTGGTTAGCCTTAGCACTGTTACTTTTGATTATGCGGTTTAGCGGCTTAATGGCTTTATTGAGTGTCACGCTGAATGCGGTCCTCTTTTACGGAGCGATTCAGCTCGATCTAATGACGAACGGTGGTCACCTCTATTCACTATTCGGGGTGCTGGCGGTGATTTTTGCCGTATTAACACTTTGGCTCGTGCAAGGCTTTTCTCGCCAGATGCTGGTGACCCTTGGCGCGACCATTGCTGGGACTGGGATTGCGGTTGTGATTAGTCTGATTGTCTTTGCGGTGACGCATGAACGGGGCGTGACTTATGAAGCGATGCAATATGTGACCCAAGTGCCGCGACCGCTATTCTTAGTTGAAACGGTGCTCGGTTCTTTGGGTGCCGTGATGGATGAATCGACCGATATTGTGGCGTCGTTATTTCAACTTAAACAAGAACGACCGGACATTGCCCCTAATCAAGTGTTTAAATCAGGCTTGCAAATTGGCCATTCCATTATGGGCCCGTTAATTAATGTGCTCTTTTTGATCTTTATGGCGGATACCTTTGCGATGACGTTACTTTACTTACGTAACGGCAATAACTGGGGATATACCTTTTCGATGAATATGTCACTGGGCATGGTGCAGAGCTTGATCTCAGGGATTGGCATTGTCTTAGCGATTCCCGTGGCGAGCTGGTTGGCTAGTCGGTTATTACCCAGTCAGGAGGCGGCCGCATGAGTACGATTACGGTATTAGGTTTAGTCCTGTTTGCCTTGATGACGATTATTGGTGGTAAAACTGGTGCTACGGCATTTTTGAGCTTGATTTTTAACTTTGGCTTGCTCTTTTTAGCCGTTGTCTTGATTTCTTGGGGCTTTCCAGCAATGGGCGTCTCGCTGGTGATTGGGACGATCATTTTGGCCTTTACGATCTTCTTTGGTGAAGATAACGAGTTGGCGGCCAAAACAGCGTACATCGCCGCTTTAATTGTGATGGTAGCACTGATTCTAGTCATCTTTCCCGTGGAGCATTGGATTATGGCCCAAGGCTTTAGTCTGGAAGACAGTGAAGACTTGGAAGGCATGTCGCTGACGATTGGCGTGTCCTTTGTTGGGGTCGCTGTTACCGAAGCAATCTTAAGTACGCTAGGGGCGATTGCTGAAGCAAGTATTGCGATTGCGGCGGGGCTAAGTGAAATTATCGAACAGCATCCGCACGTCACGACTGCGCGACTATATATTGATGGCATTAGTATCGGTAAGCAGATTATTGGGACAACATTCAACACGCTATTTTTCGGCTTCTTCGGCGGTTTTCTAGCCCTATTTATTTGGTTCTCCGGTCTGCATTATTCATTTGGCAGTGTGATTAATAATAAAATATTTGTTGCCGAAGTACTCATGGTTTTGTTCTCATTAATTGGGGTTATTTTGACGGTGCCAGTCACGACTTGGGTGATGACGTTGGAACATCGGCACGTCGCAAAGCAACAAGATTGACGATACTTAGCGAAATTTGATACGATAAGTCCTGAGTGAACTTAAAAAGATAATTTAAATTATAAAAATAATGATGAAGGAGTGTTAAAGTATGGAGATTCGACAAGCACAACCAGATGATGCCACGCAAATTGCCCCGTTAATCGGGATGATTTATCGTGATATGGAGATGCCGATTTTGCGGACTGTCTCGCGGGCTGATTTGTTAGCGATGCTAACCAATTTGTACGAAAAAAAGGAAAACCTAACCGGAGTAGCGCAGACGTTTGTGGCTGCTAAAGGCGCCAAAGTATTCGGGGTGGCGTTCGGTCATCCAGCCGAAAATGAAATTAAGGTTAATCAATTGCTGCAACAAGTTTCGGCGGCACAACCGGGGTTCCCAGGACCCTTAGTCTTAGGCGGTGAAAGCCAACCGGGTGAGTGGTATTTGAGTATGTTGGCGGTTGATCCGAAGACGCAGGGGCAAGGAATCGGTAGTCAGTTATTGGATGCATTGCCTAAGTTGGTTGCCCCACAAGGCGCGGCCAAGTTGAGCTTAAACGTGGATGATGGTAATCCCGGTGCTGCTAAGTTATATCGGCGGCAAGGCTTTGAAAAAGCCGGTGAATTGACGATTGGGATTCATCCGTATGCGCATATGATTAAAGCAATTTAGTGAGAAAAGTCTGAGGCGATGGCCTTAGACTTTTTTTATCCGGTGAGAACGGGTAAACTTAACGTAGCAATTAAGTTAGGAAGGATGCTTAACCCATGCAAATTTACTTTGTGCGACATGGTCGTACCCAATATAACCTTGAACATCGATTCCAAGGTGGTAATTCTGATTCACCTTTATTAGCGAGTGGTATTGCTGGCGGCAAAGCAGCCGGCCGGCGACTGCAAGCCATCGACTTCGCGCAAGTTTACAGTAGTCCGCAAAAGCGGGCACTGGATACGGCCAAGTATATCGTGGCTGAAAATCAGTGGCAGCCAACGATTCAGATTGAACCGCGTTTACGGGAGTTTAACTTTGGGACTTGGGACGGCTTACGAGAAGGCGATGTGCAACCGAAATCGCAAATGGAACTACTGCTCCATCATCCAGCGCAATATCAGCCAGAACTAGCAGGGGAAGGTGAAAGCTATGCGGCATTTGTTGAGCGGACAACCGCTGCAGTTCACGATGCGGTGACTTTGGCAGGTGTTGATAATCCCAAGCCAATCTTAATGGTATCTCACGGGTTGGTAACCACGATGACCATCAAAGCGTTATTAGGCATTCCGGTGGCTGAGTTTCGTGATCCATTGGTCATTAATGGCCATGAATTGCCAACGATTGGGCATGGCATTGTCGATAACGATAGCTTAACAATTGTGAAAACCACCGATAATCAACAGTTTGAGATTGAAACTTGGAATGAAACGGACTTTTTGGACCATTAATCGAAACATGCCACGATAACCGGAATTAGTTATCGTGGCATGTTTTAGTTTGTAGTCAAAAGTGGTGACTTCGAAGGCTCCAACAGCCATCAGAGTGATCAGCAACTGGAGACGTTAATTCAGATTGAGATTGGGACTAGTATTTTGGGCATAAAGCGGTTTGTGAGCTGCCTAAAATCTAAAAAAGGATTGCTAACAGCTCTTAAACTGGCGTAGTTAGCAATCCTTTTTTAACAGTTAATCAATCGTTGGTTTTAAAGCTAAAGCTTTGGCAGCTTCTTCGCTGTCATCAAAATGGTGCTTGGTCCGACCGAGAATCTGATAATCTTCATGTCCCTTACCGGCGATTAGAACGACATCACCAGGTTGAGCCTGCGCAATGGCGGTCGCAATCGCTTCATGGCGGTCAACGTAAACGGGGACATTAGCATCGGGTACGCCAGCGACCATATCTTGTAAGATCATCTCAGGATCTTCCGTCCGGGGATTGTCGGAAGTGAAGATTGGCTTAGTACTGCGATCAACCGCAATTTTAGCCATCTTCGGCCGTTTACCTTTATCCCGGTCACCACCACAGCCGACGACGCAATAAATGTCTTTTTTCGCGAAATCTTGAATAGTTTCTAAGGCGTTTAATAGGCCATCGGGTGTGTGGGAGTAGTCGACAATGACACTGACACCCGTGTGTGATGGCACTGCTTGGAAGCGACCCTTGACCCCGGTAACTTTTTCTAAGGACGCAATAATTTGATCCTCAGGAATACCGCTTGCATAGGCCGCGGCGAATGCCGCCAACATATTGTAGACGTTGAATTGGCCAATCAGTTGCATCGTCACATGGGTCACATGACCGAACACCGATAGATCAAATTCAGTGCCATGACTGTGGATTTGCACGTTTTGCGCGTTGATCATCGCATCGGGCTTTAAGCCAAAGGTCAAGACGTGTGCCGCGGTGTACTGTTCGAATTCCCGCCCAATGGGATCGTCAGTGTTTAAAACGGCAACTTTTTCAGTCCCGTTAGCGCCGTATTTGTTGCCGAGTTGGGCGAACAACATGGCCTTGGCTTCAGCGTAGTTGGCCATCGTCTTATGAAAGTCTAAGTGGTCTTGCGTCAAGTTGGTGAAGACGGCAATATCGTAATCGATTCCCCAAACACGACCTAGCACTAAGGCAATCGAGGAGACTTCCATGGCAACGGTGTTTACTTGGGCATCCCGCATGGCGGCTAAGGTTCGTTGAGTGGTGATGGCATCTGGTGTTGTGTTGGCAGTTGGAAATTTGTTATCTTTAATTTTACGATACATCGTTCCAATCAAGCCAGTTGCTTGATGTTGGTCCCGATAAATTTGTTCGATCAGGTGGGTCACGGTTGTCTTGCCATTGGTCCCAGTAACACCGATCATCCGCATCTTTTGACTCGGTGCGCCGTAAAAGACATCGGCTAAAATAGCCATCGCCCGTTCAGTATTAGCTACATAAATGACCGGTACCGTCACGTTAATTGGTTTTTGAGCAACGATGATTTTCGCACCGGCTTGGACGGCTTGATCGACCAGCGTATGGCCATCGACGTGGTAACCATCGACGGCGATGAACATGGCGCCGGGTTTGATTTCGCGAGTATCTTGGGTCAACATAGTGACGTCAAAGTCAGTCGTTAACGCGGGTGCAACGCGTTTGAATTTTAAACTATTAATTAATTGACTTGCTTTCATAAATAGATACGTCCTTTTCAATAAATGTCGTAATTTACTCTCTTTAGAATACATGCAATTCGCTGAAAAGTCACTGTTTGTGAGAATTTTCTAACGGCTGTTTGAGCATTGACCAGCCCCAATGCAAGCCGAACGCCGTGGCAAACGACGCTAGCCAAGTGAGTAAGTAGGTAAGACTAATTAACCAGATGGGGCGTTGGCTAAATGTTGGCGCCATCCAGGTCCAAAACACCTGTAACCAGAAGACATTTGCCAGGTAAGCACGATAGGCGTAAGTGGCCAGCCAATGAATGAGTGGTAGACTAGCGGCTTGGCGCTGTAACTGATGCGTGGCCAACCAAGCAATGAGCCCGATAACCAGCAGGGCGTAGATGGTCATCAACGGTTGATAATAAGGCGCGTTACTGAGCTTGACCGGCGTGCCGAATTGGGCGAATTCCCAATTGATGCTAATTAGACTGAGTAAATAAGCCCCCGCCAGCCACCAACGCCAACGTTGCAACCAAGCGGTCACTGACGATCGGTATTGCCAAGCCAGCCCGCCAAGTATCGCGTACGGTAAGAAACTAATAAAGACACGATCCAATAAGTACCACGTTTGCGATTGGGGGCCCTGCCAAACCGCAATATCATACCAGGTTAACCAAGCCAAGTAACCAAGTGTTACTTGGCTGAGTGTCAGCCAAAGCCGTCGCGGTTGCGTCAGTCGCCGGAATAAGTACCAGAATAGCGGCATGAGGATAATAAATTGCAACATCATGGTGTTATACCACAAGTGCGGTGCCGCATTACCGTTGATCAATTGCCAGCTAAAGCTAAGCGCGTCGTGATAAGGCTGATGCTGTTGTAAGTTGGGCATCGCGAATAGGTAGACCAGTGTCCAGCCAATCGTTGGGAAGAATAGTGCGGACCATTGTTGGCGTAAATAATGTGGATAAGCGGTTAACTGACTGGGATAAGTCTGGCGGTTAGTCGTGTAGAAAATGCCAAAAATAAACACGGGTGCTGTGAATTTAACAAGATTATAAGTAAACCCAATCCCACGTTGAACTGGCAGACTGGGGTGGGTCGTTAGTCCGAAAGCTAGAACCGTTTGTAGCATGACCGCTGTACAAGCAGCAACTTTCATAAAGTCGCCGACATCAGCGGTCGGAGTTTTAGTTGGTTGAATAAGCGTCACCTTCAATATTTCCAATATAGCACATTTAGGTCGTTAGCCAAAAGTACGCTGTGTATCTAAAAAAGCCGCCAGACAAAATAATCTGGCGGCTCATTAATGGTTTAATCATCGATACCTAAAAAGGCATCATGTAACGCATTCATTGCAACTTTTAAATCAGCGGCTTTAACTAAGACCCAAATGGTGGTATAGCTATCAGTCGATTGTAAAATGTCGATATGCTGGGCACTTAAGGCCGTCACAATCTTAGCGGTCACACCGGGCGTCCCGGTAATGCCGGCCCCAACAACGGAGACTTTGGCACAGTCGCCAATGGCTTGGCAGTGGACATGTGCCTTGGTCAATAAGGCCTTGGCAACTTTGGCATCACCATTCACTAGGTTGAAGACCACTTGGTGTTGAGTGATGTTAATAAAGTCAACGCTCAACCCGTGGGCGGCCATGAGTTCAAAGATTTCACTGGAACTCAACGTATCCGTTGGGACGGTGAACTGGGTCAGCCCAGTCTGATGGGCAATCCCAGTGACCGTCCGGTAGTGTTCAATCTGGGTGGTGGTGCGGTCGGTAACCAAGGTTCCGAGTTCATCGGGCGCTTGGTAAGTTGATCGAATCCGCATTGGCACGTGTGCTTGTTCGGCGATCTCCACGGCCCGGGGGTGAATGACTTTTGCCCCTTCATGTGCCATGTTGGCTAATTCTTCATAGCTAATAGCTTTAATGAAGCGCGCATGAGTAACCAAGCGGGGGTCAGCGGTCATCATCCCGTTGACATCCGTGAAGATATCGACGCGTTTGGCTTTAAACGCCGCCCCTAGAATGGCTGCGGACGTATCGGAACCGCCGCGGCCAATCGTCGTGATATGGCCAGATGCGGTGGCACCTTGAAAGCCGGTGACAACGACCACATCGGCATCGTCGAAAGCGTCATTGATGGCTTGCGGTTTGACCCGTAAAATCTTGGCGTTTTGGAATTCATCACTGGTGACAATGCCGGCATCTTGGCCGGTCATCGCCACGACGTTTAAGCCTTGTTCGCGAGCTAGTTCTGTAAAGACGGCAGTCGAAATCGTCTCACCAACGGAAACGAGCATATCTAATTCCCGGTTGGTTAGCCGTGATTGTTCCCCATGTACTAACCCCAGTAAGGAGTCGGTCGCATAGGGCGCGCCTTTACGACCAATCGCCGAAACGACCACAATGACTTTATCGCCTTGGTCGACGGCGTATTGGACGTGGCGAAGCGCTTGTTTGCGCGCGGCATCGTCTTTAACGGACGTCCCGCCAAATTTTTGCACGATAATTTCCATGATTTTACTCCTCGATGGCACTGGCATGCGCATTAGCGGTCGGACTATCCATTAAGATATCGTCTTCCACGTAGATCTTGTGCCACATCATAAAGGTTAAGACGGTCCATAACTTCCGGGAATTGTCACGAACACCGTCACGATGATCAGAGAGCAACTTCAAGAAGTAAGCTTTATTAAAGTATTGATCCGTCTGCGAGCTTTTAATGATGTTTTCAGCCCAGTCGTACATTTCATCTTTTAGCCAGAAGCGAATTGGTACTGGGAAGCCGAGCTTTTTGCGATGTAAGACATGTTCTGGCACCACATCTTCGACAGCTTTGCGCAAGATATACTTGGTTGTGCCGTGACTAATGCGTAAGTCCGCTGGAATCTCGGCGGCCAAGTTGTAGACTTCGCGGTCCACAAAGGGGGTCCGGAGTTCCAAGCTATGGGCCATTGTGGTCCGATCAGCATTATGCAAGAGGTCACCGTTTAACCAAGTGTGCATATCGATGAATTGCATCCGGCTGATTGGATCGTAGTCGACGGATTCATCGTAAAATGGTTGGGTAATCGACTGGAACGGATGGTTGCGATTGTAGTCTTTAATGAATTTTTGTTTTTCATCTTCACCGAAGATAAAGGCATTCCCAACGTAACGATTCTCAAGCGGCGTGGTTCCCCGTAGTAAGAATGAACGACCGCGCATACCTTCTGGCATCATTAAACCAATCTTCTTGAGCGCGCCATTGATTGGTTTCGTATAACGGAACGGCTTCAATGATTCGGGTTCATGATAAATGGTGTAACCACCAAAGAGTTCGTCGGCGCCTTCGCCAGTTAAGGCGACTTTGACGTGTTTACGAGCTTCTTTGGCTAAGAAGTACTGCGGCACAGCGGCCGGGTCAGCCAACGGATCATCCATACTCCAGACGAAGTGCGGAAAGGCCTTCATGAAGGCTTCCGGCGTAATCGTCATACTGTGGTTCTTAACGCCTAAGACTTGGGCTGTTTCTTGGGCAACATCTAATTCGCTATAACCTTCACGCTCAAAGCCGACCGAGATCGTTTCGAGGTTTGGATTGTAGTTCTTAGCAATGGCGACAATGATCGAAGAATCGATCCCGCCAGATAAGAAGGAGCCCACTGGGACGTCCGAACGCATGTGAATCTTAACTGAGTCAAAGAGCGCGTCTTTAATCTTTTGCGCATATTCGGCTTCCGTCCGTTTAACGGGGTGGAATTCACGATGGTAGTAACGGTTGACTTGAGGTGCGGCACCTAGCTTCTTCGTTAAAGAACAGCCGGGGGCTAGCATTTTGATTTCTTTAGTTAACGTCTCAGGTTCTGGGACGAATTGGAAGGTCATGTAATCTTGCATGGCATTCTTATCAAAGGTCTTATCCTTCAGAATCTTGTAGATGGCTTTGCTTTCAGAGGCGTAATAGAAATTATCGTCTTTGATGGCATAGTAGAATGGCTTGATTCCGAATTGATCGCGGGCAGCGAACAAGGTTTGTTCCTGCTTATCCCAAATGACAAAGGCAAACATGCCGCGTAAATATTTAGTGGTGTCTTGTTTGTATTTGGCATACATGGCTAAGATGACTTCTGAATCAGAACTGGTCTTAAATTCATAGCCTTCTGTTTTTAATTGTTCCCGTAATTCAACATAGTTATAGATTTCACCATTAAAGGTCATCCAGTAACGTTCGTTGTCGTAGGAAAGGGGTTGATGCCCACCTTCCAAGTCAATAATACTCAAGCGTCGGAACCCCATTGTAATGTGGTCGTCAGCAAAATAACCGTCGTCATCGGGACCCCGATGGACAATCATTTTTGTCATTTCGTGGATGGTCTGATCGTAAGCCGCGTTATCCGCTTTGGTTCGATCTGTTAAGCAACCAGCAAAACCGCACATGTCTGTTCATCTCTCAATCTGTAAAGTTTAAGTTAATTCCTACTATAGTATGAATACTCAGGTTTCGTTGCTAAAGTTACTTGATTTCACCGGCTAAGTAAAGCTTTTAACGGTTTTATAATGGTTTCTTATCGAAAATTTGGTTTAAAATCGATATTTTTTGGTAATTAACCATTTCTTAAGCGATAATTTAGCAGTCAAATGAGACCTGCTGAGTATACTTTAATTATTATACTTGGTTTACTAGCCAAGATAAAGCCATTCCGGTTATTCAATCGCTTTCAGTTTGACGAAAATGTGAAAGAAACTGGTTCGCTTTCTGAAAAATAACCCGCTGATTCCGGCTTGAATATTACAAAATATTACAAAATTGGCCTTATGTTACAGAAAACCGGTCAAATCGTAATAAAACTGCTATTGCACTGTTACATCCAGCCGGTATACTTAGCTCCTGTTGTTAAGCGCGGCGATCAAATGGTCATACCCGCTTTATCGAAACTTACCCAAATCACAGGAGTGAAGAAATTTATATGAAGATTAAGAGTTTACTATTATCAACCGTAGCTGCAGCTGGCTTATTTGTTTTCAGTGCTGCCGCAGTCAATGCCGACACCGTTACTGTTAAAGCCGGCGATACGGTTAGTTCAATTGCTAACGCCAACAATACGACGATCTCAGCAATTGAATCAGCTAATTCTTTAGCGAACGTTAACTTAATTTACGTTGGCCAACAATTAGAAGTTAATGGATCAACCACTCAAGCTTCGTCAAATAACCAAGCAACTACGACGACGGCAACGACGACTAGTCAAGCAACAACGGCGAACACCACCCCAGCTGCTGCAACGACTACGACGACCAACAACGCCTCAAACTACTCAGCAACAACGAGTGGTTCAGATGGTTCTGCGAAAGCTTGGATTGCCAACAAAGAATCCGGCGGTTCATACAGCGCTCGTAATGGTCAATATATCGGGAAATACCAATTAAGCTCATCATACTTGAACGGTGACTACTCAGCTGCTAACCAAGAACGCGTTGCAAACAACTACGTTTCATCACGTTACGGTTCATGGTCAGCTGCCCAAGCGCATTGGCAAGCTAACGGCTGGTATTAAAAAGAGTGCGAGCTGGGGCGTTCAGCTGCTGAGCATAGCCTAGCTAGTCAATGGCTCGGTGAACTTTCCGAGTGATTGACTAGCGTAGCTAAGCGGAAGCCGCTGCCCCAGGGAACACGTTTCAGCCAAATTCAAACAAAACCAAAGCAACGCTAAGTCAAAAAAAGATCCAGTTTTCGTTAAAAAACGAAGGCTGGATCTTTTTTCTACTATATTAATAGTACGCTTGGTGCTAGCTGGCTTAAATTGCCACGCTGGTTGGCTCAGAATCGGTTGGAACGTGGTCGTGTGTGCCTGAATATCCCGCGAGGAAGCTATTGGTTACAGTATTATATAGCTTGGCCAGGACTCATCAGGTTAGCGATTGGCATGTCGATAATGTAGTTGAAGCGTGATTGTAATCGAGCGATATTAGCCCCAACCAAGTAACCGAATGGCAGCCATGGCAAGCACCCCTGTAATAACTACGGCTAGTAGGCTCTTAGTGAGCACGCCGGCAACGATTGCTGGGATGGACGCGTAGATATTTTCTAGATTAAAGCCGGGCCAATGTCCAGCGTGGTAGATGAGTAAACTTTCAATAAAGATGGCGGTCATAATGGCGACTGGGACGAATGACAGAAAGTTAATTAACCAACGGGGGACCGTTAAGTTCTTAATAATGGCAAATGGTACGACACGGGATAGCCAGGTGACGAGGCCGGCTAGTAAGATCGTGATTAGAATATAATTAGTCATGCGGACTCACCGCCATTCCAAAGCCGCAGCCTAAGAGCGTCGCAAGGAGTAAGGCGATGTTACCTGGGAACCAGCGCATTAAGAAATACATGGTGATTGCAACAAAGATGACAACTAATAATTGCAATTTGATTGGTTTACTGCGATCAGTGATCATTTGTAAGTATAATAGGCCAATAAACATCCCAACGACGGCGAAATCTAAACCAAATTGATTTGGATCGGTAATAAGATGACCTAGGAGACAGCCCACGACAGTTGCTAACGCCCAGATAGCATAGGCTAATAAGTTGGCACCGTGTAGCCAGTTAGGTTTTAGCCGGTGGTCGGTCTGATTTAGCTTATTCATGCTCAAGGCAAAGGTCTCATCGGTCAATAATGAGCCAATTCCAATATTATTTAGTAAGGAATCTTGCTTAAAATATTGGGCTAGTGACATGCTCATGAGAATCATCCGAGAATTAATGAGAAACGTTGAGAGGACGATGGCGGATATTGGACTACCAGCCAGCAGCATACTAATGATGATAAACTGGGCGGAACCCGCGTAAACAATGAGCGACATGAGTAAAACGGCAAGCACTGACAGGTGGCTCGTATTGGCTACGATGCCCATCGCTAAGCCAACCCCGATATAACCAAAAAGTGTTGGAATGACGTCTTTTAAACCACTGCGAAAAGTTAGGTCAGCATTCATAATTGTTGGGGTCACCTCACATTCAAAATTTTTAAAACTGATAAATAATAGTGTACACTTTTTGGTGAAAACAGTGAAGATTATTATCATATCATTTTAATAAAGTTGCCAGAAAATTATTGCTTGCATTTCGTAAGCGGGGGGCGTAACATAAGCTCATTGAAATTTTGAAAGGACAAATGGTGAGAGAAAATGACTCTGGAACAATTAGCAGCCCAAAGCGGGGTCGCTGCTGATAAAATCGTGGCATACACCAAGGCAGGTTTATTACCTTGTAAAGATGAACATGCAACATTTAGTGCCGACGATCAATATTGGCTAGATATGGTCAATTGCTTCTTAGAAAATGGCTCATCCGTTGAGGACTTAAAAGACTTGATGCCACTTTGTGAACAGTGTGCCGTCAGTTAGTTCAATATTAGGATTTGTAAATAAGTGACGCGGTTTAGCTGGAATTTTTCAGTTAGACCGTGTTTTTGTATTGGTTGGCAATCGATAGCGGTTGAGTTGTCCATGGCGTCCGGTGTCAATTGCCCGGGAAATATTGTGACTCGGCAAGTATAACTTTCTTCGCAATAATCGCAGAAAGGGCTTGCTCATGACGCAACGTCATCCGCTATAACTAACGGTGGAGGTGGAAGTCATGTCTGAATATACGACTGGTGAGTTAGCTAAGTTGGCCCAAGTCTCGGTACGCACGATTCAATATTATGATCAACGTCAACTATTGCGGCCGACTACCACAACAGCTGGTGGGCGGCGATTGTATACGGCGGCAGATTTGGATCGACTAAAGTTGATTCTGCTGTTAAAAGGACTGGGGTTATCTTTGAAGGCCATTCAGGCCGTTTTGGCCAGTGATGAAGCCACGGCCGTCTTACACGGCTTACTGCAAACGCAAGTAGCAAAACTACAAGCTCAGCAAGCAACAGCAACGCAGCAACTAGCTCAAATCAATCAACTGCAAGCTGGCTTAGACGAACTGACTAACGTGCCAATTAAATCCATTACGGACATAACACAGTTAATGACTAATCAACAGGGATTACAGCGCGTTCATTGGCGGTTAGTAGTGGGTGGCATTTTGTTGGATATTTTAGAATTGACGACTTTAATTTGGGGCGTTGTCCGGGGACAGTGGTGGCCGTTTGGGGTAGCGGTACTGTTTGCCGTTATCGGGGCAGCTGGTTTAGTCTATCATTACTTTGGCGCCGTTAATTATCGGTGTCCGCATTGTCAAACGGTCTTTAAGCCGACATTGTGGGCAGGTATTTGGGCGCGACACACGTTAAAGACGCGGCGCTTGATCTGTCCTAACTGTCATGAACGTCATTTTTGTATCGAACAGTTTAAGTCGTAAAGGACAGTCAAAAAGCGCCCGTCGTAATCAGTTTCGATTACGACGGGCGCTTTTAGCGTTAGGTCACGGTGGCCTATTTACTAGTTTTGACTTGTTGAAGCATACTTTGCATGGCTTGCGCTTGGAATCTAGCGGCCGCAGCCTTTTCAAGTTTTGCTAGTTGGGCTTTTGACAATGACGGATTTTTCATCATAGCGGCCTTAACTTCATTACCCACGTAAACTTTAGCGCGTGATTTCAAGGTCTTGGCTTGTTGTTTAGCGAGTGTGCTGAGCTTTTTGGCCTGCGTCGTACTTAAAACGACCCAATTCTTCTTAATGTAGAAGGTATTGTGATGACTGACTAATTCGTGGTCGTTGTCAGCAATCCCAAACCAGAACTTAGCAGCCTGACTTTTATAAGTCCAGCGTGTTGTTTTAGTCACTAACTTGGTGGCGCCAGTGGTCCGCTTGACTTGATTCGTGGTCTTGATGCTAGCGGCAGTATGACTGACTTTCTTTTGATCAGTGGTCTGCTTATAAATATAGACCCGATTTTTATCGGCGGTCCCAACCGATTGGTACAGTAATAAGTCCATTTGATCACTACCAGCGGATTTTAAAGGCGTGGTTTTGGTCGTGGTGACTTTTTCCATGCCGTAGTGGGCACTGTCATTGCGGACGACTAAGACTAGTGAAGCGACGAGCGCAATTCCAAAGATAGCTGTCAAGGTCAGTCGCATAGTTGATTGACGCATATAGACGAAGGTTAAGAATAACGCAAGCGTACTAAGTACTAATAAGACGAGAATCATTAGTTGTTAGCCCCCTTTGTAACTGGTTTAACTGAATGTTGTTTGTCTTTCATGAAGAAGGCAACAACGAGACCAACGAGACAGAAGGCCACGGCCACGTAGAAAGCCGCGTGATACCCATTTAGAGTGGCATCAAAGTATTGGTCTTTGTAGCCAAGTGGGTTGCGCTTGATCAAACTATGGGCTGGCGCTTGTGACGTGGTGACGTTGGACAAGACTGACGTTAAGATGGCGGTCCCGATGGAACTAGCCACTTGGCGAATGGTGTTGTTGACAGCTGTCCCATGACCCATCATATCAACAGGCAAGGCGTTCATCCCGGCAGTCGTGGCGGGCATCATAACCATCGAAATTCCGAACATCCGTAAGGCATATAAGACGACGATATAAATCGTGGCCGTATCACGGGTGATAAAGATGAAAGGAATCGTCCCGGCAGTTAATAAGAACATCCCAAGGGTGGTCAGACGTTTAGCGCCGAAGCGGTCAAAGGCCCGCCCGGTAATGGGACTCATAATCCCCATCATTAAAGCACCGGCGAGTAAGGTTAACCCAGACTGAAACGCTGAGAACCCATGAATGATTTGCAAGTACAATGGAATAACCATTTCGGCGCCGACCATAGCCATGTTGGTCACCGAACTTAAAACGGCAGCGACCGTGAATTCAGAGTGTTTGAAGACCCGGAATTCCAAGAATGGTTTTTCCATGGTTAATTGACGCCAGACGAATAAGACAATCATGACGACCCCAATGATTAAGGTGGTCAAGACTTTAACAGATGTCCAACCATCATCCCCAACTGAGGAGAAGCCGTAAAGTAAGCTCCCAAAACCTAGTGTGGACATCCCTAAGGAAAGGAAGTCGAGCTTGGGTTTCGAGGTTTCTAAGACATCGGCCATAAAGAATAGCCCGGCAATCAAGACGACGGCGACGATTGGGATAATTAAACCGAACAAGTCACGCCAGCTTAAGTTATCGATGACCCACCCGGATAAGGTGGGGCCAATCGCTGGGGCTAGGCCGATAACGATACCGGCCATCCCCATGGCAGCCCCCCGTTTATTCGCAGGGAAGATGGTTAACATGATCGTTTGTAGTAACGGCATGGTGACCCCAACGCCCATCGCTTGGATTAACCGTCCAGCGAGTAGGAATTGGAAGTTTGGTGCTGTAAAACAAATGATGGTCCCAATTTCGAAAATGGTCATCGCTGATAAATATAACCATTTGGTACTGAAACGAGTACTGAGCCAAGCACTAACGGGAATCATGATCCCGTTGACTAGTAAGAAACCAGTCGTTAGCCATTGGACGGTAGAGGTTGTAATGTCGAAAGCCTTCATTAAGGTTGGAAAGGCCGTCGTTAAAATCGTTTGGTTAAGGACTGTACAAAATGTCCCGATTAGTAAAATTGCAATGAGTAAGCCGCGTTTGTACGGTTTCCCATTGGTATCAACAGTGGTTGACAAGTGAATCCCTTCTCTCTAAAAAACTACGTTGTCTAATATAAGCCGATTAGCTATTAATGTCAACAAACTTGACATTAATGTTAAAAAATATATACTAAATATTGGAAATCTAAGAAAAGAGGTTATTTCGTGAACAATCAAGACGAGGTATTCTTTAAAAAATTAAAATCGCAAATTAACAAGCATAAATTTACCGTCGGTATTAGTGATCTGGCCAAGACAACGGGGGTTTCGCAGACTCAGCTACGTTATTGGGAACAAAAAAATTATATCCATAGTGAAACGACCACTGAAAAAAATAGTGCACATCGGTTTTCATACGGCACGTTAATGCGGGTTCATTGGATTAAAGCGATGCTCGATGAAGGCTTTACGTTGGCCGCTGCCACCCAAAAGGCGAGTGCCCATAAGAAGCAAATGGAAATGATGCGAATCTTTATGATTAATGCGTTTCAAGGCATTGAAGAACGCGAGGGCCACCATATGTTGAATCTAGGGTATTTTGACGAGGCGCAAACGCAGTGCTTGTACTGCTACATCGCGGATGGCGAGCCCCATTATCGAGTTTATCCGGTGAAATAAGTAAAGCGACACTAGCTTCTGGCTTGTGAAACCGGTTAATTAATGGTAGATTTAAGACGGTAAGAGTCGGTAAGTCACCGGACAAACAAGTTTTCCGCTTGTCAATCGATCTTATGGCTGGATTGACTGTTGTCATGTTGGTCGTGTTTTGAAGTTTAGCTTTGCAAAGAGATTTACAACAGAGCGCGAAACAGCGCTGAGAGATGCCTGGCTTAGACCAGGTAGTGATCGTGCATAAAACAACGTGTAATAGAATTCTAGAAGTAGTGTTCCATTGCCCGGTGATGATTCTTACCAGTAGGACCCAAGTGATGCGGGAAAGCTTGGGTCTTTTTTTGTATAGTGAGAGCGCTGACGGGTTGCACCTGAGCATTGCCTAGCTAAGTCAATTATGCGGTGATTTTCCGCATGGTTGACTTGGCGTAGCAAGCGGAAGGTGCAGTCAGGGCGAACACGTTTCGGCTAGCAGAATAGGTAATGCAGTTTTGGCATTGTGCTGATAGCGTAGCAAGCGCAGTCTTCAGTTGGCCCGAACACGTTTCGACTAGCAAGATAGAAAGAGGGTCAATTATGCGGTGATTTTCCGCATGGTTGACTTGGCGTAGCAAGCGGAAGGCGCAGTCAGGGCGAACACGTTTCGGCTAGCAAGATAGAAAAAAGCGCTAAACAACTAATCAAATTAAAGCGTTTGATTAATCGTTTAGTGCTTTCTAGTAATTATCAGATTTAGTTAACTAATTCAATCTTGCCAACCGCAATGGGTAAGGTCACATGCGTTGAATAGTGACCCACTGCGCCGGCGACCGTGTCGGGTAAGACGACATCATCGGTGACACCGTGAACGTAAATAACGCGTTTGTCCAAGGCTAAGTCACTGTCATTGAAAGTAGCTTTAAATTTGGCATCCAATTCAGCTAATGGGACCACTTTAGTGTAGGCAAAGTGGCCATTGGCGTCAGCAACCGGATAATCATCATGAGGAATGTTCATTTTGTGTGGCGCATTATCTAGTGGCACCATCGTTGTTCCTGAAACTGCACCAGTTTCGGGAAGGTCAACGAAGCCGTCGTGATTAACATCTTGCGCGCTCGTGGCGATTTCGGCTGGCCGATTATCTGGGAAGCCATGGAAATGTTCCCAGTGTTGGATGTTTGCTGGGGTATCGAATAATTCTAAGTTAATCGTCAAGTTAGCACCATTTTCAATCAATACGGCCTGACCATGGGCGGCCGTACCAATGGCATTAGCATTTAGTGGGACAAGTTCTGCACGATAGATTTTCATAAGTTCAAAGCCTCCATTAGTTGATACCTTTAGTGTATACTAAGTTTACCGGTTAAAAATTGATAATTATCAAGAAAAGGTGGGAATATGTCACATTCAGCGTTTAGATGTGTGCAAGCAGCCCCAATCTTCAAGGGATTGGCAGATTCGGATATTCGGGAATTAGTCAAAGTTTCGGTTCATCAGCAGTTATTCAAACGAGGAACCCAGCTGTATGCGCCAACGACACCACTAGAGCGGATGTTGATTGTGGATCAAGGCCGGGTGAAAGTTTATCAGCTCAATGCCAATGGTAAAGAAAAAGTGCTCTATATGTTGCGGTCAGGGGCCATTGATAGTGAGGCGGCGTTATTTGCGCGGCGGCAACATTTTAATTATGCTGAAGCCGTTGAAGATACGTGGATCTGTTCAATTGGCCGGGCTGACTTCCAAGATTTGATGCAACGGGTCCCGCAAGTGGCGTTGAACTTGTTGAACATTTTAGGGGATCGATTGACGGCTTTAGAATCGGTCAGCGCGCTCACTGGTAATTTAAAGTCGAAAAATCGTATTTTAGTTTACTTGCAGCAAGTCGCTCAAGAACAACAGGCGAATCCATTTGAATTGCCAGAAAAGAAAAAAGAACTCGCCAGCTTTTTAGGCATTACGCCAGAAACGTTGAGCCGCCAACTAAGCCAGTTAGTGGCGGAAGGATTGCTTAAAATCAATGGTCGCCAGATTACGATTACCGAAAAATGAGGTCGAACCGAATTGGCCCGACCTCATTAGCTTAAATTAAGATTTAGAAACTTGGGCAAAGTGACTGGCATACCATTCGTCCCAAGTCTGAGCGGGATTGCCACTTTCAAAGTAAGGTTGATCTAACTTGTCAATCAGGTTCAAGTAATCTTGGTAGGAAAAGTCAACACTATCAGTGATGCGTTGATCTTTAGTCATAAAACGGGATAAGTTCAAATGTTCGTTGATGTCGGTCATATAGTTGACAACCGGATAATTGGACATGAGTTCGAGATTATTAGCATCAAAAAGACGTTGATAAAACGCCGCAAAGGCTTCAACGGCTTTGTGTTGCAAAGAATCATTTAATTGGGTAATGGATAATTGAGCATCATCATTCACGATGCGGTTCCTCCTTAGTATTGACGCAAGCTACCGGTAAAATTCAAGAAATTTAAAACGGTTGCAACCAAAAGCAATTGGTTTGCGCTACAATTTAATTATGGCACGATGATTACTAAGCTGCAAGCGTGTTAGCTGAATTAGTCAGGCGGTTTAATAATTAAATTAGTTGGTTCAGTTATGAAGGGGACTAGGCCATTTGGCGGTAGGTGTTTGATGCTAGTCAATTTTGTTGTCAATCTGCTGGTTAAAGTAAATGGTCGTTAGTTTTTTAATGGCGAGCGGACCAGAGTAACAAGTTTAATCTTAACCAGTATCAGTAGCAAAAAAAGTGTAAATGTAGTACGATAATTGCACTATCATTTAAAATGGCGATTTATTAATTAGTTGAGGTGACGGATATTCATGACCCCCATGAAGGAAGATTATTTAAAAATTATTTTCGAACTTGGCGGTACAAAGAAGAAAGTGTCCAATAAGCAGATTGCGCTTAGTTTGGACATTGCGGCTGGTTCTGTAACGGAAATGGTCGGTAAGCTAGTGCAAGAAGGGTTAGCCAAGCATACCCCTTACGCTGGTATTTCATTGACTAAAAAGGGCATTCGCTATGCGGAGACTTTAGTCCGGAAGCATCGTATCTGGGAAGATTTCTTAGTTGATAAGTTAGGTTATGATTTACCAGATGTGCATACGGAAGCCGAAGTCTTGGAACACGTGACGAGTGAACGCTTAGTTGATTCACTAGAAGATTTCTTGGATCATCCGACGCATTGTCCTCATGGTGGGGCGATTCCTGATAAGGATGGTCATTATACTGAAGATAGTCATGTGGCGTTGGCTGATACTGAAGACGGTCAAGCCGTAGTGATTGAACGGTTCATTGATAACCATGATTTATTGGTTTATTTACACGATATTCAATTGAAGATTGGTCAAGATGTGACCGTAATCAAGCACGATCCGTTTGAAGGACCGGTGACGATTGAAGTGAAAGCAACTGGGCAGCAGGTTCCAGTGAGCTACAAAGCGGCCCATAATATATTTGTTAAGTAGCGTCAATTATTCATACCATCCTGAACAAACTGTGTAAAAATGGCGTTGATATTCTGCTTTTTTTATCCAGTTATAAAGAATTTTAGGGAATTCGTCGGATTCGCTATCCTTTTCGATAACAATATGCTACAATTACTCTTGTAGCTTGGTTAGGTAATTTTGGTCAGATCGTTTCAATAAACTATCCCCAATTTGCACCGAATCATGATATACATCAATTTATATGTGCAAAAAAGCACTAGGAGGATTTTTTATTATGGAACATGGAACAGTTAAATGGTTTAACGCCGATAAAGGTTTTGGTTTTATCACTCGCGAAAACGGTAGTGATGTATTCGTACATTTCTCAGCTATCCAAGAAGACGGCTTCAAGACTCTTGAAGAAGGCCAAGCTGTATCATTCGACGTTGAAGAAAGCGATCGTGGCCCACAAGCAGTTAACGTTACAAAAGACTAATTAACAGCTTAAACGGCTAACTCCTACTTTATAGGAGTTTCGGAAAATCGACTGACGAAGGAAACTTCGTTAGCCGATTTTTTTTTGCTTTTTTAGCGGTTTAGGGTAGGCGGCTGACGGTTTTTAGCTTAAAGTTAAAGTATTAAAAAGTAGGGGGCCAGTCGGATGATGACCACGGATGAACTAATTATTGCGACTTGTTTAAAAGCCGGTAAGATTATGGTTGAAAATGGGTCTGAAATTTCACGGGTCGATGATACGATGATTCGGATTGCCCAAAATGCTGGTGTCGTACAAGCGAACACTTACGTGACGATTACCGGGGTGATGATGTCGATTCAAGGGCGGAATGCCACCCAGATTGCTGCGGTCAACAAGCGCACAATTGATTTGGAGAAAGTCGCGCAAGTTAATCAGCTTTCACGGGCCTTTGCGGATCAGACCATTGATTTGCCGACGTTGCATCAGCGGCTAAGTCAACTAGATCAGGCGTCGCGTTCATTTCCACTCTGGCTGCAACTGGTTGGAGCGGCACTAGTCAGCGGACCGTTGATGATCATGTTTCGGCACGAAGTCGAAAACACTTGGCCAACGGTTGTGATTGGGGTTGTGGGTTACTTAGTCTTTTACTTATTGAACCGTTATTTAAAAATTAAATTTTTAAGTGAGCTAGTTGCCGCATTAGTGATTGGGGTCGCAGCTGAATGGCTCGTCCAGCTGGGCTGGGGGACTAATGTGGATGATATTATTATCGGGGCGTTGATGCCGCTAGTGCCCGGGGTGCCGTTGACGAACGCGGTACGCGATATTTTAGCAGGTAATTTTGTGAGTGGTCCGGCGCGAGCCGTCGAAGCGATGATTAGTGCGGCGGCGCTCGGTTTTGGAATTGCCGTGGTCATTACGCTTTTTTAAAGGGGGAAACACCATGAATTGGTTTGGTCAGCTCGTGTTAGCCTATATTGCTGTTCTTGGCTTTGGCCTGATTATTAATATTCCACGGCGGGCCCTCAATATTGCCGGTTGGATTGGGACCCTAACTTGGGGAGCCTACTTGATTGTGCAAGCTTTTGACGGCGGGGTCGTTTTGGGTAGTTTTATCGGGTCAGTCGGCATCGGCGTGTTGAGTAATTTAGCGGCGCATTATAAAAAGATGCCTTCAATAATTTTTAACATTCCCAGTCTGGTTTCGTTCGTGCCCGGAAGCCAAGCCTATCAAATGGTGCGTAACTTTGCGTTAGGCAATTATCGGGCCGCCATCGGCTTTACGTTGCAAGTTGTGACGATTACGGGGGCAATTGCGGTTGGCTTCTTGGTTGCCGAGTTAGTTAATCGGTTAATTGCTTTTTGTTTGTTACAATGGCGGCGATTTAAATTGTTATAGGTGCGACGCTTGGTACTAGTTGGCTTAAATTTTCACTCTGGTTGGTCCAGAATCGGCTGGAACGTGGTGGCCACGTTTTCGAGCCATAGTGCGGTCTCGAAAGCCGGTCTTTCACTAAGTCGGAAAATCATCGACTAAGTGAAACGACACCACTGAGCCAATTCTGGCCCGCCCGACGTTAACTAACGGATATAAAAAAATAACGATTGATTATTTTCAGTTCAGTCATTTAGCAACCAACCGGTAGGCGGTGATTTTGACTAATGTTAAGTGTATTTATAAGCGTGTTAAAAAAGTAAAAGCATCGGGACTAGTTGTCCGCGATGCTTTTACTTTGGTTATAACTTATTGATCACTTGTTAGCGTATTTCTCACCAGTCGTCGCTGCTTTCAAATCTAGTGACTTCCGTAAGACGTTCGTTACGCGTTGTTTTTC
The DNA here is from genome assembly GCF_005405105.1 of Lactiplantibacillus dongliensis. Taxonomy (GTDB): domain Bacteria; phylum Bacillota; class Bacilli; order Lactobacillales; family Lactobacillaceae; genus Lactiplantibacillus; species Lactiplantibacillus dongliensis. The sequence goes on from NZ_BJDK01000020.1 coordinate 37,341, forward strand.
GGATTGTGGGACAACTTCAAACGATTGGCCATCAAGCATCTTACCGCTACCTTGCGCATGGTCAGAGACGATGTTCTTAGTTGCGGTCCGGTAATTCGTAACAATGCTCGTTAAGTTACCGAAAGTTAGGTCGGTCCGTGTTTGTTTGGCAATGGACTTCATGAATCCTTGCTTCATCAAGTTAGTGGCGTTGGCACTTTCACTAATAATAGCGGTAATCAATTGCCGTTGCCGTTGTTGCCGGCCATAGTCACCCAATGGATCATCATAGCGCATCCGTGAGTAGGCTAAGGCCTTGGCACCATTCATATGCACTTTGTTGCCTTTGATGAAATGATACCCTTCATAAGAAAAGCTCCGGATTGGTGAAATATCCACGCCGCCGATTTCATCAACGACTTTCTTCATGCCACCCATGTTGATCAAAGCGTAGTAGTCAATCGGCACGTTCAACCATTTTTGAACGGTCTTAATGGTTGTGCCGGCACTCCCGTAAGCGTAGGCTGCGTTTAATTTAGCTGGGAAGTCTTGTTCAAAGCCAGAGATTGCAACTTCTGAGTCTCGCGGTAAGCTCATTAACGTGGTCGTCTTAGTTGACGGGTTAATGGTTGCCACAATGATCGTATCAGTCCGGCCTTTGTAGTCCCGACCGAGTGCCCCAGTATCAGTCCCGAGTAACAAGATTGAAACCGGCTTTTTACCGTTTAGCACAGCACTAGTATTCCGAGACTTCTTAATGCCACTGCTTTGATAGACGATTTTAGCGGCATTCTTCGCGTTAAAGTACGTCCGCGCGGCAAAGGCACCAATCCCCACGATTAACACGGCGATGACAATTAAAATAATATTACGAACGGGATGTTTCTTCTTGGGGCCGCCGCCGTTTGGGCCTTCCTGTTGATGCATCTGTGATCTGCTTGGCATATCTTCCATGAACATTTCCTCCATTGGTTATGTAAAGACTACCCATAGTTTAGCATTTTTCCCCATTATCTGAAACTTAATTGAGTTTGAAAAAATACCGAAAATTTCTAAGGTCAAATCAATAATAACTGTTTTTATATTAATAAACGATAAATTTTTGATATCTTTGAGATATTTTAATGTTCACTAACAAATTGATGGCGATACTACGGTGACAGCGGGGGTTATGGTATAATTTCCATAATTGCTAAATTAATGGGGGTTCTTGTCTTGATGATCGATAAGTCGCGTAGTCGGCCGGTCAAATTTGTCATTGCAGTCATTCTATTTGCCTATCTGAGCTATTTTATTAGTGATGGTGCGGTTGGTATTGATCTACTTGATGCCGGGGTAACGTCCATTGTAACGGTCTGGCAAAACGGATTCTTTACCGGCGTGTTCACCGTGATTTCGTGGCTAGCTTCACCAGGGCGCGATATCGTGTGGATGGTCATACTGGCCTTTGTGCTGTACGGGTTTAAATATAAAATTCAAGCTTTCTGGGCGCTGGCATTATTGGCTGGTGGGAATATCTTTGAGTTTATCTTTAAGCATTTAGTTGCACGCGCCCGGCCGTTAGGGCATCTCGCGTCAGATACGGGTTATAGTTATCCGAGTGGCCACGTTTTAGGGACGTTTATGGTGGTTGCCGTTGTGGTTGTTTTGATTGTGCCAGAGTTACCTAGTTATCGTTGGGCCGATGTGTTGCAAGCTGCTAGTGTGGCTTGGCTGATTCTAGTCATGTTGTCACGGGTTTACTTGCAGGCGCATTATCCGACTGATACGGTCGGGGCGCTTTTACTAGGCTGGGTCTGGCTAGAAGTGATGGAATGGCTATACGTTTTATATGCCCGGAAATTATTAAAATGGCGACTGTTTTACCGGTCGTACTTATAAAGTAAAAGGTCGTTGCTGAAAAACAGTAACGACCTTTTTGGTGTTCCGTGATCATTAAGCCAATTGATCTTAAAGCGGGGCATTGTTGTGCCAGCTATAAGACTGGTCAACAAGCAGCATGCTTTATCACAAAGTTAAGCAAACTGATTTTCTCGTTGTGCCGTTAACCATTCTAAGGCCAAGGTCAACCAATGAGCAGCGTGCGGTTGATTGGCATCCGGTTTCCAAGCCGTCTGTGAGTTGGCTAACGCCAAGCCGTGGGGACCGTGTTGGAAAAGATGTAGTTCGTAAGTAATGTTAGCGGTCGCTAAGGCGCTCGCATAGGCTAAAGCATTTTGGGCTGGAACGATGGGATCATCGGCGGTACCCCAAATGAAGGTTGGCCGATTATCAGCATTAACGTGTTGTTCAGCAGCTAATTGCTGGGGCTCAGGCGTCCATTTGGCCAAGGTAGCCGCGTCTTTTGGAAAGCCGAGTAAGGGACTGATGACCGGATAACCTAAAATGGTATTGGCTAATTTTAAGTCAGCCACTGGTACCGATAGCTTTTCAGCGACTTGGGTATGCCAGTAGTCGTTATACAGCGCGACGATATGACCACCGACGCTGAAGCCGGCTGCCGTAATTTGATCAGGATCTAATTGCCACGCTTCGGCATGTTGATGAAGTTGCTGAACGGCGCGTCCTAAGTCCCAAACGGGGTTTAAGCCGAGTGGTGTATGTTCATCGATAAAGGAATACCGCAAATAAAAGGCTTGGTAGCCATGCCCAGCAAAAGCGAGGGCCAAACTTTCAGCCTGTTCACGTGGAATGTGGGTATATGAGCCACCGGGAACGATAATAATGGCGGGCAGCTTGGTTAAATGGGCATTTTGATCTGGATCACGCAATAAACCGACCAGTTCGACATGCGGTGCGGCTAATTTTTGTTGAATCACTTGCATGCAATCACCTCAATTGATATTGTTGATACAGGATCATTATAACGTAAGAAAGGTGGGACCGATATGTTAATGGTGACCACGAATTTACATAATGAACAAATCCGACTCCGCCCATTTCAAGCGACCGATGTGGCCGATTATTTTGAAATGGTGCAAAATCGCGATATTGCGGTTAATGCCGGTTTTACGCCGGTCAATGATATGATGGAAGCCCAGTACTTGTTAGGGCGGCAACTGCAGCAACCTCAAGTCTTTGCAATGGTCTTAGTGGCAACTGATAAAGTTATCGGCAGTGTCGGTTTGTATGAGCGCATGAATAACCAAGGCGAGCCGGCACCACGGCAGATGGATCTGGGCTATATGCTGAATGCCAATTATTGGCATCAAGGCTATATGACGGCAGCGGTCCATTTATTGCAGCGCTATGGGTTTCAAGACTTACAGCTTGAACGGATTACGGCCAGTTGCTTGGCGCCCAATGTCGCGTCACGGCGAATTCTAGAACATGCGGGTTTTGAGCAGTATGATCAGGTGACACATCCAAGCTATGCTCAATTTGGCGCTGGTCAAACGGAACTATTTTTTGAACGAGTGGCACCACAAACCACAGTGGGAGGCGACGACCATGCAGCTGGCTAAATCTTTTGAACAGGCCGCTTGTATTCTCGTACTATTAGCCACCCAGCGTCCCGATATTCCACTAACATCGGCGGCCATTCATGACCGTATCGGTGGTTCGGCGACTTATTTGCGTAAGATTATTCGTAAGCTGGTTGTGGCTGAGCTAGTGGCGTCAACCAGTGGCAATAATGGTGGAGTCCGGCTATCACGGTCGCCCGAAAAGATCACCATTAAAGATGTGGTTTTGGCGATTGAGGGACCGTTGCATACCTTTCCAGATCGCGGCTACTTTGATCAAGTCTTCAAAGATGTGGAACCCGTAGCCGATGAGGGGACCAAAGTCGTGAATGCGATTTTTTCACAAGCTGATCAACGTTGGCTGGATTTTCTTAGTCAACAGAAAATTGCGACGCTAATTAAAGAATTACTAGTGGTACCACAGATTCCAGTCTTGGATTGGAATGATCAGACAGTCGATAAGATGGGACTTTTAAATGACTTGTTAGCCCATATGCGCGTTAATAAGTGAGTGACGGTACAAAGTTAACTGAAATTGTATGCGGTTACGTCAAGTGGATGCGGTAAAAGCAAGGTCTGACACGTTTTAGTGGTTCGACCTGAATAGATAACCTTTTTCACAAGAACGGAAACGCTGTTATTACACGTCTATCTATGGTATTCTAACAATAATTTTCACAAACAGGAGCGAACAAAAAAATGGCAGATAAAAAGTATTATGGTGCCGACGCAATCGTCGACAGCTTAGTTAACCACAATGTTAAGTATGTGTTCGGAATTCCCGGTGCCAAGATTGACCGAGTTTTTGAACGGCTTGAACATCCAGTGAACCCTAAAGCCCCTAAGTTGATCGTGACGCGTCACGAACAAAATGCGGCCTTTATTGCGGCCGGTATTGGGCGTATTACCGGGAAACCAGGGGTCGTGATGACGACTTCTGGCCCTGGGGCTAGTAATCTAGCGACTGGCTTAGTCACCGCAACGGCTGAAGGCGATCCGGTCTTAGCCATTTCTGGGCAAGTTCAACGCGCCGATCTATTACGCTTGACCCATCAAAGCATGGATAATGCGGCGTTATTTGAACCAATTACGAAGTATAGCGCGGAAGTTCAAGAACCAGAAAATGTGTCAGAAGTTTTAGCGAACGCTTACCAAGAAGCTGTTGCGGCCAAGCAAGGGGCCAGCTTTGTCAGCATTCCACAAGACGTCACGGATTCATTGGTTCGCAGTTCGGTTATTCAGCCGATGCAAGCGCCAAAACTTGGCCCGGCGAGTCCAGTCGAAGCCACGTTATTGGCACAGAAAATCAAAGCTGCCAAGTTACCCGTCCTATTAGTTGGGATGCGGGCCTCTTCACCAGAAGTGACGCAAGCCATTCGGAATTTAGTGACTGCGGCCAACTTGCCAGTTGTCGAAACGTTCCAAGCAGCGGGGGTTATTTCACGTGACCTAGAAGCACAACATTTCTTTGGGCGGGTCGGTTTATTCCGGAACCAACCAGGGGATATGCTTTTAAAGAAGTCTGACTTAGTGATTGCGATTGGTTATGATCCAATCGAATATGAACCACGGAACTGGAACGCGGAAGGCAAAGCCCGCATCGTGGTTATCGATGCAATGCGAGCCGAACTGGACCATAACTTCCAGCCGGAGACCGAATTAGTCGGTGATATTGCTCAAACCCTCGACTTTTTGTTACCCTATATGCAAGGGTATGATATTAGTGATGACGCGAAGACTTATTTGGGCGACTTGCAAGAACGTTTGCAAACGCGTGATTTCGTGCCGAATATTGATGAAAAGTCTGGCTTAAACCATCCGTTATCGGTTATTTCAGCCTTACAAAAACGGGTGACTGACGAGATGACCGTGACGGTAGATGTTGGTAGTTTCTATATCTGGATGGCTCGGCATTTTCGGAGTTATGAACCCCGACACTTGTTATTCAGTAATGGGATGCAAACTTTAGGTGTGGCCTTACCTTGGGCGATTGCGGCGGCGTTAGTGCGGCCAAATACGCAAATCGTCTCAGTGGCGGGTGACGGTGGCTTCCTCTTTTCTGGGCAAGAACTAGAAACGGCAGTTCGCTTGAACTTAAACATCGTTCAATTGATTTGGAATGATGGTAACTACGATATGGTCAAGTTCCAAGAAGAGATGAAGTATGGTCAAGACGCTGCGGTCAGCTTTGGCCCGGTTGACTTCGTGCAGTATGCGGAGAGCTTTGGTGCGACTGGCTTACGTGTTGATCAACCACAAGACTTGGAACAAGTGATGGATCAAGCATTTGCGACGGATGGCCCAGTCATCGTCGATATTCCGATTGATTATTCTGATAATCAGGCACTCGGCCAAACGATGCTACCTGATCAATTTTATTAAAATTGAAAAGAAGGCTAATTTATGGCAACAACATTATATCAACATAGTACCGTCGCCGCGCTAAAAGCAGGTGTGGTGGCGGGGAATCAGACGTTAGCGCAGTTATTAACCCACGGTGATACTGGGATTGGCGCCGCTGATCAGTTAGCAGGCGATGTAACGGTCTTAGATGGGCAAGCGTATCAATCGCAAGCTAATGGGAAGACCAAAGCTTTAGCCGGCACAGTCAAAGTGCCGTTTGCGATGGTGCACACCGATGAGCCAACGATTGAGCAGACGTTTGAAAATGTTGATCAACATGTTTTTGAGCAGCAACTCCTATCGCTTTATCCATATCAGAATGTGTTAGTGGCGTTGCGGGTAACTGGGACGTTTTCAACCATGCAGTTGGCGGTTAATCGTGCAGCTGCGGTGACTGACCAGACGGCACAGCGGCAGTTCGAAGCACATAATGTGACGGGAACGTTAGTCGGGTACTATGTGCCAAGCTTTTATCATGGGGTGACGCAGACGGGGTTTCATTTACATTTTCTAAATGATGAACACCGGTTTGGCGGCCATGTCAGTGGCTATCGGATTGATACGGGGGTTGTCCAATTACAAGCCTTAAATGCACTGCAAATCGTGACGCCGACTCACGATCAACAGTTTTTAAATCGTCGGCAATAGGTTGTCAAACCACAGTTGGTTTTGTATAATGGTTGAGTATATCGAAAGAAGAGGACGCGATTAACAATAGTAGTTCAAGGGAGCTGGAGTGACCGGCGATGAACTTGAATGAACGGGGCAATCGCCGAAATCTTAAACCGGGTCACCCGGTTTAGGGTTGGGCCTTGGTTGAATAAATCAAGGACTGTCGCAGCGGGAGTTTCGCTGCGGGGCGCTATCGACGATGAAATCAGCATTAGGTAACCATCTGATTAAGTCTTTTTGCGCAGTTTGCAAAGGGACTTTTTATTTTGGTCACTGGTCACTGAATCGGTGTGAACACTTTTAGATATAAATCAAAATTTTTTGGAGGTAGCTGCTTTGGCAGAAGAACAACAGCATGAAGTGAAGCGCTCGTTACAGACGCGTCATCTCTCCATGATTGCTTTAGGTGGTAGTATTGGGACCGGCTTGTTTGTGGCATCCGGTTCCGCAATTTCAACGGCCGGCCCAGGTGGGGCTTTGTTAGCGTATGTTGGGATTGGGATTATGGTCTATTTCTTGATGACCAGTTTAGGTGAAATGGCAACGTATCTCCCAGTGTCAGGCTCATTTTCCACGTATTCGACGCAATTCGTTGACCCCGCATTGGGCTTTGCGATGGGCTGGAATTATTGGTTTAACTGGGCGATTACGTTAGCGGTCGATATTAGTACGGCCGCCATCGTGATGCAATTCTGGTTGCCGGAAATTCCAGGCTGGGTCTTTAGTCTGGTTGCGCTAGTGCTGATCTTTACGATCAATGCGTTATCCGTGCGGTCATTTGGTGAGACCGAATATTGGTTGTCCTTGATTAAAGTGGTGACCGTGTTAATTTTCTTGGTCGTTGGTGTTTTGACGATCTTTGGTATTATGGGCGGCCATGCGACCGGGTTGAGCAACTTCACGATGAAAAAAGCCCCGTTTGTGGGTGGCATTCCCACGATCTTAAGCGTCTTCGTGGTGGCTGGCTTCTCATTTCAAGGGACCGAGTTGATTGGGATTACCGCTGGTGAGTCAGCGACGCCAGAGAAGAGTATTCCCGCGGCTATTAAGCAAGTCTTTTGGCGGATCTTGTTATTCTATATTCTAGCGATTTTCGTGATTGCAGCGATTATTCCTTATACGTCTAAAGACTTACTGGGATCATCAGCGTCAGATATCGCAATCAGTCCTTTTACGTTGGTCTTCAAACGAGCAGGCTTAGCAGCGGCAGCGAGTGTGATGAACGCGGTTATCCTAACGTCCGTCTTGTCGGCGGCTAACTCAGGGATGTACGCCTCAACACGGATGCTATATTCCTTGTCACTACAAGGGTATGCCCCGAAAGCCTTTGGACGGGTCAATCGGCGTGGAATTCCAATTATGGCGTTATTCGGGACAACCGTCATTGGCTTGTTAACTTTCCTTTCAAGTTTGTTTGGTGATCGGATCTACCTATTCTTAGTCTCAGCGAGTGGGTTGACCGGATTTATTGCGTGGTTAGGGATTGCTATCTCCCATTTGCGGTTCCGGCAAGCCTTTATTAAGCAGGGTCACCATGTGAGTGAATTGCGGTATCATGCTAAGCTATTCCCATTTGGCCCATTGTTCGCGTTCTTCTTATGTATGGTCGTGATTATCGGCCAAGATTTACATTCCTTTGCGACTTGGGATTGGCAAGCCATCGGGGTCACTTATATGAGTATCCCGTTGTTCATCATCTTGTTCTTCTATTACAAGCTGCGTTATCATACGAAGCTGATTCCGTTGGATAAAGTTGATCTAAGTAAACATCATTTAGATAAATAATCAGGTTGAAGGTGACTAGGCAAATTGCTTGGTCGCCTTTTTTTGACTTTACGGAGCTTGGAGGGTGCCGCTGATCATCCGTGGTGTCAAAGATCAATTAACCGGCCATAATTGCAGTGTCAGGGTAATTAAAGAAAGTTACCACATTAACGATGCGCGTCGGCCTTTTATTATGATTGTAATCTGAGTTTAAGTTGACGTTAATCAAAAAATATTACAGAATAGTTAAGTAACTTCAAAATAATTGTGATTAGCTGAATGCGATTGTATGAGTATGCTACGCTGAAAGTCGAAAGGCAGAGAGAAGATAATGTTGAAGAATGTGATTTTGAAGAGTCTGGCACTAGTGTCACTGGCGGGGGTACTCGGAGGCTGTTCGGCATCCAATGCTAGTAGCAAAGCTCACCAGACAAGTGCAGTGAAGACCACTGCCACTCAAAGTAAACGCCAAAAGCTTATTAAGGCGTTACCGAAGGGGGTTAAGTCAACCGATGCTGATTTGATCGTGGTCAATAAGTGGCACAAATATAATGAATTAACGTTTCATAAAGCAGCGGTCGGTGGCGTCACGGTCCGCAAGTCAATCGTCAGTCCCTTAACCGCCTTTTTAAATGGCGCTGAAAAAGCCGGTTATCCAGCAACTTTAGTTTCAGGCTATCGGTCCGTCCAATATCAAAAAGAAGTCTGGAATGAATCGATTGAGAATTATGAAGCCCAAGGTAAGACTGAAAAGCAAGCGTTGAAGTTGACGAAAGAATACGTGGCGATTCCACGCGGGAGTGAACATCAAACTGGTTTAGCCGCGGATGTTATGAATACCAATTGGTTTAATGCCCATAATAGTCAGCTTTTATCCAGTTCTGATAAGGCTAAAGGGCAACAATGGTTAATCAAACATGCGCCAGACTATGGGTTTGTGTTACGTTTTACAAAAAGTGGCGCTAAATCGACTGGCATTGACTATGAATCATGGCATTTTCGTTATGTGGGTAAGTCCAGTGCGGCCTTTATGGTCAAACATAACTTAACGCTTGAACAATACGCTAAGTTGTTGCAAGCTCGAGAAAAGGCTGCCAAGTAATTTAGGAAATATCAACCAGATATTGCATTTTGGTGACGGGGTGCGTACAATATGTAGTGTTGCTTTAAATGAAACTAGACAATATTGTACGTTAAAAAGGAGAGAACCCCATGCTTGTAATGTCAGGAACAATCGGTGCCGGCAAGACTAGTTTGACGCATTTGGTAGCGGACCATTTTGGTTCCAAAGCGTTCTACGAATCAGTCGATGACAATCCTATTTTGCCATTATTTTATAAGGACCCGAAAAAATACGCGTTTTTATTACAAATCTACTTTTTGAATAAACGCTTAGGTAGTATCAAGTCCGCCTTCGCAAACGACCTAGATGTCCTCGACCGCTCAATCTTCGAAGATTCACTATTATTTCATTTAAATGGTGATTTAGGTCGGGCGACGAGTACGGAAGTTGATATCTACGATTCCTTATTAAATAACATGATGCAAGAATTGCCAGAAGCTCCCCATCAAAAGAGTCCTGACTTATTGATCCACATTAATATTTCGTTTGAAACGATGTTAAAACGGATCCAAAAGCGGGGCCGTTCTTATGAACAGATCGATCAAGACCCAGCGCTATATAAATATTACCAGACGCTGAATGACCGGTATGACCAATGGTATGCTAATTACGATCACAGTCCTAAGATGCAAATCGATGGTGACCAACTGGATTTCGTGGCCGATGCCGATGCGCGTCACCAAGTTATCCAATTGATTGATGATAAGGTTGCCAGCTTAAGCTAGTTGCCTTTTTAAGGCACATGCCTTATAGTATAGAAGAATATTAAACACGGCGCGTTTCAAGTAGACAGTCAGAGAACCGGTGGATGGTGTGAACCGGGTGTCGAAACTCCGGCGCGACAAAGTGGGCAGGTAATACTGCACGGCAGAGCCGTTATCCGTTTAAGGGTGGGATTATGATAATCCTGAACTTGGGTGGTACCGCGAATTGCAGTCTCTTCGTCCCAATTGGGAGGAGAGACTGTTTTTTTATCTAAATTTATCGCTAGTCAAGGAGGATTTTTTCATGTTAGATGTTAAAATGATTCGTCAAAAACCAGATTTTTTCAAAGAACAACTGGGTCATCGGGGTGTGGATGCTAGTCAGATTGATGACTTGATCAAAGCCGATGCTGATCGCCGGGACTTAATTGCTAAGAGTGAACAATTGAAGTCGACGCGGAACCAAGTTTCTGGTGAAATTTCACAATTAAAGCGGAATAAAGAAGACGCTAGTGCGCAAATCGCTGAAATGCAACAAGTTAGTGCTGAAATCAAGACGTTAGATGATGATCGGCGTAAAGCCGATGCCCAAGTGCAAGATATGGCCGCCCACTTGCCGAATGTGCCGCACCCAGATGTGCCAATTAGCTTAAAAGAAGAAGATGCGGTTGAATTACGTCGTATCGGGACGCCACGGAAGTTTGACTTTGAACCGAAAGCTCACTGGGAACTTGGCGAAGACTTAGGAATCTTGGATTTCGAACGTGGGGCCAAAGTTTCTGGTAGCCGGTTCTTATACTACATCGGTGATGGGGCGAAGTTGGAACGTGCCGTTTATAACTTCTTCTTGGACCAACATGAAGCAGAAGGGTATACCGAAGTCTTACCACCATACATGGTGACTGATGAATCGATGTATGGAACCGGCCAATTTCCTAAGTTTAAGGATGATGCTTTCCGGATTACGACGCAGGATTTGAGTTTGATCCCAACGGCGGAAGTACCATTGGTCAACTACTACCGTGATGAAGTAATCCCAGCTGAAAAGTTACCAGTTTACTTTACCGCCTTATCTCCAGCATTCCGTGAAGAAGCGGGGAGTGCCGGTCGTGACACTAAAGGGTTGATTCGGTTACACCAATTCAATAAAGTTGAAATGGTGAAATTCACCAAGCCTGAAGATTCATGGGATGAACTTGAAAAGTTGACCAACAATGCAGAATCATTGTTGAAGAAACTCGACTTGCCATATCACGTGATTACCTTAACGACGGGTGACATGAGCTTTACTGCGGCAATGACCCATGACTTGGAAGTTTGGTTCCCAGAACAAGATAAGTATCGTGAAATTTCAAGTTGTTCGAACTGTACTGATTTCCAAGCACGTCGGGCACACATCCAATATCGCGATGATGATGGCAAGCTCCAATTCGTTCACACGTTGAACGGGAGTGGCTTGGCAGTCGGACGGACGGTCGCAGCTATTATGGAAAACTACCAAAATGAAGATGGCTCAATTACGATTCCCGATGTTTTGGTTCCTTACATGCATGGTAAAACTAAAATTGAAAAACAAGCTTAATGCTTAAGTTGAAAAGGTCGCCTTCATTGGCGATCTTTTTTTGTATTTGCGGTGGTTGGCATGAACTTAAGCGCGTTTGGTGTTTAGTTGAGGATAACCAGCCACTATTAGGTAAGACTCACAAGGTCTTTACTGTTTAACTTTTAAAACTGTTTGTTAGCAGTAAAATGACGCATGGCGTTTCGGCATTGTTAGCCAGTAACTGGTATCAGATACACTTGAGCCTTCCTAAAAGTCACTCGGAGTTAAATTGCAATCAAACTAGGTTGAATAATTAATCAGTTTGACGTTGGCATTAGCGTCCCAACTATTTGAAATCAGCTCGTTAAACAGCGATGAATCATCGGCACGATTGAGGCGGCGACGACGCAATGGCGGTTGATGATGTGAATAGCAGGGTTAATTGAAAGGCAGATCAGTAATGATACGCTAGTTACTATTGAAAAAAGTTAAAAGCAAAAGCCTGTTACTATCAGGCTTGCTAGGCACTTGTCGGTTTAATTCAGTTTTTTTAATAAAAAGGGTTTGCTAAATTCAAAAGCAGTGCTATAATATTTCTTGTCGGAAAAAACATGAGTTTTTATTCATTGAAAAAGCATGTTTATCCATAAAAATTAAAAAAACGTTGACAAGCATTTAACATCATGATAAAGTTAAATAGTTGTCAAAAGGCGTAATTAGGTAAGATTGTTAGTCGCGACAACGGCATGATTAAAGATCATGCGGGTGTGGCGGAACTGGCAGACGCGCTAGATTTAGGTTCTAGTGTCTTACGACGTGGGGGTTCGAGTCCCTTCACCCGCACTATCATGCCGACTTAGCTCAGTTGGCAGAGCATCTCACTAGTAATGAGGAGGTCGGAGGTTCGAATCCTCTAGTCGGCATTTACAACTTAATAGCTTTTTAATTTGCGGAAGTAGTTCAGTGGTAGAACATCACCTTGCCATGGTGGGGGTCGCGGGTTCGAATCCCGTCTTCCGCTTTTAATTTGCCGGGGTGGCGGAATTGGCAGACGCACAGGACTTAAAATCCTGCGGTTAGTGATAACCGTACCGGTTCGATCCCGGTCCTCGGCATTTTAATTTGCACCCATAGCGCAATTGGATAGAGTGTCTGACTACGAATCAGAAGGTTGTAGGTTCGACTCCTACTGGGTGCATTGGTATCGGGAAGTAGCTCAGCTTGGTAGAGCACCTGGTTTGGGACCAGGGGGTCGCAGGTTCGAATCCTGTCTTCCCGATCGATTATAACAGTCTTAGTTTTCTGAACTAGGGCTTTTTATTTAATCTTTTTAACGGGAAGTAGCTCAGCTTGGTAGAGCACTACGTTCGGGACGTAGGGGTCGCAGGTTCAAATCCTGTTTTCCCGATAAATATAAACGGTTGGTGTGGCTGAAAGCAGTCACACTTTTTTTGTGCTACTTTGAGGGGGTCATTAATGATGATCCGATTAAGAAGATGGGCGATCTAATTAAAGCTTTTGATGAATTTTGATGTTAGCTCGCCACTCAGCCATAAGTTATTGGCAGGTCACTAATCAGGTAAAGCGTGTCCTTCCTGCTTAATCGGGGGTATAAATTTAGTTATGCTCACTCAGTTACGAAAGTCCTAATGAAATTCTCATTTATTTGCGAAAATCCTGGTCCAAACAATTGAAAGCTTGCCGGGGGCGTGCTATGCTGAAACAACCGTGGGGCATTGGTTCCCGCCGTCCTTTAGGTATTATTCTTTGCAATTTGTGATTATCCTCGTATAATAATAGTCAATATTAGTCAAAGATAATGTAAAGGGTGATTCAGATGCAAAGTCAAAATATCTCCGATATCATCGAAAAATATTTAAAAAGTATTTTGGCGGACGCTGAGCAGGTTGAAATTCGGCGGTCTGAGATCGCGGATTTATTCAACGTGGTACCTTCGCAGATTAACTATGTGATTAAGACCCGTTTTACCATTCAAAATGGTTACTTAGTTGAAAGTAAGCGTGGTGGTGGCGGGTATATTCGAATTGAAAAAGTTAACCTAGTCGATGATGCTGACGTGTTGGATACCTTGATTCAAGTGATTGGTGATTCAATCACCCAGCGGGATGCCTACGCGGTTGTTCAAAGTCTCTACGAGGATGAGGTTTTAAGTCAGCGCGAGGCGCAATTGATATTAGTCGCAACCGATCGTAATACCTTAGGGGTTGACGATCATGATTTAGAGAACAGTTTACGCGCGCGGATTATTATTGGAATTTTGAACCATCTGCGCTATGAAAGCTAAGAAAGCGAGGAAACGCAATGGATAACCTATTTACCCCCAGTGCCAAAAGTGTCTTAGTCTTGGCCCAAGAACAGGCCAAGTATTTTAAACATCAAGCCGTGGGCACGGAACATCTATTATTGGCTTTAGCCATTGAAAAGAATGGGATTGCTAATAAAGTTTTACAACAATACGCGGTGACAGAAGACGATATTCGTGAAGAAATCGAACGTTTTACTGGCTATGGGACTTTAAGTAATGTTGGCAAAGACACTTATTTGCCATATTCACCAAAGGCCAAGGAGATCTTATCTGTGGCGGGTGATGAAGCCAAGCGATTAGGTGCCAATAAGATTGGCACGGAACATTTGCTATTGGCGATGTTATCTGATGAGAGTATCCTTTCCTCGCGCATTTTAATGAATTTAAACTTAGATTTAGGACAAACTCGCAAAGTGGTCTTACGTAAGTTAGGTGTCAGCGACGCCATGAACAAGCGTAAGGGCAATGGTCCAGCCCGTGGCGGTAATGGCAAGCGCACGGAAGGCACCCCAACTTTGGATTCATTAGCGCGTGATTTAACGCAATTAGCTAGTGAAAAACAAATGGATCCCGTCGTTGGTCGAGCTAAAGAAGTCAAGCGGGTCATTCAGATTTTGTCACGCCGGACGAAGAACAATCCGGTCTTGATCGGTGAACCCGGTGTTGGGAAGACGGCCATTGCGGAAGGTTTAGCCCAAAAGATCATCGCTGGTGATGTCCCCAGCGATATGGCTGATAAGCGCCTAATGATGTTAGACATGGGATCATTAGTTGCCGGGACCAAGTATCGTGGTGAATTCGAAGATCGGTTGAAGAAAGTGATCGACGAAATTTACAATGATGGGCATGTCATCTTATTTATTGATGAATTGCATACCTTGATTGGGGCTGGTGGCGCTGAAGGGGCGATTGATGCGTCGAACATCTTGAAGCCCGCCTTAGCTCGTGGCGAACTCCAAACAATTGGGGCCACGACTTTAAATGAATATCAAAAGTATATTGAATCTGATGCAGCCTTAGAACGGCGGTTTGCCACGGTGATGGTTGATGAACCAACTAATGAGGAAGCCGTTGAGATTTTAACCGGTTTACGGCCGCGTTATGAAGCTCATCATCATGTCAATATTACCGATGAAGCCGTTAACCAAGCGGTAGCCTTATCCAGTCGCTACATTAGTGATCGCTTCTTACCAGATAAAGCAATCGACTTAATGGATGAAGCTGCGGCTAAAGTTCGGATTGATCAAATGGACAAGCCAACCAAGTTGTCAAAGAACCGGGATAAGTTATCCACCTTACGGCAACAAAAGGAAACTGCTATTGAAGATCAAGACTTCGAACAAGCGGCTGAAATTCGTAAGCAAGAAATGAAGCTCAAGCAACGTTTAGAGACTCAGCAAGCTAACCATGATGCGGAAGCCGCTGCTGGAGAAACGCCTAAGTATAGTTTACAAGTGACCGGTGAGGATATTGCTCAAGTGGTTGCTGAGTGGACGGGCGTGCCGTTAACGCAATTGCAAAAATCTGAAAGTGAACGGTTAGTGAACTTGGAGAAGATTTTGCATGAACGCGTGGTCGGTCAACCAGAAGCCGTCTCAGCAGTTGCACGTGCGATTCGGCGGGCTCGGAGTGGCTTGAAAGATCCAAGTCGACCAATTGGTTCCTTTATGTTCCTCGGACCGACTGGGGTTGGGAAGACTGAACTTGCGAAGGCTTTGGCAGAAGCAATGTTTGGTTCCGAAGACAACATGATTCGGATTGATATGTCTGAATACATGGAACGTTACTCAACCAGCCGTTTGATTGGTTCAGCGCCAGGTTATGTGGGTTACGATGAAGGGGGCCAATTGACTGAGAAGGTTCGTCAAAAGCCTTACTCAGTAGTTCTCTTTGATGAAGTTGAAAAAGCCCATCCCGATGTCTTCAATATCCTATTGCAAGTCTTGGATGATGGCTATTTGACAGATTCAAAAGGACGTAAAGTTGATTTCCGGAATACGATCTTAATCATGACGTCTAACTTAGGGGCGACAACGCTGCGGGATGAAAAGTCCGTTGGGTTTGGAGCCGTTGACAAGACGAATGATTATCAAGCTGTTTCGGCCACAATTCGCGAAGAATTACGGAAAGCATTCCGGCCAGAATTCTTGAACCGGATTGACGAAACCATTGTCTTCCATTCCTTGAACCGTGAAGAACTCCACGAAATCGTGAAGTTGATGGCGCAAGAAATTGTTGATCGGGTTGCCCAACAAGGCATCAAGATCAAGATCACGCCCGCAGCGATTGATGTCGTGGCCAAGGCTGGTTTTGATCCAGAATACGGGGCTCGGCCAATTCGGCGGGCACTGCAAGCTGAAGTTGAAGATCGCTTAAGTGAATCCTTATTAACTGGCGAAATCAAAGTTGACGATCAGGTCACGATTGGTGCCAGCAAGGGTGTCATTACCATTAATGTTAAAAATCAACCAAGTTCGTCAGATGGTCGTTCGACCGTTTCTTCGAAATAAAGGTTAATCACTCTAAGTCCAATGTTGCCTAATATGGTGACGTTGGACTTTTTTGTCGCCTGAGCGAACCTAGTGACGTCAATGAGGCGGTGGGCTTTTGCATGGTTGACTTGGCGTCGCCGGTGGAAGGCATAGTCGGTGTGACCGTTTTTTGATCAACCGCAGCGGCAATCCTAGTTCGTGCGTCGTTAATGATCCGGTTGCTATAACTGAACGGCAATTTTAACGAACATCAAATGTCAAGACCATCGTTTATTTAGCGTATCTACCAAACACCCCCTCGCACTCGCCGACAAAATGGTGTAAATTATACTAGGAGAAACTTTGGAAGGAGGGTGATGTGCATGGTAACGCGCGCGGAACAACTAGCAAAAACCCATCAAGCTATTTTAGATGCAGCTCGTGAGTTATTTTTAAAACATGGTTATGCGGCGACGAGTACGCGAGACATTGCGAAGGCCATTGGGATTACACAACCGGCTCTTTATCATCACTTTAAGGATAAAGAGGTCATTTTCCTAGCAGTAATTACCACG
The DNA here is from genome assembly GCF_005405105.1 of Lactiplantibacillus dongliensis. GTDB lineage: Bacteria > Bacillota > Bacilli > Lactobacillales > Lactobacillaceae > Lactiplantibacillus > Lactiplantibacillus dongliensis. The sequence goes on from NZ_BJDK01000020.1 coordinate 54,365, forward strand.
GTTGGCGATGAGATTCGGCAGGGGATCACTGATATCCTGACGCACTCGCAGGAGCCGCCACTAGAACAATTGACAGAAGTTTCGCTACTGTTAACACATAAGCATCCAGCCGATATTTTCACGTTGATTCATACGAGCTTTAAAGATTTGTCACCGACGCATATGCGTGAATTGGGTGGTATCTTTATGAGTGATTATGTCCAGCCGTTGCAGCGCTTCTTTGCGCAACCGGAGCTACATTTGCAAGCCGGCGTGACCCCCGCTATGGCGGCTAACTTTTATTTAACTAGTTTGAGTCCGCTATTCAATAGCTTCCATCGTATTGGCGATCCACAAGCTGATGAACGGACTCAGATTCAAACACTACTCAAGATGATCTTGTTTGGAGTCGCAATTGATTCGAAATAGCGAGGCGGATCATTGACACTGAATCATTTTAGTTGTATATTATAACTTGTCTGTAACCGTGAACTCGAACAAATGCGCAATCTATTGTCTGCGTGGTTTGTTAATATAAATCCAAAAATAGCCAACTTAAAATGACTATTTTTGGTTTTTTTATGCCCAAAATTCGGGTCAAACTGCATTTGTAACACAAATGTAATATTTGAACTGAATTGGCGAGTCACGGAATAATAAGAAGGGGTGAACAACTTGGCCGGACATTTAGTTAAATACGGTAAACACCGTACCCGTAGAAGTTATGCACGTATCAAGGAAGTTCTTGATTTGCCTAACTTGATCGAAATCCAAACCGATTCTTACCAATGGTTCTTGGATGAAGGTCTCCGGGAAATGTTTGAAGATATTTTGCCAATCGATGATTTTGCAGGGAAACTTTCACTTGAATTTGTCGACTATCAATTACTAGAACCAAAGTACACCGTCGATGAAGCCCGTGAACATGATGCGAACTATTCAGCACCATTACATGTGACTTTACGACTAACCAACCATGAAACTGGCGAAATTAAGTCACAAGACGTGTTCTTTGGCGACTTCCCATTAATGACCGAACAAGGGACGTTTATTATTAATGGTGCCGAACGGGTCATTGTTTCACAATTGGTTCGTTCACCCGGCGTTTACTTTAATGAAGAATTAGATAAAAATGGGCGTCCAAGCTATGGCACGACTGTTATTCCTAACCGGGGTGCCTGGTTAGAACTTGAAACCGATGCAAAGAACATTTCATACGTTCGGATTGACCGGACGCGGAAGATTCCATTGACCGAATTAGTGCGGGCTTTAGGATTTGGTTCTGACGACGATATCATCGACATGTTGGGTGAAACTGACAGTTTGATGCTAACGTTGGAAAAAGATGTGCATAAGAACACCGACGATTCCCGTGTTGAAGAATCGTTAAAGGACATTTACGAACGACTACGTCCTGGTGAACCTAAGACTGCTGATAGCTCACGGAGCCTATTGACAGCGCGCTTCTTTGATCCTAAGCGTTACGACTTTGCGCCAGTTGGGCGTTACAAGGTTAACAAAAAGTTAAGCATGAAGACCCGTTTAATGGATCTGACCTTAGCGGAAACCTTAGCTGACCCTGATACTGGTGAAGTTATCGCGCAAAAGGGTGATGTGATTGACAAGAACGTGATGGCCAAGTTAGCACCATACTTGGAACGTGACGATTTCAAGACGATTACGTATACCCCTTCTGATGAAGCGGTTGTGACTAATCCAATGATCTTACAAGTGGTTAAAGTTTATTCAGAAAACGATCCTGAAAAGGTCGTTAATGTGATCGGCAATGCCAACATTGATATCAAGTACAAGCATATCTTGCCTGCTGATATTATTTCGGCGATTAACTACTTCTTTGACTTACGCGAAGGTATCGGCTCAACTGATGATATTGATCACTTGGGTAACCGGCGGATTCGTTCCGTTGGTGAATTGTTGCAAAACCAATTCCGGATCGGGTTATCCCGGATGGAACGGGTTGTTCGTGAACGGATGTCAATTCAAGACGCCGCAACCGTAACGCCACAACAATTGATTAATATTCGGCCAGTGGTCGCTTCAATCAAGGAATTCTTTGGGTCATCACAATTGTCTCAATTCATGGACCAAACCAACCCCTTAGGTGAATTAACGCATAAGCGGCGTTTATCAGCCTTAGGACCTGGTGGTTTGACTCGTGATCGGGCCGGTTATGAAGTTCGAGACGTGCACTATACCCATTATGGGCGGATGTGCCCAATCGAAACGCCTGAAGGTCCTAATATCGGGTTGATCAACAGTTTGTCATCATATGCCAAAGTTAACCGTTATGGCTTCATCGAAACGCCTTATCGTCGTGTCGATTGGACGACCCATAAGGTTACGAACAAGATTGACTACTTGGCTGCCGATGAAGAAGACCAATTTGTCATTGCCCAAGCGAACTCGCCATTAAATGACGATGGTTCCTTCGTTGAAGACACCGTTTTAGCTCGGGATAAGGAAGAAAACTTGGAAACGTCAATCGAAAATGTCGATTACATGGACGTTTCACCTAAACAAGTGGTTGCCGTTGCCACGGCATGTATTCCTTTCTTGGAAAACGATGACTCCAACCGGGCCTTGATGGGTGCCAACATGCAACGTCAGGCCGTGCCGTTAGTTGATCCCCATGCCCCATTAATCGGGACTGGGATTGAATATAAGGCCGCGCATGACTCGGGGATCGCTTTGATCAACCGGCATGAAGGGACTGTTGAATACGTTGATGCTCGTGAAATCCGGGTTCGGCGTGACGATGGTTCACTTGATAACTACAAATTAATGAAGTTCCGGCGTTCTAACGGTGGTAAGAACTACAACCAACGCCCAATCGTCAAAGTTGGCGATCACGTTGATAACGACGAAGTCTTAGCCGATGGTCCAGCAATGGAAGGCGGGGAATTAGCTTTAGGGCAAAACCCATTAGTTGCCTTCATGACTTGGAACGGTTATAACTTCGAAGATGCCATCATTATTAATGAACGTTTGGTTCGTGAAGATGTTTATACGTCAATCCATATTGAAGAATATGAATCAGAAGCACGTGACACCAAGCTCGGACCTGAAGAAATGACCCGTGAAATTCCTAACGTTGGGGAAGATGCTTTAAAGAACCTTGACGAAGATGGGATTATCCGCGTTGGTGCTGAAGTTAAAGACGGTGACATCTTAGTTGGTAAGGTAACGCCTAAAGGGGTTACTGAATTATCAGCTGAAGAACGTTTGTTACACGCAATCTTCGGTGAAAAAGCCCGCGAAGTTCGGGATACGTCACTCCGGGTTCCTCATGGTGGCGGCGGTATCATCCAGGACGTGAAGATTTTTACTCGTGAAAACGGGGATGAACTTTCACCTGGTGTTAACATGATGGTCCGCGTTTACATTGCGCAAAAGCGGAAGATTCAAGTTGGTGACAAGATGGCCGGTCGTCATGGTAACAAGGGGACTGTTTCTATCGTTGTGCCACAAGAAGATATGCCATACATGCCAGATGGGACGCCAATTGATATCATGTTAAGCCCAATGGGTGTGCCTTCACGGATGAACATCGGACAAGTTTTGGAATTGCATTTAGGGATGGCTGCTCGTAAGTTAGGCATCCACATGGCCACACCAGTCTTTGATGGGGCTCGTGATTCTGATATTTGGAAGGCTGTTCGTGAAGCTGGTATTGATGAAGACGGTAAGTCGATCGTCTATGATGGTCGGACCGGTGAACCATTCGACAAACGAGTGGCAGTCGGGGTCATGCATTATATGAAGCTTAGTCACATGGTTGATGATAAGATCCATGCTCGTTCAATCGGACCATACTCCTTAGTTACGCAACAACCACTTGGTGGGAAAGCGCAATTTGGGGGCCAACGTTTCGGTGAAATGGAAGTTTGGGCCTTGGAAGCTTATGGGGCTGCTTATACCTTGCAAGAAATCTTGACTTACAAGTCTGACGACGTGGTTGGTCGGGTTAAGACCTATGAAGCCATCGTTAAGGGCGAACCAATTCCTAAGCCAGGGGTTCCCGAATCATTCCGGGTCTTGGTTAAAGAATTACAAGCACTTGGCCTTGATATGAAGGTCTTGGATGCTGAAGATAAAGAAATCGAATTGCGGGATATGGACGATGACGATGATGATGTCGTTAACGTTGATGCTTTAAGCAAATTCCAGCAAGAAAAAGAACAAAAAGAAAAAGCCGCTGATCAAGCCGCTAAAGCTGAAAAGCCAGCTGCCGACGCAACGACTAACGCGCACCAAGATAATCAATAAAAAGGGAGGTCGGTCCTTTGATCGATGTCAACAAGTTTGAGAGCATGCAAATCGGTCTGGCATCCCCAGACAAGATTCGCAGCTGGTCATACGGCGAAGTTAAAAAGCCGGAAACCATTAACTATCGGACATTGAAACCTGAAAAAGACGGTCTGTTTGACGAACGGATTTTCGGTCCTACTAAGGATTGGGAATGTGCTTGTGGTAAATACAAACGGATCCGTTATAAGGGGATTGTCTGTGACCGTTGTGGGGTCGAAGTTACCCGTAGTAAAGTCCGTCGTGAACGGATGGGGCATATCGAACTCGCCGCACCAGTAACTCACATCTGGTACTTTAAAGGGATTCCTAGCCGGATGGGCTTAGTCTTAGACATGAGCCCGCGGGCACTTGAAGAAATCATTTACTTCGCTTCATACGTAGTTATCGAACCTGGTAACACGCCAATGGAAAAGAAGCAATTGCTTTCTGAACGGGAATACCGTGAAAAGAAAGCCCAATACGGCAACGAATTCGATGCTGAAATGGGTGCTGAAGCCATCAAACGGTTATTAAATGACGTGGATCTTGAAAAAGAAGCACGTGATTTAAAGGAAGCTTTGAAAGAAGCTTCTGGTCAAAAGCGGACGCGGGCCGTCCGGCGTCTTGATATCATTGAAGCCTTCGTGACCTCTGGTAACGAACCGGCTTGGATGGTAATGGATGCTATTCCGGTCATTCCCCCGGACTTACGGCCAATGGTTCAATTGGAAGGTGGGCGTTTTGCCACCTCTGACTTGAACGATTTGTACCGTCGAGTTATCAACCGTAACAACCGGTTGAAGCGTTTATTAGATTTAAATGCGCCTGGGATTATCGTACAAAACGAAAAGCGGATGCTCCAAGAAGCCGTGGACGCTTTGATCGATAACGGTCGTCGTGGCCGTCCTGTCGCTGGTCCTGGTAACCGTCCATTGAAGTCCCTTTCACATATGTTAAAAGGGAAGCAAGGTCGGTTCCGTCAAAACTTACTTGGTAAGCGGGTTGACTATTCTGGTCGTTCGGTTATCGATGTTGGCCCATTCTTGAAGATGAACCAAATGGGGTTACCACGTCCAATGGCGTTGGAACTCTTCAAGCCATTCATCATGAAAGAATTGGTTAAACGCGAATTAGCATCGAACATCAAGAATGCTAAGCGGAAGATCGAACGTGAAGATGACGATGTTTGGGGCGTCTTAGAAGACGTCATCAAGGAACATCCAGTGCTCTTAAACCGGGCCCCTACGCTTCACCGTTTGGGGATTCAAGCGTTTGAACCTGTCTTGGTTAGTGGTAAAGCGATGCGGTTACATCCATTGGCTTGTGAAGCTTACAACGCCGATTTCGATGGGGACCAAATGGCCATCCATTTACCTTTATCAGATGAAGCCCAAGCTGAAGCCCGCTTGCTGATGTTAGCGGCGCATCATATCTTGGCACCTAAGGATGGGAAGCCAGTGGTTACCCCATCTCAAGATATGGTTATCGGTAACTACTACTTGACGACTGAAGAAGTTGGTCGTGAAGGCGAAGGCATGATCTTTAAAGACTTGAATGAAGCGCAAAAAGCTTATCAAGCTGGTTATGTGCACATGCACAGCCGGGTTGGGATTCAAGTTTCATCAATGCCTGACAAGCCATTCACTGACGAACAACGGCAAACGGTCTTGGTAACGACGGTTGGTAAAGCAATTTTTAACAACATCTTACCTGGTAAGTTTGCTTACTTGAACGAACCTACTAATGATAATTTGATTAATGGGACACCGGCCAAGTACTTCTTGAAGCCTGGTGAAGATATTCATCAATTCTTGGATGCGCAAGAGATTATCATGCCATTTAAGAAGGGCTTCTTAGCTGACATTATCGCTGAAGTTTACAAACAATATCATGTGACGGCAACGTCACTCTTGCTTGACCGGATGAAGGACTTAGGTTACAACATTTCAACTAAGTCTGGTTTGACGGTTGGGGTTGCCGATATCACTGACTTGAAAGAAAAGCCAGCGATTATCGATGAAGCTCATAAGCAAGTTAACACGATTTCAAAACAATTCCGTCGTGGGTTAATTACCGATGACGAACGTTATGAACGAGTTATTGGTGTTTGGAACGACGCTAAGGATCAGATTCAACAGAAACTGATCGATAGTTTCAGTCCGGACAACCCAATCTTCATGATGAGTGATTCTGGTGCGCGTGGTAACATTTCTAACTTTACTCAGTTAGCTGGGATGCGTGGTTTGATGGCCGCTCCTAATGGGAAGATCATGGAATTACCAATTCTGTCAAACTTCCGTGAAGGTTTGTCTGTCTTGGAAATGTTTATTTCAACCCATGGGGCTCGTAAAGGGATGACCGATACGGCCTTGAAGACTGCCAACTCAGGTTACTTGACCCGTCGACTTGTCGATGTGGCCCAAGATGTTATTGTGCGTGAAAAGGATTGTGGCACGGACCGCGGCTTGCGGATCGAAGCCATCATGGAAGGCAACGAAGTCATCGAACCATTGTACGACCGGATTCTTGGTCGCTACACGATGAAGACCGTCTTTGACCCTGAAACACATGAAGAAATTGTTGGCAACAACGTCATGATTGATGAAGAATTGGCTGCTAAGATTGTTGACGCCGGTGTTACCGAAGTCACCATTCGTTCTGCCTTTACTTGCAACACCAAGCATGGGGTTTGTGAACATTGTTATGGTCGTAACATGGCTACCGGTGACGAAGTTGAAGTCGGTGAAGCCGTTGGGACTGTGGCTGCACAATCAATCGGTGAACCTGGTACCCAATTAACCATGCGGACTTTCCATACTGGTGGGGTTGCCGGAGACGATATCACCCAAGGGTTACCTCGTGTTCAAGAAATTGTTGAATCACGGAATCCTAAAGGGCGTGCCGAAATCACTGAAGTTACTGGGACAGTTGAATCAATCGAAGAAAACCCAGCTGAACGGACGAAGGAAGTTACGATTAAGGGTGAAACTGATACCCGGACGTATACCTTACCATTGACTGCTCGTATGGCAGTTAGTGAAGGCGACTTTATTCACCGTGGGGCGGCGTTGAACGTTGGGTCAATCGATCCTAAGCAATTAATTCAGGTTCGCGATGTCTTATCAACTGAAAACTACTTGCTCCGTGAAGTCCAACGGGTTTACCGGATGCAAGGGGTTGAAATCGGCGATAAGCACGTGGAAATCATGATTCGTCAAATGCTCCGTAAAGTTCGGATCATGGATCCAGGTGACACGGATGTCTTGCCTGGGACCTTGATGGATATTGCTGACTTTAAGGATGAAAACTACAAGACATTAATCGCTGGTGGAATTCCAGCAACGTCACGGCCAGTTATTCTTGGAATTACCAAGGCTGCCTTGGAAACGAACAGTTTCTTATCAGCGGCTTCATTCCAAGAAACGACGCGGGTCTTAACTGATGCGGCTATTCGTGGTAAGAACGATCCATTGATCGGTCTGAAAGAAAATGTCATCATTGGTAAGATTATTCCTGCTGGGACTGGGATGCCTAATTATCGGCATATCAAGCCTAAGGAAGTTGGTAACGTGGCTGATGGGGTTTACTCAATTAGCGACCTTGAAAAACAAATGCAAGAACAAGATGCTAGCAAGTAATTGCTAAGCATGTCGAAAAGGGCGACCAGCGATGGTCGTCCTTTTTGTGTCGTCATTAATTGGGTTTGCCCAGCGTTAATTGGGTACAGGCTATTTTAATAGCTAGTTTTTGGAAAATGGATAATTCGTAAGCACCCAATAACTGACCGTCTATGATTGTCACTAAATACACGATATGATTACCTCATCAAATGAATGGTGAGGTTTTTATTATGGATAAACAGGATATTGTCAAAGTTGAAATACCACACAAAGTTAGGTCGGCGGCGCCACAGGCGACGGCGACCAAAGCAGTTCAGCTT
>NZ_BJDK01000021.1 GCF_005405105.1 Lactiplantibacillus dongliensis
CAACTGAAACTGCGCTAAAGCATAACTCCATGGCTGGACTACTTTACTGAGTGTTGCACTTGATTTGACAATTTGGGAACCAAAGACTGTTCAAGAAAAGATTCAAAATAAACGTCACAATGAAGTTAGCGATTAAGATACGGATAAATGAAGTCTGATGTTGAAATGCATAGCCGAATACGAGACCGGTTAAAAAAGCTGTCAGAATAAAGCCTGGGAAGAATGTGAATTTGGGAAACAGTAGCATCCCTAAGAAGTATGCTAAAGCAGTACTGCCAGCTGTAACGAGTGGTGAAAAGAGTCGGGCGGTAATGGCGACAACGATAAATGCAAAGGCAATTTTGGTGGTTAAGAATTGAATCGATAGCAGACTACCGAGAATAATTTGCATGGCCGTTAAAACGCCAAGCGTCGTGAGTGATTTTACAGGTGTACTAGTGGTCATTAGTGTGAAGCCCCCTCAGTGATTTTGATCGTATTATAGCGGTTGTCTGTGGTGAAAGCTAGCGGTGGTAGGTGAGGGTTGAATCATGAATAATTATTTTTATACTAGCTAATTGATCAAAAATCACAAGTGAAAATGGTTTTGATCTGTAGGCACTCATGTTAGGAGCAGATCGCATTAAAAATAAAATATTTTAAGATGGGGCGTTTTAGTGAATGACAGCGACACTTGTGAATTATTTAGAATTTATGGCAACTCGATTACCCAATCATCAAATTACCGTTCAAAAAGCGATTGCGTTGACAATGACCATGGCTGAAAATTTGAATGCAGATTTTTGGCTCGAAGTCAGGTTTAATGCCGTGACGGACTCGTATCGGTTAGAAACGCATTCTTGGTTTCAAGATTACCAGCGGTGGGACGAGGAATTGTTGGCTAGAATTGAGGCAGATTATGAAGAATTGTTAGAGGAGAGTGGGTTGATTTAGATAAGCTAGATGGTGGCTGTAGTGTTCTTTATTCCGGTATGAATTAAATCATAACTTTTAACGTGGAAACCAACCGACCTTGCGTAACTAACTAATAGAAAACCTAAAAAACTTGGAGGATTCTCATGGCAGGCAATCTATCTTTTACGCAGTACAGTTTAGAGGCACTTTTCAAAGAAGTCACCAATATGGCGATTCCAATCTACCAACGTGGCTACGCATGGGGTGCGGATTAGGTTGATGATTTGTGGAATGACTTAATGGAAGTGATGGATGATGATCAGTCTGATCACTTCTTTGGTCAGATTGTGATGAACAATAGTGAGGGTAAGCAATACATTATCGATGGTCAACAGCGGCTAACGACGACGGTTATTTTTTTAGCCGTGATTCGTGATGCTTTGCTGGCGCTGGCAGCTAGTGATGATCAAAATGGTTCAGAAGCATTGATTCGTGCGAACGATTTGCAGGATGATATTCTTGGCAAACGTGGGAAGTTTCATTTAGAGCAAAGCGACTCGGTACGAGATTACTTTGATACGTATGTGCAAACGCCGAATGCCTTTAGTAAGGCGCCTAAAACGAATAAGCAATCATTGAAGAATATTAATCAGACATTTACGTTATTGCAGAAAAACGTGACAAATGCACTGCATAAATATACAACGAGTAATGAACGTTTGAATTACTTGAAGATGCTTTATCGGCACCTAACACAAAGTTTCTTTGTGATTACGATTGTCACTCCGGATGAAGCAGCGGCTTTTGTGATTTTTGAAACATTAAATGCGCGTGGACGGGATCTAAATGCTAGTGATTTATTGAAAAATCATATTTTCAGAACAGCGCAACATGAACTAGAACTGGTACAAGAAACTTGGAACCAGATGATGGATGCACTGAATAATGATTCGGGGGCAACAACCCGTTTTATTCGGGCTTATTGGAATGCAACTCGTAAATTTGCGACTGAAAAGTCACTGTACAAAGCGATTCATAATCATATTACGACTAGCAGTGAGGCTGTTCAATTTACTGAAGAATTAGCCGGATTGGCGGATGTGTTTGTGGCCATGACTAGCCCAAAAAATAATGCGTATTTTAGCGATACTAAAGTTGTTGATATGCTGATGGTTTTAAAAGATATGGGTGGTAAGACGTTCTATCCTTTAGTCTTAGCCATGGTGAAAAATAAGTATTCCGAGGCAGAGTTGTTACCAGTGCTACAAAAAATTTACAGCTTTATTGTCTATAACTTTACCGTTGGTGGTCTAGTGGCCAATAAGTATGAAAAGACGTTTTCGACGATTGCTGAGCAGGTGAATGATCATCGGTTAACTTCCGTTAAAGCGATCAATGACGCGATTGCTGAAGATATGATATCCGTTGACCAGTTTAAGGAAAGCTGGGTACATTTCCAAGTGAAGACAGAGAAGGTAGCGAAGCATTTGCTCTTCGAAACGTACTATCAAGATGAACAGGCTAAGATTGATATTAATGCCGTTAAGGTGCTGATATTGAATGGCAACATTGAAAATGCTAATCAAATTGGTAATAAGGTTTTAATTACAAAGGAAGAAAATGTCCGTATTAGAAAACAGAATCAGCCGATTGAAACGGTTCTGGCTGAGTCCAAGTTTGCGGGTACCCGTAAGTTAGCTGAGGTGAAGATTATCGATGATGATTTTGTGACTGAACGGCAATTAGCAGCTTTAAGTCCGGCAGCTAGTTTTTGGCGGTAAATTCAAAAGTAGCTACTTTCAATTCAAATTGAGGGTAGCTTTTTTCTAACCTGTGAAAAGCGGAATCGATACCTGTGATATTAGTCTTATCAAGGGTTACCCCAGTTTGGTAACGTTTACTTAAGAACAATATCTCTTGGAGGGGATTAAGATGCGATTCAAAAAAGGGTTAACAGGATTAGCTTTAGCAGCGCTGTTACTAGGGGTTGCAGGTTGTAGTAATGGTCTTTATAAAGCGGGAACTTATACGGGGACTGGGCAAGGTAAGGATGGTCCAGTTAAGGTTCAAGTTACAGTCGATAAGAATAAGATTAAACAAGTCAAAGTGCTTAGTATTCATGACAATCAGGTCTTATCAGCTGAAGCAACCAAGAAGATTACCAAAGAAATTGTCGCTGATCAAACGACTAAAGTTGATGTTGTCTCTGGGGCAACACACTCGTCTAATGGGATTATCGACGGGGCTAAAAAAGCGTTGAAGAAAGCAGGCGCTACCGATGCCCAACTGAATAAAGCAGCCAAACCTAAATCAACGCACACCGATGTTGCTGTTGTTGGTGCTGGTGCGGCCGGGACCGCGGCAGCACTCGCAGCTCGGCAACAAGGGGTTAATGTTGTTTTAATGGAAAAGACAGCTTCTCCAATGGGTGCTGGCACATTGGCTGGCGGGATGTTTGCCGCCGATAGTGCCCAACAAAAGGCCCAACATAAAACAGTTTCGAAAAAGTGGTTATATGATAAATATCTGGATGCGTCACAAGGTTATATGAACGGCGTTTTGGTTCGGCGGATCTGTTGCAGTATATTGATCAGGACTATGATGTCTGTACTTTAAAAACAATGGCACAAGCGTTTCACTACAATCCTAATTATTTGTCTAACCGGTTAAAGTCGGTTACTGGTCAAAGCTTTATCCAACTGGTTGATAGTCGGCGGATGGAAGCAGCAATGACGTTACTAGCTAATCCCCATATTTCAATCGATGAGATTGTGATGTACATCGGTTATTCATCAAAGTCATTTTTCTACAAAAAGTTTAAAGAACGTTACGGTGAGTCGCCCGCACAACGACGACAGGCAGTATTAACTGAATAAAAGTATGACTGAAAGAAATCACTAAAGTTAAAATTTAGTGGTTTCTTTTGATACTCATAACTGTAGTTGAGCCACCCTTTTGAAAATCACCACTTTAAAATGTAACCGTTTTACATTACACTGAACATATTACCCAATCTCGGTATATCCGGGACATACATAAAAAAGTCGTTGGAGGGGTCAAATAAGATGCAAGTGACAGACAAGATGGTACAAGGTGCTCACGTTCGGTTTACGGTCTTAACACCGCAACTCATTCGGATGGAATACTCGGCAAGCGGTCAGTTTGAAGACCGATTAACGCAAATGGTCCAGCATCGAGATTTTCCAGCGCCAACGTTTCAGGTGCGTCAAAATGAACAGGGTCATGTGGTAGAAATTATAACGACAGGCTTGCACCTTTACTACGATGGTGGGCCATTTGATGCGGGGAGTTTGTTTATTGATGCAGCGTCCAATTATGGTGTGCATTATAGTCGTTGGCATTTTGGTGAAGCTAATGAACAGAACTTAAAAGGAACCGCGCGCACATTAGACCGAGCAGACGGGGCGATTCCCTTAGCAGATGGCTTAATGTCAAAGGATGGTTTCAGTGTTTTGGATGATTCCCAGTCATTTATTTTAGACGGCGACCAAGTGACAGCCCGGACTGATTCAGAAACGGATCTTTATTATTTTGCCTATGGTCGCGATTATCGGCAGACACTCAAGGTGTATTATCAACTGACGGGCTTCCCACCGTTAGTGCCGCGTTATGCGTTAGGCAACTGGTGGAGTCGCTTCTATCCTTACACCCAAAGTGAATATTTAAAGCTGATGCAGACTTTTGACCGGCAGCAAGTACCGATTGCGGTGACGGTCTTTGATATGAATTGGCATACGACGAAAATTCCGGTTAGATATGGTAGTGGCTGGACGGGTTACACGTGGAATCGAGATTATTTCCCAGATCCGGCTAAAATGATGCAGCAACTCCATGCGCAGGGGCGTAAAGTGACGTTGAATGTGCATCCAGCGTCTGGTATTCGGCCAAGTGAAGCTTGTTATCCGGCCGTAGCGGCGCAATTACACTTAGATTCGAAAAAAGAGCAACCAGCTTTGTTCAATCTCCAAGATCCGCAATTCAAATCGGTTTACTTTAAACTAGTTCATCATCCCCTAGAACAACAAGGTGTAGATTTTTGGTGGGTTGATTGGCAACAAGGTGGTGCACGTGGCGCTAAAAAAATTGATCCTTTATGGTTACTCAACATTGATCACTATACGGATAATGCCCGCCGTCATCCGGGCGAAGGCTTGATTTTGTCACGCTACGCTGGTCCAGGCAGTCACCGCTATCCCATTGGCTTTTCCGGTGATACCGTGGCTTCGTGGGCCTCGTTACGGTTCCAGCCGTATTTCACCGCGACGGCCAGCAATATTGGCTATACCTGGTGGAGTCATGATATCGGTGGCCACATGCGGGGCACGTATGATGGCGAGTTATCGTTACGATGGCTGCAACTAGGGGTCTTTAGTCCCATCTTACGACTGCATAGTTCGAATAATATCTTTATGGGCAAGGAACCGTGGAACTATGACCAGACGATTGCGCCGGTCATGATTGATTTTCTACAATTACGTAGCCAGTTAGTGCCTTATCTGGATAGCGCCAACTACCAGACTCATACGGCGGGCCTCCCATTGGTGCAACCGATGTATTATGGGCATCCAGAGACGCGATTGGCCTATGAGGTGCCTAATGAATTCCAATTTGGGCCAGCGATGGTGGTCGCACCGATTACATCGCCAGCCGATCCGGCAACCAATCTTGCCAGCACGGATGTCTGGTTACCAAAAGGTGGCTGGTATGATTTCTTTACCGGCTTGCGTTACCAGGGTGACCGGTATTTCCGGGCTTATCGGGAAAAGGCAACTTATCCCGTCTTTGTTAAAGCGGGCAGTATTATTCCGATGAATCCGAACTTTATGACGCCACTAACGACCTTACCGACTAAGCTGGTTTTAAAAGTTTATCCGGGTGCAGATGGCCACTATCAATTGGTGGAACATCAAGGCGAACAAGTGGCGATTACTGAGATGACTTGGGATGAGTTGCAACACAAATTAACGGTCACAACTGATGATCCGCACCACCTGTTACCTGCTGACCGGGAGTATCAAATCGTGCTGGTTGGGGCTGTGGCGAAAAAAGATCATCAGACAGCGACGGCTTGGACCTATCAAGACTTTAAAGCGGTTGACCAACATTCGCTAGTCACAGAGTTAATCAAGCAACGTTTACAGTTTGCTAAGCTGGATTTTGAAGCCAAATGGTCGATCTGGCAAGCCTATAGTGAGGCCGAAGATCCGGCTCGGGTCTTGAGTTATTTAAGTACCCTCGATACGGAAAGCATCAAGGGTATGATTTCAGAATTAATTGGGCGTTAGCCTGTTAGAGAGTGTTATAATATTATTTTTTGTGGAACTAGTGGTGAGCACTAGTAAGTAGAAGATTGCGATTATGAGTCGTGGTAATAACAAGTGTAATCACTTTAAGATGGATGCCGAGCACCAAAAGCTTTTGTGCTGATGCGGTTGTATAATTTTTGAGAAAGAAAGTGATGGCTTATTGTGTCGGTATGTGAAATTTGTGGGCGAACTATGATAAATGCAATTGTTGACGGCCACTACACTATGTTTTGCACCTACTGTCATTTTTTTGATTCTGAAACAAGCACTAAAGTGAGAGGAGTCGAGTATTCACTTAATCCAGATGAATTAAAATTATACAGATTTAATGATTTACGTTACTTTAATCGGTTGGAATTAACGGCTTTTTTGAAAGTAGCTAGAACAACCCGAAATGAAAAGTTTATGAGTAAGGATCAGCAGGGAATAGATACATGGGCTTACATCTGTAAGTTGTTAGAAAAGGTTCTTAAATCAAAGTATGATAAGGTTCCAAAGAGAATTTACAAGAAGACTTTGACGGAACTGGCGAAGAAAACGTTGTTAGAACAATAATAGTAAGTGCAAAAGCTATTTAAAAGTGATGCTAGATAGTAAAAACTAGTTGGTTTTAATGATGTAGATAAAATCGGTCAAGAATCGTCGTGTCATTGGCGGTTCTTTTTGTATGCAATATTTTGCAACCGATTGCACTAGGACTACGAAACCGTTACAATGGGCTTATGAAAGCGTTATATTGGAGGAGATTTTATGGCGACAATTAAAGATGTAGCGAAATTAGCTAAGGTCTCACCATCCACCGCGTCACGGGCGATGCATGATAATCCGGCGATTAGTGAGAAGACGAAAGCCCGGGTGCGTAAAGCCATGCAAACGTTGCACTATGCCCCGGATTTCAATGCACAAAGTCTAGCGAATAAACGCAGCAATGCGATTGGCGTGATTCTGCCGGTCGACCATCACGAAATTTTTACGAATCCATTTTTCTTAAAAGTCCTGCGTGGGATTAGTGAAGCGTGCTATCATGCGCAGGCGATGGTGAATCTAGCCACGGGGTCGTCACAAGCCGAATTGTTACATAGTATTGATATTATGGTGACGCAGGGGATGATTCGGCGTTTTATCGTGTTGTATTCTGAACAAAATGACCCGATTTTGTTGAAGTTGCGCCAATTAGATGCGCAGTATGTCATGATTGGCAAGCCTTATCAGTTAGTCAACGAGACACCATACGTAGATAATGACAATATCTTGGCAGGTTCAGACGCGGCCCAATTCTTAGTTGACCATGGGCATAAAAATATCTGTTTTGTGTATAATGATTTGAAAAAAATGGTCCAAAATGACCGGATGCTAGGTTATCAACGGGTTATGATGGAAAATGGCTTGTTAATTAACTCGTTCGAACTGCCCGCACAAGAATATCCGGGCGGCCGGCAATTGGTTATCCAGTATTTGACGCAACATCCAGAGATTACGGCCTTTGAAACGGTCGATGATATGTTGGGACTGCGGATTCAGCAAGTCTTACGGTCAGCGAAAATGGTGACGGACCGACAAGTCTCAATTATTGGGTTTAATAATTCAGTTTATTCAGAAGCGGCCCATCCAGCATTAACGTCCGTTGAAGTCTTTCCGCGGCGCTTAGGTAATGAAGCCGCCAAGATTGCGGTCAGTCTACAAATGAGTGAAAATCTATCGACAAAATTAATCGTCCCGCACCAAATTATTGAACGGCATTCAGTCGCAACGGTGTAAAATAAAAGTGTTGAAGGGGGTGGCAGGGTGACGACTTTATCAGATGTGGCCAAGAAAGCCAATGTCTCAAAAATGACGGTTTCGCGGGTGATTAATCATCCCGAACAAGTCCGTGATGAATTGAAGACCAGCGTCTTTAACGCGATGCGGGAACTTGATTATCGCCCCAATGTCGCGGCCAAGGCCTTAGTCAATAACCGGACCCAGATTATAAAATTATTCATCTTGGAAGACATGGATACAACGGAACCGTATTACATGAACCTGTTAACCGGGATTTCCAAAGAGCTGGGGAAAGAACAATACGCACTGCAACTGGTGACGGAGCATCATTTCGATATTGGTGGCTGCGATGGCTATATCGTGACTGGTATGCGACACTCGGATTATGAATGGCTGCAACGATTGGAACGGCCAGTTGTCTTATTCGGTGAAAATCGGCTGGAGTTTGACTATTGTGATACTGACAATACGCTGGGTACCAAGATGGCGACGGAATACGCGTTAAAGCAAGGCTATCAGCAGGTGATTTTTATCGGGATTAACGTAAAGGAACCATTTGAATATTCGCGTGAAGCGGGTTATATGATGACGATGCAAAAACACCAGCTACCAACGGAGATTAAACGGTTCAGTAACCACAGCCATTTGGCGATGGAATATATTCAGAGCCAGTGGTCACAATTAAAGCCGAATACGTGTTTTGTCTGTGCCAGTGACCGCTTGGCGTTTGGCGTTGAAAAAGCATTGAATTTGTTTAATGCTGATATTCCTAATGATTTTGGCGTTATTGGTTTTGATGGGGTCTTTTTGAACCAAGTCGCGACGCCAAAG
The DNA here is from genome assembly GCF_005405105.1 of Lactiplantibacillus dongliensis. Classification (GTDB taxonomy): domain Bacteria; phylum Bacillota; class Bacilli; order Lactobacillales; family Lactobacillaceae; genus Lactiplantibacillus; species Lactiplantibacillus dongliensis. The sequence goes on from NZ_BJDK01000021.1 coordinate 8,814, forward strand.
TTGACGACGGTTCAGCAGCCTATTTTTGAATTGGGTGTTCAATGTGCTCGAATGTTATTGGCTAAGATTGCCAAAGACGGGCAGCCCCAAGGCATTGAACAATTAGCGCCGACCTTATCGATTGCTGGGTCTACGCGCAACGATAATTAAAAGCTGAAAGCATCAAAATAGGCCACACGCCTTTTGTACATAGACATGTGACCTATTTAGTGAGATCTAAAAGAATATATTAGGGTATTTAGATTTGCAATATAATTAGTCTAAAATATTGATTGTATTTAGATCCTGTGTTTTTAGTGCAATATTGTTTTGGGTAAAGCCTGTTACTAACAGTTACGAGGATTGAATTTTGAATGTTAGTGAATTAGGTTTGGCAGCACTATTTGCGCGTGTAAGTTAATTTGATTTTGGCCGTCTCAACAGTGTCATAATTTTGGGCCCATAATGTAATACTTTTACCTGCACTTTGGGGATTGTTTCCTAATTGTCTTGACATAGAGATTGTGTTGGAAACCATTTTTGGGGATACGTTTTTCCAAACTTTGAGGGGATCAACCGACCACTCACCATCCTCGGTAATTAGTGCTCTAAAGCCGCCTAAAATTGGGAAAATAAGTCCAGTGGAAATTTGATAGTCCAACTTTTCATGGCTATATTTAGTAAAGCCACCTTTTGTATCAACCCCCTTAATCCGACCAAATTGTCCACCAGCGGTGCTTTCTCGGTAAACTTTCGGCATATCCATCTCGATTCTGTCATATAATTTAGCGATGTCGGGCAATAGTAGAGCCAATTTTTCGTAAGGATTGTTTGGATGTTGGGCTTTTTGAGCCTTGTCAAATTCATTTAAATAATCTTTCAGTACTTGGGCTTTGCCACTGTATGCTTGGATTGGCTGTTTAAGCGAATCTTCTCCATATTTTTTGAAATTCATTGCAAACATTAGGCGAATAAGATCGACTGCATCGATATCTTTGTCTGATTCGTTTTGTTTGTATGCAATGTTGTCTTTAAAAGGTTCATTTGCAATGGCATTTTTTACGAATTCGAATTTGTGAGCTAGTTCGGCTATGGCCTTATCATTAACTTGAATGCTACTATTACGTGCCGAGGCCATCCCATCAATGTCATCAATTTCAGTCATGATTTCAAGATGAACAAATTGTATGTTTTCTGGATCAAGACTTGAACGTTTGTCTAAAATAGCACGATAGGTGTGTCCACCATCTAAAATTCCGTACTTACTTAAGTCTTCGTCAGTGTCTTGTCCCATATCAATCTGTAGTGCTCCCATATTATCGGTGACTGTCTTGGCCGAGAGTAGGATGCCACGATTTTTTTTATAAAATGCCTGATCGTTCTTAAGTAATCCATTTTCCATCGTAGTGGCAACTTTAGTGTTCATATTTGTTTTACGTGGATTAACTTCTGTAGGAATGTTATCAGGCATATTCATAACATTTACATAGGCATGCCAGATATAATTGTTTGAACCAACATAAGGACTTTTGATGCGGACAATACTAGCGGCTGGAATATTAAACTGTAATTCTTTCATAAGTTGCTCCTATTGAAAATGTATTTAGTGCATGGGTATAATATACTTCCAATATATAAATATTCATATGGTCCATAGACCATAAGTTTTAGAGGAAGATGATGTAGGTGACTCAAAAAAAGATACCTAGTACGTTAGATCGTTTAATTGGAAATAATTTGTCGTGTCTGTTACAAGAGAATGGAATTACTACTCAAGCATTGGCAGATTCAATGAATGTAGATTATAAAACTGTATGGAATTGTGAGAATGGACGTAATACTTTAACTATAAACCTGTTGATTAAGATGGAAACCATGTTTCGTGATAAAAATATTACACTCAGCATGCTTTTTGACTATATTGTTGTTGCAGCTATTGATGAATATAGAAATCAATAATGCAGTATTGATTAACTTCCAACCTTTAGATGATAACTTGATACTTATTTGTTATTTCGGGAGCCGTTTTTTGTTGGTAATTTTGGAAAGTAGTTGTGGCTGGACTAGCCATTCTAGTTAGCTCAGCATCAGATGGAACGTGGCGGCCGCGTTTATTAGCCACAGCTTGGTTTCATAAGCTGATTTTTGATTTAGCTGAGCCAATTTTGATCCGCCCGCCGTTAATGACCGGACTTGGCGCCTCAAAATGGCTCCTGACGTTCCGCATTGTAGGAATCAACCGGGTAAGTTGACAAAATAATAACAATGCCAACTAACACCGGCTTAAACCTGTTACCGTTAACACCATATCCCCCCTTGTTTCCCGCTAAAATAATCAGTAATCTAAAGTTATTAATGAAACCGCTTTATAAAGTGGCTAGGGGGTGTTGGTATGTTGAAGTGGTATGACCAACAAGTGATTTATCAGATTTATCCGAAAAGTTTTCAAGATACCAATCAGGATGGTATTGGGGATCTCCGTGGTGTTATTCAGCGGATTCCGTATCTAAAGCAGCTCGGTGTCACGACGATTTGGCTGAATCCCATCTATGTGTCACCGCAAGTTGATAATGGTTACGATGTGTCGAATTACTATGCCATTGACCAGTCGCTCGGGACGATGGCCGATGTTGAGGCCTTGATTGCCGCGTTACACGCGAATGGCATGTTCTTATTATTAGACTTTGTTATGAACCATACGTCGGACCAACATCCGTGGTTCCAAGATGCAGTGGCGCATCCGCAGGGTCTTTATCGGGATTATTATTTATGGGCGGATGCCCCGGCCAAGCAGTTACCGAACAATTGGGGCTCGTTTTTTGGCGGTAGTGTCTGGGAACCTGATCCCGGTGCGACTGATCAATATTACTTCCATTTATTTGATCGACATATGCCGGATTTGAATTGGAAAAATCCAGAGGTTCGTCATTCGATGCTCGAGATTGCTAAGTTTTGGGTCGACAAAGGGATTGATGGGCTGCGATTAGATGCCTTTATTCACATTGATAAAGCCGATTTCCATCAAAATGTCCCTAATCAGTCAACTGAACCGACGATTGCTGAAGAATTTTATGCACACTTACCGCATGTGCAACCTTATCTTAGTAAGTTTTGTGGTGCCTTGCGGGAACTCAAACCAGATATCTTTATTCTTGGTGAGGCGGCATCGGCGAGTCCAGAATTACTGATTGATTATAGTCGACCGGAAAATAATCAGTGTAATGCGGTCATCACTTTCCGGTCCTTGGTTGATCGTGAAGACCAGTTAGACCCGCAGCTTCCCGCTGAATTTCAACCTAAAGGCTTAGATGTTGAAGGCATGAAGCGGCAGTTGACCACGATTCAAACTAAGTTGGCCGGTGTGAGCCTCCCCGTTCTGTATTGGAGTAACCATGATATGGCCCGGGTTGCGACGCGGTACGCCAGCCCGCAATATCACCAGCGCAGCTTGAAATGCTTAGCGACGATGTTGTATTTGCAACGGGGTATTCCGATTATTTATTATGGTGAAGAATTGGGCTTAGAGAACTTACAGTTTAGTGATCTAACGTCCTTTAATGATTGGACTGTGCAGCCATTCTATGATCGGGCCTTAGCAGTCGGTTATTCGTCTGCCGAAGCCTTAGCGATGTTGAATCAAACGCATAAGATGGCAGCGCGCGGACCGATGCAATGGGATGCTAAGCAACCGAATACTGGCTTTTCACCGGCCACGCCATGGTTACATGGCACGACTAAAATAGCCGATGTGGCCAGTGAACAGGCTGATTCTCAGAGCCTATTACATTTTTATCAGCGTTTATTGCGGTTAAAGCAAACAGCACTATTCACACAAGGTAATGAAATCATTCAAGCCACCCCAGCGGGTATTTTTCGGTTTACTCGGCAACTTGACCAAACAGCGGCGACCGTCACTTGCAACCTAAGTAATCAACCCGTCACAGTGATGACCGATACGACGACGGAAGTACAGTTGCTGGAAGGCAGTGTGAGCCACAGTGGCCAGCAGACGACTTACCAACCGTGGACCTTAACCGTGACTCAGAATTAGGAGGAATTTCGCAATGGCACGTGATACAGATACGAATTTACGTCAACAATTAATTTATTCAGTCTTTACTCGTAATTATGGCCCGACTGGCACATTCAAGGCGGTCCAAGCTGACTTGCCGCGGATCAAGGCGTTAGGAACCGATATGATTTGGCTAATGCCGATGTATCCCATCGGGGCGATGAATCGCAAAGGTACTTTGGGGTCACCTTATGCTATCAAAGACTATCGGGCGATTAATCCCGAATTAGGGTCGATGGCCGACTTTATTAATTTGACCAAGGCCATCCATGCTCAAGGGATGCGAGTGATGATTGATATTGTGTATAATCACACCTCGCCAGATTCAAAGTTGCGTCAGGTCCATCCTGAATGGTTCTTCCGTAAGGCTGATGGGAGCTTTGGCAATCGGGTGGCCGATTGGTCAGATATTATTGATTTGGATTACAGTAATCATGACTTGTGGGCCTATCAGATTGAGACCCTCAAACAGTGGGCGACCTATGTGGATGGTTTCCGTTGTGACGTGGCTCCGCTAGTGCCGTTAGACTTCTGGTTAGCGGCGCGGCAAGCTTTGGCCGATTATAAGCCGGGGTTGGTGTGGCTGGCTGAAAGCAATGACTCTGGGTTCTTAAAACAAGTTCGCGATGGCGGCTTTGAAGATTTATCCGATAGCGAACTTTACCAAGCCTTTGATATGGTCTACGACTATGATGTCTTGGATGATTTACATGCCACGGCGATGGGCGAACGCAGCTTGGGCGAATTTGCTCGTATCTTAATGAAGCAAGATGTGACCTTTCCAAAGAATTACGTCAAGATGCGATTCCTTGAAAATCATGATGTTCCGCGCGCTGCTAGTTATTTACGTGATCCGCAATTATTACGCAACTGGTTAGCTTTTAACTTATTCGAAAAGGGCAGTGGGCTGATCTATGCGGGTGAAGAATTTGGTGCAGACCATTTACCAAGTCTGTTTGATGCCGATCCAGTTGCGTTACAAGGGCCGATTGACTTGACGGCGACAATTCAACGGATCACGTCGGTGAAGCATAACCAACTCTTCGTCAGTGGGGCCTATAGCGTCCAACCAGTCAATGACCAAGTGATGGCAATTCGCTATCAAGCGGCAGGTAAAGTGGCGTTAGGCTACTTTGCACTACGGCCGTTCAGTGGCACGATCAGTTGTGAATTAGCAGATGGTCAGTATCGCAACCAATTGACCGGCCAAGTTATCGATGTTGCGGACCATCAAGTCAGCCTTGATAACGAACCCTTGATTTTTGTGCAGTAGATCAGTGAGGTGATTAATGCTGATTGGTACTAGTTGGATTAAAAAGCCACTCTGGTTGGCCCAGAATCGGCTGGAACGTGGTGGCCGCGTTTGGAAGCCAAGTGCGGTCTTTCTACAAGCCGGGGGTTATCTAAGTCGGAAAATCACCGACTAAGATAAACGACACCACTGAGCCAATTCTGGCCCGCCCGACGTTAACTAACGGGGCTAAAAAACTAATAATTAGTGATTTTCAGTTCAGTCATTTAGTTGGCAGTCGGCAATTTCAAATAGCACCAAGCGGAATGCTTGTCTGTGATTTGACAAGACTAGCTCATCATTAGGACAGTTAATTTACCAACTATGATGACTTAATATGATTACAGTCGATTACGCAAGTATCGATGGTGGATAGTATCAAGCTAATAGTTATGGTTTAGGGCTTAGCGTTTTATTAAAGCTGCAAGTCATCGCCAATCATAGCCGGAGTCGACCAGGATGTTCGCCGTGTCGAGTCAGTTAGGTCGGTGGGTTGCCGACCTTAGTGACTGGGCCGACTGGTTAGACGTGGGTTACGGCTGACCAGCGCCTGGCAGACCGGGCTGTGGCTGGCAGGGTTGCCCCACCGCGAACGTCCTGGTCAGCGCAGGTGAGCAATCAGCGCTCAAGTTCAAAAGTTCAGGATTTAAACCCCAAAACCTAAAGTGAAAGCCTACACAATACAACTGGTATAGGCCGACACTTTAGGCTTTTTATTTGATGAAAATATGATAGAACCATGAATTTCTGCAACCGATTGCATTCAGTTTAAGCCCTTACCGACCTTGATATAACAGCGTTTATAAAAAGGTCATAAATCTTGTTATCGGTAACATTGTGAAAAGGGTTGCGAAACCGCTTTCAGATTGGCATAATTGAAAGTGTCATAAAGGTTATATATCTTAATAAAATTAAGTAGGGGGTAACATCATGACAAAGGGATGGAAAAAGTTAGGCGTTTCTGTTTTAGCCGGCGCAATGGCATTAACATTGGTCGGATGTGGTAAAAGCAATTCTTCAAGTTCGTCTGACAAGAAAGTTAAGATTACGATCTTCCAAGGGAAGGTTGAATCGAACAAGCAATTCAAACAAATTGCGGCAACATATCATAAGTTACATCCAAATGTAACAATTTCAGTTTCATCAGTTGGTGGCGGTACGGATTACAGTCCTGTCTTAAAGACCCGGATTTCTTCTGGGAATGCCCCAACAATCTTCAGTTTGGCTGGTCCAGCCGATGTTAAACAATTTGCTTCTCAAGAAGCCGATTTGTCCAACACCAAAGCTGCCAAAGCCGCACAACCAGGGACTTTGGATGCGGTTAAGTCCAATGGTAAGACTGTTGGATTACCATTTAACGTTGAAGGTTACGGCTTTGTTTATAACAAGACCATCTTCAAGAAGGCTGGGATTAACCCAACTAGCTTAACCACTATGTCGAAGTTAACAGCTGCGGTTAAGAAGATTGATTCACAAAAGTCGAAGTTAGGCATCAAGGGTGTCTTCGCCTTACCTGGTAAGGAAACTTGGATCTTGTCTGACCATTTAGCTAACTTATACGTTGGCCAAGAATTTGGCGGCAATGCGCAAAAGATGTACAAGTCAAAGAGCATGAAGTTCACTGCTAACAAAGAAATGAAGTCCATGATCGACTTACAAAAGAAGTACTCCGTTGGCCCAGTTATGCAATTGGATTACTCCGCTCAAGTTAACCAAAACTTCTCACAAGGTAAAGTTGCCATGATTCAACAAGGTGACTGGATCTATCCAACCGTTGAACAAATCGATAAGAAGTTTGCTCAAAATGATGTTGGTATGATTCCAATTCCTGTTAAGGGTTATGAAAACAAGATGCCTGTTGGGACGTCACTCTACTGGGGTGTTAACAAGAACAAGTCACAAGCAGAACAAACCGCTGCTAAGAACTTCTTAGACTGGTTATACACTTCGAAACAAGGTAAGAAGCTCGTTGTTAACAAGTTACACTTTGTACCTGCTTACAAAGGTTACACCGGTATGAAGATGCCAGATGCCTTGACTCAAGTGGTCTTCAAGTACTCACAACAACACAAGACGATCGGCTGGGCTTTCCCTGCTTACACCGGGACTTCATGGGATCCAAACACGTTCCAACCAAACTTACAAAAGTATCTCTCAGGTAAGCAAAATTGGGACACTACAGTTAAGAACTCAATTAAGGGTTGGAATGAACAACAAGCGTCCAACTAGCGTGAGCTGTTAACTCATTGAAAAAGTATTTCAGATAGAGGGGATTTATTTATGAAGAATCGAAGCTTATCGTTCTGGCTCTTTCTGACGCCAACCCTCGTTGCGTTAGCACTGGTCGTCTTTATTCCAGCCATCATGGGGATCTTTTACTCATTCACTAACTGGGACGGCCTTGGCTATACTGAGATGCTCGGTTTCAAAAATTACATCACGCTCTTCCATAATAGCGGCTTTTTAGCCGCTTTATGGTTTACCGTCAAGTTTGTAATTGTAACCGTAATCTTACTCAACGTGATCGGTTTAGGATTGGCATTACTAGTTACCCAGAAATTCAAGGGTAGTAATCTCTTACGAACCGTGTTCTTTATGCCAAACCTAATTGGTGGGTTGATTTTAGGATTCATTTGGCAATTTATCTTCACCGAAGCTTTTGACGCGTTAGGCAAGGCCTTCCATATGGCTTGGCTGACCGGCTGGCTGACCGATGGCAAGACTGGTTTTTGGGGCTTAGTCATCGTGACGGTCTGGCAAATGAGTGGGTATATCATGATTATCTACATTGCCTACTTACAAAATATTCCGAGTGAAGTTATTGAAGCTGCTGAAATGGATGGCGCCTCACCGTGGCAACGGTTCGTTCATATTACGTTCCCAATGATTGCACCAGCCTTCACGGTCTGCATGTTCTTAACGCTTTCTAACGGGTTCAAGATTTATGACCAAAACTTGTCCTTGACGAATGGTGGTCCTTATAAATCAACCGAAATGTTAGCGATGAACATTGTTAATACCGCTTATTCGGAAAATAACTTTGCCTTAGCGGAAGCTAAAGCCTTGATCTTCTTCCTGATTGTGGCGGCAATCTCATTATTGCAAGTTTACTATAATCGTAAGCGGGAGGTGGATCTGTAATGAAAAAGACGAGTCGGTTCTTTCTGGGAATCTTCGGTCTCATTTTAGGCATTATCTGGATCTTCCCGTTTTACATGATTTTAACGAACTCCTTCAAGACGCCCAAAGGGATCTTCGCTTCAGTCCTTAGTCTCCCATCTAATGGGACGACCGCGAACTACGGCAACTCCTTTAAAGCGTTGGATTTCATGAATTCATTAGGTCACTCACTCTTAATTACCGTGATTTCCGTATTGATCATCGTGTTCTTCTCATCGATGGCCGCTTACGCTTTGCAACGGAATAAGAGTAAGTTAAGTGGCGCTTTGTTAATGTTATTCGTTTCCGCGATGCTGATTCCTTTCCAAACGGTTATGATTCCGTTAACTGCTAACTTTGGTCACGTCCACATGTTAAACATGTGGGGCTTAATGTTTATGTATTTAGGCTTTGACGCCAGCTTATCGATCTTCTTGTATCAAGGGACGATGGGTAGTATTCCAATCGCGATGGATGAATCCGCCGAATTGGAAGGCGCCAACCGGTTCCAAATCTTCTTTAAGATTATCTTCCCAATGCTGACACCAATTACGGTGACGGTCGGGATCTTAAACATCATTGCGATTTGGAACGACTACCTGTTACCATCACTGGTCTTACCGCAAAATCAATACACGATTCCACTGCAGATGTTCTTCTTCTTCGGTGAATACACGAAGCAATGGCATTTAGCCTTAGCCGGATTGACTTTGTCGATTATCCCAGTTATCCTCTTCTACATCTTTGCCCAACGTTACATTATCAAAGGTGTTACCGATGGTGCGGTTAAGTAATTAAAGGCTCGTAAGCGAAAGGAGGGTCCTAATGTTAAATTTACAATCGAAATTCGGTCAAAAATTGATGACGATTGGCAATTGGGTGGCGTCACTGGTCACAATTAACTTGGTCTGGTTTGTCATTAACCTGCCGGTGTTGATTATGTTGATCTTAAGTTTCACCTTGCCGCTGAATCAAACGTATGCGGTCACGATGACTTTGGTCACCATCATGTTAGTGGCCTTCACGATGCCAGCAACCACGGCGGCGTACCATGCCGTTCATGAGTGGCAGACAACGGATAGCGGGTCCTTTATCAAAGTGACTTGGCACGCTTACTTGCAAGCTTTAATGCACTGGCAGCCCAACCTGTTAGGCGCGGTCTTTGCTAGCGGCTGGTTGATCCTGTTACGGACAACAACCGGCAATGTCATGCTCCATGTGGCGACGTTAGTCTATGGCTTAGTGCTCTTAACCGTTTGGAACGGATGGAATTACAGTCAGTTTGAAAAGCAGTCCTTATTAGCCTTAATGGTGGCGCATCCCGTGAAATTAGTGCTATCAGCAGTGGCGACGGTGATCTTATTTGCACTCAACTTTGAGTTGCACTTGATCTTCTTCATCCTGTTGTTCAGCATGTCGTTAGCGGCGTTAGCAACTTATCGGTTGTTTACTCCGCGACCACTCACCAAGGATGCCACTGAACAGCAAAGCTGACGAAATGAATATGGAAATTGAAGGAGCGTTTGCATAATGGCAGAAATAAAACTAGAACACATTTATAAACGTTATCCTGGCAACGATACGGATTCGGTAACTGACTTTAACTTAAATATTAAAGATAATGAATTTATCGTCTTCGTTGGGCCATCTGGTTGTGGGAAGTCCACAACGTTACGGATGATTGCCGGGCTTGAAGATATTACTAAAGGTGATTTGAAGATCGATGGGGAAGTCATGAACAATGTCCACCCTAAAGATCGGAACATCGCGATGGTCTTCCAAAACTATGCCTTGTATCCTCAAATGACCGTTTTCGACAACATGGCTTTCGGGTTAAAGATTCGTAAGATGCCTAAAGATGAAATTCAAAAGCGGGTTGATAATGCCGCTGAAATCTTGGGCTTAACAGAATACTTGAAGCGTAAACCAGGCGCTTTATCTGGTGGGCAACGGCAACGGGTCGCTTTAGGCCGTGCGATTGTCCGGGATGCCAAGTTATTCTTACTTGATGAACCCTTATCTAACTTGGATGCCAAGTTACGGGTGCAAATGCGGACACAAATCGCCCAATTGCATCAGCGTTTGAAGACCAACATGATCTATGTCACTCATGACCAAGTTGAAGCCATGACGATGGCGGACCGAATCGTCATTATGAATGACGGTAAAGTGCAACAAGTCGGCACGCCTGATGATTTGTACAACAAGCCAGTCAATAAGTTTGTGGCCGGGTTTATGGGCTCACCATCGATGAACTTCTTCGATGCTGTCCTCAAAGATGGCCGGGTCTCAAACGGTAAAGGACTCGATGTGGCCGTGCCAGAAGGCCGCTTGAAGGTCTTGCGCGACAAAGGTTATGACGGCAAGAAAGTTATTGTTGGGGTACGTCCCGAAGATATTCACACGGAACAAGTGGCCTTAGAAGCCATGTCTGATGCCGTGGTGAATGCGAAGGTTGAAGTTTCTGAATTCTTAGGAACTGATTCAATGCTCTATTCACGGACTGGCGATACTGAGTTTGTCGCTCAAGTTAATGCTCGTGATTATCATAAACCAGGCGAAGAAGTCAAGATGGCCTTTGAAATGAGTAAGGCTCATTTCTTCGATGACGATACCGAATTGACGATTGAATAATCAAGCGTTAGGCGGTTAAGTTAGTGCTGCTGAAAAGAGTCTGGTGACAGGAATGTCTCAGGCTCTTTTTATCGGGACCAATTAGGAGGACGCAAGTAATGAAACGAATTTTTGAAGTTGATCCGTGGCACGTCATCAGTCATGAACTGGTCCCTACGGATAAACGACTACAAGAAAGTATTACAAGTATTGGTAACGGCTATATGGGGATGCGCGGGATGTTTGAGGAGCATTACTCCAATGACACGCTTAAAGGCATTTACCTCGGGGGCGTCTGGTATCCTGATAAGACCCGGGTCGGCTGGTGGAAGAATGGTTATCCGGCTTACTTCGGTAAGGTTATCAATGCGGTCAACTTTATCAAAGTTAACCTGACAATTGATGGTGACCAGGTCGATCTCGCCAAAGATAAGATTAGTGAGTTTACGTTAGATTTAGATATGCATACTGGGGTGTTACGCCGTTCATTTATCGTCACTAAAGGTGACAAGCGGGTCCAATTCATGATTGACCGCTTCGTCAGTGTGGCTCAAAAAGAATTATTCGACGTTCATTACAGCGTGCATAACTTAAGTGAGGAACCCGTTCAACTGGGCTTTATCTCACAGATCGATGCCGATGTGTTCAATGAAGATGCGAATTATGATGAACAGTTCTGGCAAGTTTTAAGTAAGCAGCATGCGATTACGGGTGGCAGTATGATTGCGGAGACTAAGCCCAATGACTTTGGAACGCCGCGCTTCACGCTGGGTATGCAGATGATCCATCAGACGGACTTACGGGGGGCCAATGCGCCTGAAACCGAAAAAGCCGTCACTAATATCTTCCGTGGACGCTTGGAACCTGACGAAACGAAAAATTTTGAAAAGCGGGTCGTCGTGGTGACGTCGCGTGATTACGAAAAATTACCAGCGTTACGCAAGGGCTTAGCTGAAATCAGTGAACGCGTAGCTGTCCAATCATATGAAGAGCTGTTAAAAGCGCATACGGATGCTTGGGCGAAACGCTGGGAATTGGCAGATGTCGCGATTAGCGGTGATGATGCGGCGCAACAAGGGATTCGGTTTAACCTATTCCAGCTGTTCTCGACTTATTATGGCGAGGACAGTCGGTTGAACCTTGGTCCGAAAGGCTTTACCGGTGAAAAGTACGGTGGGGCAACTTATTGGGATACTGAAGCCTTTGGCGTGCCGTTCTACTTGTCATTGGCGAAACCCAAAGTGACCGAGAACTTATTGACCTATCGCTATAATCAACTAGATGGCGCCTATCACAACGCCCAGATGCAAGGCTTAGATGGAGCACTCTTCCCAATGGTGACATTTAACGGGATTGAATGTCATAATGAATGGGAAATTACCTTTGAAGAAATTCATCGGAATGGCTCGATTGCCTATGCCATCTTCAACTATACGCGCTATACTGGCGATGAGACTTACTTGAAGACCAAAGGCATCGATGTCTTAACGGCGATCTCCCGTTTCTGGGCAGATCGGGTCCACTTCTCAGAACGCAAGCAACAGTATATGATTCATGGGGTCACTGGCCCGAATGAATACGAAAATAACGTTAACAACAACTGGTACACCAACTTTATGGCGCGCTGGACGTTGCGATATACGTTAGCTAGCCTGGATAAGGTGGATGCAGCGAAGCGGGCCGCGTTGAATATCTCGGCAGCGGAATTAGCTAAGTGGCAAGATATCATCGATCGGATGTACTTCCCACACGATGACAAGCTTGGCATCTTTGTCCAAAACGATACGTATTTGGATAAAGACTTGAAACCGGCTTCATCGATTCCAATCGATCAACGGCCAATTAACCAGAACTGGTCATGGGATAAAATCTTGCGGTCGCCTTATATTAAGCAAGCGGATGTGTTGCAAGGCATCTACTACTTTATGGACGATTTCACGCATGCCCAGAAGAAAGCCAACTTTGACTTTTACGAACCATTAACGGTCCATGAATCCAGCTTGTCACCAGCAGTCCATGCGATTTTAGCTGCCGACTTGCACTATGAAGACAAAGCGGTTGAAATGTATGCCCGGACGGCTCGGCTAGACTTGGATAATTACAACAATGATACGGTCGATGGGTTACACATTACGTCAATGACCGGGTCATGGCTGGCGATTGTGCAAGGCTTCGCTGGGATGCGAGTCCGTGATGATAAGATTTCATTTGCCCCATTTGTACCTAAAGCCTGGCAGCAGTATCAATTCCACGTCAACTTCCGTGGGCGTTTGCTAAAGGTTGAAGTCAATCAACAAGAAACAACCGTTACCTTGGTTAATGGGGATCCATTAACCATTGAATTAAACGGGCAGGATGTTGCTTTAAATGATACGGTTAAAGCTTAAAATTGCTAACTTTAAACTTGATTTCGACGTGTCCGAAACTTGTCGGGATCAAGTCCCAAACCCTGGAATGATGTCAAACTCATTCTAACCTACTCCTTTGAGGGCTGCGTGATGTATTGTCACGTGGCTCTCTTTTTTTGGCAGAGTGTTCGGGCCGACGGGTTGGGGATGAGCATTGCCTAGCAAGCGGAATCCCCAGTCGGCCCGAACACGTTTCGACTCGAAAAAAATAACCCAGTTAAGTTTTAGCTTGCCACTCTGGGCGGGCCAGCATCGGCTGGAACGTGGTGGCCGCGTTTTTGAGCCATAGTGCGGTCTCAAAAGCCGGGCTTTATCTAAGTCGGAAAATCACCGACCAAGATAAACGACACCACTGAGCCAATGCTGGCCCGCCCGGCGTTAGGTAGTGGGTATTGAAGAATTAATGATTGATTATTTTTAGTCCAGTCATTTGGCCGAGAGATTGGTTCCAAAAATGCTCAGCTAGCTCGTTGCCCTATGATGTTCCAACATTTTAGGAACCAACCGGCAGGCGGCAATTTAACGAATGCCAAGCGTATTATCGCATTTTCTCCAACCCAAAAGCGCGCGACTCACAACAAGCTGTGAGTCGCGCGCTTACTCGTTAGATTAACCTGAACGAGGTGGGTGTGGTAACGCATCACACCGAAAACATTTATAGGGGTTGGCTAACAATGTTTACAAACATAGTGTACCAATCGATTACATAGTTCTGATAAAGGTTGTGTATGGAATGTGTAAAGATTTAGGCTTGACTTAATGCAAGTTTGGCTAGTAACAGCCCACCGACGACGCCTGAGTTGTCACCGAGACCGGCTGGGACAATGTAATCGTCCAAAGCTGGCACGTCTTCATAATGGTTCAAGTAGGCGTCAAACTTTTCACGAATGATTGGGAAAAGTTGGGTTTGCTTCATGACGCCACCGTTTAGAATAATCTTGTCGGGAGCAAAGGAGACGGTTAAGTTTACACAGGCTTGGGCAATATAATCGGCCACAATGGTCCAGACAGGATCATCCGCGGCGACTTCTTTACCGGCTTTACCGGTCCGCTTGCCGACTGCCGGGCCAGCTGCCATGCCTTCAAGACAAATATCATGATACGGGCAGTTGTTTTTAAAGTCATCACCCGGTAAGCGATTCAAGCGCATATGACCTAGTTCAGTGTGCGTGCGGCCGTTAAAAATCTGGTTGTTGCTAATGACACCAGCGCCAACCCCCGTTCCAATCGTCACGTAAATGCTATTCGGAACGTCTTTAGCAATCCCTAGCTCGGCTTCACCATACGCGGCTTCGTTAACGTCGGTCGTCCAATAAAGCGGCACATCAACGTGTTGTTTTAAGTGACCGAGAAAGTCGAAGTCACCCCAGCCGGGTTTAGGTGTCGTGGTAATGTAGCCATATTTAGGATCAGTTGGGTTCACGCCAATGGGACCGAATGAGCCAATCCCAATCGCCTCGACTGGATGTGCTTTAAAATACGCATCAACGGCGGCCATCGTTTCATCAGGAGTCGTCGTGGAGATCGAAACTCGATCCAAAACGTCCCCAGTTTCAGTGCCAATCGCGCAGACAAATTTAGTCCCGCCGGCTTCAATTGCGCCTAATGTCATAATTAATTCCTCCAAAATTTCAGTTATCAATAAATGTATATACTTTTGATTATTAGTATACACTTTTTATGGCGATTTGTGAACGGTTACATTTAAATGTTGATTTAGTTATTGAGAAGCAATATCCATTACCAATCAAAATGATGGCTGGGCTGACAGTTGCCTAAAATGCTATATAAAAAAATCAGACTAGGGCGATTGACCCTAGTCTGATTTTGCTATTCAGTAATATCTTTTTCAATAATGATACGGCCATTGTGCGGTTCATCTAACAACGCGTGGCCTTGGATAAAGCCCGCTAAAGTGAATGGCAGGTGGTAGCCGATATTGGTCTGTAGCTGGTCGGTACTTAGTAACTTAAATAACATTTGTAAGGCGGCCTGATCTGAAATCGCATTAGTTGGATGAATCGAATGAAACTCAATCGACTTACTGGTCGCAGGCAGGCGTTTCGCCACCGACACAATGGTGGCATCAAAGCGGGCCATTGCCAGATCAGTTTTACCGTCGGCGCCATTTAAGGACACATTGATAATCACATCGCCACGGTCAGCGAGCACGTGGGCTGGATCATGATGGTCGTAAGCCACGAACTGAGCCACACCCAAGTTTTTAACGGTTTCGGCATGGCGCTGACTAGCAATAGCAATGACTTTTGCCCCTAAACGTTGTGCCAACTGGACTGCCAATGAACCAACGCCACCCGCGGCGCCTTTAACGATAACGGTTTGCCCGGGATGGATATCCGCAAAGTAACGCACCGCCTTGTAGGCCGTAATTCCCGGTGTAATCAGGCTAACCGCTTGAGCCGGACTGAGATTATCAGGTACAGTGACGACGGTGTCAGCGTCTAAGCAGACTTGCTCAGCGTAAGTGTGGTCAGTATGTGCGGCCACGATGGTACCGAGTGGCAAATCTGTGACGGCGGCGCCAACTTTGATAACTCGACCAACAACATCATGGCCGGGAATCAGTGGTAACGGTGTGGTTGGCGTGGCCCCCAAACGTTCAATCCGATCAGCGTCATTTAAATTAACGGCGAGTGTTTCAATCACCGCTTCATTCGGTGCAGGTTCTAAGGCCGGTTGCCGAATTGTTTCAAAAACGGCCGGTCCCCCAAATTTTCGATAACCATATGCAAGCATCATTTAATCCCCCTCCTTGTGGCGAAAAATCCTTTAGCCCAATTGTAGCGGGCACGAGGGCGAAACCACAAGTCAGAACCATTACATTCGAGACTTTGTTTAGTTAGTGATTAAACTGTGGCCTTAGCTTGACGCTTGAGCCCCCAACCAGTGACCCCGCTAATAATGGAGAAGATTGGTGAAAGTAGACTGAAGAAGCAAAATGGTAAGTAGGCTAAGGTTGAGACGCCCAACGTGTTAGCGGCAAAGGCTCCGGCTACCCCCCACGGAACGAGGTAGTTAATGACGGTCCCGCCATCTTCCAGCACGCGACTCAACGCTAAGTTCGCTAAGCCTTGGTCATTAAAGGTTTTTTTGAAGGCTTTCCCTGGTAAAATGACGGATAAGTATTGTTCCCCAACGAATATATTAACGCCAATCCCAGCTAAGATAGCAGCGGTAACGGTCGAACCACTGTTGTTTAAGCGCTTAGCTAACGGCACCATAGCGGTTTGAATCAAGTTAAACTGCATTAGAAGGCCACCTAACGACAACGTCAATAAGATTAGAGAGACGGTCCCCATCATAGCGCTAATCCCACCACGCGAGAGTAATTGGTCAACGCCGACGTTCCCAGTTTTAGCGACGAAGCCTGTTTCAACCATCGTGGCAATTTTACTGATGGCGATATGCGGTTGTTCAATAAAAATCATCACAATTGCTAAGGTGATATTCATTAATAATGTGGCAATCGCGGGAATCTTTCGTAAAGCACAGACTAGCATTAAGATTAACGGTAACGCCGCCCACCAGCTGATGGTAAAATGCTGATTTAATACGGCTAACGTGGTGTTGATTTTACCGAGATGGGTCTCAGTCGCCGCACCCATCCCGAGAATCGTGTAGCCAATTAGAGACACAATAAACGCGGGAATTGTCGACCACATCAAGTTCCGAATATGGCTGAATAAATCACTTTCAGCTATCGCGGCGGCTAAGTTAGTGGAGTCCGAGAGCGGTGAGGTCTTATCACCGAAGATAGCTCCAGAAATAATGGCTCCGGCGATCAAGGCCGGGTTAATGCCCATGGTTGTGCCAATCCCGAAAAGGGCGATCCCAATCGTCGAAATAATCGTAAAAGCACTCCCAATTGAGGTTCCGATAATGGCACAGACGAGAAAGACTGAGGGCACAAACCATTGAGCCGAGATTAGGTGAAAGCCGAATACCATCATTGAGGGGATAATTCCGGCCGCAATCCAGACACTGATTAAGGCCCCAATCAGTAAGAAGATAAAGATGGGAATAATCCCAGTCTTAATCCCTTCAATGATGCCGCCATGAATATCATCCCAAGCAGCACCCCGAATCCGTGCCCATAGGATGACTAGCGCGATTACTAGAATCACTGGTGTTTGTGGTGAAAGGCCAAACTTAATGACCCCTAATCCCATAATGGCTAACATGATTAATAAAATAATTAAGGCTTCCGGTAAGCTCACTGGCCGCCATGATCGTTGTTTTTGCATTGTAGATTCCTCCAAAGTTTATGATTGTATTGTATTAAGTTGTCCGTCTCCGTTAGTCTGCAGACCGAACCTGCTGGTCACTGCGACTATGATTGGTGGTCATATAGCAGATAGCGCCATTGGTTTTGATTGAATTTTGAGCAAATGAGCTTGTAGCGGCAATTTACAACAAAAAAATCGTCCCCGTTGTCGATAAAGACAACAGGGACGATTGATTGGACCGTGGTACCACCCAGCTTGAAAAATCCGAAGACTTTTCCACTCACTAGCAAGGTAACGGGTCTAGTTATTAACCGCCGGACGTATCCGGACGTGATCCCCCGTATTTCAAAGCAAATAGCCTGATCGGTTCGCAGCAACCACCGACTTCCTGACGCTCAGCTATTGTTTTACTTGGGAGGGGACGTAGCGTTCATTAATTAAGTTGTTGTGATGATAGCATGTTGTACGGGCTACCGTCAAGCGTCTTTGGTCGTTGGCTCGGCCGGTTCAGGGTCTGGGGCAGGGTGTAACACTTGTTGCATCAGGTCTTCGACTAGTTCTGGTCGGTCATTCAAATATTTAATGGCATTAATGCGGCCTTGGCCAATATGTTCATCATGGTATGAGTACCAAGCGCCCGATTTTTGGACAATATCTGCCTTGGTCGCTTGATCTAAGATATCCGCCGTTCTGGAAATGCCATAGCCATAATCCATTTGGACTTCGGCGACTTTAAATGGTGGGAAAACCTTATTCTTAGTCACTTTTAAACGGACGGTATTCCCGACAACTTGGACTTCACCGTCCACTTTATCTTTGATTTGGCCGGTTCGCCGAATGTCGAGCCGGATTGAAGCATAAAACTTCAACGCCCGGCCGCCAGGGGTTACTTCGGGACTCCCAAACATCACACCGACCTTTTCACGGAGTTGGTTGATGAAAATAACGACGGTTTGCGTCGAATGGACAGCACTGGAAATCTTTCGTAACGCTTGAGACATCAAGCGGGCTTGAATCCCCACGTGAGCGTCCCCAATCTCACCATCAATTTCGGCTTTCGGTACTAAAGCGGCGACCGAGTCAATGACAACTAGTGCAATGGCACCGGATTCGATTAGGGTATTGGCGATTTCCAAGCCTTCTTCACCGGTATTCGGTTGTGACAAAAGGAGGTCGTCCAGATCGACACCCAGATTCTTCATATAGGCCGGATCTAAGGCATTTTCGGCATCGATATAGGCCACTTTGCCGCCTGCTTTTTGGACAGCTGCGGCTGCTTGTAGGGCTACGGTCGTTTTACCAGAACTTTCGGGACCGTACATTTCGATAATACGACCGCGTGGTAAGCCACCACCGGTAATCTGATCCAGTGAAAGGATTCCAGTACTGAGCCGTTCGACGTTAGCTAGGCGATTGTCACCCATCTTCATCACGGCACCGTCACCGAATTCTTTTTTGATCTTACCCAAAGCCTTATCTAAAGCCGTCTTACGGGCGGATGTTTCTGTTTGATCAATCGCACTGGGAGTCGCGGTTGCTAGTGATTTCTTACCCATGGTCAAATCCTCCTTTTAACTCGTTTGTTAATGTTTTAAGTATACCATTAAATCCAAACATATGTTCTATTTGGGCTTAACTATTTTAAATAGCGCTAAAATTTATGGCTGCTAGCGTTTGGTGTTAGTTGAAATTTCCGTCTGCCGGTTGGTTCCTAAAATACCGGAACGCCATGAGCCATTTTGAAGCCAGAGTCTTCAAAACTGACCTTGGCCTAAGTCCGAGCAGACCCACTCGCACTAAGGCCAACGATACGGCTGAACATGTTAGAAACCAACCTCTCGGCTAAGTTGGCTGACTAAAATGAGAAACCGTAAGTTATCAGATCTGATAACTTAACGACGGGCGGGCCAGAATTGGCTCAGTGGTGCCGTTTATCTTGGTCGATGATTTTCCGACTTAGATAAAGCCCGGCTTTTGAGACCGAACTGTGGCTCAAAAACGCGGCCACCACGTTCCAGCCGATTCTGAACCAACCAGAGTGACAATTTAAACCAACTAGCATTTAGTTACCGCTAACATGGCGGTAAGCACTACGAATGGGATGACCAACATGATAGAATGGCTTTGATGTAAGCGCAAACAAAAAGGGGCTGACTAAGATGGCAACAATGCAATGGTGGCAAAAAGCGGTCGTTTATCAAGTGTATCCACGATCGTTTCAGGATTCAAATGGTGATGGAATTGGTGATTTGCCGGGGATTACGAGTCGGTTAGACTATATCAAGCAGCTCGGTGCCGATGTCGTTTGGCTCAATCCTATTTATCAATCACCCGGTGTCGATAATGGTTATGATATCAGTGATTATGAGGCGATTAATCCTGAGTTTGGGACGATGGCTGATTTTGATCAGTTATTGGCACAACTGCATCAACGGGGCTTAAAGTTGATGATGGATATTGTGGTTAATCACACGTCGAATCGGCATCACTGGTTTATTGAAAGTGCTAAGAGCCGGGATAATCCTTATGCTGACTACTATATCTGGCGTGACCCCGTCGATGGTCATGCTCCGACCAATTGGGGCTCGTTCTTCAGTGGTTCTACTTGGACGTATGTACCAGCGCGGCAGCAATATTACTTGCACTCCTTTGCCGTTGAACAACCAGATTTGAACTGGGAGAACCCTAAGTTGCGGCAAGCGGTCTACGACATGATGAACTTTTGGGTCAAAAAAGGCGTTGACGGATTTCGGTTAGATGTCATTAATCTAATCTCGAAACCGACTGACTTTGTCGATGGTCAACCAAATTCTGGCGAACCGTATGCAGATATCGGCCCGATTATCGCTAATGGGCACCGGTTAAGTGCCTTCTTACAAGAAATGCATACCCAAGTCTTAGCTGGCGCGGATTTGATTACGGTCGGTGAAACGCCGAATGCGACAATCAAAGATGCGCAACAATCAGCCGGATTGACGACCAACGAATTAAATATGGTTTTTGAATTTGAACATATGAATCTGGATGGCAATTCGAACCCGGCTTTAGGCAAGTGGAACGATCAACCGGTTAATTTGGTTGATTTGAAGCAGAGTTTAAGCAAGTGGCAAACGGGGCTGCACGGTAAAGCTTGGAATAGTTTGTATTGGAATAATCATGACCAACCGCGGATTGTTTCCCGGTTTGGCAATGATGATCCAAAATATCGGGTCATCTCGGCTGAGATGTTAGCCACGATGTTGCATGGCCTACAAGGCACTCCATACATTTATGAAGGTGAAGAAATCGGGATGACGAATGCGCACTTTACGGAATTGAGTGATTATAAAGATCTGGAAAGCTTAAATGCGTATCACCATTTAGTTGATGAAGAACACCGGCTCAGCAGTACACAGATGTTGGCCGACCTTGCGCATATGTCACGCGATAACGCCCGGACACCGATGCAATGGGATAATAGCTTAAATGCCGGTTTTTCAACGGGGACGCCATGGTTACAAGTTAATCCGAATTATCCGCAATTGAATGTCCAGCAAACCTTAGCTGAGTCCAACTCAATCTTCACTTATTATCAACAGTTGATTCAGTTACGGCACACGAATGCTATTTTGACGACAGGCGATTATCAACTATTGGACGCTGATGATGGGGCTGTGTATGCCTATTTGCGGACAGCCGGTACTCAGCAGTTACTTGTGATTTGTAACTTTACGGCGCATGATCAAGTGCGCGAGTACGACCAGTTGCCTAGTGATGTGCAACGATTGATTGGTAATTATATCGACGATCAAGGCGCGACATTGCGGCCGTATGAAGCGAAGATTTATCAGTTTTAAAGTAGACTTATTCAATAGAAATACACTTGGCGCTAGTTACAATGGCCGCCTGCCGGTTGGTTCCTAAAACGTTGGCACGCCATGGGTCATTTTGAAGCCAAAAAAACGGTCTTCAAAACTGACCTTGGCCTAAGTCTGAGAAAAGACACTCGCACTAAGGCCAACCAGAGTGGCAACTTAATCTAACTAGCATCAAGCGTGATCAGTGATTAACTTCTAAGACAAAAAGGCATCTTGAGAAAATTTCTCAAGATGCCTTTTTAGCAACGCTAATA
This sequence comes from Lactiplantibacillus dongliensis, assembly GCF_005405105.1. Lineage (GTDB taxonomy): Bacteria > Bacillota > Bacilli > Lactobacillales > Lactobacillaceae > Lactiplantibacillus > Lactiplantibacillus dongliensis. The sequence goes on from NZ_BJDK01000021.1 coordinate 30,694, forward strand.
CCTGAATTCCAGTCTCATACTATTTTGATTAATCGACTGGACACGGACTTATTTAGCAGCATGTTTTTGTAGATAATCAATTTTTAACTCGTAATCATTCACCAATGCTTTAATATTCTGTTGGCCTTTCCAGCCCGAATAGCCAAACATTAACATGCCTAATGCCCCAATGACAAGTAGGGTAATACCAAAGATCGTTAGCCCCAAGCTTTTGGCATGGAAAAAGTAAGTGAGGACGATGCCAATACCGCCAGTAATGGTCCAAAGTTGAAACCAATACCCAAGATTTCTGAGCATGTGTTTCTGGTAAGCAACTTCTTGTTCATAACCGGTTCTCATTTCTTTAAGTGTCATTTTACTGCATCTCCTCCAGCTTGTCGTCAACTTGAAATTTAGTATGAAAGACCAGGATTGAAGAATCCTAATAAGACCCCGATGAGTGAGATAACCACTAGAATTAACATGGTCCAAATAGCAGATACATGCTTCTTAGTCATTAACCACCAGCAGAAGAATGTTACCGCAACGGTTAAGATACCAGGGTAGATACTGTCTAATTTATCTTGAAGATTTAAGAAGACTTTGCCGTTTGAACCGTATAGTTTAAGTGATGTTGTAACGTTGACCCATGAAGCCAAGACCCCACCAACGACCATACTACCGACAATCCCAATCGCGTGGCGAATGGCGGCACCTTGCTTCCCAACTAGGAAGCTGACCGCTTGATCACCGAATTTGTAACCACGGAAATAAAGGAAACGTTGGCCAAAGTAAGCAATTAAGACCCAAGCGACAATGTAGAAGATTGCCCCAACTGGTGAACCGCCGGAAGACATCCCTAGGGAAATCCCTAAGAGAATTGGAATCAAGGTCCCATCAATCAATGAATCACCGATCCCGGCAATAGGACCCATTAAACCGGCCCGCATATCATTGATCGTTTCGCCGTCAATATCCTGACCATTTGCGCGAGCTTGTTCCATACTAGCGGTAATCCCAACAATCACTGTCCCAAGCATTGGGTTAGTGTTGAAGAAGGCGGTATAGGCTTGAATCGCTTTAACTTGGTCATCATGCTTAGGATATAACTTTTTAAGGATTGGTAACATGGAAGCCATGTAGCCAAAAGTTTGCATATGTTCTTGAGAGAAGCAGGTCAATGCACCCCAGAACCAACGATGAAATGATTTGGTAAGGGTCTTTTTATCAAGCTGATTCGAATTACTAGTGTTTTGCATCATCAAATATCCTCCTCATCATCGTTATTGGCGGGACCTTCAGCAACTGGGCCTTTGCCAGAACCATTACCAGCATCTCTAGCCATTTCAACTTCATAGAAGATAACGGCGAACAATAAGGAAATAACGGTAACGGAAACTAAGTTCAGATGTAATGAAGCTGCTAAGGTAAAGCCGACTAGGAATGGCACGAAATCAATTGGATGGCCGATAATTTGACGAAGTAAAATTGCAATCCCAACACATGGCAACATGCCACCAACTGTAAATAAAGTCTTCATTGCGATACCATCCATTGGTAACGCATTGCGTAAAGCTGTAACCGCGGTTGCACCGTAGTAAGTTAAAAACATGGTCGGTAAGAATGAGAATAAGGCATGTGAAATCCAAGGCCAGCCAAAGTTAACAGCAGTTAACTTATTTAACTTACCTTTATGAACATCTTTCCAACCGAATGATTGCCAAACCAAGTTCATGGTTGCAACGGCGTAATAGAGCACCGTTCCAACAGTCCCGACTAAAGTCCCGACTGACTTAGCCAAATCAGCAGCACTACCACCTAATGGATTTAAGCCTTGAGCGGAGATAGCGACCATGGCCAAAGGAATCCCAATATAAGAAATAGCCCGAACATCAGCTGAAACCGTCCCACCTGGCGTTACTAAAGCGATATAAACTAATTGCATCGCAACCCCACAAGCAATCCCTAATGGCATATTGCCAAGGACGATCCCACAAACAAGTCCACCAACTAATGGACGACCAATCGTATAATTACCAACTGCTTGACCGGCCATACATGAGTTGGAACATAAACAAGCGAATATTCCTAAAATAGCTGCTTGAAACCAACTAATTGTCATTTTAATACCCCTTCTTTGAAAGCTTAGCTGTTAATAACCAAATTTTGACTTGAACTTGTCCCAGCTACCGATGTGTTGATCTGGTAACAAAGCAAATTCAACTTTGTAACCGGCTTTTTCGATGGCTTCAAAGGCATCACCTTCAGCTTGGGTAAAGGATTGGTTGTCACCAAGTTTGATTGCATTTTCGCGATCATTCCCAGGGCCAACGATGATTGTCTTGATAGTGCCAGGTTTGAAGCCCATATCAACTAAAATTTGTTTCATGTCTTGCGGATTCTTGGTAATCACGAAGTACTTGGTTGCTGAATTTAAGACTTTGTCTTTTACTTGTTCAAAGTGAGCTAAGGTCCAAACAAAGGTCTTCTTATCAGATGCGGCTTTGTAAGCCTCTGATAAGATCGGGTTATTAGCGGCTTTATCATTAATGGCAATAATGCCATCGCAAGGATATTCTTTACCCCAACGTACCGTAATTAAACCGTGAATCATTCGATCGTCAATTCGTACAAAAGAAACTGCCATGATGTATCCTCCTAAATATCATCATCTGAAAAATCTAATGATGTGTTTGTATTAAATACCTTGATTGCACTAGTTGCTTCAGCGAAAATCTTTTCTTTTAAGGCCGCGTTATCTAAAGTATCTTTAGACATTGTGGCGGTGATGGCCATTGGAAAGTTCATGCCACCGATGATTAGGCTGTCTTGTAACTTACCGTGATTATTTAAAACGTTGCAGACTGTGGTGAGCGGGCTACCACCAATAACATCAGCCAAAACGATGAACTGAGCGTCAGCGGGAAGCTCTGCTAAAGTGGCTTCAAACTGTTTACCTAATGTTGAAGCGGCTTCGTCAGGCTTCAGCCCGACTGCAATCACCGAGTTAATCGGATCTCCCCCGGCAAACATACTTAAGGTTTGTTTTAGCCCACTTGAAAAATCACCGTGGCTAACGAGTAACAAATATTTCATTTAATTTCTTCCTAATCTGTAGTGTCGTTAAACGAGCTTGCAGAAAACGGTAATTGTCAACCACGGTGACGTGGTGTCACGATGATTGTTACCGTCAAGGAAGCACCTCCTTTCAATTTGAAATGTGTAGGTCGCTGGCCATACTCATCTGGACTTAAATAAAGTTAACGCTTACAATGACTATGTTAATCACATGCAAGTCAAATGTCACCTGTATGTTGTGCTTAATTATCAAAAATAGTGCTTAAGGAGGAACCGTATTGGATGCAATCGATAAGCTTTATACGACAATTTCGCAGCAATTTCCCAATGAACGGATTACAACTAAACAAGCCGCAACGGCGGTCGGACTAACTCGTGGCGTCACCAGTAGTTATTTATCACAACTGCATAAACGTGGAAAATTAATCAAAACTGGAACGCGGCCAGTTTATTGGCAGGTTAGACGTGCGCACTCAGCTTTTGATGGGTTAATCGGTTATCGGGGCAGTTTAAGCACTGATATTCAGCATGCCCTCGAAGCCATTGTTTATCCGGTCAACGGCTTACCCATTTTTATGACTGGGATTGCTGGTAGCGGTAAGTTAGCGTTAGCCCGGGCAATTTATCGCGAAGCGGTGCGTCGGCAGATTTTGCCGGTGACGGCCATTTTTAAGATCGTTGATTGTGCGAGCTACAAAGGCCAACCCGAAGCATTTAGACAGGCTTTGAACACGACTATTCAGGAGTTTACAGCGGAAAAGACTGGTTATCTGTATATTGAAAACCTGCAAGCGTTGAATTCGTCAGCCCAGCATTACTTGTTCAATGATGCTAATCAACAAGAGGCAACTGGTATTCGGTATATTTTTTCAGCAACTCACGCGGATTCGAAGGCTAATGGTTTATCTTTTAAGGCAGCAGCTGTTCAAATTAACTTAAAACCGTTAAATGACCGTCCATTTGATGAACGGATTACCTTTGTTGCGATGTTTTTACAGCAACAGGCGGACCAAATTGGTCGAAAAATCATGATTACGCCTGATAAGTTGATTGAATTGGCGGCCTCGGAACATACGACTAACATTCGGGAACTCAACAATCGGATTCAACTACTTTGTGCGGCGACGTATGCTCAGACGCCAGATGCTGAGCAATTAAGCATTGCCGGCGCTACTGCCGATGCAATTTGTATTACCCCTAATCAGTCTATGTTAACGGATCGGATTCGGTCACTGATTATTAGTGTGTTGCAATTGGGACCCACGGCGGAACTGTTATTTAAGTCATTATCAGAGTCGTTAGTTAATGGAGAGACCTTGACTGAGCAGAACTTTGCCGTATTGAAAGTCCTCAATCAGATTGATACGACAGCCAGTGAGACCTTACTTGTAGCCTTTGCGAAGCGGCTTCAAACGGCCACTCGCACGACAATTACCCACCGATACGGTATTGGGTTTCCGCCGGATGCCGTATTTTGGCATAATGTAGCCTTAGCCTTTATATTTGCAAGCCTATGCAATGATAATCTACCAACTAATCAGGTGCTGACCAAGGTAGAGATTGAACTCAAGGATCGTTACCCTAGAAGTTACTATTTGTTTAACCAGTTTTTAAAGCAATTAGGGCCACAGTACACTCAGAGCAATTATTATTGTTTGCCGTTCTTTATCCTGATGGTGCAATGTACGGGTAAAGTCGAATCGGTTCACTATAATGCGATTCTGTTGGCACATGGTGAAAAGACGGCCTCAAGTATTCAGCAGGTTGTCAACACATTATGTGGCAATTACTTTTTTGAAGCGTTTGATATGCCAATTGATGTCTCATTGGAAAAAATCAATGAGTACGTGCGCAGTTATTTAGTCGATCAGGCCCCAGCGACGAAGGGGAATATTGTGTTATTTGATATGGGCTCACTACGCGAGATGTTTAGTGAGATTAAGAAAATATCGAATCAAGAACTTTTGGTTGTGAATAATGTGACAACGGCGATGGCTTTGGATATTGGCTTGCGGGTGCAACGTAACGAGACGTTCCAATCAATTGCGGAGGCCAGCAAAAAGTATAGTTCAACGACCGATGCGCAATATTACGAAGGCTTGTCGAATCGGAAGAATATTATTGTTTCGTGTATGTCTGGTGTGGGGCTATCAGAGGAACTTAAGAAATTGATCGAATCTACGTTGTCACCATCACTGGAAGTCATTGCGGTGGACTATAAGAAATTGCATGACTTACTCAAAAATCACGATCGGCAGTTTTTTGCTAATACGCAATTAATCTTGACCACCACCGATGTCAGTGGCGATTACGATTTAAATATTATGAATATCTATAATATTTTTGACAAGGCGGCTTCGCTGAAATTACAGTCAGTGTTACGTTATGCTGGTGAAAATCAAGAATCTAGTGATTTGTTGATTGAACGCCTCCTTCGTTTCTTATCGATTGAAGGTATTCGTGGGCGGCTACAAATCTTGAATCCTGATATTGTGATTCAGGATAGTCAGGACATAGTGGCGCATTATGAGGATTTCTATAACGTGAAGTTCAGTCCACGCCTCAAACTTAATCTCTATATGCACTTGTCATTAATGATTGAGCGGATGATCATGGACACTAAGGGCTCTGAGAATGTTATTAAACAGGCAACCCTAACGACTAAAGAGCAAGAATTCTTCTCACTTTCAAGTGGTATTTTTCAACCAATCGAACAAAAATTTAATATTCGTATTCAAGATTATGAGATTGAACTTTTGTATCAGCTGTTGAAAGATTTTATCTTTATCGCAAATTGATGAAGCATGCTAGTCACGCTTGAGGATAGTTAAAGTTGCCACTTCTCGGCTAAGTGACTGGACTGAAAATAATCAATTTTTACCTTTTTAAGCCCCGTTATCTAACGTCGGGCGGACTAGAATTGGCTCAGTGGTGTCGTTTATCTTAGTCGTGAATTGTCGACTTAGATAAAGCCCGGCTTTCGAGACCGTTCTGTGGCTCGAAAACGTGGCCACCACGTTCCAGCCGATTTTAGGCCAACCAGAGTGGCAATTTAATCCAACTAGTGTCAGAACAAAAAGGTGCCAACTTGATTTCGTCATTCAAATCAAGTTGGTACCTTTTTAATTATCCTTAGAAATCATTACTAGTCGCTTTTAAGACTTCCGCGCCCCGGTTAACGAGTAGATTAGCTTGGCCGTTAGTGGTAAAGCTCAACCCTTCAAATTCGCGGGTCGTTTGGAACATGGTCGATTCAATATTGCCGTGTTTGAGATGCCCTAAATGGGCAACGGGTAGCGAAGTAATACTGCCGTTTGAGACCAAGTAAAGCCGGTTGCGATGTGGATTATAGCTCATCGCTTGGGTAATCGTACCAGGACTATAACGGAGACCTTGCATGATTAAGTGGAACCGGACAGTCTTGGCACCAATCTTACCAGCGAATAGCTTAACCGACCGCTTGGGGGACTTGCCAACGGTGGCGGTTTGACTGTAGAAATAGGCCGTCCCGTGTTGGTCAAACGTTAAGACGCTGCCCACTTTAAGATGATTATTCAGGTGAAAGCTAATCTTGCGAATCGGCTTAAGTGTCGTCTTTGAGAGCCGTTGCACGTTGGCATGCTTACCGCCGTGCCCAATGAACCAAAGTTGCCGATTATGTGGGTTATAGGCTAAGGATTGGCCATGGCCAGTGTTGAATTGCGGGCCGACCTTTACTTGGGCCAAAATCTCGCGATCAGTCGCTGTTAGATTGTTGGTTGCATGATTATGGGTAGCCCGTCGCAAGCGGTCCATATGCGTGCTCGTAATCCCATACTTTTTTAAGCCAGCTAAATTATAGTAAACCACTCGGCCGGTCGTCGAATAACTATGGGTTGTTTGCATAATGTACATGCCTTGCCCATGTGGGGTCATCACGATACTTTGGGGATTGCTATAGTCACCCGTGGTCTGCATGGTGATTGGTAAGTAGGTTAAGGTCTTGAAGCTGGCTAAATGGTTGCCGGCGACCGCTTTGATGGTCGATGGTGTCTTTTGGTAAGCTGATTGTTGATAATCACTACTGCGCGCGAAGGGATAGGTCGTGACATAATAATCCGCGTTGCTGAGTGTTTTGAAATGCCGACTATTAAACCAATCTAAGGCATCGCCGTGTTGCGTGTAATGGCCGTTAGTCGTGCGGGTTGACCGGATCCGGTTTGGATTCTTACCGCTGTGTAAATATTTGGTGTTGATCCAAACAACGGCCGCATGGGCACTCGGCTTAACGCCAAGTAACTTGAATGTTTTCTTGCCCGTCTTTAACTTGATTTGTTTATTGCTGGTATAGGTGTTGCGAGCCGTTTTAGCTAAACTATGAGCATGCTTTAAGGTCGCATGTTTGCCATGTAAGCCTAAGTACCAGCTATGCTGACTGAAATTTTTAGTGGGCACATAATAATGATGATGGGCCGTTTTGGTTAACTTTTTCACTTGATAGGTCTTGGTAGCGGCTTGCCCGGTAATCGCCGGTAAGCTGAGACCTAGAACCAGGGCACTGCCAATTAGTCCCCCGATAACTTTACTGTTCATAAATAAAACCCCCGCTGATTTTAAAACTACAATGTCCATTGTAGCTTTTTTTCAGCGCAGGTGGGTTTTTTTCTGAAAATTTAGTTGACTTTAACATTAAAGGTATCTTCGACAATATCCATGACTTGCTTGAAGAGCCCAATTGGAAATTGATGTGCCCGACGAATCAAGTTAATATGCACACTCGGTGCTTGGACATCTGTGATTGGAATTTCGACCAGATCATCCGTTGGCGCCATCCCGATATCGGAGATAAAGCCGAGCGCGAGGTTTTCGCGAACTAAACCACTGATCAAGGTACTGTTATCAGATTCAAACATGACTTGTGGCTCAATTGATAACTGTTCTGCCAATTGATGGAAGACGAGTTTGTTTAAGTAGGTCGCATTCAAGATGACGAACGGATACTGTAAGGCGTCTTTAAATGTTGGCTTCTCCAACTTGGTTAAAGCGTGTTCCGGACTGCAAAGAATCTTGAAATGGAACGGCTTTAACGGCGTCACCGCAAGTCGTTCGTCTAATGTTTGGTCAAGATTACAGCTGATGGCGAGGTCTAATTGTCCGCCCAAGACTTGCTTGACCAATTGGTTAGCTCCCATTTCAACTGTATGGATACTCTTAAGTAAGTCTTGCTCAACGATAGGTTGAGTTAAGGCTGGTAAGTAACGTTCACCGACGGAAGGTTCAACGCCTAACCGTAACGTATGTTGCCGCAAGTGACCGATCGATTCGTTGACATGTTGCCAATTGGCGATGATATCATTTGCTGCTAGTAACAGTTGTTGACCGCTAGGAGTTAGGACTAAAGCTTTCGTCTTAGCTTGGCGGAAGAATAAGGTTGTTTGAAAATGTCGTTCCAGGCGTTTGATGGCTTGAGAAATCGTGGGCTGGCTGACGTGGAAATCGGCGGCCGTTTGCGTATAACTCTGCGTACTAATCAAACGTTGAAAATAGTACAAATCCTTAATATTCATGAAAACGCAGCCTCCATAAAGATTATTAATCAGTAATTAACAATAAGCGCCAGTAGCAGTCCAAAATAAGTGACCCGCTGACGACGATGTATAAATAAAGGTTATCAGTTAAGGTGGTGTTCGATTATGGTCGTTGGTTAGTTTAATTATCAATCGACCACTCAATCATACCACGATTAATCACGAAAGGGCGCAATTTATAGTCGCAAGGGCGTGTTTAACCGCTAGTTAACTGCTAATAGTTGATGGCTTAAAGCTATAACAGAAATTAATACTCAGAAATAACAAATTGGTCCACGCTCTATCATAGCGGAGTGTTTAGTTTTTAGCTATGATTTTGGCTTATTGGTTAAGTAGGGCTGTTAATTTGTTAAGTCAAATTATTAAAGGTTCATAATGATTATTAATTGTTGATGAAAAGCCCGTTACTGACAAGGCTGATTTAAAAATAGTTAATGGGTTTAAAGTATAAAAACTTATAATACCTTAGCAGTTAATGAGTCAATTATCAACTGCTAAATCGCTATCGCATGATAAATGGCTATAATTATTTGTTATCAGTTAAGGGGTTGTTGGATTCTAGTGGCGACTCACACAGAACTGGTCATTCGACTGACGTCACTAAATTAGTTAACGGGTCAAAGCTATAATCGTCTGTAATACTATCTTCAGTTAGTAACGTCTAAAGCCTGCTAGATTAAGGAATTTCCTTTAGCTAAATAAATTCGATTTATCTCTTAAAGGGGTGTCACAATTATCAGATACCGCTGATTTAGCCATTTAAGTGGCTAAAGTGGCCATAACCTCTTAATTACTATAAGTAATTATAATACTAAAGGCAATTTTCCACACGTAAACGCCGTTATAAAAGGGGGTTCGTAAGTTGAGTATTAATTTAAATTATAATAACTGTTAATTGCGGTTAATTAAAAACGCCCTGCGAATGCAGGACGTTTGATAGAAACTAGTTAATTGGAGTGGCAATGTCATCGATCTTGCGCTTAGTGCTAGTTAACGTTGCCGCCTGCCAGTTGGCTGCTAAAATGCTGGAACGCCATGGGCCATTTTGAGGCCAACGATACGGCTGAGCATTTTAGCAGCCAACTTCTCGGCTAACCAACTGAACTTAAAATAATCAATCGTTAACTTTTTAATCCCCGTTAGTTAACGCCGGGCGGTCCAGAATTGGCTCAGTGGTGTCGTTTATCTTAGTCGTGGTTTTCGACTTAGATAAAGCCCGGCTTGCGAGACCGATTTTTGGCTCGCAAACGTGGCCACCACCACGTTCCAGCCGATTCTGGGCCAACCAGAGTGGCAAATTAATCGAACTAGCACCAAGCGTATCGGCTTTAGATATTATTAACTGACAGCTGCTTACTTTGTTCGCGGACAAAGTCGATGAACTGCGTGATGGCTGGTTGCGGTGTGGCATTTTTTAAAGCGGCCATGTATAGGATGCGTTGCCACTTAGGGAATGACAATGGAATAATCTTGACGGGCATGGTTTGTAGCATCGACATATTCGGGACAACGGCAATCCCAAACCCATTGGCGACTAATCCAGCAATGGCTTGATCTTCTTCGACTGAATAAGCACTAATCGGTTGACCGCCACAGTCATTGAATAGTTTGGTCATAATTGGATGTAGACCGCTGCGTTCAGAAAATGTAATTTGCGGGTAGGCCAACGTTTCGGTCAAGTTAATGTTTGAGCGCGTCGCCAGCGCATGATCCAATGGGGTGATGCAAACCATGGTCTGTTCAGCGACTGGGAAAAAGTTAATATCGGGATAATTATCCATCTTCGAACAAAAGGCCACATCATATTTTTTAGACCGTAGCCCATTCAGAATGTCCGGGGATAGGCCGGTATCGGTATTGAATTGAAAGCGGATGGCCGGATTAGCGGTTGCGTGTAGGAAGCGTTGTGCCATATCCGGTAGCCATTTGATACTTAATGTTCGTAAGGCCGCCACACGGATAATGGCTTTTTGCAGATTAAAGGTCTTCACATCGGCAATACTCTTATCCAAGGTGATTAAGGAAGATTCCACACCGTTGGCAAATAGCTTGCCAGCTGGGGTTAAAGCGACATTACGGCCGGTCCGCTTGAACAGGGCGATATTCAGTTCATTTTCTAACGAATGAATGGCCTTAGTTAAACTTGGTTGTGTAATATGTAACAGTTTAGCGGTCTGGGTATAGTTTTCGGTTCGGGATAGAGCCACGAAGTAACGTAAATGATCTAAGTTCATAAGTAACAACAACCTCCCGTGAAATCGCGAGTTATCAGCGACTCGTTAGCGCTTACTATAGCTAATATAACAGAATTGATAACTTTTAGCTATCGTTCACTGCGGATAAAAGCAATTGGACGCTGCTTTAGAAAACGATTACATTAGTCTTGTAAAATAAATTATGTGAATTAAAGAGCATGCATGTTGAAAAATCCACGATTCGGAGGAAGCAATTATGACAAAGACACATCCAATTACAGTTAGTTCATGGACTTTAGGTGACAAATGCAGTTTCGCAGATCGGTGCAAAGCCGCTAGTGAAGCTGGTTATGATGGGATTGGTTTACGGGCTGAAACTTACGTTGACGCTGTAAACGAAGGCTTGAGCGACCAAGATATCTTGGATACCTTAGCTAAATACAACATTCGTTGTACCGAAGTCGAATATATCGTGCAATGGTGTGAACCGGAACGCTCATACGAACAAAAATACAAGGAACAAGCTTGTTTCCATATGTGTGACTTGTTTGGTGTTAAACATATCAATACTGGTTTAATGGAAGACTACTCCATCGACTACACCGCTAAGAAGTTGCAAGAATTGGCCGCTCGCGCTGGTAAGCATATTATCGCGTTGGAACCAATGCCATACAGTGGGTTACCAAACTTGGATAAGACTTGGAAGATCATGCAAAAGGCTAACTGCGACAATGTCTATATGTTATTAGATATGTGGCACTGGGTCCGCGCTAACCAACCATACGATCTATTGACTAAGGAACAAGCTAAGCGGGTGATTTCAATCCAAATTGATGACGCTTACACTCGGCCTTACGCTGAATCCATCTTACGTGACGAATCCATGCACGATCGTTTGGCACCAGGTGCTGGCGACTTAGATACCGCGGGCTTCGTTAAGATGATCAAGGATGCCGGCGTTGATCCAAAGGTGATCGGGGTTGAAGTTATTTCCGATGCTTACATGGCTAAAGGCATTGATTACGTTGCCGATTACACTTACAAACAAACGGTCGCAACTTTGAAGAAAGCTTGGCCTGAAATTTTACAAGATCCAGTAAACGCATAATTGTTAATAACGATTGAAAACTGATTAGGAGGAACTAAATTATGAGTAACAGTTGGTTAGGATTAAACGGTAAAGTTGTTGTCATCACCGGTGCTGTCGGTGGGATGGGGACAAAGTTCTGTGAAGAATTTGCTAAGCAAGGTGCCAATATTGCTTTAGTTGATATGTTAAAAGATAAGACGGAAGCGGCCGCTAAGAAGTTGGCTGACGAATACGGTATTAAGACCGTTGCCGTTGTCTGCAACACGACGAGTGAAGCCGATGTTGATGCAGCCGTTAAGACTGTTGTTGACACATTCGGTGTTGTCGATGTCTTAGTTAATACCGCAGCTATCTTGCGCTTCTCACCATTAGAAGACTTGCGCTTAGATGAATGGCAAGCAGCTTTGAACGTTAACTTGACTGGTTATTTCTTAATGTCACAACGTTTCGGGAAAGTTATGATTCAACAAAAGCACGGCAATATGGTTCACATTTCAACCGTTGCATCGCGTTATCCTGAAACATATAGTGGCGCTTACAGTACGACTAAAGCCGGCGTCAACATGATGTCGAAGCAAATGGCGGCTGAATGGGGCCAATACGGGGTTCGCAGTAACTGTGTCCTCCCATGCTTAGTTAAGACACCATTATCCGCTAACTTCTACAGTGATCCTAAAGTTGAAGATGGCCGCAAGCGCTTAGTTGCCAGCAAGCGGATTGGTAACTTAGACGATATCGCGAACACGGTGCTTTGGTTAGCCAGTGATCGTTCTGACTACACTAACGGTGGCGAAGTTACCGTTGATGGTGGGTTGAACATGATGATTTCTGACATGATTCCAAAGCCAGGTGGCCGTCGTCAATACGCCATCGATCACCATCAACCAGCCAAAAAATAAGGGTTGAGTTAGTGATTGCCGCCTGCCGGTTGGTCGCCAAAATGCTGGAACGCCATGGGTCATTTGGAAGCCAAGAGGCGGTCTTCCAAATTGACCTTGGTCTAAATCCGGGAAGTTCACCCGGATTAAGACCAACGACACGGCTGAGCATTTTGGCGCCCGCCCTCTCGGCTAGATTTCAATCTACTTAATTATAGTAGAAACTAACTTAGCCGTGAGGGCGGTCAGGCTGATGCTCAGTGGTGAAATTTAGCTTAGTTACCAGTGATTTGCTGGTGACTTAGCTAAAGGCCGGCTTTCGAGACCGTCCTTTGGCTCGAAAACGTGTCCACCACGTTCCAGCGTCAGCCTGGCCAACCGGTCGGCGACAATGAACCACCATTTAAAATTGAACGTTTAAGTCGAAGGGAGACTGGGACAACTGTCTCGGTCTCTTTTATTCGATTCATTGATCAATCAAATCGAGATAGGAGTGTCTTTGATTATGGAAAAACGCATTTCAGGAACAACCGGTTTATTTACGTTACTAGGTACCCCCGTGGGTCATTCTGGCTCACCAGCCATGTATAACTTTAGCTTCCAAAAGCAAGGGCTAGATTACGCTTATATGGCGTTTGATGTTAAAAAAGAACAAATGCCACAAGCCATCGATGCCTTACGGTTATTTAAAGTTCGGGGCAGCAATGTCACCATGCCTTGCAAGAGTGTCGCAGCGACGTTGGTTGATGAACTTTCACCAGCTGCTAAGATTATCGGCGCAATTAACGTCATCGTTAATGATAACGGCAAATTAACCGGTCACATTACTGATGGGATTGGCTTTGTCCGTAATTTGAAAGAAAACGGCGTCGAGGTTGCTGGCAAAAAGCTAGTAGTGATTGGTGCTGGCGGTGCGGCGACAGCCTTACAAGTCCAAAGTGCGTTGGATGGGGCTAAAGCTATCTCAATCTTTAACCAAGATGATGAATTCTATGCTAATGCTGAAAAGACACAGGCGAAGATTAAGGAAGCTAAGCCTGAAGTTGAGGTTAACGTCTATCCTTTAGCTGACCAAGCAAAGCTAAAGTCCGAAATCGACAGTGCCGACATCTTAGTTAACGCCACGATTGTTGGGATGAAGCCATTAGATGGTCAATCATTGGTTGATCCAGCCTTCTTACGGCAAGATTTAGTCGTTGCAGATACGGTTTATAACCCATTGAAGACGAAGTTGATCGAAGATGCCGAAAGTCTTGGTTGCACGGTGGCACCTGGTAAAGGGATGCTCTTATGGCAAGGTGCGGCAGCTTATACCTTGTTTACTGGCAAAGACATGCCAACGGATGAGTATCAAGCTTACGAAGCGAAACAAGCGGCAGTACAACATTAAATTAGACTGAAAGGGGATTAACGCTGATGGAAGCAAGAATTGATGGACATACGACAATGTTAGGATTATTTGGGTCGCCAGTGGGGCATTCCGGGTCACCGGCCATGTATAACTACAGTTTTGAACAAGCGGGGATTAACGATGCGTATTTGGCATTTGATATTCAAGCCGATCAAATGGCTAGTGCTTTAGAAAAGATGCGCATCTTCAATATGCGCGGTGCCAATGTGACGATGCCTTGTAAAAAAGTCGCTGCGGAATTGGTTGATGAACTCTCGCCAGCCGCTGAATTAATTGGCGCGGTTAATACGATCGTCAATAATGATGGCGTTTTAGTGGGTCATAATACTGATGGCGCGGGGTATGTTGAGAATTTACGGCACCATGGCGTTGATCCCAAGGGTAAGAAATTGACGGTCCTTGGTGCTGGTGGCGCTGGGACGGCGATTGCAGTTCAGATGGCCTTAGAAGGCGCTGCTTCGATTCGGATCTTTAACCCGAAAGATGACTTTTATAAGAATGCGGAACTCACCGCACAAAAGATTATGAAAAAGGTCCCAGCTTGCCACGTTGAAGTTGGTGATATTAATGACCAAGCCGCATTAGCTGCGTCCATTAAAGCCAGTGATATTTTAGCGAATGCCACGAAAGTTGGGATGAATCCGCATGCTGACCAAAGTAATATTAAAGATTTAAGTGTCTTTCGTGATAATCTGATTGTCACGGATACGGTCTACAGTCCCGCAACGACGAAGATGTTAGCCGATGCGGCGGCCCATGGTAGTCAAGCTATCGGTGGTAAAGGTATGCTCGTTTGGCAAGGGGCTGCAGCCTTCAAGCTGTACACTGGTCAAGAAATGCCAGTTGATGATGTCAAACGGCTCTTCTTCAGCGATACTGGGGGTCATTAACATGTCAACAACACCGACGAGTTCGAATAAAAAGTTTTACCCGACCGCACTTGCGTTATATTTTGCTTACTTTATTTTAGGAATTGCGTCTTCCATTATGGGGCAATACAAGACCGAGTTCGCCAAAGCCTGGGGGGCCTCGACCTTACCTAGCGGGGCGATCGATGTTAGTATGGTCGTTTCCGTCATTGCGGCTTATGGGTTAGGCCGCTTGATTGCCTATCCATTTGCCGGTCCCGTTTCCGATAAAGTCGGTCGGCGGGTCAGTGGTTTCATTGGGATGGCGTTATACGCAGCGTTCTTCTTCGGCATGATTAGTGC
This sequence comes from Lactiplantibacillus dongliensis, assembly GCF_005405105.1. Taxonomy (GTDB): domain Bacteria; phylum Bacillota; class Bacilli; order Lactobacillales; family Lactobacillaceae; genus Lactiplantibacillus; species Lactiplantibacillus dongliensis. Next base: position 46,103 of record NZ_BJDK01000021.1, read on the forward strand.
CCACAGTATGTGGTTCGCTTATGGTGTCGGAATTATGAATGGGGTTGCTAATTCTTTCTTGGATACCTGTGTGTCACCGAGTGTCATGGAAATCTTTCCAAATTCGGCGTCGATTGCCAATTTGTTTACAAAGTTTGCCATTACGGTTGCCCAATTCGTATTACCATTTGTCATTGGATTAGTGGCAACGGCCAATATGTCGTATAAAGCAATCTTCATTGGCTGTGGGATCTTGATGATTATCGATGCCATCTTAGTTTTGATTCTGCCATTTCCTAAGCAAGCTGGTAAAACGCCAGCCAACGGCGATGCGACGACTGCTAAGCCGAAAACTCATTTTTCGGCGGCATCAATTGCGTCAATCTTAATCGGATTTACGAGTTCTGCAACCTTTATGATTTGGTTGAACTGTAATCAAGAATTAGGGATTAGTTATGGGATTAAAGATCCAAGTGTGTTGCAATCATTTTATGCGGTTGGGGCGACGATCGCGGTCTTGTTAACCGCTCAGTTCATTCATATGGGCTTAAAGGAAACCACTGTTTTGATCTTATATCCAAGTATTTCAGTAGTGATGTTGTTACTCTGCTACTTCATTCAAACACCGGTTATCTTGTATATCGGTAGTTTCGTGATTGGTTATGCCGCGGCTGGTGGGGTTCTACAACTCGCCACCTCAACGACAGTTGGTTTCTTCCCAGACAGTAAGGGACTGGCCACGTCGTTAGTCATGATTGCCTCAAGTGTAGCCAACTATGCCGTCTTATCCTTAGCGGCTTACTTGACTAAGGCCACTGGTGCCAGCGCACCGCGGATGATTATTTTGCTGAACGTTGTGATTACGTTGATTGGGGTCGCTTTAGCGGTTATCGTGAAGCGCCGTAGCCAAGGCAAAGGGAACGCTGAAGCGGCGAAAGCTTAATACTGAATTTAAAAGCACTCGACTTGTTCGGGTGCTTTTTGTGTTCACTGAGTGATGTGCGATTGTTTAATCAATTAAGCTTGAAAGCTAGGATTCGTGGTTTCAACGCAGGAACCATCACTAGCTAGCCTATACAATAAAGATGAAAAAATAAGCTAATGGTGGTAATCCCTAGTTTTTGTAGGAATCACCACCATTAACTTATTTAATCATCATCGTCAGTATCAAACTTAGCCAATTCAATCCGGCCGAAGATATCTAAACCAATACCCAGAATAACCATACCGGTTAAATATAATCGTAGTGTCGGATATAAAGTTGCAGGGCTAACTCGCAATGTAATCAAAGCGGCGCCAATGACGCTAATTAAGGCGAAAATCAAGCGGCCATTAGTCATAATAAATTTCTGATCCAAGGTAATTTTCCTCTCAAGTAATGCTAGCAAACTTACTTACAATTTGGAACTAAGTATAATTGCGATAACGTTTACAAGTCAATTCGTTTGACAAGTTTGGACAGTCAACGACTTAATTAGGCGAATTGACTAACGGGTTTAATAATATTTAATAATAATCATTGTCTGTAATAGATAAAGTGATTTATAATTAAATCGTGGTGTTAGTTTATTTAGATTGAACTAATACTGCCAATCCTTGAAGAAAGGAGGAAAATACATGCGATTAAAAACAATTTTAGCCGGTACCGCGACGTTGTTAACTTTGATGGCAGCCAATACAGTGAAAGCTCAGGCTGCTAGTCAAAGTACAACAGCAACTAGTGATGCGGATACGACTGCGACTAGTTCAGCTACGACAACGAAACAAGTTGTCACGTTACATAATAGTAGCGCTGACTCTAGTGGTGGTAGCAACGACACTAGTAACGGTACCACGGCTAATAATAGTAGTTCTACAAGCTCTAGTTCTGCGAGTTCTAGCTCTGTAAGTTCTAGTTCTGTAAGTTCTAGTTCTGTAAGCTCTAGTGCTTCGAGTTCTAGTAACTCAAGTTCTGACGATTCAAGTTCTAGTACGCCAAGTGCCAGTGCTTCAAGTTCGTCAACACCAGCACCGGTTAGTCCGGTAAAAGCCGATTCAACAGTCAAAGACGCAACGCCCGATACGACGGTCTCCGATGTGTCATCAGCCGCGAATCCAGCTGCCAGTGAACTTAATCAACAGCAATTACTTGTTCAAAGTCAAGCCAAATCGACTAGTGCGACGCTTGCTAACTCGCAACTGGCCACACAGATGTATAATGCGGCAGTTACAAGTCAGAAAGGATCGTTATTTGCCAGTAATTTAGCTACTGGCATATTACCGTTTGCCAGTTTTAAAATGTTACTAGCTAAATCAGCGTTGCCTGTTAATGGTATTGACGCCGATGATATCGTTTCAATCACGGATACTAATGGTAAAACGTATACGGCCAGTGATGTTTTAAGTGCTTATGCGAGTTATACTGCTGTTTATAATTGGTCCATTGCAGATGGCGTTGACATTGCGGATGGTGCTACAGCCACGATTACATTGCCGGATAGCTTAAGGTTTCCATCTAAAGTTATCAGCTTTGCGATTATGATGAATGGTAATCAAGTTGGGACTGTTACTACAGACAAAGATGCGACGACTGCAACGATGACGTTTAATTCATACTTTGCCGATCACCAACTTGATAGCCGTCATGGGACCGTTCAATTCAGTACGGCTGGTACCGATACGACAGCTGGTGATGATAACTACAAAATCAACAAGGTCGGTTGGATTGATTCTAGCAATCCAGATCAGTTGTACTGGAACATTGTGATCAATCCTAACGGTGAAACTTGGAATAAGGTCAAGATCACAGATGAACTTGGGCTGTATCAGACACTTAACACTAACTCTGTTACGGTTGAAACCGTTGATACGGCTGGTAAACATACAACGACAGCTGACTATACATTAACGGTTAATGGGAATGTCTTAACCTTTGATTTCTCACAAATCAAGACGGAGATTAACCTGTATTACACCGTTGTGATGGATCCGGGTCACTTGTATACGAACAGTGCCAAAGTCGCTTATACCCCGGCTGCCGGGACTGATCCTGATGGTAGTGGGACGACGACGCCTGGTGATGGCGGTAATCCAAGTACCGGGACTGATGATAATCAAGAAACGGCACAATCGAATCCAGCACTGTCCTTTGATGGCAGTGCCACGGCTGATGGAACTGTTTATGGTGTGTTAATTACGAAGACCGATGCTGCTGATACGACTAAAGTATTGGCTGGTGCCATGTATGATTTATACGATGGAACTGGGACTACGCTGATGCAACCAGGCTTGACTACGGATAAAAATGGTCAGATTTCAATTAGTCATTTAGCCGCTGGTGATTATGTGTTGAAAGAAACCAATGCACCAACTGGTTATTTGCTATCGACAACGCCGGTCAGCTTTACAGTTAGTGCCGATACGGCAACGATTACGGCGGCCGGTAATACGACTGCGACAATTGTGCCGGTCAAGGTTACGGATAAGGCGATTGAACAAACAACCTTGGATGTAACGAAAGTTTGGTCGCAAGTGCCAACCGATGTCACAACACCAGCTGTGACGGTTACGTTATGGGCTAATGGTGTTGCCACTAGTCAGACATTAAGTTTGTCTAGTGCTAACAATTACCAAGGAACGTTTAGTAACTTAGATAAAACGGATGCTAATGGCACCGATATTAAGTACACAGTTGTTGAATCGACGTTAGCTGGCTATGTCAGCACACAATCGACCACTGGTAATCAAGTCACTATCACGAACACCTATCAAACTGGAACCATTAACATTGTTAAAACTGGTAGTGATACGAAGACCGGTTTGAGCGGTGCAACCTTTGCGTTAGTTGATGATAGTGGCAATACCGTTGCGAGTGGGACGACTGATAGTCAAGGTAAGTTAACGTTTACTGGTTTGAAGCAAGGGTCTTATACCTTAAAAGAAACCAGTGTGCCAACGGGTTATCAATTTGTTGCTGACCAAGCAGTCACGTTTGATGACACACAAGGTTATACGGCGAACTTAGCCATCACTGATCCAGTTATTGAAAAAACGACTGTTAAGGTGACGAAAGCTTGGGTTGCCCCAGCTGGCGTTACAACGCCCGCTGTTACAGTGATGTTGTATATCAATGGCGTTGCTTCTGATCAGACATTAACGTTATCTAGTGCTAATAATTATCAGGGAGCATTTAGTAATTTAGATGCTACCGATGCTCACGGAACGACCATTAAATACACGGTTAGTGAAATAAACGTACCAGATGGCTATACGAGTACACAAACAACTGTTGGTAATCAAGTTACGATTACCAATACTTATCGAACTGGGACGATTAACATTGCTAAAACTGGTAGTGATACGAAGACTGGTTTGAGCGGTGCAACGTTTGTTTTAGTCGATCAGGATGGTCAAACGGTTGCGAGTGGTACAACGGATGCTAATGGTCAATTGTCGTTGACTGGTTTACTTCAGGGCACTTATACCTTAAAAGAAACTAGTGCGCCAGCGGGTTATCAATTCGTTGATGATCAAACGGTCACGGTTAATAGCGGTAATGGCTATACTGCGAACCTAGCTGTCATTGATCCAGTGATTGAAAAGACAGCGGTTAATGTGACAAAGACCTGGGTAACGCCAGCTAGTGTCAAGACGCCCGCCGTTACGGTGACGTTGCAAGCTGGCGGTGTTACCACTGGCCAAACATTAACGCTATCTAGTGCTAATAATTATCAAGGGACGTTTAGTAACTTGGATGCCACCGATGCGCATGGGAAGACCATTATTTACACGGTTGTTGAAACCGTGCCGACTGGTTACACTAGTGCACAAACTGGGACCGACCAAGTGACCATCACCAATACCTATCAGACTGGGACAATCAATATTGTTAAAACCGGTAGTGATACCAAGACTGGTTTGAGCGGTGCGACCTTTGTCGTAGTTGATGGTAGTGGTCAGGCCGTTGCGACTGGGACGACTGATAGCCAAGGTCAATTGACGTTTACTGGTTTACTTCAGGGTACTTATACCTTGAAAGAAGCTAGTGCGCCAGCAGGTTATCAGTTTGTTGATGCTCAAACGGTTACTGTTAATAGCGGTAATAAATATACGGCTAACTTAGCCATCACTGATCCAGTGATTGAAAAGACGACTGTTAATGTTACTAAAGCTTGGGTAATTCCAGCTGGTGTTACAACGCCCGCTGTTACAGTGACGTTGTATATCAACGGTGTTACCTCTGATCAAACATTGACGTTGTCCAGTGCTAATAATTATCAAGGGACGTTTAGTAACTTGGATGCCACCGATGCGCATGGGAAGACCATTATTTACAAGGTTGTTGAAACCGTGCCGACTGGTTATACGAGTGCACAAACAACTGATGGTCATCAAGTGACTATCACCAATACCTATCAAACTGGGACAATCACCATTGTCAAAACTGGTAGTGATACGAAGACTGCTTTGGCTGGTGCGACCTTTACTTTAGTTGATGGAAATGGTCAGATTGTTAAGACTGGGACGACTGATAATCAAGGCCAATTAGCGTTCACTGATTTGAATCAAGGTAGTTATACCTTGAAAGAAACCAATGCGCCAGCTGGCTACCAGCTAGTTGCTGATCAAACAATTACAGTTGACTATACTAATGGTTATGCCGCTAACTTAGCCATCACTGATCCAGTTATCCCAATGACGACCATTACGGTTAACAAGCATTGGGCCAATACCCAAGGCAAGGTGGTAACATCGCCGGTGACGATGACCTTATCAGCGAATGGCAAGGCGGTACAAACGTTAATCCTAACGGCCGAAACTGGCTATACGGGTCAGTTTACGAACTTAGCCATGACTACTGCTGATGGGACACCGATTGTGTATACAGTTAGTGAAACACCAGTTGCAGGTTATACGATGAGTGGTGGTCAGCTAGTTGACGGTGTGGTTGACTTTACGAATACGCTACAAACGGGTTCGTTGACCATTACAAAAGTTGACAGTCAGACGCAAACAGCTTTAGCTGGTGCGACCTTTGACTTGCGTGATGCTAATGGACAGCTTGTTCAGACTGGCACCACGGATGTGCAAGGCCGATTAACCTTTACTGGTCTAGTTAGCGGCACCTATACGTTACATGAAGCGACCGCGCCAACTGGCTATCAGTTAGCCGCTGATCAAATGGTAACGGTCGATGCGACTAGTGCTAAAGCGGCTGGTATTACGGTGGCGGATGTCGCAGTACCCGTAATTGTTGTGCCACCAACGACCACAATTACCGTTAACAAACACTGGGTACAAGTGCCAGCGTCAACGACGACGCCAAGTGTCACGGTAACCTTAGTGGCTAATGGGACGTTAACTGATCAAACCTTAACGTTGACGGCAGCTAATGGGTACACGGGCCAGTTCACGAACTTAGCAGTGAACGATGCCAATGACCAAGCGATGACTTATACGGTTGTTGAAACTCCAATTGCAGGTTATACCACAACTGGTGGCAACGTCGTTAACGGGGTTGCTGATATTACCAACACTTGGGTCAAGGTACCAGTTATTCCAATCCCAACTGGGTCGTTGCAAGTGATTAAAGTTGATGCCACCACTAAACATCGTTTAGCCGGTGCCGCTTTTGACTTGCGCGATGTCAGTGGAAACTTGGTTGCGAGTGGTGTGACTGCTGAAAACGGTCAAGTCATGTTTAACAACTTAACTTATGGGACGTATCAAGTCGTTGAAACGACTGCGCCAGCTGGTTATGATTTAAATACTAAGCCACAACTGGTGACAATCGGGGAGACGACCATGCAATCGATCACGGTTGCGGATACCGCGACCGTTGTACCACCAGTTAAACCAGTTGTTCCTGTGACGCCAGCAACACCGACGAAACCAGAACAACCAAGGCAACCGACAACACCAACAATTCCGACTAAACCAGTTGTTCCGGTTAAACCAGAACAACCGGGATACCCTGATGTGGTGACCGTGACGGTAACGCCAGATCAACCAGCGGGGGTCACGTTTGGTGAATACTATGGTGGCATTACGCCAAAACAACCACAGTTAACCACGGTGACAAAGTCTTCAACCGATTGGCCAACAGTAGTAACCACAACGGTGACTGCCAGTGCTGCGACGGTGATGCCAACTAAAACGGCCACGCCGAAAGTTGCCCACCAACAATTGCCACAAACTAATGATGCGACTGCACTTTGGTTAAAGTTATTAGGGCTAATTGGCTTGTTATTAAGCGGCTTAAGTTATGCACGTTTTAAAAGGTTAGACTAAAAAAAGTTCGTTCGACATCTCAAAATTTTGAGGTGCTGAACGAACTTTTTTCTTGTTTAAGTTTAGCGACGATTCTGGCCAGACTCCTCATCATGACGTACTCGCACTGGTTGAGCAGCGGGTGTCCGCCCGCCTGCCAAAACGCCGGCGACGGCAGCCAAACCCGCGGCCGCTAATAAACCTGCTAGTAACATAATCCAGGACCTCCTATCGTCATTTCCGCTTCTTGATACTTGCAGTTTAGGCGACTTGGGCAAGAATTGCAATTAATAAGCTGGTCCTTAAAGCGAATTTGAATAATTTGTAATTTTCTTAAGTAATTGCCGGTTATTGTTGATTCTTGCAAAGGCACAAGCATCGCTTAATAATTCTTGTTGTTCAGGACCACCGGCACTTAATTGTGCTTGTAAGAATTTAATCTTTGCGACGTAGTAAGTCACATGATGTTCTGCGCAAACGGTAATTGCATAGGCGAGCAACGTTCTACTGATAGTTTCTTCGCCAATCTTGGCATAAAAATTACCGGTATAGTAAGCCAAATTGATGACGCGCCAAACACTGGCGGTAGTTTCTAATGAAAGATCGGTTAAAGCTTGACGGACTTTTTCAAAATAATATTCGGCTTTATCCGGTTCGTGATTATTTTGATAGGCGATCCCAGTACCACAATAAGCCAATTGGGTATAGATTGTGGCATGGGGTTCATCTAAATCTGTAATAATTTGATCGAAGTTAAATAACACGTCACTGATTGGGTGCTGATTTAAAGCGGCAACGTAGCCTTTTAGATAACAGTATTGTAGCTTAGTTTCCAAGTCATGACGCGGTTTATCGGTGATTTTACTTAGTCGATTTTCGGCGTCCGTATATTCACTAGTGATGAGGTCGAATTCAATCGTGGCGAGTTCTTTTAAGACCGCCGCATCGGCAACACGCTCAGTTGGAAAGACATCTTCTAATTGTAAATGCAGTCGCTGACAAAGCTGTGCAACGATGCGAATCGCTGGCGCCTTACCATTGTTTTCAAATTTACTTAAAGTTGCTTGTGTACAAATGCCGTCGGATAAGGCTTTCTGGGATAAACCTAGTGCCTTTCGACGGGCAATGAATAATTCGATATTCATTTATATTTTCCTCCCTTGAAAGGCAATTAGATTACCAATAGTATCGGGGCTGAGATGCGCTCTTATCTTTAATTAAACAATGTTTATATAATTTTGTCAATATTTATAAAGCATACTTGATATTCTGAAAATATATTGTTTTTATTGATTGATTTTCATGAAAAATGAATACATATCCCTAAATTGACCGCATCAGGCCGGTATTTGGTCGGGCTGAATGGAAGGTAGCAGTAAACTTTCACCAGAAAAGAAGACTTTAGTCGATTATCTTTGTTAATCAGTTATCTTGGCTGTGAGGTTGATTTCCAAAATACTCGGACTTAGGACAACGACAGTTTTGAAAACTTCAGAATGGTTCATGGTGTTCTAGCGCTTTAAAAGGACTATTGTCGGGAATTTAATTAATAGGACTAGTTTAAGCGGAGCAGGGCAGGCATGGTATCTCCCGTGTCGATGCAGTTAGCCAGCGGGATGGGCTGGTTTACTGCATGGGACGACCTCAGAGACGTGGGTTTCGGCCTTGAGGCGAGGGCGTAGATGTACTTAGGCTATGACCGGTCCCCACCGGATAGCGTGCTTGCCTGGCGGAACGAGATTTAAGCACCATAACCCAAAACAAGGCCACAAGCTAAATCAAATTAGCTTGTAGCCTTGTTTTAAATGTGAATGCTTAGTCAGCTATTTAGCCATGTAAGCATCCTTGAAGTTGTAGTTGATACCGGCAGTGTTATAAACCAAGCCCTTCAACTTAGGATTGACCATTTGAGCGACCACGTTTTGTGAAAGTGGTGCGACCCCTTGGTCAGTTCCAATTGTCTTTTCGGCTGTTGCCAAAGCTTCCCAACGCTTCTTCGTGCTGGTTGTGCTGTTAGCAGTCTTAACGGCAGCGTCGAATTGCTTGTTTTGCCATTTCCCGAAGTTGTAGTCATTGGTTGAAGTCATGATCCCTAAGTCAGAGATTGGATCAGCAAAGTCGGCTTGCCATGCGGAGATGACCAACTGGAAGTTCCCAGCGACTTCGCGTGAAATCCGGGTCTTATAAGGAACGGTGACACTCTTAACCGTCAAACCAGGTAATTCTTTTTCCAATTGACCTTGGACATATTCAGATAAAGCTTTCATTTGGTCAGTATCGTCATGAGTCAAGGTTAAGGTTAGCTTCTTCTTGCCAAGTTCTTTTAGACCTTGTTTCCAAAGGGTCTTGGCCTTAGCGTTGTTTTGCGTGACCGAAGCTTTGACTTCATTTTCAGTGGCGAAATCTTTCTTAGTAGTTGGGTCCTTAGCTAAACCAGCGGTAACAAAGCCAGTTGGGGTTACGGAACCATCGCCTAAGACATTGTTAACCAATTCTTTACGGTTCAATGTCATGGACATTGCTTGGCGCACCTGCTTGTTAGCGAGTGCTTTAACTTTCTTTTGGTTGTATTCCAAGTAATTCAACCGTGATGATTTACGAATCGTGAGCTTACTGTTGTTCTTTTCGTTCTTAACTTGTTGACCAGATAAGGTAGCGACGTCTAACTTACCGCTTTGGAATAAGTTAAAGGCGGTCGTGGTCGACTTCACAACTTGATCGTTGATCTTAGTCAAGTGGACGTTCTTCTTATCCCAGTAGCTGTTGTTCTTAACCAAGGTCCAAGTTGAGTTCGTGCCTTGCCAACCGGTCATCTTGAATGGGCCATCGTAGACCATCTTGCTGGAGCTGGTCCCGTAGTCCTTACCGTACTTTTCAACGGCGTGTTGGTTTTGTGGGAAGAAGACCACGAAGCCCATCAAGAGTTTAAAGTATTGCATGGGTTTTTCCAATGTGACAGTTAACTTGTAATTACCATCTGCTTTGATCCCTAATGTTGAGGGTTTCGCTTTACCATTCGTGATCTTGTCAGCGTTCTTGATCCCAGAGTAGAGGTAAGCGTATTGTGAGGCCGTCTTTGGATTAACGGTACGACGCCAGCCATAGACGAAATCTTTAGCGGTGACTTTATCGCCGTTGCTCCATTTAGCGTTCTTGCGTAACGTGAAGGTGTAAGTCTTTTTATCTTTAGAGACTTTGGTGGCCGTGGCAATTCCGGGGGTCGCTTTGCTATCTTTACCTAAACGATACAACCCTTCTTGCGAATTGTTGATCATCGTCCCACTGATAACATCAATGGCCAATGATGGGTCCAATGTGGATAAGTCTTGGCCGTTTTCGGACCAATTTAAGACTTGGGACTTGGCCAAATTACCTGAAGTGGCACTGCTGCTAGAACTTGAGCTTTTGCTACCGCAAGCGGTTAATAAGAAAACGGCGGCCGCTGTGACGGCTAAAACAGTTGAAACTTTTTTTAATTGCATATGTATAATATCCCCCTAGTTCTTTTTATGATATGTGTATGAGAATACATTAGAATTGGATTAAAATCAACTGTTATTTTTTAATAATTTAATTTAGTGGACACAAAAACCCACCCAGCCTTGATTTAAAGGGTGAGCGGGCTTTTGTGAATTAACGGTACCAACGCATCGTGTATTCCGGTTGATGGGTGGCTTTATCAACACCTTGCTTGTGCACGTGAAAGCCGCTGTGATGGTAGAAGGCAACGGCATTACGATTGGCCACATATACCGAAAGCTGCAATTTATGATGCTGGGCTTTAGCAGCATCTAATAATGCGGTCCCAACGCCATGTTGCTGGGCCGTTGGTTGGACGAACAGCCCAGCAATATCGTTACCTTGTAGACCAATAAAGCCAAGGATTTGGTCGGTTTCCAGCGCCGCAATCAAAATTGCTTGCGGTAACGCCTGACGAACCGCGGCGGCTTGTTTACGCCAATAATCAGCACGCACGAAGTCGTGAGCATGCAGGTTGCCGGCTAACCAGAGTGACATCAGCTGATTAAGTTGTTGATCCGTAGGTTGTTTCAAGGTTTGTATCTGCATTTGACCGAATCCTTAGTGATTGATTAACAGTCGGACGCGATTGACTGCCGGAATTTTATTTAGCGCGTCGATAAGTTGTTGACTGCTTTCGTGATCCAAGTCATCAACATCAATAATCGTGTAGGCGGTCTGCTTCTTGGCAGCGTTAGCCATCGTGGCGATGTTTAATCCGGCGGCGGCTAACTTTTGCGTGATTTGGCTGACCATATTAGGCACGTTTTGATGGATGACGGTGAAGCGATAAGCAGCATTGAAGGGCACGTTTAACGTTGGCAGATTAATCGCATATTGAACATTGCCAGTCTCCAAATAGGTCATAATCGTCTGGGCAGCTTGCGTGGCCCCGTTGATCTCGGCTTCAATGGTGGACCCGCCAATATGTGGCGTGACGGTAATATCAGCGTGATTAGCTATTCGTGGCTCACCAAAGTCGGTGTAATAATGTGCGAGTCTGCCGGCTTTTAAGGCATCCAAAACAGCCCCGTTATCGACAATCCCACCCCGCGAGTAATTAAACAGTTGGACTTGTGGCTGCATTGCGGCCAGCTCAGGAGCGCCTAGTAAGTTTAACGTGTCTTCTTCTTTAGGTACGTGAACAGTGACATAATCTGCGTTTTTAACGGCGGTTTCGATGCTATCGGCGCGTTGGACTTGTTTGGCAATGTTCCAAGCAGCGTCGGCTGACAAATATGGGTCGTAACCGATAACGTGCATCCCGAGACCTAGGGCAGCATTAGCGACCAGAGAGCCGACGTGGCCTAAGCCAATGACAGCCAGGGTCTTGCCTAATAATTCAGTGCCGTTAAACTTCGTCTTATCGTGTTCTGTCCGTTGTGAGACATCGGCTTCCGTGTGTTGGGCGGAGTAGTTGGCCGCAGCCATCAAGTTGCGTGACGCGATTATCAGAAGCGCAATAATCAATTCTTTGACCGCGTTGGCGTTGCTACCGGGCGTGTTGAAGACGGCAGTCCCGTTCGCCGTGGCAGCCTCTAAGGGCACATTGTTTACCCCAGCACCGGCCCGGGCGATGACTTTGAGGGATTTTGGTAAAGCTTGGTGGTGCAGATCAACGGAGCGAATCAAATAAGCATCCGGTTCGTCACTTTGATTTAATTGATAATCGGTTGTAAAGGCATCCAGACCAGCTTGCGCAATCGCATTATAAGTTTTAATTTGATACATCGGTCAATTCCTCCTTGGCATGAGTCGCTTCAAAATCAGCTAAATAATCAACTAGTGCTTGGACCCCGGCTTTCGGCATGGCGTTATACAGACTGGCGCGCATACCGCCGACTAACCGGTGGCCCTTTAAGTTTAAGAGCCCACGATCCGTGGCGCCCGCGATGACTTGGGCATCCAATGCCGGTTTACCAGTGACAAATGGCATGTTCATTAACGAGCGGTCAGCGGGTTTGACGTGACTTGTGAAGAGTTTTGATTGGTCTAAGAAGTCATATAACAACGCGGCTTTGTCACGATTGCGCTGTTCCATTGCGGCTAAACCACCTTGGGCTTTTAACCATTTCAAAACTAATCCGGCCGCATAAATAGCAAAGACGGGTGGCGTGTTGAACATTGAACGCTTGTCGGCGAATAGTTGATAATCCAGCATGCTAGGTAGATTTTGAGCTTGACCGATTAAGTCGTCGCGGACAATGACAATCGTTAAGCCAGCTGGTCCTAAGTTCTTTTGGGCGCCGGCAAAGATCATGCCAAAGTCGGTCACTTGATACTGTTGGCCTAAAAAGTTTGACGACATATCTGCCACCAACGGGACATGACCCGTTTGTGGGAGCATCGTGTACGCCGTGCCTTCAATCGTATTGTTAGTCGTGAGATGCACGTAGTCGAGGGCTTGATCAACTGGCTGGTCCAGTGTTGGTAGTGCCGTGAAGTGATTGTCCGCAGCCGTGCCAAGAATATCAACTTTAGTGCCGACTCGCCGGGCTTCATCGGCTGCCCGACTCGCCCAATGCCCACTATCGAGTAGCCCGATATGATGATGCTTAGTCGCCAGATTTAATGGCGCCGCGGTGAATTGCAAGGTGCCGCCACCTTGGAAGAAGAGCACACGATAATTAGCTGGAATCCCCATTAACTCACGCAGATCTGCTTCGGCGTCACTGATGACTTGATCGAAGAGGGCGGAGCGGTGTGAGATTTCCATAATACTCATGCCAGAACCTTGAAATGATGGTAGTTCGGCTTGAATTTGGTCAATCACGGGTTTCGGCATAACGGCGGGACCCGCTGCAAAGTTATAAGTTGTCATTAAAAGTTCCCACTTTCATTATTAAAATTAGCCATAAAAAAAGTCCCAATGGTCAGATGACCACGAGGACTGTTAACGTCAAATAGAATAACTGCCCTCATCATTGAATGTTGGTTAACATCCATGTTCGGGCTAGTGTTTACACGAAATTAGGCCGACACAGATGTTTGTGTTGACCAGGAGGAGACGATTAAATTGGCATTTTGGTTCATAAACATCTTGACCACTCCTTTGATTTCGTATGCCCCCAATTTACCAAGTTTATTGCGGCTTGTCAATATGAAAATTAAATAAAAATGTGAAAATATATAGAGAATTTAACGATAAGCTCATTTTAAGCTACTGTACTAGTGTCCAAGTGTTTGAGCTATTGAATTGGGTTAGTTAGGACTGAAATGACTAGCTAAAGGATTGTGGGTAACTTACAATGGTGATAGTCAATTGCCCCTGAATAAATTCAGAGGCTTGTCGCTCACGTGTCTGACGGCACAGTAGTCCAACATGCCCGTTAGGCACTCCTACGCGTAGTGGCAACATCATCGGGTAATTGACAGCTACCCGTTTAACTGCCGGGTTTACCCAGCAGTTGTTAGCTTCTTAATCTTTGGGTGCTTGACACCGTTCAACCAGTCTTGCCCAAGTATTGCAATATTCATGGCTCCTAATCGGTCATCGTTACAACGATATTGACATTGAGCGCACCAATATTCGTGAGTCTCGTGATGACGATTATTTTTCTCAATCATGCCACACTTGGGGCATCTCTGTGAGGTGAAGGCCGGATTGACCTTCACAACAGCACTCTGAATGGCTTGAGTCTTATACGTTAAGAAAGATTCTAGCTGGAAAAATGCCCACGAACGATGACTATTGCGTAGAGGCTTAGGCAGGTCATCGGTGTTAAACGTCACATTAGTTAAATCTTCCAAAACAAAAAGCGTATGCGACCCATATGCCGTAACGAGTGTCTTAGCTAACCAATGATTCACATCGGTCATCCAGCGGTTCTCTCGTTGAGCTAGTTGCTTGAGCTAGTTGCTTAAGCTTTTTCTTAGCAGACTTGGTACCTTTACCTTGTAATTGCCGACGGATCTCTAAGAACTTCTTCCGCTTAAGTAAGATTTTTTGACCATCAAAGAATAGTGTTTTCC
>NZ_BJDK01000022.1 GCF_005405105.1 Lactiplantibacillus dongliensis
TTCATGTCTATTTTTATACAGTAAAGTCCCGGCAAGCCGGGGCTTTACTGTACATTATTAACTTTCAACCTTTAGTTGGGTAATATGATCTACTAGCACCATCAGAATTGCGCTTTCAACACTGACAACAATGGCCACTTTTAGATTCATAATGCATTTCTGTACTAAATAGATCAAGATAATCGTAGTGGGCAACATCACCCAAAACCCGATTATTTTAAACAATATTCCCGCCAGTAATCCCCAAATAACTATCGCTAATGCTGACACTGAGATAGAAACATCTTGAACAATAATTTTAGCTGTGACGAATAAGAACACAATTTGGACAAAAATGATTATATTAATCATTACGCTTTAAATCTTCCGGTATTTTGGGTTCAAATGCGAGCCCCACACAATTCATCACCAATTGCTTACGACCAATACGCCTAAAAAAACTGATGAAAAATTTAACTAGTTTCGCTTTCATGTTAACTCCTCCTCCTTTTTAATGGCATTACCAATAAAAACACCATTAGTAGTGCTGCAAGTACAATACTTCCTAACTGATTGGTCAGGAGCCACTGAGTCATCAAAATACCTATTATTGTAACCCCAGTTCCAAACTTCAGCCGCTGACGCAACTGCCTGTTCGTAATCGGATGTTTACGCGTATCGGCTGGCGCAAAACAAACAATTACCGCCCCCAATATCATCGTGGCTACCAACCTGATCATTAATGATAAGCCTGCCGTCATCACCACCAGCTTGGGTACCATTAGGCCAACTACCAAAGTAATAACAGTACACCACCAATCCGATTGTAAGTGTCGACCATATGCAAAGAAACGTACCAATAAAACCGTACCGATAAAAATCACCACCGGAACAACAATCTTGAACCAATTGGCTAATAATAGTAAAAAGAACAATTTGGGAATCAAAATATAAAATGTCGTAATCCCCAATTGAACCAACAATTTATCGCGATGAGCAATTTGCGTATGACGTGTCAAAACTTTAAAAGTCCAATTACCCAGCTTTGAAAACAGATAGTTATTTTCCATAACATTATTCTAACGAAGATTACCGTCTTTTTGGTCAATTTTCGTAAACGGGTTGTTTTTCAGCATAATCTAATTAAAAAGCACCTTAAAATTAGGCCCAACCTAATTTAAGATGCTTAACAGAGTCACTATTCAGCTGTAAACGTCGCAATAATCTTATAAATCGGCCCAAATTGACTAAACTTCTGTTCATATTCCGTCTCAACATTATCTTCTGGTGTCGCGACTGCATGTAAATCCAGCCAAACTTGTTCAAACGTCATCCCAAAGTTATTCATACTCGTTAATGAGAATTCGAACAAGCCACGATTATCCGTCTTAAATTCAATCTGACCATTGGGCTTCAAGACTTCCTGATAACCGGCTAAAAACGATTTATACGTTAAGCGGCGTTTGGCATGTCGGGTTTTAGGCCAAGGATCCGAAAAGTTTAAATACAAACGATCAATTTCATTAGGTTCAAAAAACGCCGTCACTGCTTGGCCATCCGCATGGGCCAGCTGTAAGTTCGGTAAAGGTTCTTCGACTAACTTTCGTAAAATGATCGCAATCACGGAAGTTTGAATCTCAATCGCAATATAATTAATCTCTGGGTGCCGTTTGGCCATCTCGATGATGAATTGGCCCTTACCACTCCCGACTTCAATCTGCAGCGGCTGAGGGGTCTTAAAACGACTCTGCCACTTTCCCCGAAAATCAGTGGGGGTCTCGGTAATCAATTCCGGATGAGCATTAATTAATTTTGGTGCCCAGGGTTTATTTCTAACACGCATAAGTAAAGGGTACTCCTCTTCATTTTTTAAGTTAATCTGATTCAATCTCACAAAAACAGCCTCGAATTCCAACCGGAACTCAAGGCTATCGGTTTAGAGCTGATATTGACTCAACTCTTCTAAGAAAATAATTTCGTCATTCATATTATGGTACTGATTACGATAATAGTTATCTTTAATATTCAGCAACAAGTTGATCTTGGCATACCAGACGACCCGCCGCTGCATATCAGGCGTCATCGTCTCACCATATTCACTGAACCAACCTTGCCAGTCCGTTAACGGCACGTACTCACAGAGCAACATGCTAATATCTGAAGCCGGATCAGCAAACCGTGCTGAATCCCAGTCCACCAAGTATAATTGATGCTGGTCAGACAGTAACCAGTTCTTATGGTTCAAATCGCCATGACAAACGCGGTAATCGGCAGTTGGCAACGTCGGTAACGTGCCTTGCAAGTCCGTTAAGACCCTCGCCATCAATGGATGCTGCCGTAAATCATCTGGTAATTCACTCAAATACTGCTGAATAAACTCGTGTGGCCGGACAGTTTGGCCGCCGACCTTAGTTAACATGCGATGAAGCAACTTGGAATTGTGCACCCGTGCCAATAAATGCGCCACTTCAGGCGTGCGCATTTGTTGCTTCGTTAAAGTTTGACCATTCAGCCACTCTTGAGCAGTTAAAGTATCCCCGCTCGATATTCGTTTTGTCCAGATTAACCGCGGGGTAATTTCTTCCATTGAGAGCGCCGCTAGAAACGGCGATGCGTTCCGTTTTAAAAACAATCGCTGTTGATTTTTTTTGCCCATGAAAGCTTTATCGGTATTGCCGTAAATCGGATAGACATGCCAGCCGTCATCAAGTTCGAAATCCATCAGCCCCACTCCTCTCAAAATATTAATCATTTTATTGGCTTAATTATTATTGACCTAACAAACACATTCTAAAGACCAAACTGCGTCCCGTCAAGTCCTTTTTATCCGTTGTGCCACAAGCGTTTCAGGCTAATCTCATTTTGGCATACCATGCAACTAAGAGATAGATTTCAATGGCATTAACAACCAGCAAAATCCCGACTTGCGCTAACGGGGCGTTACTTAACCAAACGGCAATTAAAAAGATGATCCCGGTCGTACTTAAGATCACCGTTAACAAACGCTGGAAGTTTTTAAACTTCAATGGCGCGGCCAACGGATAAATGTGCGTAAAAACTATATTATCGTATCGCTTATAAAACGGCAACAATTGAAAACCAATCAGATAGATAAAAATCACATCTAGACCAATCGCCAACCAGCCATGACCGATAAAGTATAACAAGATGGCGCCAATCACCGTCAACCGCGTCACTAAACCACTGAACTCCGTGCCTCGCAACATGCCACGGGTAAACAAGTACCCGAAAGCATGGGTTTGATCGCGTGGTAACCATCGTAATAACCAATCCAAATATTTACGCCGTTTAACACTACCTTGCACCATTGGCACATCGGTAAATAAGTTAAAGAAGCGATAAATACCCAGCATCCGATTCGCTTCACTTTTAATATCTGCCTGCCAAGCGACGACCGTGTGGGGCCAAACTTGATTGTGCCACCAACGTTGACCACCGGCTAAGATTAAGGCTAATACGGCACCCAACCACGGTGATACTAATAAGCTAAGCGCCAAGATAACCAGTGCTAAACCAGCGTTCGCCATGCCTAACCAGCGGGCTGGCGCTTGCGGCAACCGATAAAGCCGGGTTACCCGGACAGTCAGTTCGCTATCTTTTAAGGCCAGCTGGGTAACTAATAACGCCAACAAGCTCACCCCTGACAACTGATCGACTAACATTAAGATGGGCACCGTCAAGCCAACAACAATTACTTGCACGGCTTGCGCCAACCACCAGCTATAATGCCAAGCATGCACCAAATAAGCGTGCAAATCATGCTCCCGTGGCAACAAAAAGACCGTGTCCGCTGGCTCCAGTAAAGTCGCAATCCGGCCAATCGCTAACCCCAGCCACAAGATCAGTCCCACCACTAAGATAATCCAAGTATCTCGTGGGCTCACTGTTTTCAGCCAGTTAGAATAGGCTAAGCCCAACCCACCGACGAAAAACATCAAAGCAATCACAAAATGATCGTTAAAAACTAACCGCAAGTAATGCAACATCTGCCGTAAATGGCGTTGTCGCCGTTGCCGATATAACTCATTCATCACGGGTCACCCCAGTCAAAGTGAGGTAAATATCGTTCAAGGAGTCCCCCGCATCCGGATAGTGCGCTTTAATTTCGTCAAACGTGCCTTGCGTCTGAATCTCGCCGGCATGTAGCAAGACGAAGCGGTCACAGAATTTTTCCGCAGTGTCCAACACATGGGTCGACATCAAGACAGACGCCCCTTGTTTTTTGACGGTTTCAATCAAATGCAATAAATCATGTACCGCTAAGGGGTCTAAACCTAGAAAGGGTTCATCAATAATGAATAACTTAGCGTTGGTCAGAAAAGCACAGACAATCATGACCTTTTGCTTCATCCCTTTAGAGAAGTTAGCTGGGAACCAATCTAGCTTGTTATCCAAACGGAAGATCGTCAATAATTCATGCGCCCGCTTCCAAGCGGCGGTTTGATCCAAACCATACGCCAGCATCGTCATTTCTAAATGTTCTTTTAAAGTTAATTCTTCATATAAAATCGGAGTTTCTGGAATATAAGCCAACTGTTGCTTATATTGTTGGGGGTCACTGGCTAACGTTACCCCATTCAACTTAATGGACCCTTTCATCGGCGTCAATAACCCAATAATATGGTTAATCGTAGTTGACTTACCGGCACCGTTTAGGCCGATCAACCCAACTAATTCACCTGGTTGTACGTCAAAACTAATATCTTTTAAAACGGGGATTTGGGAATAACCCCCAACTAAATGGCTAACTGCCAATGCCATAGTGCTAACCTCTTTCTGTTTCTAAATAAATTGTCCTTTACCACCCTGCCCGCATCGCCTGGCGTTAATTAGCGGCTGATAAATTAGTAAACATTCATTAACCCACTAACCTTTAGCCGAAAGGATGGTTGCTAAAACGCTTAGCCGTATCGTTGGCCTTAGTGCGTTTTAGCAACTAACCAGTAGGCGGCAAAGCCAACTGGTTTTCAACCGATTACCTTATTTTTTAAGTATAAATCGATCACGCGATTAAAATTAATTATAGCATAGCGCATTATCAGGCGTGACTTCTGGGCATGCAAAAACGGTCAACTAACTAAAGCGGCCAACCGTCATCATCTGATAAAGCGCCCTCATTTCCAATTTGAGTAGTGTATAATAGAACTAAATTTTAGAAAAGAAGGTTATCACATGACAGCTTTTGAACCTAAACTCGACGACGATTGTATTTTCTGCAAGATTATCAAAGGTGATATTCCGAGCTACACCGTTTATGAAGACGACATGGTTAAAGCCTTTTTAGATATTTCACAAGGCACTCCTGGTCATACCTTAGTTATTCCTAAGACCCATGTGCCAGATATCTTCGCCTATGACACTGATTTAGCCAGCGCAGTTTTTGCGCGCATTCCTAAGATTGCACGCGCAGTTAAGGCGTCCGATGATAAGATTATCGGGATGAATATCGTGAATAACAATGGTTCTGTGGCGTATCAATCCGTCTTCCATTCTCATTTCCACTTGATTCCGCGTTACAGTGACAAAGACGATTTTCGGATGATTTTTAAAGATAACTCTAAGAATTATGACGAAACCGACTACACTAAGTTACAAAACGCCATCAAAACCCATTTAACGGATTAGGAGGTTGCCGATGAAATTCATGCGTAAAACGCTGATTGGCTTGGGTTTGAGTGCCGCAGCGTATATGATTATCAATCGTAAGACCCCACAAGCCATGTATCATGATGCTAAAAGTTATGTACAAGACGTGTTAGATGCGGCCGACGATTTACAAACGGCGCGCGAAGACTTTAGTGATGCGCAAAGTAACTTGAGTGTCCAATTCAGTAACGCTGCCAAAGTCATCGATGAGATTCAAACCGAAGTCGATAAGTTTCAGTTTAAAATTGAACCCCACGTTAAGATTATGCAAGCACGCGCTGAACATTTACAGAAAACTTTAGACGATCTCGCACCTAAAGATTAAGCACCCTATCGTCGGGCTCATGACAGCTCGACGATTTTTTTGTGAGTTAATAAACCAACACCTTTCGTTTATTAAGGCATTAGTTTGGCGCTAGACTTTGTGAAGACCGTGTGAATTATCTGAAAATTTTGTAAAGATTCCAGTCACCATGCAGAACCCCGCTAACTTATGTTATAGTTATCTGGTAAGTCTGCTAGAGCAGAACTATTTTAGGAATAGGATGTGTTACAAGAATGAAAAAATGGCTTATTGCACTTGCCGGTATTTTATTAACGTTTACGCTTGCCGGTTGCGGTAGCAAGACAGTTGCATCGACTAACGGTGGTAAGATCACCGAAAGTCAGTATTACAGTAGTATGAAGGGCACTTCATCTGGGAAACAAGTTTTACAACAGATGATCTTGAACAAAGTGCTTGAAAAGGACTACGGTTCAAAAGTCTCAAAGAAAGCCGTTACGAAGCAATATAACACCTACAAGCAACAATACGGGACTTCATTCTCAACTGTATTGTCACAAAATGGGTTGACTACGGGAACATTCAAGGAACAAATCCGTTCGAACTTATTACTAAAAGAAGCGGTTAAAGACAAGGCTAAGATTACCAACGCTGATTTGAAGAAGCAATGGAAATCATACGAACCTAAAGTAACTGTTCAACATATCTTGGTTGCTAAGAAGGACACTTCAGACACTGTTTTGAAAGCTTTGAAGAAAGATTCTAGTGAATCAAACTTCTCCAAGCTAGCTAAGAAATACTCAACTGATACGACTTCTAAGAGCAACGGTGGTAAGTTAGCTGCCTTCGATAACACGAATACGAGCTATTCATCTAAATTCTTGAAGGCTGCTTTCGCATTGAAGAACGGTGCTTACACCACGTCTGCTGTGAAGACCTCTAACGGTTACGAAATCATCCGGATGGTCAAGAACCCTGGTAAAGGGAACATGTCTGATCACACTGCTGATTTGAAGAAACAAATTTGGGACAACGATATGAGCGACTCAACGGTCTTGCATAACGTGGTTGCCAAAGTCTTAAAGGCTGGGAATGTTAAGATCAAGGATAACGACTTGAAGAACATCTTATCTTCATACTTATCAACCTCATCTTCATCATCTAGCGCAAAATAATTTCTGTTATTAAAAGGACGACCAATTACTGGTCGTCCTTTTTTTGTTGGATTTAGAATGCCACTTTGGTTGGGTCAGCATCGGCTGGAACCAACCGGCAGGCGACAACTAGCACCAAACGTATATCCCTACTGATGATCAGTCGGCTTCACATCAGCTTTAGTCCCATCATGTTCTGGTCGGTAGAAGTTACGACCATCCATGGCGAAAATGCGTTCCGTATACGTCCCTGGTTCCGCATGCCCAATCGACGTCTGCATCATCTGAATTGAGGCATCCAGTTCATCTAAGTCATGTAAAATCTCAGCTTCCATGATATGTGGCCGCACCGGTGAACCATATTCTAATAAGCCGTGATGAGCTAAAATCATGTGTCGCAATACTAAAACCGCTTCGGATTGATCATCAATTTTTAATTGTTGGCAAGCTTTTACGATTTGTTCATCAATCAAGACAATGTGCCCAATTAAATTACCGGCTAATGTATACGTCGTAGAAACGGGGCCCGACATTTCAATCGTCTTCCCCATGTCATGCAAAATAGCGCCCGCATATAATAAAGCACGGTTAACATGTGGGTATTCATCAGCGACCGCTTTCGCTAGCCGTAAGATTGAGAGCGTATGGAATGCCAACCCACCAGCAAAAGCATGATGATTCTTTTTAGCGGCTGGGTAACTAAAGAAATCATCATGAAATTGCGTTAATAAATGCCGGACGATTCGATTCCAATTCGGTTCGGTAATCTCAAAAACAAACGTATTGAGTTCTTCTTCCATGGCCCCCGTGTTCATTGGCGCATGTTCGACAAATTGTTGCACATCTTGGGGTTCCCCTTGATGGGTCAACCGCATCTGAAGAATCTTAATCTGCGGGTTACCTTGATAATTTTCCCGCTTCCCTTTTAAATGAATGACTCGACCAGCTTGAAAATGGTCCACGTCTTGGTCACTGGCATCCCAGAACTTACCCGAAATTTCACCAGACGTATCTTGAAAATTAATCGCTAAGAATTTCTTACCATTCTTGGCAATGCGAACTTCGGAATCCTTTAATAGAAAATACCCTTCAACGGGTTCATCGACTTGATAATCAAATAATTTTTTTGCCATGTTGTTACCCCCAAATTAGGTTAAGTGGTGAACCGTGGCCGCTGGCATCTCAGTCAGAGCGGCTGATTCATTCGTAAAGTATAAAATCTGATGCTTGGCAGCGACCGTTGCCAGCAGCTGCCAAGCTTGTTGCCGACGATGGGTATCAAAATTAACGAAGCCATCGTCAATCATTAATGGCAGCTGTGCCTGCGGACCGAGCTGGGTGATCAATGTCAACCGTAATGCCAGATACAATTGCTCTTTAGTCGCCGTCGATAATTCAGCCACACTAAATTGTGGTCCGTTAACCGCTTGCACGACCAGCGTATCGCCGTTTAACTTAATCTCATTATACCGCGACCCGGTCAGTTGTGCGAAAGTCGTACCAGCCGCCGTCAGAATGGCTGGTAACTGCTGACTCGTTAACTGTTGCAAGGCAGTCTCAATCCAAGTTGCCCCTAATTGTCGGGTCACCCACTGCCGTGCCATCACCGTTAATTTGGTCTGCGCATCCGCCTGTTGCTGACGCAGGTCGGCATACCGACCATCGGCCACCAGTGCCTGTAACTGGGTTTGGGTGGTTGCCAATTGTTGGGTTTGCTCGGTAAGCTGTTGTTGCGTCGTTTGAATCGTAGCCCGATTCGTTTGAATCGCAGCCTGCAAAGCTGACAGCGTTGGATAAGCTTGTAACGCCGTTTGTTCTACAGGGGTTAACCGCGTCGTCAATTGATCGACACTCGTTTGGGTGGCCGTTCGCTGACTTTGTGTCGCCAACGCATCGGCCAAGGCCTCAACATCCGCTAAGCCATTTTGAGTAGCCAGTGCTTGCAACTGATCCGCGGTCGTTTGCAGTTGCGCGGTTAATTGTTTAACTTGGCGCTGAACATAGGCGAAGTCCGTCGATGCCAAGCTTTGATGTTGCATGGCCTGATGAACCTGGTCATAGAAGCCCGTGACTTTTTGAACACTGACGACTAACCGTTGCTCATCTAACAGTAGCCAATCACTGGCGAACTGATACGCTTGTAGTGCTTGCCAGACCGTCGCCGCTTGGGCCGCTGTCTGTTGTGATAAGGCCGTCACCTGTGCTTGACGACGTTGTAGCGCAGCTAGTTGATCCAGCTTAGTCAAAATTGCCGCTGAATCCAGATCTGGCGACCAACCTACCGCTGTTAGTAACGGCGCTAAAGTCCGGTCGGCCGTAGTTGGTCCCGCTGGTGCTAGTTGCTCCCAACCAAACCAACCTAACAGCCCCAATCCCACTAACATTAAGACCCATTTCAGCCCGCCAAGTGGTAGTACTACCCCGGCAACTAATCCAATCCCTCCGGCAATTAGCCGCCAATCGGCCCTAAATGCTGGTGTTGACTGGGATTGCCGGGATTGCCGCGACCCGGTCGTTGCCGTTGTTAATACCGCCGCTTTTAAGCTAGCCACGGCTGATTGTTTGGCCGGTGATAACGCCGCCATTAATTCTGGCTGAGCCGTTTGTTGTTGCTGATAGGATTGCTGTGCAGCCGTTGTCTGACTGGTTAAAGCTTGATACTGGCCCAATGCCTGCTGTAGCTCTGGCAGCTTGGGTTCTAAAGCATCAAACTGATTTTGGTGCGCCACATAGAAGCCAACTAATGACGTTGAATTCGCATCAACTGGTTGTTGCGTCAATTGTTCACGCGCACTAGCTAACGTGTGTCGTAACTCTGTTTGCGTCGTCGTCAATTGCTCATATTGTTGATTAACCGCCGCTGGTAGCGTAGTCGTTGCTGCTGACAGCTGCGTCTGCAACTGCTGTAATTGCTGATAAACTGGCCATTGATTACGTAGATTGGCTAACTTTGGTTGTGCGTCGTTAGCCTGGCTCAATTGCTGTTGTAATTGGGTTTGTTGCGTTTGTAACTGTTGAACCGTTACCTGTAAGTGTTCATACGTCGCATAGTGATCACGCGCCGTTTGAAGATTCTGTTTTAAGGTCTGATACTGCTGTAAGGCTTGATTCAATGCAGGTTTACGCCCACGCGGTTTATATAACTCATCGGCGCTAGCCCGCAAATCAGCCGCTGTCGACCGCCACTGACTACTATCGAGGGTCCCAATCTGCTGTAATTGGGTATTCAGGTCAGTCGCACTCAATGTTTTTAAAGCGGTCAATTCCGCTTGATTAAAAGTAAATAATTGCTTGTAACGGTTCTCGTCATATGGTGCCAGCCAACGTTCTAGTAATGTTAACGGCTGCGGATCACCCGTGGCCACATTAATTAATTCCGCTGGCTGATCACCTAGTCGCGTCAATCGATACGTCTGCCCCGCAACGAATAAATCCAGTGAACCGCCGTACTGACTCGTCGCCTTAGGTTCATACCGGTCAATTAAGTGCCGGCGGGTTGGAAAACCAAATAGCATACCTAAGATAAACGCCCGCAACGTTGACTTACCGCTTTCATTGTCCCCGTAAATGACTTGTAGGCCAGCCGACAACTCGTAGACCTGCTGACTGAACTTACCAAAGCCCGCAATTTCAATGCGCCTAATCTCCATCGGCTGCCCCGCCTTCCGTTGTTAAATGATATTGCTCTTGTAGCAAGCCCAGTACCCGTTGTCGCCATTGGGCGGGTGTTAAGTCTTCTAATAAAGTTTGGTTTAAGAAGGGCTCCGCTAACAAATGATCCGCTAAAGCCGCAATCTGTTCAGTTGTCACCACCCGTTGACCAGCTTGCTGCCACACCGCTTGGTCAAGACCACCTAGTACCGGTTGCGACTTATCAGCAGCGAGTTGCAAGTCAACCGGCCAACAGGCAGTGGTGGTCAATTGACCTTGTAATTGGGTCAATAAGGCGCCCTGCGTGAGGGCCAACATGGCGGTCGCGCTTAATTCGACGGTCGTCGGTAAGGTAATGAGCACTAATTCAGTCCCATCTTCAGCAGTCGTTGAAAACTGGTCAACAAGTTGTTTCAACAACGTTGGTCGATCCACAGGCCCCTGCAATTTTGGGGTCCAGGTCGTCCAGGTAATCGGCGCTAACGCGTGGAAAACGGGCCGTAACGTCTGGTCGGCTTGACTTTCGACAATCAAGCAACCTTTTTGACCGGTTTCATCACGGTACCGGCCTTGCAAATTTCCAGGATAAACGACGGGTGGCACGGTATTCAACGTTTGCCGCTGATGGATATGGCCAAGTGCCCAGTAATCATAATGCTTGGCCAGTAACTCGCCCACACTAAACGGCGCGTAATGATCGCCCGCAGTCCCTAATTGCCCATGCAGCATGCCAATATGGTAATCGACCGTTGGCAGTTTGGCGGGATAGTCAGCGATTTTCGGCGTTGTCACCCACCGCTGGTCATAGCTAAACCCACTGATGGCGACTTGCGTCTGATCCGCCGTCGTTAGCGTAACCGTCTTAACGGATGGCCCAAATGCATGCACATTCGCCGGAAAATGCCACTGACTACCCGCTGGCTGATAATCGTGATTACCAAATGATAAGACGACGGGAATCCGCGCGACGTTCAAACGTTCAAGCGCTGCCATCAAACCGGCCTGAGCCGCGACACTTTGTGCTTGTTGATCAAACAAATCGCCCACTAGTAACACAAAATCAACTTGTTCGGTGATTGCTAGATTCACTAACCGGGTCAATGCGGTTAACGGGGCTGCAATCAACTGTGACCGTAGCGCTGACGGGACCCCCGTCAAGCCTTGAAACGGCGTATCTAAATGTAAATCAGCCGCATGCAAAAATTTCATGCTGGTTGTCACCCCTTGTCTTGAAATTTGATTAGTTGTACTTGTCGCTCTGGCTGGCCTGGATTGACGCTGGAACGTGGTGGCCACGTTTGCGAGCCAAAGTACAGTTTCGCCAGCCGGGCTTTGACTAATCCGAGTAAAATCACTCGGCTAAGTCAAACGACACCACTGAGCGGCATCCAGTCCGCCCTGTGCTAGTAAAACTCATTCTTGAATGCTTGATGCCAGTTAAAATTGCTGCCTGCCGGTTGCTGAAAGGCCATGAGCCATTGTCCCAGCCGATGCTGGACCAACCAGAGTGGCAATTTAAACCAACTAACACCAAGCGTATTCTTGAAACTTATTTTATTAAGGTTTCGTTGATAACTGCGATTAACCTGCGACCGGTATCGCCACCTACCTGCTCTCAAAAAAAGAGGCAATCACGAAATATCGTCATTGCCTCTTAGTTACCTTAAACTTTAGTCTTGGTATAATTCTTGAACGGGCTTAGTGATGATTTGGTTTAAATCATTCATTAATTGGTTCAAGCCACGTTCCTTAGTCATTAAGGCTTTAATTTCATCGACATTGCCAACTTTATCAGCTAATTCATGTGCTTTTTGAACTTCATCGTCGCCTAATTCTTCGCCATTCATTTGCTTTTGTGACAATTGCATTTGAATTTCTTGGAATTCTTTGAACAGGCTAAACGCACTCTCATTTGCATGCATTGCTTGATAAGCAGCTTGCAACTCTTTAAATTCCTTAGTGCCACGTAATTCTTGTTCTAATTGGTTCGCAGTATCGTAAATGTTTACAGCCATCGTCGCGTTCCTCCTCAAAGTATGTGTCAGCTATAGTTTATCATTTTTGAAAGGGCTTGAATAGCTGTTAACACTAGTTCCCGATTAATTTTTTCGCCGATGAGAACCAGTTCTTAGCCGCATCAGAAACGGTCTTGCCGACCTTATTTGCACCCTTTTGAGCATCGTCCCAAACGGAACTACCACTGGCTGAATTATCCGTTGAACTCTGGTTAGCCAAGGTAGCAGCATCTTTGGTGCCAAAGCTGGTTTGTTTCGTGTTTGGCAAGATGTTTTCCATCTCATTCTTATATAACGCTGATAATTGGTTTTCAGATAAACTCTTCAAATAATGTGTACTATTCGTCGAATCAAACCCAATCCAAGTTGTTACGACAACATCTGGCGTATATCCAATCATCCACTGATCCTTTGTCCCGGAACCAGTCTTATAATCGGCTTGCGTACTCCCAGTCTTACCGGCAATAGCATAGCCATAAGGTTTCGCAGCCGCCCCCGTCCCGCTGTTATAGACCCCCAGCATCATACTGGTCATCTCTTTAGCGACACTGGCCGACATCAGCTTTTTACTCTTAGTTGCCGTGTTATCGACGATCGTCTTGCCACTCGCATCAACAATCTTGGTGATATAGTGCGCAGTGGTCTTCTTGCCGCTATTGGCAAACGCCGTATAGGCACTAGCCATTTGCTGCGGCGAGACCCCTGTCGTCAAACCACCTAAAGCCAACGCTAGGTTATCATCGTCCTTGGTAACTGGTAAGCCAAATTTCTTAACGGAAGCATAACCTTTATTGACACCGACTTTGTTCAGCAACCAAACAGCCGGAATGTTAATACTTTGCGCCAAAGCTTCGTACATCGGGACTGATTTAGCATAAACATTATCATAGTTTTTCGGCGCGTATTTATTAGCGCCAAACGTTTGCTTCTTATTAGAGAGATCCGAATCATACGTATAGCCATTCTCAAGCGCGGGTGTGTAGACCGCTAGCGGCTTGATAGTCGATCCTGGTTGCCGTTTAATCTGCGTTGCACGGTTAAAGCCCCGAAAGACGTGTTTACCACGGCCACCAACGACAGCCATTACGCCACCGGTTGATGGATTAACCGCAATCGACGCCCCTTGAACCTTGGTGCCGTCCGCCGCATTTTCTGGGAATAAGGTACTATTCTTAAAGGACGCCTGCATCGAGCTTTGATCTTTTTGATCCAAAGAGGTATAGATCTTATACCCCCGATTCATAATATCGGACTCACTTAAGCCATACTTATTAATCGCTTCATTAATCACCGCATCAAAATAATAAGGATATTTATAGCCACTATAATAATGATAGTTATCATTCAGCGTAATCGTCTTCTGTGAATAGAACGTATACTGGCTTTTAGTTAACTTATCATTATTAACCATATTATTTAAGACCACATTACGCCGTTTTTTAGCTGCGCTCGGATGATCAATCGGGTTATAGCCACTCGGTGAACTCAACATTCCGGCTAAGACAGCTGCTTGATCCACGCTGAGTTCGGCCGCATGAACCCCAAAATACTTCTCAGCAGCATCCTCGGCGCCCCAGACGCCATGACCAAAGTAAGCATTATTCAAATACATCGCTAAAATTTGATTTTTCGAATAAACGTTTTCCGTTTCAATCGATAAGAAAATTTCGCGCAGCTTTCGAGTAAACGTTTGTTGCTGCGTTAAGTAGGCATTTTTGACCAATTGTTGCGTCAACGTACTCCCACCGCCACTAATGTAATTGCGGCCGAGAAGCTTATTAACGACTAACAGCATAAAAGCCCGACCAATCCCCTTTACAGAAAACCCATGTTCCTTGTAAAAATTCCGATCTTCAGTCGAAATGACGGCATTTTGCAAGTTCGTCGAAATCTTATCTAGATGGACATAGGTCCCCTTTTGGGAATAGAGTGACCCCGCCTTTTGTTTACTGGCATCATAAATAACGGTCGTCTTCTCTAACTCCGCTTGTAAATTACCAATCTTCGCCGTTTTGGCTTCAAAAGTTAAATAAGTGCTGACCACTAAAATCATCGTTAAAATCATGACAATTAGCCAACGGGTTAGTTGTCGTCGATGCCATTGGTAGCCGACGATCGCCCAGAAGCGTTGCCAATACGGTTTTAACCAGTGGCCTATGACCCGTAATCCATCTTTGATGGTGGACCAAAAACCATTATTTTGCATAATCTTCCCCTTGTTCAAAAGGCCGTTAAGTCGTTAGTTGAAAACCGCCGTTCCAACTAACTAACGGCACTCGTTACTTTTTTAAACTCCGATAATTGTATCATAAATCCGATTTTCCTTGGCATCGGGGTCAAAGCTTGACTAAATCTTCAAAAACTTAAAGCTTTGTGAACTAACTGGCTGATAATTGCCACTCTGGTTGAGCCAGAATCAGCTGGAACGTGGTGACCACGTTTTTGAGCCATAGGTCGGCCTCAAAAGCCGGGCTTTGACTAAGTCGGAAGAATCACCGGCTTAGTCAAACGACACCACTGAGCCAATCCTGACCCGCCCGGCGTTAATAAGTCCGTTGCATATAAATTTACGCTTTAATTATTGAATTCAGTTATTTTAGTGACACCGTTTTGATACGGACTAGTCTTTCGGATACTGAATCATTTAGTCTCAATTAAATTCGATGAAACAAAAAAGGCTTGAGACCTTGTTTGTCCCAAGCTTTTATTTCCGGCGCACACCGCGGCGGTTGGCATTTAATTCATTTTGTTGCTTGCGGAACTTTTCGAAAGTGGCATCACGCTTATCTTGATTCTTGCGCGGACTGCGTTTTTTCGTATATTTCATTTGATTCACCGCCTTTGTTAACCTAATTAGATAGGTCAACTATACCGTGAATAACTGCAGAATGCAAAAAAGTCCCCCAAAAGGGCGGGATTTTCATAAC
This sequence comes from Lactiplantibacillus dongliensis, assembly GCF_005405105.1. GTDB lineage: Bacteria > Bacillota > Bacilli > Lactobacillales > Lactobacillaceae > Lactiplantibacillus > Lactiplantibacillus dongliensis. The sequence goes on from NZ_BJDK01000022.1 coordinate 15,677, forward strand.
TGTTAAAGCTCATCATCATCACGAATGTGGCTGGCAAACAAATCATGTAATTCAGTCGCCACTGCAGTGCTAGGGCTAATGATAAAGATCGTATCATGGCCTGCTAAAGTGCCGCTCACTTCCGGTAACTTCAGATCATCGATAATTGCCGCCAACAAATTCCCGTTACTCGGCAAGGTATGAATGATGTTCATGAATTCAACCCGGTCAATTCCGGTCACCACTTCGTGTAAACTATCAAATAAGCGATCAGTTTCGTTCTTACTACTTTCTTTAAAGATCGTGTAGCGCGCGCGCCCACTGTCGTCAGGTGACTTCACGATTTGCATCTCTCGGATATCCCGCGAAATGGTCGCTTGCGTTGCGGCAATCCCTTCCGCCTTTAAACGGGCCATCAAGTCTTCTTGGGTGGCAATCGGGTATTCAGTAATCAACTGTTCAATGGCAGCTTGCCGATCAGTCTTCTTCATTCTGCGGGACCTCCCCTGATAAATTATGAATACATTATAGCAAATATTCACCCTGCAAACTACTACACCAACAAAAAAAGCCTGTTTTCGCGGTTTTAAGTCCGGAAAACAAGCTAACAAATGCATAACTATCCGTTCAGCTTCTGATTAATCATCATACCGCCGCAAAAATTGACCCAATAGTTTCAAACCACGTTTCAACGTTTCAGTATCGGTACAATAGCCTAATCGAACATGACCTGGAATATCAAACCGCGACCCAGGAACTAGCAATACGCCAGTCTCATCAAGCAACGCTTTACAGAAGGTCTCATCATCAACCGGCAAGTTCAACTTTAAGCACGATACAGAAATACCGTGCGGCGCAATCAGGCTAGCCCGTGGTTCTTGGGCGACCCAAGCCGTATAGAGGGCTAGATTACGGTCAACCAACGCCCGGTTACGGGCTAAGACTTCGTCACGATGCTGTAAAATCTGCACCGCTAGCTGATCATTAAAGACGCCGCCACAAATCATCGTGTAATCGCGATACTTTCGAAAGATATCCGCCAGTTCACTTGATTGGGTCGCCGTCCAGCCAATCCGGGCTCCCGGTACTGAGTATGTTTTCGATAAACTATTCACCGCAATCCCTAATTCATATAAATCAGCAATCGACGTGAACGGGGTGCCATCTAATGGTTCATAGACTTCATCGGCCAAGACATAGGCACCCACGGACCGTGCTAATGCAACGACTTGGCGTAATAACCCCTCATCTAATAAACTGCCGGTCGGATTAACCGCATTATTTAATAGAATCATTTTAGTCTCTGGTCGAATCAACGCTTTCAATTCTTCAATATCTGGTAGCCAGTTGTTGGCTTCTTCGATATGCCAATAATCAACTGTCGCTCCTAACGATTTGGGAATATCGTAAAGCTGCTGATAACTAGGATATAGTGCAATCACATGGTCGTTAGGTTCGATCAAGCTATAAATCGCCAATTGATTCGCCCCAGTCGCACCATTCGTCTGCAGCACATTGGCCGCGGGCACTTGTGTATACAGGCCACTAACCAAACGTTTAAATTCCGGTGACCCTTCAATCCAGCCATAATTCAACCGCAAGGCGCTCAAATGTTGATAGAATTGTTGGCCATCATGACCATCTAAGGCCGCGACCTCGCCAATCGTCAGAGCGGCAATCGAGCTTTGACTAATATCGGTCGTTGCGATGGTCTCGTACTGATTCAACCATGCTTCCACCCCAAAACCGGCAATCTTCATAATGCAAATCGTTCCTCTCTCTAAAAAAGTCCAATACGTTTAGCATACCGATGATTGTAGGCTTCCGCAAGCTTATTATCACTCATTAATTTATTTTCGCACTATTAATAGATGGGAATAAAATTAAATTTTTAATTGATTTATCATAAAAATGACGTTATTCTAAAATTACTGTTCTAATGATAGGTTTCAAACGTGGCTACCACGTTCCAGCCGATGCTTTGCCAACCAGAGCAGCAAAAAAGCCCACCGTTACCAGTGAGCTACCGACTATATTTTAGTGATAAACGTCGCCAAAAGTTTAACGCCGTATAAGATAATCACCACGCCGCAAATCCGGTTGATCCAGAGTAACACGCGCGGCTGCATTAAATGTTTGAATTTACTAATTAGACCGGTCAAGCCGAAGAACCAGACGATTGAGGCCAAGATGACCCCAATCATAAAGAAATGTGCGAGTTCATCTGGAATCGATACGCGAAAAGCCGCTAACAACACGGACCCATCAATAATGGCTTGTGGATTCAGCCATGCCACCGAAAAGGCCGTCACAATCGCCGCCTTATACGAAAAACTAGTAGCCATCGTCCCCATTTCGGCGGATTTTTGTTTCACTAACCCCCAACCAATATAAAAGACGAGTAAACTACCAACAAGTAGCACGGCTAATTCTAACCACGGGGTGCTTTGTAAGAGCTTGCCGACCCCATAAAAACAAGCTAATGATAGCGATGTATCAAAGAAAATCACGATTAGGGCGACTTGAAAGGCCCGCTTGATTGGTTGCTCAATAGCGGTCGACACGACAAATAAATTTTGCATGCCAATCGGGGCGATGTAGGCAAACCCAAATAATAACCCTTGTAAAAAAACTTGCATCAATTTCACGACTCCTATCCAACCGGTTAGCCACCGAAAATACCGTTGTAAGCTTAACTGGCTTTAATTCATGAACTGATTATAATAAAAAGGGGTAAGCTTGTAACCAACCAATCACTCGCTTTATACCCAACCACTAAGGAGACTTTTTCAATGAACGCATTACATATCGACTGGCAACCAGATAAAACACTGGCGCTACCAGTCTACCAACAAATTACCGATTACTTTCAGCGGGCCATTGCAAGTGGCGACTGGCCAATGGGAGCTAAAATTCCCTCACAACGTAAGCTTGCTGCCCAATTCGGCGTCAACCGCAGTACTCTGATCACCGCCTTAGATGAATTGGTGGCGGTCGGTCTTATTACGAGTACGCCCGGTTCCGGCATGACTGTTTCTGGGAACCACTGGTCAAGCTTACTAGCCGAACACGTTAACTGGGCCCAATACGTTCAAGCTGGGCAATTCAAGCCGAACGGCCACGCCATTCAAAAAATCAATCAATTTGAAACCAACGATGTCATTCGTTTAAGTACTGGTGAACCCGCGCCAGATCAATTTCCCCGGGCACTCTTTCAGAAAGCCTTTGATCATTTAGGTCAGCAACTCACCAGCTTAAACTACACGGAGCCTGCGGGTATCTTAGCGTTGCGGCAACAGATTGCCCGGCATTTAGCGAAAGTCGGCATCCATACCAGTGCCGATAATATTTTAATTACATCGGGATCATTACAGGCGCTACAGCTTGTTTCGATGTCACTGTTCCCTAAAGACGCCACAATTTATACTGAAGCCCCAACCTACGTTAAATCACTGCACGTCTTTCAATCGGCTCATACCCATCTCGCGGGCGTCCCCATGGATAATCAAGGCATGGCTTACTGGCAATTAACACCACCGGCCAAAGATCGTCATGCCATTATGTATACGATTCCGACCTTCAATAACCCGACCGGTATCGTGATGAGTGCTGAACGCCGCCAGCAAGTCTTAGCCTACGCGCAAGACCATCGGATTCCAATCCTAGAAGATGCCGCCTATCAAGATGTTTGGTTCGACCAGCAACCACCCCAGCCGTTAAAAGCCCTCGACGAGACTGGCAACGTCATCTACTTCGGCAGTATCTCCAAATCGCTCGCTCCTGGTCTGCGAATCGGCTGGACTGTCGCAACCAAACCCGTTATTGACCGTTTAACAGATGTGCGGATGCAGACTGATTACGGGGCTAGTTCGCTCTCACAACTCGTGCTCGCAGAAATCTTGGCCGATCCCGAATACGACACTTATCAAGCTCACTTTCGGGACGTCTTGTCCCGTAAGGCTGAGGCCGCACAGTCCATTCTACATCGCTATTGGGATGATTTTGCGACTTGGGACGCGCCTCAAGGTGGCTTCTACTTATGGGTCCGGCTGGATGACCGGATCAATATTCAGAAGTTGTTTGACTTAGCAACGGCGCAAAACGTGCTCTTTAACCCTGGTAGCATTTATGATTTTCAACCGAACCAATATATTCGCTTGAGTTTCTCATATGAATCCACCGAACGCTTTGAACAAGGTATCCGGATTCTGACCAACTTAATTAAAGAAAACTTCTAGCAACATTGGTTATCCCGATGTATTTTGGTATAATTACTAGTAAATTATGAGAAATTGGTGATATCTAGTACCGGCCAGTGGGGGGTCAAGGTGTTTGAATAGGTGTCCCAGTTCAAAGGGAGTTTCTGACAATGTTGAAAGCCATGCAACGCAATCTCCACCTTGGCTATCTCTATACCGCATTTGCCTACTTCGGTATCGCTGGTCTCTGGGTCATGTTTTTACAACAACGTGGCTTATCACTCGTCCAAATCGGCTTATGTGAAAGCATTTATCATTTGACCAGTTTTTTATTTCAAGTACCGGCCGGGGCGCTTGCTGACCGGTTTAGCTACCGAACGATGTTAATTACTGGGCGCATTGCGGCGATTGGTCATGCGTTGATCATGCTGCTGGCGCCGGTACACAGTTTCTGGTGGTTTGCGAGTGCCTTTGTCTTACTTGGCTGGGCGTATAATTTACAGTCTGGCACGCTAGAAGCCTTGCTCTACGAGACTTTGGCGGATAATCACCAGACCGAACGTTATCCGCAAGTCACCAGTACGATGAACACGATTCTAAAAGTTGCCGGAATGAGCGGCTTAATTATTGCCGGTTGGCTCATCCACGATTACACACTGGTGACCTATCAACTTTACCTATTCGGCGCAATTGGCGCTTTAATTGCAGCAATCGTCTTACATGAACCCGCTCGTCATACCCAAAATGGGCAATTCTTAACGATTTGGCAAATTTTTCGTGCGACGGCGGCCTGTCTGCATCAGATGCCCAAGCTTAGTTATTTGATGATTTTTAACGCTATTTTCTCAGTTATTGGCGCAGCTTATTATAACTACTTTCAAGCCGTATTAACGGCCCATGGTTTTAAAGGTGGCCTGCTGTCAGGCGTACTAGTCATCGTGACCGCGCTAAATGTGCTTAGCGTTCAATTGACCCCCCGGCTGCAACAACGCTGGTCGCCAATCAAATTATTGAGCGGCCTAACCGGGTTGTTAATTTTGACATTACTAATCACCGGTGTTAACCAGCTGGGACTGATGTTAGGCGGCTATTTCTTCGTCAATATGTTAATGGCAGGGATTGCGCCAATTATGTCCAGTTACTACAATGCCCTAATTCCTAGCAGTCAACGGGCAACGCTCTTGAGTGTCAGCAGTATGCTCTATAGTATCATGACCAGTATTTCCTTCCCGTTGATTGGCTGGTTAATTGAACACTTAGGGTTTGCACTCAGTTTTACTTGGATCGGCAGTGGCCTTTTAATCTTAGGCTTACTGAGTCTAGGCCTGATCAAACAAATCAACAATTAATTCTTAGAAAGTGGTGACCCTGGTGCAATCTGATCTATTAACTTGGATAAGTCTTAAACAGGCAATTATTACCGTTTTAGCCCGTTAAGGGGGCAGTCTGCCCTTTTTTCCAAGTTGAAGATTAACTGCACTCATAATGGCACCGCAATTAGGCGACTCATTAGAGGCGTCTTTTTTGCAGCCATTTTAACCTTAACGGAGGGTTAACACCATGTTCAAGCATAAATTTTGGTCTTTACCACGGGGCTATGCCTACACTGCCCTGTCTTATTTCGGCATCGATAGTCTGTGGGTCATTTTCCTACAACAACACGGCCTGTCACTAGTTCAAATCGGCCTGTGTGAAAGCATTTTTCATCTCACTAGTCTCCTATCAGAAGTCCCTTCTGGTATCTTGGCCGACCATTTTAGCTACCGCACCAACCTGATTAGTAGTCGCGTAGCCGCGGCGCTACATGCCATCATCATGCTCACCGCAACCAACTTCTGGTGGTTTGTCTTTGGTTTTGTCCTGCAAGCTTGGGCTTATAACTTACAATCCGGGACGTTGGAAGCCTGGTTCTATGAAACGCTCGCTGACGATCAGGCAACCGAACGTTACCCGCAAGTCACGAGCAATATGAATACCCTGATTGAACTCGCCAATGCCCTCGGTGTTTTAATTGCGGGCTGGCTAATTCATGGCTATTTAGCAGCTACTTACTGGAGTGACTTAGTTATCGCCATCGTCACCATTGCGGTTATCTGGCGGCTGCCAGAACCACAACACCGTGGCACCAGTGCCAATCGTTTAAGCTTATGGCAGCTCTTAACTACCGCATTAACTTGGCTGCGCAAGTTACCGAAACTGACCTATTTGATGAGCTTTCACGCGGTATTCAGCGCAATTGGCATGACCTATTATTACTATTTTCAAGCTGTCATGACTAACCACGGCTTTAAAGGGCCACTCATTGCCGGTATCTTGATTACCGTAGCCGTACTCAACGTCTTCGGCGTCCAACTAACCCCGCATTTACAACGTCGCTGGCCACCAACTAAATTATTGTTGGGACTGACCGGCTGCCTACTAGTAACACTGCTACTAATGGGCTGGGGCCAACTGACGTTATTAGTCGGCGGTTATTTACTGGTCAACATGTTGAACGCGATGGTAGAGCCCTTAATGTCGACTTACTACAATACTTTGATGCCAAGTGCACAACGGGCAACGTTGCTAAGTATCAGCAGTATGATTTTTAGCCTCGTCATGATTGTGATGTTTCCCGCAATTGGTTGGCTAATTGAGCAGCTTGGCTTTGCGACGACCTTTAGCTGGTTAGGTGATCTATTGCTAACTAGCGGTCTTATATTAAGCCTACGCGTTGTGCTAGTTAATTAACCAAAATCTTTAAAGCATAAAAACAGCCTAAACAGGCTACACTTCAAGCATTCTAAGACTTAGAGGTGTTAGCTATGTTAGGCCAACTAAATTCTACCCAACTTAATGTTCAATTACAATCTGAACTTGAAAAATAGCTTCAAATTATTCAACCTTTATACTTGTCGTTTGTTCCGCAATCTATCCAACACCGCCGCAATATCAAGCAGGCCAAGCTTTCAGACCAATTGATCATTGCCCTAATGTGCTGGCAAGTCGATCTTAAAATAACCGTTCAAACTCGCTTTTATCATTTCTTGGAAACCTGTGTTTTTCCCAAAGGAACCTTACCAGAACGCTCAAGATTCAATCGCTTATGTCATTTGGCAGGTAAGATTATTCAGTTTATTCGTGTTGGCTTAACCAAGACCGCAATTGGTGAACTAACCTATACGATAATTGATAGCTTACCAATGCCGGTTTGTGAACCGATTAGAAATCTTCGGGCTAAAGCATTTCGAGATACTGCTAATATTGGTTATAACGCTACTAAGAGAATGCATTATTACGGTTTTAAAGGCCACTTTGAAATTAATGATGACGGGCTTATCTTAGCTTACGCAATCACTAAAGATTCAATTCATGACATTAAATTGGTTAAAACTCTTTTGAATGAATATCCAAGCCCACAAGTCTTGGCAGATGTTGGTTATTTAAGTAAAGCACTAAAACAAGACTTGGCAAATCAAGGAATTGACTTCTGGACACCAGTTCGGCGAAACATGCGACAACCTAAGCAAGACCAGCGTTTTCTAGTCCAAAAGCGCCGAAAAATTGAAACAGTGTTCGCACAATTAGTTGATCTATTTGATATTGAACAGTTTCGAGTTTGGTCTTTGAGCGGATTCCAATCGCGATTTGAATAATGTCTGTTGGTGCATAATCTGAGAATATTGGGGATTAACTAGCACAACGCGTTAAGCCTATATTTTAAACGAATCACACAATAGTAATAAAGAAGTAATAAAAAATGGTCATCTGCGGATGGCCATTTTTTATTAGACATTAAGCTATGATTTGAATCGTTGATCCAACAGTCATTGACGGATAATTGCTAGCGGCCACATATAATGTTCCGGGCAACTCAGCCGTGGTTTTCCCTGTAAAGCTAACCGCAATGTGACCCAAATTCGTCAGATTACGTTGCACCTCATCACCAACGGCCGTAATTTGAAAGACTTGATCATCAATTTTAAGCTGCATCGCCGTCGTAATCGGAGCTGCAACTGGCTTTACGTTAATAATGTAACACGATGATCGTAGCGCATCCGGCGCTTCTTGACCAAATAGAATTAACATGTCAATTGCACTAAAATCCTGGGCTTCTTGGCCTACTTCAACAACTTGGGTTTCAAAAATTGCTTGTCCTGTTTGACTCATCATTTCACTTTACCTCACTTTTTTACTTGCCTGGATACAGCCCAAAGCTGGCAATCCAAGCGACAAAGACCCGGGGAACCCCGTTAATAAACCGAGAATATAAGACGGACGGCACCCCAACTTCAACTGTTCTAGCATCGGCTTCTTCTAGTCCTAAGCCAACTGGAATAAAGTCACAACCATTTTGCGTATTAATTGCAAACAACGCTGGTAAGGCAAATTGTGGTGAAATATTGCCTTTACCAATTTCGACCCCAATTAGCGTCCCAATAACTTGCCCAATGACCCCACCGGGTCCGAGTAATGGTGATAAGAATGGCAACGAACAAATAAAACCGAGTATCATCAGCCCCCAGATATTACCTGCTAACGGTGACATCAACTTGGCGAAGGCTTTACCTAAACCAGAACCATTGATAATCCCGATTAACAAGGACACAAAGGCCATAAATGGAATAATGGTATTAATCACTGTTTGTACTGAGTCCTTAGCCGCCTGATTAAAGGTTGCCACAATGCGACCAACGCCAACGCCAATCTTAGCGATAAACCCCGTTTTATTAGGTGTCGGCGGCGTTGCTGGCGTTGATTCACTAGCTTCAGTCGCTGCCGTTATCGGTCGTTGTCACTTTACTGCCATCACTAGCAGTAATTTGATCAACATCAACGTTTGACACATACAACTCCGGCGTAATGAATTGAGCAAGTGGCCCACTCTTCCCAGTTGGCAACACGTTGACGGTTAGAATACCTTTCTTCGGGTAAATCCCACAACGCAACGTCCCGCCACAATCAATCACAGCTAAAGCGGTTTCATCATCGGGAATCGACGTTTTAAACCCATCAACGGCTTCCATCCCAGTTAATTTAGCAATTTTATCCACGATGGCGGGCCGATTGCCGCCGGTGACATAAATAAACTTATGTTTTTGTTCAGTCGGGGTGACAATGAGTGGTCCCCCAAAGCCGCCAGTGCCCTTTTCAATCCGAATACTTTTCCATGCCATGGTAAAACCCTCCTTACACGGTCTTTTGACGAGCCGTTAAATCAACGGTCTTCGATAATTTCACACCAGATGTACGACAGACATAGGCCGTGGTAAAATCTGTGATCCAACCACCGATAAAGTTCATCACCAGGCCAACCAATAAATAACGCACGGCCAAATCCATCGTATCCAAACCTAACTTTTGCACCCCTTGCGCAATCCCCATCCAAATGAATAGTTCACCCGGATTAATATGGGGAAACACACCGTTACTGGTATGGCAGAATTGGGCTTGGGCTGCATAGTAACTTGGCTTATAATATTCTGGTAAAAAGCGACCTAACGAGAACGCCATCGGATTACCTAACATAAATGCGGCTAAAAATGGCAAAATCATATAGCGAGTCACCACATTTTTAGATGACGCTTGCGCAAGGCGCGTCATCCGTTTTTCACCTAAAAAGGCAATAATCGTATTCATTAACACTAACAGTAGTAAGACAACTGGAATGATGGTCGTCATCCAACTAATAAACGTCTTACCCCCACTTTGAAATAAGCCCATAAATCCTGAAGCAAAATCCGTAATTAACTTCATCGTTACTGATCCTCCCTATCCACGTGCAAAATGTTGCTTTAAAGTGCCTAATAATCGGCCGCTCTGATGCTTAATCTGATCAACCAGTGGCAAAGCCAAAACATTAACTTTCGTATCAAAAGCTTCGGCACTTAAATGTCCAGTCCGATAATTAATAAAGTTCTGATAAGCATTTAAAATACATTGGCGCGTTAAGCGGTTAAAGTGACGTAATTGATCATAGTCAGCTCCTAAAACCGCAATGTTTTGCCCAACCAGTTGCTTAACCGGTTTAAAATGGGCAAACACCGTCACGCCTTGTAATAATTGCGCGGCTTTAATATTGCCATCCGTATCAATTGCCATTAGCATTAAGCTGCCAGATTGAATTTTGCGCGGGTTCTTCCCAATCAAAACTTTCCCCTGGCGACGCATCTGTCGAAAGTGTTGCGAAAAGCTCCGAATTTGAAAGAATCCCAATAATCCTTGTAATAAAAACGCTGAGACCAAGACGATCCCAATTAATAGCATAGGTGTCATTTTAGATTCCCTCCGTAATTTGGATTAACGACCGCTGGGGGTCAAAGTTCAACAGGTTACTATAAATGCCTTGATTCTTCGCTACTGAAAAGATAAAATCGTACACTTCCGACAACACCCGACTTAGCTGATTATCAACGGTCGCCGGAATGCCAACTAAGAAAACGAGGCGTACCTTTCGATCTTGATACTTAATTTCGTGATCAAAGACGCCAACACTGATCAAGATCCGCTTATGGTCAGAATGATCAATGACGTGTGGAATCGCCACCCCGCCTTCAAACACACACGACGACTTTTGTTCACGTAACTGCCAATCATGCAAGAAGGCTTGGTTCAATTCACCAACAGCAATCTTTTGTTCAATCATTTGCTGGGTCGCCTTCAGATACCCAGCTTGACTATCTAAAGCTTGATAAGTGAAGTGACACTGTTGCTTCTTGATCGCATCTTCTACTAACGAGACTTGTAACTTACTCTGCAATTCACTCTCACGAAAAACCGTACTAATCCTGACAATTGACGAGACCCCATCATCATAATTGATGGGTCCGTTGGTGAAGATTAACAAGAAATGCTGCGATTGGGCTTTTAAAGCGCTAACATCTTTAAAAGACGTCATCGTAATCGAACCGTTAAAAATTTCTTTTAACCGCCGTTCAATAAACCGGGTCACATTCTCACCAATCGCCCCGACCATCGCGACTGCGACCGTATTCGTCTCATGACTCTGCTTTTCTTCCAATTCCGTCTCAAAATAAATCGTCAAGTAGCTGACCTCAATGTCACTGATGGTCGTTGCTAATGCGTGTTCTAACGTCTTAACTGTCAAAACTGCTAAATCGTTGGCCACTGGATATTGTTCGGCCACATTTTCCGGTAATAGCGCCGTCGAACTCACATGGAAGATCGCCCGATTAATTAAGAACAACAAATGCGTCTTAATCTGTTGATAGAAATGATCAAAGTCAAATTGAACATTTAAAGTTGCCGACTTAGCCACCTGTGCAAACAAGGGTTGATTAGCCTTAACCCGCGCATCGATACAGTCAGTTGACAGTAAATCATTCATCTGAAAAGTTAACGGTGATAATAAGTAAGTTTCTTCAGCAGGCGTCACAGCCGTATCTAAAACAAATTCAATCGTTTCCGTTAATTCTCGCACCGCCTCACTTGGCTCCCAGAGCGGATAAAAGTGCGGGATTGACTGTTGAATATGATAGCCGGCCGCCAGCGCTAAATATAGTGAAATCACTTTACGCTCAATTTGCGCAATCAAATGACTGCTTAAATGTAATTCTTGACAGCTATTGGTCAATTCAGTCATCCGCCCCTTAATGGGCAAAGTCTGAACGGGATAGTAAGCATAAACAAAATTTTCAATCATGATGGGGACGTCATAATCAACCGCCGTCACCAAGCGAATTCCATTATTCGTCATCGATACAATCTCGGCGTGATAGGGCAGCAACTTGTGCCGTAAACTGGTCATATCACGCGTTAAAGTCGGTTTGCTAATCAATAACTGTTCCGCCAGATCATCTAAAGTCACAAAATCATCCGCTTGCAATAACTGCATGATAATGAATGACTGCCGTTTATCAGGATCATTAAAATCTAATTCTCGCTTGAGCTGACCCGTCTGCAATTTTGCCAATTTTTGATAATCATTGACTTGCAAGAAGAGTCGTTGTTGCTTTTGTTGCACAATCGCAACATGATCAAGATCATCATTTAAATTTTGGATGTATTTAAGCAGGGTTCGCTTAGAGACATGCTCGTTTGCCGCTAACTCGTCAATCATGACCGAATCATTAGCAATCAAGTCGTTTAGTAAACGAAAATCTTGATTGTCCAATCAAACCAATTCCTTTCATCCGCGTGACTTGCCACCAGCCACGTTTGTTGTGACACCAGTAATGTAACTGGCCCGATCTGATAAGAAGTAACTGACTAGGTCGGCGACTTCATATAAATGACCGCTACGACCTAATGGCGTCGTTGTCGTACTCTTGTAACCGGCCCCGTAAATCTGCCACGGTCTTGTGCCGCGTGTAAGCCAAAGCTTCTTCATATGCTGGTGTCCGTAGACCCGTAGCTTCCATAATACCAGGTGCGACCCCGACAACGCGAATGTTAAATTCGCCAAGCTCTTTAGCCCACGACCGCGTCAACCCATTAATCGCGCCTTTGGTCCCTGAATAAACGCTCTGACCTTGTGACCCTTCTAGCCCGGCTTCAGATGACATGTTGACGATCACCCCATGTCGTTGTTGCGCCATGTAATGTCCAACAGCCTGAGCCATTAAGAACACACTCTTTACATTAACCGCAAACATCTTATTAAAAGCCGCTTCACTCAATTCATACTTCCCAGCTGGCTGCTGATTATCAACTAACAAGCGTGGCAAGTTAATCCCAGCGTTATTGACTAACCCATCAATACGGCCAAACTGATCAGCAACTTGTTGAACCAACTGATCAACGGCCGCTTTATCGGTGACATCCGTCTTAATAAAGCTTAACTGATCAGCTTCAAATTCACCAGGCTTCAAATCAGCGTTGATAACATTGGCCCCATGACCAACTAATTCTTGAACAATCGCCGCACCAATTCCTGATGACCCGCCAGTAACAATCATGACCCGATCTGTTAATCCTAACCAATCTTCTGACATAATTTATGCACTCCTATCAAATTTTTTGTTTTTTTCCTTTTCAACAATTACATCGTACAGCAAGCGCTTACAACAATTAAGAAAGATAATTTCACCCCTTGTTGCAAAGACCTTGGTTAATTTTGATAGCTGTCACAATTGCCCCACATCTGACGCTAATGACCAGTAAGCGGACAACAGCTGTTCATTGAGGCAATGACAGAAAAAGGCAGCCGTGATGGATAGCGGCTGCCGGCGTGGTACACTCAATTAGCACCAAACGGATATGCTATAATTCAAGTAAGTTCTAATCAACCAGGATCACCAGATGCTGGTTGATGCTTGGTGCCCAACACCAACGATGCGGTTGAGGTTAACTGACGAAGACTAATCACGCACTAGCATTAGGATATGGGGTCAACTCTGTTTCGACATAATAGTCTTGTTGGTTACCACTGAATCGGACTAAATATCTGGTGTGCTTCACGTCCTTGTAGACGACTACACCAACTAATGGGACCGTCCCTAATTTCGCTAAAACCAAGTCACCAAGCTTGAATTTCTACTCACCGGTATGATTGCCTTGGTAGCTAAACCGGGATTAGTCAACCGTCACGACCCACGATGCACTGATTTTACCGTCAAGCTAGTCAGTGGCATGATTGAACAAGCTTTTCCAGCATTTTACCCACCAAAAAAGTGAGGCTTGTTGAGACAGACCTCACTTTTTTGATCATCAGCCAACCGACTAAGCAATCACGTTGTCGGCATTTAAAAGAGCCGAATCAACGCAACGCCCGCAATCATAATCACCAAACCAACTACTTGAACCAACGTCATCGGATGCCGTTTAGCACCCAGCCAACCGAACTGATCAATTAACAAACTACCGGCCATCAGACCAACTAGCACGATCACCACAGCTAAGCCAGTCCCTACTAGTGGCACCAGTACCACATTGCCTAACACGTACAGCGCACCAAGCAAGCCACCAATCCACATCCACCATGGATTATGCTGACCAGTTGGGGTGGTCACTTGCAACTTGGTTCGTGATAATAAAACGATTAACATTAAGGCGACCATCCCAACGAAAAATGACACCAACGCCGCCTTTAATGACGACTGCAACACGGTTCCTAGATGCCCATTAATCGCCGTTTGCGTTGCACTGAGCATCCCAGTGAAGACCCCGGCTAACCGCCAGAACCATAAGCCCGCGGTAACTGGCGTCTCAGCATTGGCATGATGGTTAGCCAGCCACGTACTCAACGCAACGGTACAAATCACCCCTAATAAGACCAATAACGCGCCGAACCCCCGCACCCAAGTCAACGGATTACGTTGCGATCCGAACCAGCCAAAGTCATCGACTAACAAGCCCATCAGAATTTGGCCAAGCACCGGCATGATCACGGTTTGAACACTACCTAACTTTGGAAACAGTAAGATGTTCCCAGTTAAGTAGATCACCCCAAAGAGCCCGCCGAGCCAAATCCAAACTGGCTGCGAACTGAATAACTGTGGCGAAAACCACAAGCTGTGTTCTAACAGTAGCGTCATGACGGCTAAGAACAGCGTCCCAACCGTAAAGGAAACCCCCGAGGCGACAAAAGGTGACCCGACCGAATCGCGTAATCGTGAATTAATACTTGTCTGAATGGGCAAGCCAACCCCAATCGTCAAACCAATCAAAATTGCTAACATCTCAAAAACTCCCAACACTCAAAATTTGAAGATGAAATCAGCTTACAACCTGCAATAAAGGTCCCGACAAGTTAAAGGTTCCGAATTCTTTTCCAATCTATTTTAGCGCAACTAGTCATTAGTTGGCTAGGCCAAATAAAAACGGTGCCAGCATGATCGCGTGGCACCGTTTTTATTAGCACTTATTTCAGTTTACCAGTCGTTTGACCCGCAATCCAACCAAACGTAATAATATCGGCAATGGCGTTCCCACCCAAGCGGTTCGATCCTTGGATGACACCGGTTAATTCACCGGCCGCGTATAAACCGGGAATTGCTTTCCCATGCTGATTCAAAACTTCAGTCTTTTCGTTGATGACTAACCCACCCATCGTATGATGCACGGATGGCACGGCCTTTTCAATGTAGTAAGGACCTTTAGCTAAGGAAACTAGGCCGGCACGATGATGGAAATCCTTATCTTTACCAGTCTTGGCATAACGATTGACTTTTTTAATCGTTGCTTTCAAAGCCGCGGGATCAATCTTGAAGTCTTTCGCCAATTCATCAATCGAATCAGCCTTGTATAACAAGCCTTCCTTGATTAATTCATTATATTCCGCTTTGTGCGCAGCTTTCGTCTTCGAAATCCCATCGATCTTGTCATTCCAGATCTGATATGTGTAGCCGCCGGTTTGTTTCAAAATAGCTTTAGAAATCACATCGCGGCGTTCCAGTTCTTCAACAAACCGGTTACCTTCTTGATTAACTAAGATGGCACCATCAAAACGAGTATCTGCTAATAATGAGATCATCCCGGTCTTCGGATTAGCGATTGGATACGTCTGAATATACTTCATATTCGTCAACTTAGCGCCAACATTCTGCGCCATCACAATCCCGTCACCTTGCGTCCCAGCAGTATCGGTTGATTTATAACGTTTATCATACTCTTGATTATATTTCGTCCGCATCTTCACGTTCGAACCAAAACCACCAGTCGTTAAGATAACGGCATTTTTAGCCTTAAACGTCACATTCTTTTTACCCTGATAACGTGCCTTAACACCCACGATGCGGCCATTTTGCTTAATTAATGATTTAGCCTTCGTATTAGTATAGATTGGAATCTTCAAGGCCGTGGCCTTCTTATCCAGCTTCGTCACCAGTTCTTGCCCCGTATGACCGACTGGAATTAGTGCCCGTTTATAACTATGACCCCCAAATTGGAAGAGTTGATCCTTGATGAAGTTAACATGAATGTCATCGCGCAACCACTTTGCTGACCCTAGGGCATTGTTCGCTAAAATATGCACCATCTTCGGATCACCGAGATTGTCGCCGCCCTTCATCGTATCTTGATAATAACTCTTGACGGAATCGCCTTTAATTTTCAGTTTCTTTTGAACCCAGTTGCCCGGCGCGTTCATTTCACCACCAGAGATTAAGGTATTCCCACCAACTGTTGGCATCTTTTCAATGATGGCCACTTTCTTACCCGCTTCTTTGGCTTCAATCGCCGCACTAAAGCCACCACCGCCAGAGCCAACCACTACAACGTCAAAGTTATTGGTCTTACCCACTTTCGGTTCATCCGATGTTGCGGTCTGCTTAGTGGACTTCAACGTGACGCCAGCCTTTTTAACCGCGGCATTAATCGCTGCCAAATATCCTTTACTCGTAGCCGTAGACCCACTGATCACATCAACATCCGTCGAATTCTTTGCGACAATGGTATCCTTTAATTGGCTATAGACCGGCTTGGATAAGACTGAATTTTCTTGTTGCTTTAAAACTTTGATTTTTTCAATCTTATTCCCCTTAAACGTCACGGCCACCTTAATATCACCGTGTTTCCCCGTCCCAGTACCTTCTACCGTTTGCGTCTTGCTACCGGCTGAACAAGCCGTGAGTAAGATAGCGGCCGACAACGTTGTGACGAGACTCAAAAATCCTTTTTTCATCTGAAACCCTCCTCCGATATCGATTAACAATGTTAGTATACCGATTAATGAAAGGGCTTTCGTTGGACTTTTTTGAGATTAGGTGGACATTTCCGTCACTTTCGTGAAATAATGTACAAAATGGAGGAAACTTTCGATGCGATCATTAAAGAAGCAAACCGTAGCCTTATTTTTACTGACCTCGTTAAGCTTGATTGGCTTAATCTACGGGGCCATGCGGATTGAACTGGCCCGCAATATTTTGCCGCTGAATACCTCGATTACCCAACGAGCGGTCGATAATCAGACGAATCAGATGGATAGTTGGTTTGGTGAGCGTTTAGCTGAACTGCGACTGCTGGCAGATTTACCAGCGCGGCATACTTACAGTCGCCAAGCCATGTTTGCCGAAACGGCGGCAGTCACGAACTTTGATCAGCACAACTACGTCTCGATTCGGCTGGTTGATAAAGACGGGATTTCCCGGTCAGCCACATATCCTGACTTTTCAGTTCGTAATCGAAATTATTATCGCGAAATGGTCCAACATCCCCGCCGACACTATACCGTCAGTAACCTCTTAACCTCGCGCGAAGATCATCGGGCCATCGTAATTATTTTGTATCGTTTGGCGAAACCACTCACGGATGGCACGACTTATTTAGCAGCGGCCATTCCGCTCACTAAAGTCGAAAAGCTCGCGCGGCACCTAACCTTATATGATGGCAAAGGCGTCATCTTAGGGGCGAACAATCAGTCGCCGCAAATTGACCCGCAGCGGGAATTGTTACTGACATCGTCTTTAAAACGACTCCCCAAGTGGAAAGTGAACTATATCGTTCAGAAAAAAGGGTTAGGTGAAAATACACAACAGTTATTGCGATTATTATTAGTCATTGCGTTAGTTGTGATTGGCTTATTAGGCTTACTGCTCTTATTATTGCTTCGCCAAATTATTCACCCAATCCTCGGCTTAACCCGAACGATGACTGCAGTTCAACAAGGTAACCGCCAGATTCGTGCGGCGGAAACCGGTCCTGAAGAGATTGCTAGCTTGGCAACTACCTTTAATCAAATGTTGGCAGATGTTTATACAAGTGAGGCTAAATATCGCGAGGCGTCAATTCAGGTGTTGCAAGCACAAATTCAACCGCACTTTTTATATAACACACTGGATACGATCCAATGGCAGATTCTGGGTGGTGAGCCCGATGCGGCCGTTAACATGTTGGAAAATCTCAGTATCTTTTTCCGCAAAGGCTTAAACCATGGCCAAGAATTGATAACCTTGGGCGATGAATTAGCACACGTGGAAAGTTACCTGAAGATTCAAGCCGTCCGTCATCCGCAATTAGCGCAATTCAACGTCGAGGTCGCACCTGAGCTTAAAACAGTGTCTGTCATGCACTTTGTCTTACAACCTTTAGTTGAAAATGCGATCAACCACGGTTTACGCCCCGCTGATCGCACTGATGGTCACCTAGTCATTCGCGCCCAGCAGTTGACGACAACTGCCTTACAACTCACCATTAGTAATAATGGCGTCCCGATTGCCCCCGCAACTTTGCTGGCTTTGAATCAAGGTACTTATACCGCTGGCAAAGATGGCTACGGGATTTATAACATTCGCCATCGGTTGCATTTGTTTTACAACGGACAAGCACAGTTACGGTTTACTAGCACCCCAACTGTCACGACCGTTACCCTAATTTTACCTATTATCCAGGAGGCTGAGCCACATGCCAAGTCTATTAATCGTTGATGATGAACAAGCGCTACGTCATGGTCTCGCCCACTATCTGGCCCACTTAGAAAGCCCGTTTGAGACCATTGTGACAGCCGAAAATGGGCAAACGGCGCTCGCAAAATTAGAACAACAACCGTTTGCCGCTGCGTTGGTCGATATCAATCTCGGTGATATTAACGGGCTAGACCTGATTAGTCTCATTAATCAACGCTACCCGCAAACTTTAGTCGTTATTATTAGTGGTTATGACGATTTTGATTTTGCGCGCCGGGCCATTAAATTAAAAGTTTTAGATTATCTGCTTAAACCGATTCCGCGCTCGGATTTAAAACAGCTCATGGCGACCTTGGCTCAAAAGCTCGCTACAGTCCCGCCAGTTAAACCGGTGGCTAACGACCTGGCAACGAGCGGTCAGACTTACATTGAAGCCCATTATTCTGACAAAAACTTGTCGCTGACTCGCTGTGCCCAGGCGCTATTCGTCAGTGAAACTCACTTAAGTAAACAACTTAAGCAAATGACCGGTATGACTTTTTTGGAATATCTCACGACTTATCGGTTAAAAAAGGCTCAAGAACTATTACGTAATCCCCAGTTGCAATATACAATTACTGATATTGCGACTAAAGTCGGCTACGAAGACGCCCATTACTTTAGCCGCGTCTTTCGTAAGAAACTGGGGCAATCGCCCTTGCAATATCGACAACACTAGAAAAACGATCGGGTTGACCTCACTTCAAATTTGGTTAGGTCAACCCGATCGTTTTTTAGGCCATATTCAATTTTGCTTAACTCAAGTATGACTATTTACCTAATACTTTATAGAGTTCTTCTGCCATCCCAGTTGTATTATCCATTAAAACATCACGTAATGGTTCAGTCCGCAACAGTTGCTGTGTACGCTCAGAAAGGGCCCCAACCGACAATGCAATTGCTACTGTTTGATCAACTAATTTCTGATCGCTAAGCAAACGTTCTAAACGAGCACCAGAAAGACCATCAATATCCATATTCTCAACTCCTCGTATTAACATATTGCCCAACTGCTACTAAAACTGTTAAATAATTATTGATATGCGTTCGTTCTTGCAACAATGAAAAAGACGCAATAATACCACGATGTTTATAATATCCCTGAACCCGGTAACCAATAATACTTAGCACCTGCTTTTGATTCACCTTATCAAAATAAAAATATCCTGACAATCGACTTAAACGTCCCATTAGATTAACTTGATTTTCAATAAAATCATTTATGTCTGGATCAAACTTAGTCAATAGGTCACTAATCACCAAATACTCCAAAAGTTCACGATTATTTGCATTATAATGACTCATATATTTAGCCATTTCAACTTTCATTTTAGCATCGAAAGCGGCTAAATCATAATCTAACAATGGTATAATCTCGTGAACATAATAGTCCAGCGCTTGTTTGGTATAATCAAACCGTTTATTATTCAAATCTTCTTGCCGATTTCGGTTTGTCCACTGAAATTGGACCAGTGCAATCACGATGCCCATAATTGTCGCAATCGATACCAACGTATTGAGCCAAATCATCGCAACTGCATTATCTATCCCAATTAATCCCAATATAACTAATACAACGCCTAATCCTAAGAACCACAACCTAAATTTGGAACCTCTCATCATGCGCTTTCTTACTTGTCCCCAAATTTGTGCCATTACCAACCGCCCCCAACCTTTTAACCAGCATACCAGAACACACGTTCAAAAGTCTATTAAGAACCAGTAGCTTTTAAGTAAAACTTGTGTAAACCAAAAAGCCAGCAGATTACCTCCACTGGCTGATAGTTAAAATGTGATTTCATATTCAAACCGGAGCTTCTTATAATAGTCCAACTCAATAAAGTCAGTCGGTCGGACTTCACCGGGCTGCTTATCAAAATAAGCGACGCCGGCTAAACGCAACATCGTATAGACGAACTGTGAGCAAAACATAATATTCGGTCGAAACGAATGCTTAGCTACTAGTCCCACCAAATTATAGGCACTACCTTCGTGATTAATCGACGTTAGTTTGTCTAAGACGAAAGCTTTTTGTGCTTGGGTGACTGGCAAGCTATAAACCAACACCGAGGCATCGTCCTTTTGGTGGAAGAAGGCTAAATTCTCCGCATTTAATCCTGGTGGATAAACATTGTCGCCACCATTATACGAAATGATGGTCTTCAGATCCCGGTCAAAGGCCAATGAGACGTGATTATACTGCTTTTGCGTAAAAGCCGAAATAATCTCACTGGCCGGACTCCCCGTATTCGACACCACCAAGTACAAATTCAAATCGGTTAACGACGCTTGCGCCTGCTCAAAATAAGCCGACGTCAGCGTCCCATGATTGATATACTTAGTTGCACTATGCCGCGGCAAATCAGTCAAAACGGTTTTTAAATGATCAACTGACATACTCTGGTGCACTTGTGAGAGCTGTTGCAAAGCGATCTGGACCCGTTCCCAATTACGATGGACTTCATCAAAGCTGACGGCACTAACATCGGCCGCCGAGGGCATATAAAACTCATCTTGATGTTGAACCATCACGAACCGCTCAACCACTAATGGCAGCAGTAACAAGCCTAGCGCCACGATTTTAGTTGGGTAATACAAGGCCGTCCAGCCGCGCATTGGAAACAAGACCAGCGCATTAAAGACCAGCTGAAAGATCATGACGCCGATGTACGCGGCACTTAAGCCCAATTTGACCGACCGCCGCGATGCCGTTAACCATGTCCGGACCACCAAACCACCCGCTAATCCCACACTAGCCAGGGTCATCAACGGCATCTTTGCAAACAAATATAAGCCAACTAATATGGCAATCACAATCCCCCGATCGAACCTAACTCGATGTAAAATATCGTTCATCTGTCAATTACACCGCTTTCCATGACTTAGTCAATGTTAGTCCACTATACGAAAACGGTGTCACTTTGTCAATTTACCCTCACAATTAGTCATTATCATTAACAACTGCCATAGCTATCAGCTACGCTTGGTATTGTGCCAAAGTTTGGCTGAGCGCCTGTTTCACCTTTTCAACTAATGAAGCCGGCTCTAAAACTTTAATCGTTGTGCCTTGACTTAAGACCCATAACAACGTCCCTTGTTCAAACGCATGGGCTTCAATCACCACCCCACCGCCATTGGCAGTCGCCGCCGTTTTTGTTTCTGGCACCAGATGCGAATGCGGTAAGCGATCCAAAGCCGTTTTCGGTAAACCCCAGTAACGAAACCGATAAGTCGTTTCATTACCACCATGCAACAAATAAGTCTTGTTCACAAAAGCCCCTTCATCAAGTTTTTTGGCTAATTCTACTTTTAACTTCAATTCTTTTTCTGGCTGAATCGCGGTAAAGCGATCTAATCGATAAACGCGACGGGAATCTTGACCATCAAACATCATGACATAAAAATAATAGTCTGAAAAATAGAGACTAATTGGTAACCCCACCTCCGACTGGAAATGGCGCCCGTCACTATGTTCATAATTGAAGGCTAACGTTGTCTGCGAGGCAATCCATTCTGAAAACTGCTCTAAACGCGGCAATAAGTCTTTGTCACCCGCACTAACAGGAACGTATTGTGAGCGGGTGGTCACACATAACTTCCGCACTTGACTAGCTGCCGCCGGTTCAATCAAATCCAACAATTCATTAGCAATTTGGTCTAATTCCCGTTTACCAAAGGCCCGTGTTCCAATCAGCTGTTTAAGAAGCGCAAGAACGGTGACTGGGGCGAGTTGGTTCATTGCCCTTAAAGCATACGTCTTCGTCTTCGCATCGTGTTGATAGACGTATTTCAAGTCACTCTTCTGGAGTAAGTCACGCAAGCTGCCTAAATCACGTTGCACCGTTCGCGTCGTCACTTGATATTTCGTCGCCAAGGCTTCCGCCGTTAATTCATCGCCATGTAAGAGATCAATAAAAACATTAATAATTCGTTCCGTATTTGTCATCAGAAAACCTCACTTAAACTGCTCAAATTAGCATTGTGTTACAATCACAGATTCATCCTACCATAAAGGTGCGACACCACTTGTCGTTTGTTATGTGATACCCAAAAAAGTTCAAAAAAAAGCCGTTGCCAGCAAACCTGCTGAAACAACGACTTCTTTCCTATTCATGGGCTTACATTTCGTCTGGGGCTTTAACGCCTAATAAGCGCAAAGCTTCTTTCAAGACGATGCTGACACTCTTAACCAAGGCTAAACGTGCTTTCAGTTCATCATCCTCGACTAAAATCTTCGTATTACCATAATACTTGTTAAAGGCTTTCGCTAAATGAATCGCGTACTTGGCGACAACGGATGGTTCGTATTCGTCACTCGCCCGCACCACGATGGTTGGAAATTCGCTCAATAACTTCAACGTATCCCAAGCAGCCGGATCGCTTAACGCTTGACCGTCAGCTGCAATGACTGGGCTACCAGCTTTACGCAAGATACTTTCAGCCCGCGCATGTGCATACTGAACATATGGCCCAGTTTCGCCTTCAAAACGCACAACTTCTTCCAAGTTAAAGTCAAAATTGTTCATCCGTTCATTCTTCAAATCATGGAAGACCACGGCACCAATCCCAACGGCATCGGCCACCGCGTCTTTATCAGCTAAATCTGGATTCTTGGCTTCGATTTGTTTGTGTGCCAAAGCAACCGCGTCATCTAAGACCTTATCTAACAAGATCACACGACCACTCCGCGTTGACAACTTCTTACCACCCTGGGTAATCAAGCCGAATGGAATATGGTGGATCTGGTCAGACCAGTCAAAGCCCATTTCCTTTAAAACCGCCTTTAATTGCTTGAAATGGTTCGTTTGTTCGTTCCCAACAACGTATAAGGATTGAACAAAATCATACGTCCGCTTCCGATATAAAGCAGCGGCTAAGTCCCGCGTGATATAAAGGGTCGCGCCATCAGACTTCTTAATCAACGCTGGATTCAAGTCGTATTTGCTTAAGTCAACCACTTCGGCGCCTTGACTTTCATGCAACAATCCTTTACTTTCCAAGATGTCGACGATTTCATCCATCTTGTCATTGTAGAACGCTTCCCCTTTGAAAGAATCAAAGTCGATGTCCAACCGCTTGTAAATCTTCTTGAACGCCTTCAAAGATTCAGAACGGAACCATTTCCACAAGGCTAAGGCTTCTTCATCGCCATTTTCTAGCTTCTTGAACCAGTCCCGAGCCACATCGTCCATTTCAGGATGGTCGACGTCTTCTTTATGGAAACGCACGTAATATTTTAGTAAATTATTGATGGGGTCCGCCTTAACTTCAGCTTCGCTCCCCCACATTTTGTAAGCCGTAATTAACTTACCAAATTGGGTTCCCCAGTCACCTAAATGATTGATTTTAACTGGTTTGTAGTCAATCTTGGTTAAAATGTTAGCCAAAGCGTTCCCAATCACGGTTGAGCGTAAATGCCCCATTGAGATGGGCTTAGCAATGTTTGGTGACGACATGTCAATCGGTACTTGACCTTGTTCCCCAATCTTGGCATTCCCAAAATCGGCACCATCAGTTAAGACTTGACCTAAAATATCAGCGGAGAAAGCGGCTTTTTTGAAGAAAAAGTTCACGTATGGACCCATTGCAACAACTTTTTCAAAGTTGCTTTGGTCAATTCTTTCAACGATCTCGCCCGCAATCATTTGCGGCGCTTTGTGCATGATTTTAGCTAACGTAAACGTTGGAAACGCTAAGTCCCCTTGTTTTGACGTCTTCGGTTGTTCAATCTTAGCCTTGATCTCATCGGGCGTTAAGTCCGTTAAGGTTGGGGCTAAAGCATCCGTTACTTGTTGTTTGTAATCCATTCTTTTGGTCTCCTTCTTTGTTTGGGTGGGGCGGAAACGTGTTCAGGTGGACTGGGACTTCCGGTTGCTACGCCAGTCAGCCAATGCCAAAACCGCATTCACTGACTGGCTAGGCAATCCTCAATCCCAACCCGTCCACCTTCGCACTCTACAAAAAAAGCCCCTTACACATTAAACTAAACATGTAAGAGACGAGAACTTCCCGCGGTACCACTCTAATTGATATTGCATCCACTTATTATCGAATTGTCGTCTTCAAAAGCGCGCTTCGCTGCTTGACCTGATCCGGCTTCCATCACCCCGGACTCGCTGTGCAAGTTTTGTCAGTTACTATTCTTTCTCATTAGACGTTGTGCATTTTTACCATGCGTAAGTATAACAGAATTTATGGGCTTTGACTAGCGCTAACTGGCTGAGTCGTCAGTTTTCGGGATAAACGCCGCATATTGTGCCCCAAATTCCGCTTGAAAGGCTGCCATTAACGCCGGGTCCTGATCTAAAACCGTGGTCCCCGCTGGCAACCAATCGTCTACGTCAACTACTCGCCCCGTTGCTAAAGGCTGATACTCGGCAATTGTCGCTGGATCGGCCTTTAATTGCGCGAGAAATTGTGTCAGCTTAGCCGGATCCGCCCTGAAGGCCCGCGATTCCGCCAAGGCCGCATCTAACTCATCACGACCAGCTTGCCGATCAGCAGGGTCAATGCCATAAAAAGAGATTTCCCATAACAGGGCCGCCATCCCAGCCCAAAAGTCACCCGTGGTTGCAATCTGGACCGGCATTGCTAAAATCTCAGGATAGGACAGGTATTCAATGCCACCAAAGACGTGCTCATCACCAGTGGGCTCATAAATAATCGGGTCCCACTCAACTTGACCAGCAACCAGTCGGGCAACCACCCGCAAACTGGAGGCAGTCGCTGCACCGGTTGGCATTTGTTGCATCGTCGTTAGTTGCCGGCTCAAATACGTCGTATAATCTAACGACTCAGCCTTGCCGTCCGCCAGCGCCCGCGCCATTGTCGTCAAATGTGACGTTTGCAACGCTACCGGCAGTATCGCCGACCACTCAAATTGACGGGGCCACTGCGCCATCAGCCGTAAGTGTCCGGCTGCCTGTTCCACCACTTGATTGGCATTAGCACGAAAATCAGTCGTCACTGGTGACCACCAAACTTGATAACGGGTCACTTGATGAACCGTCACTACGGTCAAGCCAGTGATATCGTTAGTCGCTATCAAGCGTTGCCGCGTCCTGGAACTTAAATTTGCCAGCGCTAGCCGTAAGTCAAACCCAACTAGTGCTAACGGATCAGTCGCATTCCTTGCCGGCACAATCGTCAGCCCAATCACCGCACGACCGGTTAAAGCAACCTGGTCACCACTTGCAAAAGTTAGCTTAAGTCCCGTGACCAAGTCTAAGGCAATTGCCACCCCCAACTCAGCTAGTTGCGGCGCCTGCTGCTGCGTTAATCCACGTTTGTTTATCATCATTGAACCCTCTCTCCATGCCTGGTTAGTGCCAACTAAGTTAAGTGTAGCTTAGTCCAGCCGGGATTCAATTGATTGAACTTACAGTTTTAAGACCATATCGCGATGCGGAATACCATCTTCTAAATAAGCCGGTGAAACGGCGACAAACCCAAACGATCGGTAAAAGGCATCTAAATAGACTTGTGCCTGCAGGTTAATCGTCGTTGTGGCCGGCCACAACTGTTGAATACGCGCAATCGCGGATTGAACGAGTTCACGGCCAGCACCTTGTCCCCGCATCGCCGGATTAACGATGACGCGACCAATCCGGGCCATCTGATTAGCTTCTGGAATCAACCGGGCATATGCCATTAACTGACCAGTCACGTCAGTTCCCAATAAATGTTGGGCGGTTAAGTCGGTGGCGTCAACTTCTTGGTAAGCACAAGCTTGTTCCACCACAAAGATTGCCACCCGCAAGTGATATATCGCATAGAGTTGCCGTGGCGTTAAATCATCAAAAGCACTCACTTCATAGTTCATTTTTCAGCCTCATTTCTTTTAATCATCAGCGCGATTCCTAAAAAACTACATAAAAAAACTAGTAACCTGACATTCAGATTACTAGTTCGCCGATTTGTAAGTTAAGCGGGTGACGAGAATCGGACTCGCGACTCAAGCTTGGGAAGCTTGTATTTTACCACTAAACTACACCCGCAATTGACAACAGAAAATAGTATAGCATATATTTTCGATGTTGTCATATAAAATTTTAAATTTTTCGCGATTTAGACTTAAGCTTCTGGTTCCGGCGTCTTCGCAACTTTAGGGCCCGCCTTGATTAACTTGGCATCCCCTTTGCGAACGACGGCACGATGGTTGTATTCATCAACAACTGGTTTATCGGATTTCGTAAATTCCTTAATTAAGATCAAAACCGAATTTTCATAAACCTTTTCAATTTCACCCTTAAAATCATGTTCAAGTGAAGCAAACTTTTTACCTTGGACGTAATCGCCAATTTTTAATTCTACCGCCATTTAGAAAACTCCCTCATTCAAATTGATAACAAATATTATCAAATCCTAGTCAGACTTGCAAGCCTTAAATTTCATTTTTAATTATTGGATTGGGTCTTTCTTCAGCAACTACCGGTTCTGCTTGCGCCCGTTGCCGTAACTCCCGGACGGCGCGAATGTACGCTGGTAGTAACACTGCTACTGATCCCAGCCAAGCGAGTGGTTCTGATGAGCAAGCGCCCGGATAACCCAAGAGACGCACCATAATCAATGCCGCAAAGACCCGCATGAATAGTTCCGCCGCCCCTGCTAACGTTGGAATCGCACTCCGACCTAAGCCTTGCAACGTATTACGCATGATGAACAGCATCGATAATAAGAGATACGTACTACCGATCACATTAAAGTACGTTTGCGACAAGTTTAAAACGGCCATATCTTGATGACCAACAAATAACCCAACTAACTGTTTGCCCCAAATAATTTCGATTAAGCCCGCGGCCACACTAAAGCCACCGGACAACCACATCGTTTGTTTGACCCCTTTGATAATTCGGTCATACTGATGAGCCCCGAAATTTTGCGCGGCAAACGTCGCCATCGTCACCCCAAAAGACATCAACGGCTGGGTGGCCAGTTGGTCAATCTTTTGTGCTGCCGTGGTCGCGGCTACCGAATCAGTTCCCAGACTATTCAAGGCCGACTGCAATACAATCGTACCAATCGCAATAATCGACATCTGAAAGGCCATTGGTAACCCCACCCGTAAGTGCCCGGTAACTTCTGGCCGCCGAAACTTAAAGTGGCGCCGACCGATATGCAACACTGGAACTTTGACGACGATATAAACCACACACATCAATGAAGCAATCAGCTGTGCCAAGATTGTTGCCCAACCGGCACCCGCAATCCCCCAGTGAAAACCGAGGATAAAGAGTAGTTCCAAGCCAATGTTAATCAACGAACTGATAATCAAAAACCATAACGGCGTCCGGCTATCACCCAGCGCGCGAATAATGTTCGATAACAAGTTAAAGGCAATTGGCGCTAGCATCCCGCCCAGCATAATCTGCAAGAACGTACGGGCATCGTTGATAATGTCACTTGGTGTCTGCATTAACACTAAAATATGATCCACAAAGATTAGTGACAAAATCGTCAACACAATCCCTACCACCAGACTGACCGCGATACTAATTGCAAAACTACGGCGAACACCTTTAAAATCTTTGGCACCATAATGTTGCGCCGTCAAAATAGCTAAGCCGGCGGTCAACCCTTGGGCGAACCCAATAATTAAAAACTGGACACTTCCAGTTGATCCGACGGCGGCTAAAGCTTTAACCCCTAGCGTTTGGCCGACGATCAACGTATCCGACAAACTGTAAAACTGCTGAAAAATATTACCGATCAATAATGGAATCGTAAACCAAAAAATCAGCTTTAACGGGTTCCCCTTTGTTAAATCGCTCATTTTCGCACTCCTTTCGTTAAATGACTTAGTCCCTGTTATCATGCGGATTTGGGGACAGTACCTCAAGCAAACTTTGGTAGTATACCAGCTTTAGTTCGTTAATACTAGTTATTAATCCGCAATTATAAATTAAATTATTATTACAGCGATTAATGATTTTCAGTTCAGTCATTGACCTTATTGCGCGTGTTTTTTTCGGATTTAGGCCAAGGCCAGTTTCGAAGATCGTTCTTTGGCTTCAAGATAACCCATGGCGCTCCAACATTTTAGAATCCAATCAGCAGGTGGCAATTTCAATCAACACCAGGTGCATTATAGATACAATATTGTATTAGTCTTCAATCCACCTGAGCATCAGGATAAATCGCTTGTATTCTACAATTACTGATTGTTTATGATTCAGTCTACCTTTGATACTGACTAAAGTTACCGCCTAACAGTTACTTCTAAAACGCTGAAATATCAGCAACCATTTCAAAATATATAGTTCTCCGAAACCAACTTGAACCCCTGTTTGAAAGAAATGCTTACAACCAAGTTCAGCAACACTTCAGCATCGTTCAAGAATCAACTTCTCGACTAAAATAACCGTTTGAACGGTTTTACAAGTCCGGATCAACTAACGCCGGGCGGACTAGAATCGGTTCAGTGGTGTCGTTTATCTTTGCCGGTGTCTTTCCGGCTTAGATAAAGCCCGGCTTGTGAGACCGCCCTTCGGCTCACAAACGCGGCCACCACGTTCCAGCCGATTCTAGTCCACCCAGAGTGGCAACCCCAAGCTCATCCCAGCTCAACAGTTAGATTGTTCAATTCGCCGAACTACCACTGTCATGAAATTGTTAAGTGTTTGAAATATAACGCCAAAAGTTCGGTTTTAACCAACTTTTTCCAGTAAAACTGAATATTTAAGGCTGGATTTCGAACAATTATTCAACTTAGTCTTATATTTATCCGCAACTTCTAAAATAAGGCCAGATAAACCTGGCGAAAGATGGTACCTTTTTTCAGAAAAACTCGTTATAATCAATAGGAATAGTATGGCGTGGGTCGACAAAAAAGGAGACATTTATATTATGAAGACTTGGAAAGCCACCTTGCTTTTAGGGATGGCCGCAACCACCATGGGATTGGTTGCCTTGAATACCAACGGAACTAGCGCACAAGCTGCGGATTCCGTCGTGAACAATTACATTAACAGTAGTAACTTGCAACATGCCCCAATTACAAGCAGCATCTGGAACGGGTTCCCAAAGAATGCTTACCGTAACGGGGTCGGTAAACCAGAAGGCGTGGTCGTTCATGAAACGGCCAACCCGAACTCGACGATCTACAATGAAATTGCTTATATGAAGAACAACTATCAAAATGCCTTCGTCCACTCTTTCGTGGATGCCAGCAAGATCATTAATATTGCCAATACCAACTATCTGGCTTGGGGTTCTGGCTACTACGGTAATCAGCGTTTCGTGCAGTTTGAACAAGTCGAAGTGCACTCAAAAGCCGCCTTTGCTAGCGAAATCAACAATGCCGCTTACTATACGGCCGCAATTTTGAAGCAATACAACTTGAAGCCTAACGATGCCGCTTATGATGGTAAGGGGACGGTCTGGTCACACGAAGCTGTCTCAAAATATCTCGGCGGGACTGATCATGCTGATCCGAAAGCCTATTACGCTAGCGCTGGCCGGACTTACTTTGGCCAAGCTTATACGTTTGCGATGTTCTACCAACTGGTCAAACAACGCTATAACGAGCTGGTACCAAGTACTGAAATTCCAGCCGTCGATAATAGTAGCTCTAGCAGCGTTGTCAGCAGCAGTAGCAGTTCGGCGACAACGACCGCTCCTGATACCGATTCTTCAACTGCCACGACGACCGTTAAACCAGCGGTGACTTATCACAAAGGTAACGGTAATGACTGGGCCACGTTGAGTAACACTTATCGAAAATATCGGGCTTACAATCACGTCAAGGGCAGTCAATATACGGCTAAGAATCTTGGCTGGAATTATGGGTCTTACGTTGGCCGCAAAGTTTATCTAGATAATCGCGGCGTCAAGAAGTCTGGCAGTACTTGGTATCGGATTCGCTATAGCAAATCTAAGCATGCGAAACGTTACTGGGTCTACAGCAAAGCGCTGCAATTCGCTAAGGTCAGCTATACCACTGATTTAGACCAAACTAATACGGTCAAATCAACCAGTAAAGCCCCATTGCGTAACCACGTCTTAAGTTCCAGCTACTTGTCTAAGAACACGGGCTCAGTCACCGACTTAGCTGGTCAAAATGTGACCGTTAATGCTAAAGCGGTCAAAGTCCAAGCTGGCAAGACGACCGTTTGGTATCGGATTAAAGATAATAATAAAACTTATTGGGTTTATCAATCAGCCTTACAATAAGTCCCAAAAGCAAGTCAACCATCGCGTTGGCTTGCTTTTTTATTTATCAATAAATTAATATCTCATAATAAAAGTGGCATTTTAATTAAAACATCCTTTGACTTTATCATTTTGTAGTGGTACTTTTTAAGCATTCACAAAAACGAAAACGTCCCGATGAGGAAAGTAAGTTGTTAGCTCCTGTTCAGTGAGTCTGGAACAATGGAAACCAGGCCAGCGCACGACAACCGAAAATGGCCTCTAAACGGCACCACTGAGCTTTTGCCAGGTGATGACAGTCAGCTCCTGTTACCCAGCTACCGTATGACATGTACGGGTTAAGATCAATATCGCGAGGTATTGATGAATTAAGGTGGTACCGCGAACGGCAACTTCGTCCTTTTATTAGGATTGAGGTTGCCGTTTTTTATTTCAACAAAAATAATTGAGGAGTGGTTAAGATGACGATTATTAATAGCAATTTAGGATACCCCCGTTTAGGTGAACATCGGGAATGGAAGCATTTACTGGAACATTATTGGCGACAACAACTTAGCGCGGATGACTTTCATGCCGCTGCTAAGCGGCTACGACTCGCTAATTTAAAGAAGCAACAAGCATTAGGCATCGATCTAATTCCCGTGGCTGATAATTCTGACTATGACCATGTCTTAGATACTTTGGCGGCCTTTGGTGCCGTACCGACCCGCTTTGGCCATTTTGACCATCAATTAGGCTTAGATGATTACTATGCCATCGCCCGGGGAACCGATTCAGCGACTGCCGCTGAAATGACCAAGTGGTTCAACATCAACTACCACTACATCGTCCCGGAATTCGATGACGTTCACTTTCAATTACTGGATAATCGCTGGCTGCGCTACTACCAAGAAGCTAAGCACGAACTGGGCATCGACGGCAAACCAGTAATCTTAGGCCCCGTTTCCTTCTTAAAACTGGGCAAACGCCACGGCCAATACTTGGACGATGCCGCAGTCGCTGAACTCTTACCACAACTACTGCCCCTCTACCAACAAGTCTTCAGTGAGCTTGCGGCCGCTGGAGCCCAGTGGGTGCAATTAGATGAACCAACGCTGGTTAAAGCTACTGATCCCGCTGAAATCGCTCCCTACCAACAAGCTTTGACGGCGCTACATGGCGCGGTTCCGGCTTTAAATATCGAATTACAAACTTACTTTGACAGCCTAGATTTATACGACCAAGTGATCCAACTTCCCGTACAAGCGATTGGCTTAGACTTAGTTCACGACCATGGTGAAAATCTAGCACACTTGCAGACCACGGGCTTCCCGGCCGACAAGATTCTCGCGGCCGGCCTGATCGACGGTCACAACGTCTGGGCCAGTGACTTAGCAACTAAATTCGACTTGGTTCAACAATTGCGTACCATCGTCACTAACGACCAGTTATGGCTGCAACCAGCGAATTCGTTATTGCACGTCCCAATTACGACTAAGAATGAACCAAAAGCCGATCCAATTCTGTTAGGCGGCTTGGCCTTTGCTGATCAAAAGTTGCAAGAATTAGCCACTTTAACTACCGCCGCCAATCAAGGGGTGGCCGCAGTTCAAGCTGAATTCGATGAAAACCAGACTAAGTTGGCAGCCTTAAATGCGTCCAGCCACCGGAACAATCCAACTGTCCGGCAAGCCGAAGCGCACTTAGCTGATCAGACTTTTGAACGACAAGCGCCATTTGCCACCCGCATCAAATTGCAACACGACCGGCTACACTTACCATTACTACCCACGACCACGATTGGCAGTTTTCCCCAAAGTCGAACCGTTCGGGCCAAACGTGCAGCTTGGCGGCACGGCGACTTATCAGATGCAGCTTACCAAGCTTTCCTGAAAGCCGAAACGAAACGCTGGATCGATTATCAAAACGAAATTGGCTTAGACGTCCTCGTTCATGGCGAATTCGAACGGACGGACATGGTCGAATACTTCGGCCAAAAGCTGACCGGCTTCTACGCCACCCAAAATGGCTGGGTCCAATCTTATGGTTCACGCGGGGTGCGGCCACCAGTCATTTTCGGTGATGTGGCGTATACCGAACCGATTACCGTCGCGGCTTCCGTTTATGCCCAAAGTCTCACCGACAAACCGGTCAAAGGCATGTTAACCGCGCCACTCACGATTATCAACTGGAGCTTTGTTCGTGATGATATTCCGACCGCCCAAGTTCAAAATCAAATTGCCCTCGCTTTACGTCAAGAAGTGCAAAACCTAGAAAAAGCTGGCATTAAGATCATTCAAGTTGACGAACCAGCACTCCGGGAAGGGTTGCCCCTAAAGCAGCGACATTGGCAAGCCTATTTGGACGAAGCGGTTTATTCATTTAAAATCACGACGACCGGAGTCGCAAATGAGACGCAGATTCATACCCATATGTGCTACTCGAACTTCGCCGACATTATCGACACCATCAAAGCCTTAGATGCCGATGTGATTTCGATTGAAACGTCGCGCAGTCATGGCGAGATCATCAGTGCCTTTGAACAGACCGGTTACGACCAAGAAATCGGCCTGGGTGTGTACGATATTCACAGTCCACGAGTACCTAGTGTCGCCGAAATCGAGGCCAATATCCAACGGGCCCTACGCGTGATTGACGTCCATCAATTCTGGATCAATCCGGATTGCGGTTTAAAGACGCGGCAAAAGCCCGAAACCATTGCGGCCTTAACGAATATGGTTGCCGCCCGCGATGCGATTCAAGCTCAATTGAGTACCCCAACTAAGTAAGGAGGAGCTTGCCAATGGATTTACGTCAAGCCTTACAACGGCGCGTCTTAGTCGCCGATGGTGCAATGGGCACCTTACTTTATGGTAATTATGGGATTGCCTCCGCGTTTGAAGCGCTCAACTTGACCCATCCCGATACGATTCGCCGGGTGCATGAATCTTACATTAGTGCTGGTGCCGATCTGATTCAGACCAACACTTACGCTGCCAATCGCTTGAAGCTCGCACGCTACGACTTACAAGATCAAGTCACGGCCATTAACCAAGCGGCAGTCAAGCTAGCGGTACAGGCCCGTCAAACTGCCGACCATCCCGTTTATCTATTAGGCACAATTGGCGGGCTCGCGGGTGACACCGAACAACGTGTCCAACAAGCAACTCCCGCCGAAATTGAGGCTAGTCTAACAGAACAATTAACTGCGCTCCTAGCCACGAAACAATTAGACGGGATTTTGTTAGAGACCTACTATGAGCTCCCCGAATTATTGGCCGCTTTAAAGCTGGTTAAGGCCCACACGACGCTACCCGTTATCACCAATGTGTCAATGCTAGCCCCGGGCGTCTTGCGCGATGGGACGACCTTTGCCGATGCGATTATTCAGCTAGCCGCAGCGGGTGCTGACGTGATTGGCGCCAACTGCCGCTTAGGACCATACTACCTAGCGCAATCTTTTGAACACTTAGCGATTCCAGCAACGGTGAAATTAGCGGTTTATCCCAATTCCGGCTTACCTGGAACCGATACTGACGGCCAGGTCGTCTATGATGGTGATCCAAGTTATTTTCAAGATTACGCCGAACGTTTTCGTCAGTTAGGCCTCAATATCATCGGCGGCTGTTGCGGGACAACCCCGTTGCACACGGCCGCTTTAGTCCGCGGGTTGACGAGTCGGACACTAGTCGCCCAGACTGTCCAGCCCCAGCCGCGCCAGACACCGACCTTAACGCCAACACCGGGCCAGCACCTCTTCCTACAAAAAGTGGCGACACAAAAAACCGCGTTGG
The DNA here is from genome assembly GCF_005405105.1 of Lactiplantibacillus dongliensis. Taxonomy (GTDB): domain Bacteria; phylum Bacillota; class Bacilli; order Lactobacillales; family Lactobacillaceae; genus Lactiplantibacillus; species Lactiplantibacillus dongliensis. The sequence goes on from NZ_BJDK01000022.1 coordinate 50,099, forward strand.
TCGAATTAGACCCGCCTAAAGACTTTGAAACGCAAAAGTTTTTCAAAGGGGCCCAGCGTTTAAAGGCTGCTGGGGTTGACGGCATTACGTTATCTGACAATTCCTTGGCCAGTGTCCGCATCGCTAACACCACCATTGCGGCGCAACTCAAGCTCACCTATGGGATTACACCAATCGTTCATCTGACGACGCGTGATCACAACTTGATCGGCTTGCAATCCGAGATCATGGGCCTACACAGTCTCGGCATTGAAGATATTCTCGCCGTAACGGGTGATCCCGCCAAGTTAGGTGACTTCCCGGGCGCATCGTCGGTAGGCGACGTCCGTTCGGTGGAACTGATCAAGCTAATCAAACAGTTCAACAGCGGCATTGGTCCCACTGGGAAATCACTAAAACAAGCGACCGACTTTCGCGTCGCCGCGGCCTTTAATCCGAATGCTTACCGTACAACGGTTTCAACCAAGTCAATCGCCCGCAAGCTCAGTTACGGCTGCGACTACTTGATTACACAACCGGTCTTCGATATTCAAAACGTGATTGCACTCGCAGAAGCGCTCAAAGCGGACCATTTACACGTTCCCGTCTTTATTGGGGTCATGCCGCTAGTCTCGCGCCGTAACGCTGAATTTCTACACCATGAAGTCCATGGCATCCGCTTGCCAGCCACCGTTTTAGACCGAATGGCGCAAGCCGAACAGGATGGTAATGAACGCGCCGTGGGGATCCAAATTGCTAAAGAATTAATCGATGGTATTTGCAAGTATTTTAATGGGGTTCACCTGGTCACCCCATTCAATCGCTTCAAAACTGTGATTGAATTGGCTGAATATGTCCAACAGAAAAATTTAACCCCGACTGCATAAAAATAACGTCGCCAAACTAGACTTTCATGCTAAAATTAGACATGACAGGTTGTTTGGAGGCGTTATTTTTTTATGCTATTAACGATTCATTTAATTAGCTGGGTTTGGCTCATCATCATGGTGAGTTGCGGGCTGACCCGGCAATCCATCAAAGCCGCCAATCGCTACTTGATTTTAAGTCGGCTCGGCTATTTAGCCTTGATTATCACTGGCGTGTATCTCAGTACCAAAACGTTTCAAGCCGCACCCTTACTAACAATCGTCAAAGCGGTGTGTGGTGTCGGAACAATTGGTCTCATTGAAATCGCCTTTGCCCGCTGGCAGGAAAGCCACTTGACCGGCAAGCTTGTCAGCTTACTAGTCGGTGGCGTCGTCCTGACCGTGATGCTTGGGTTTGGCTTGCATGTCATGCTCACCGGTCATTGGCTATAAAGATCGCAAAAAAGGCGCCCAGCCAGTCGCTGGCAACGCCCTATTTACTAAATCGTTTCATAATTTGTCGGCGCATTCGCATCTTTTGATTATGCTCCATAAAAATCAACCGCGATGTGCCGTAGTTAAACAAGCCCACCAATACTTGGTCCAAGATTTTAACCAGTAGCGGCATCCAGAACAAGACGGAAATTCCAACGAACATTAAAAACGTATCAAAAAAGTACGAGAGTCCCCGCGTCAGCATAAAGCCGACAAACTCACGAATGCTGTGACTCAGACTTGAAGACCGGGATTGAAAGACCACTGCTTTGTTCGTGATAAAGCTGAACAGCGTGGCTAAGATCCATGCAATCGTATTTGAGAATAAATAATGTTCCAGCATGACGGAATGTAAGACCCAAAAGGCCAAGACATTCACAGCCGCTGCTAGGAACCCAAAAATGGCATATTTCCAGAAGTATTGATACCGACGATAAAGTCGCTTTAACATCTGCACTACCGTTCGCCGCCGTTTCTTATATAATCTAATAACGTGAAGTCATTTACGACTTATCATACCTTATTTTTAGGTAACCTGACAAGTTTCATCAAATAAATTAATCGTCTTAGCCTTGGAGTGAATACTTATGACTGCTTATATCGTCTTAGGATTAGCCCTCATCAGTTTAATCCTGTTTATTATTTTAATCGTCAGTCGCGTGACCGTGCATCGTCTAAAACGGGCCGCAACTGATCAAACCGAGTTATTAAAAACCATTCGTAGTCGCCTCGTTAAACAAACGCTGGTCAATCAAGACCAAGCAGCCACTTTAACGGACCTACAAACACAAAATGACAGCTTTAAAACCAAGTTGCGCAAATCCGTCCCTCACCCGGTCACGGCGCCGCAACATCACCGCATCGACGCTAACTCACGCGCCATCTTTCGTTCGTATGTCGTTGGTTTAGACTACTACCAAAAAGAATTTGACGCTGCACTGGCCGATGCCATTAAACGTGGTTATTTTAAACCGTATGACAATTACAACGATTCTGGGTTAAAAGCCGATTACTTATACGCGAAGAAATACCAAGTTGACGCTGACGCTAATATTGGGGAAATCCAACTAGTCGAAGAAGTCGATGGTGCCAAACGGGCCGTTCGAATTGAGTTAAAAGTGGCGGATCATGGTTATGTCATTGGCTATCTACCGAAAAAACAAGTTAATGAAGCTTTTAACGTTATTGATATTTACGCCAACTCCGTCATGACCTTATCGTCCAAGACCCGGATTACGGGCGGTCAATGGAAGATGGCCATCGATGCTGTCAACGATATGCAATACATGAACGATCCCAATGCCCAGCAACGGGCTTTGCCTGACTATGGGTCGACCGATACGCCGCTACAAATTAAAACCGGCCGCAAGTCTTATTTTCTACAGTTTACATTGTATGAACTCGAAATCGCGACCAACCAGATTCCACTGTATAGTTTAATCGATACCACCGCTGGTCAACGGGGCTCAATCGTAACGATTGAAGCCCAGCCTACGACGTATCAAGTCGATGTTGAAGCGGGTCCCCAGACTGGTGAGCGGATTGCGGTCACCCCAAATGACATTGCCCGCGTTATCTGGGTACCAAACTGGAAATAAACGAGGTCCTAAATCTATGAAAAATCTAATTATCGCTGCTCTACTAATCTTATCGATTGGCGGAATGGCTTACGTTGACCTGCAAATTATCAACCGCGCGCCCTACCCAACCTTAGCTCAGGAGCAACCCCAATGAGGGCGCGCTGGCTAATCAGTTGCGGGATGAGTCTGGTACTGTTACTGAGTGGTTGCGCGGCTAGTAGTCAACCTCGAATTACGCCGAAGAAAACACAAGAAATCGCTGCGGCGAATCGCCAAAGTGACACCAATGCCGCCGCAAAAGCACAAGACGCCAGTGCCCAAAAAGCTACTGGCACCCAACTGCAAGCAACGAATGACCACTTGACCAGTCCAACAATGGCCGCCGCGGCGGTCAAACAAGTCTTGAAGGCGCCAGTAGGACAACTATTTCAGCCGGTTCCAGCCATTAATAGTGATGCGCGCGGTCATCACTATTATCAAGTTGATGCCTTTCAGCGCAAAGCCAATGGTCAACGGGGACACTTGCTAAAAACTTATTTTGTCTATCCTAATGGCACTATTACCACTAAACAAGCTGATTAAACGGTTAGCCCAGGCTAACCGTTTTTTGCATGGTATAATTAAGCCATGCTTAATTTGGAGGAGATTATTTTGAAATTAGCAAAATCAGTTCTGACGGTGACGCTCGGGTTGGGGCTAGTTGGCCTCGCCCAACCGGTTCAAGCCGCCAAACGCAGCCACACCGTTCCCACGACCTTTCGCCATACCTGGTATGCTTACGATCACGGGACTTACGATCGGTTAACCCTAACCAAACATTCCTTGAAAGGCATCATGCGTTATGAGGGTGGCGCCCGCCAAATCTGGGCCAGTGCTAAGGGTAATCAGCTCGGCGTCTGGTCACATGGTAAAAACAAACTCAATATTTACAAAACCACTAGGGGTTACCATCTGGCTAGCCAACCGATTAACTTAACACACGGCAGCAAAGCTGGTCATGCCCGACTTTACGTTCACAGTGATGGCTATCAAGCTAACTACTACCGAACCAAATCAGTCGCTTACCGCTACCGATAACAAAAAAACGCCCCGACTAAATAACTAGTCAGGACGTTTTATTTTAGGGCGGTATGTGGGAATCGAACCCACGCGTGCCGGAGCCACAATCCGGTGCGTTAACCACTTCGCCAATACCGCCATCACGTTTAGTTCGTTTGAACCAACATGTAATAGTATACACTTATTTGGCCGATGTGGTTAGGGGTTATTTAAAAAAGTTGATATTGGCCTTCATTCACCCTATTTTCAAAAAAAGCGCCCCACTTTTAAGCGAGGCGCCTTTATATGCTGATAAATAAGTAATTGCCACTACGACTTTTTCTTTTTACTAATCAACCATGGCCGTATAATCCCAGCCAAGGCTAATAATACCCAACCCCAAATCGAAGTCGCTTGCGTCGCTGTATCGTCAGTTTGTGGTAATTTAGCTGTCACTACTAAACCATCCGCTTGTGACTGAGCTACTTTGACCAGTTGTTGATTAGTTGGTACATTCGATTTTGATGAACTAGCTAACATCATGGCACCTGACATCGATTTAGAGTCCGGTTTGACGACCTTCTGGCTCAATTTGACCGGCTGCTTAGGTGTCGACTTTTTGATTGGTTGCTGTGGCCGAACAGTCGGCTTCGTTGCCGGTAACTTCTTAACTGGTTGCGGCTCAGGCATTTCACTAGTCCCATAATTCCCGTTATCATCTGTAGTTTGCTGGCCATCATTACCATCAGGTGTGACCACTGGTGCCGCTTCAATTATAACTTGTCCCTTAGCCATATGAATCACACCTAGCTGATCGGTAAATTGATACGTGACTACATAGGTTCCAGGCGTATTTAACACAACTGGGTTATCGATTTGCAGTTTCTTTGAATCAATCGCAGTTCCATCAACATCCGTTGCCTGCTCTAGATTGCTAAGTGCGGTCCATTGATCACCCACTGTCAAATGAACAACCGGATGCTTAACCGCTAGCTTGGCAAGATTGGCTAACACTTGTACCACGCTAGTCGCGGTGTGCAAGCTACTTTGACTATCTGTAAACCGATAGACAACTAAATAATGACCCGGCCGCGTTAAATCAACTGGATTACTAATGGTCACCCGATCAGCAGTAACCTCACGACCATCAACATCTTTAACCGCCGCAAGGTTGTCGATTGGTGACCACTTGTTACCAACGTAAAGCACCACAGTCTCGTGATTCAATGTTAACTGTGCCTGACTGGGTTTGATCGTCACGACTGCTGTCTTCTCATGTACAACACCAAATGTATCGGTAAATTGATAAGTAACGTGATACTCGCCTGGTTGAGCCAGCTTCACTTGGTTATCAACTTTCAAGTATTGTGGCCAATCAGTAACATTAATTTGTTCACTATCCGAATCAACCAGGCTCTCGACGTTACTCATTGGATTCCACGTATCGTGTTCATATAATATCACTTGGTCAGTTTTTAATTGTAGGGCCGCATGATTCTCACCGGTGAGGATGGTCACCAGTGCCGTTTGAAGATGGTCACCATGACCATCTTTGAAACTATAAACCAGCTGGTAATTGCCCGGTCGCTTAAGTGAGTTTACCACCTGACCCACAGCATCTGTTAGCCGCAATGACAACGAACTCGGCGCAACTTCATGACCATTATCATCGATAGCAGTCACAACATTGGTCAGGGGGTCCCAACGATCATCTGTTGAAAAATTGCCAGTAGTTTGTTTAAGCGTTAAGCCATTCACGATAACATGTACGTTCTTAGTGACTGGCACCCCAAATTGGTCGACAAATTGATACGTAATCGTATAGACTCCGGGAATTTGACTATTAACTGTCCCTTTAGTTGTGACATCTGTGACCGGACTCCCATCAGCGTTAATGGCAGTGACAAAATTATCGGCCGGCCACGACTCGTTTAACTGAACGACCGAATCATGCGCATTGATCATACTTTTTGCCGCCACAATCTCTAGCTTAACTGGTCCTGAAGTTTGGTTAACATTATCCTTACCCATATAGCTGTAGGTCACGGTGTAACTACCGACCTTGGTTGGGTCAACGTCAGCAACCGGGACAATAACGTTGGTTTTAGTATCGCGCACGACTACGTTCAACTTATCAAGGGCTAAATTATTGCCCGCTTCATCAACACTCAGTTTCTCATCGTAATTATCCACCGGCAACCACTTTGTCTTAGGACTAGCAATGAGCTGGACATCTTTTCCAACCACGCTTTGCCAAGTCCAGGTACCAGCAGTTGCTTGGTCACCACTATAGCGTTCCATCAATGCCGGTGCAGTTAACCGTTCACCAGTGTCGACGTTGACCCATAATCCCGTGGATTTATTGGCAGCAGGTTGTAAATTGGCTGAAAACAATTGTTTTAGTTCGCTTATACGACTATAGCCTACTACTTGAGCAACATCCTCCAAGCTAATACTACCTTCCAATTCTGCTGGCAGTTCAATAATATCACTAGCTTTTTCTACCGGATAATCAAAAACCAGTCTCGTATGTGCACCTAAAACTAGCACTCGTGGATTAGTAGTCAAGTATCCAAACCCTTCAGTATACATTGCCGGTAAGTTAATAAGCGAATAGTTTTTTATATTAAGCGTACCAAGTGGTTGATAATCCAATACTAAGTCACGCATATCAAATGACGAGAGATTCAAATTCTGAAGAGCCTCATCATTTACAAACATTCCCATCATATTGGTCACATTACGAGTATCAAAATTAGTGAGATTCAAATCGGCTAATGTAGTATCACTAGAAAACATATACCGCATGTCGGTCACGTTTGACGTATCAAAATTCGCAAGTTTTAGATTAGTTAATGCGGTATCTCCCAAAAACATATAACTCATATCATCCACATTATGCGTCTCAAAGTTTGAAAATTTGGAAAAATCTAAATCAGTCAATTGCGTAATATTAGCAAACATTCGTGACATATTAACTACAGAGCTGGTATCTAAGTTAGCGAGTTTCAATGTGGTCAGTTCACCACCCGGATCCGTTGCATCTCTACTGATACCTTCAAACATGGATTGCATATTTGTCACGTGGCTAGTGTCAAACTTCGCAATATAGTCATCGACAAAATGCTTAGCATCCCCAAACATCAATGACATGTCGGTAACTGCGCTTGTATCAAAGTGACTTAAATCCAGTTGTGCACTGACCGGCAAATTTATTCTATAAAACATACCAGACATATCAGTGACTTTACTAGTATTAAAACGATCCAGTCCCTTGATGGGATTAACAAACTTTTCGTACCCTATTCCAGCAAACATTCTCGACATATTTGTCACTTTACTGGTATCAAATGAGGAGAGATCTAACGCCGACAAAGATGTCCCCATAAACATGCCAGACATATCGGTGACAGAACTCGTATCAAATGAAGAAATGTTAAGCGAACTCAATGATGATTCAGAACTAAACATCGAGGCCATCGATGTTACTTTACTTGTATTAAACATCGACAAGTCTAAACTCTCTAAGCTGGTGCAAGTCTCAAACATATGTGACATATTTGTCACTTGACTAGTATCAAAGTTTTTTAAATTCAAACTTTCTGTATCAAATAAACGTGTAAACATGTAGGACATATCTTGTACTTGACTAGGGCTTGTTTTAAAAGTTAAAATGCATATTGCTTCGTTCGCTTTTCTAAACCTGATATATTATTAGAAAAGAAAT
>NZ_BJDK01000023.1 GCF_005405105.1 Lactiplantibacillus dongliensis
CGGCTTTCGAGACCGTACTGTGGCTCGAAAACGCGGCCACCACGTTCCAGCCGATTCTGGCCCAACCAGAGTGGCAATTTAAGCCAACTAGCACCAAGCGACCTTTTTTAGTTACTTTCAGGTTTTAGCATCAGTCTAAGTTGCACAAACTGGGAATTTGTGTTTGAATAGTGAGCAATTATTAAAAGGAGCTGAGAAAATGCTAATGGACGGTCACACCCATACGGAATTATGTCCGCATGGCAGTGGGGAATCAACGGAAAAAATGGTACAACGGGCGATTCAATTGGGCATGCAGAAGTACTGTATCACCGAACATGCCCCGTTGCCACCGACCTTTGCTACAACGTACGCTGGCGATAGTACCGGGGTTACGGAAGCCTCGTTAACGATGGCTCAAGTACCGGCCTACTTAGCATTAGGCCAGCACTTGCAGCAACAATATCGTGATCAGATTGAGATTTCGGTTGGCTTTGAAGTGGATTATTTACCCGGCTTTGAAGCCTGGACCCGGGACTTTTTAGCGGCGTATGGGCCATTAACGCAGGAGAGTATTTTGTCGGTGCACTTTATGCCGGGGGTCGTGAACAAAACTTGGGCAATTGACTTGTCGCCAGAAAACTTTGGCGTGGCGTTTGCTGACTGGCTTGACCAGCCGCAACAGTTATTCCAAATTTATTATCAAACCGTGCTGGCATCGGTCCAGGCAGACTTGGGACCGTATGCCCCGCAACGAATTGGCCATATGAGTCTGGTGCGTAAATATCAGGATTATTTTGGATTGACGGCACCATTGTCAGCTGAAAATCTAAAATTAGTCGATCAGATTTTGGACTTGTTGGTCAGTCAGCAACGTGAATTAGATTTAAACCTGGCAGGACTATATAAACCATTTTGTAATGACTTTTACCCAGGTGACCAGATCATTCAACGGGCTCAGCAGCGCGGTATTCCGCTGATTTATGGCTCGGATGCACATGATATTGTCAGCGTCGGTCGTGGTCAACATTTAATCAAAAAATTAATTTAATGGTTGACAAGTGCCATGAAAGTCACTAGAATGAGTTTTAAATTAAATAACTAATCGAATTTTAATAAACGGTTGTGATTAGAAAAAGTAATTAATAATTTCCTCATCCAGAGAGTCCGGGTAGCTGCGAACCGGGCAGACATTATTAATGAACCCACATCTATGAACTGCTAAGGTGAACCTGTCTGATTAGCCTTAGTCGAATGGCATCGTTAGCCAAGTTGACTCTTTGTCAACATGAGGTTGCCAGTGTGAGCTGGCAACGAATTAAGGTGGAACCACGTTCAAAACGTCCTTTTAGCAATTTTGCTAAAGGGGCGTTTTTTTTTAATCAATAATCCAGTAAACGTTAAGGAGGCGTTGGCAATGTTAAGTAATCTTTTACCACTCGGTACGCGTGATGAGTTCGGACGACAGGCTGCCACGAAGCAACAACTAATCTCGGTGATCCAAGCCCATTTTAAGCAGCGGGGGTTGGCACCGATTGCGACGCCGTTGTTAGAGAATCAGGCGGTCTTTGATCCGTATCAAATGGGCAACACCCAATTGTATCGGTTGCTTGATCCGGAAGGCCAGACCTTAGTGTTGCGGCCAGATATGACGTTACCGATTGCCCGCTTCTTGAGTGCCACGAAAGTCCCATTGCCGCAAAAGTTCAGTTACGTTGGCGATATCTTCCGGGTGAGTCGTCGTTTGTCGGGGTCGTATAACCAGATGACCCAAGCGGGCGTTGAATTGATTGGGTATCCCTCGTTAAAAGCAGAGCTGGAATGTTTAGCAATCGCTAATCAACTCAGTGCCGAACTGATTGATGATGAAGTGGAGATTGAACTTGGTGACGCGCAATTTGTTCAGCAGGTCGTTGCGACCTTAACGGCTGACGCCGCTGAACAAACGGCAATCAAGCAAGCACTGTTCAACAAGCAAGTGCCACAATATGAAGCTTTGATTGCGGCGTATCAAGATCAAGCTTTATATCCATTCTTACAACAGTGGCCACGGTTGTTCGGCAATCCAGCTAGAATCTTTAAGCAATTAGCGGCCGCTTCGTTACCAACCGCCGTGGATAATGCAATTGCCCGGTTGAAGACGGTCGTGCGTTGGATGCAGACCACCATGCCAGAGCAGGCGGTTTCGATTGATCTGAGCAGCCAAGCACCGCAGAAGTATTACACCGGTTTGACCTTTCGCGGCTATTCGCAAGCCGGCGCTGGGTATTTATTCAGCGGAGGGCGTTATGACCAATTACTGGCGAACTTTCAAGCGACTAGTGAACCGGCAGTAGGGATGGGCTTAGATCTGGACTTGTTGACTGAATTAGCGCTCAAACAAGCCGTACCAACTCCGCGCCAGTTGATCTACTTTCGACCAGCACAATGGTCACAAGCAGAACGGTTGTTGTTGAAATACCAACAGGCTAGTTTGAGCTTAGCGGATAACGTGGCGGCCGCAAAACAAGAAGCCGCGCAGATGGGCGCCACTTTGATTGATTTGACGGAAGGTGACTTAGATGAGTGAACCACGATTAAAAATCGCTTTAACCAAAGGACGAGTTGAGACGCAAGTCTTACCACTATTAGAACAGGCCGGGGTGGATTGTTCGCTAGTGCGGCACAAACAACGCCGGTTGATCTTCGATTCTACCACTCAACCGTATGAATTCATTCTCGCAAAAGGACCGGATGTGACGACGTTTCTCGAACGGGGGGCCGCTGACATCGGCATTGTGGGCAGTGACATTCTGGTTGAACATCAAAGCACGCAATATGAATTATTAGATTTAGGGGTTGGCCAATGTCAATTTGTCTTGGCTTCGACCGCGGCCTTCGACCCACAGGCCCCCCAACGTAAGATTATTGGGACCAAATATCCGTTAATCACGAAACGTTACTTTGACCGGTTGGGCCAAGACGTGGAGATTATCAAGATTGAAGGGTCGGTGGAATTGGCGCCGTTAACCGGTTTAGCGGATGCCATCGTTGATATTACTGAAACTGGCACGACGATTCGGGAGAACCACTTACAGATTTATGACTATCTACAACCGGTTTCTACCCGGTTAGTGGTCAATCGACTGGCGCTCAAGCAACATCAAACCGCCATCTTCTCATTAGTCGATCAACTAGCCGCCGTCGTGAATGCCAATGCAGAAAAGGAAGTCTCGCAATTATGAAAATTATTAATGAAGATTTAGCGACTTTAAAAAAGTTAGTCCAGACTAAAACGCAACAATTGACCGATACTAACGTGGTCACCGCCGTCCAAAAGATTATCGCCAATGTGATTGAAAATGGAGATGCCGCTTTAAAAGCTTATGAACAACAATTCGATAACGTTGAGATTGATCAATTCAAGCTCGACCAAGCCACGATTGATGCGGCTTATGAGCAATTGGATCCAGCAGTTAAGCAAGCGTTATTATTGGCGAAACGTAACATTACCAGCTTCCACGAAAAGGAAAAGGCGACAGGCTTCATTGATGCCGAACAACCAGGGGTCTTGCGGGGCCAAAAATTATTACCACTAAAGCGCGTCGGGTTATATGTGCCAGGTGGGACGGCCGCCTATCCGTCAACGTTATTAATGAGTGCCTTACCGGCTAAGATCGCTGGTGTTGATGAGGTTATTATGGTGACGCCACCGCAGCCGGATGGGATTAATCCTGCCGTGTTAGCCGCCGCTAAAATCGCCGGTGTCGATGCGATCTATCAAGTTGGCGGCGCCCAAGCAATTGCGGCTTTGGCATACGGGACGGTCTCAATTCCACAAGTTGATAAGATTATCGGTCCTGGAAATATCTTCGTGGCGACGGCGAAGAAGCAAGTCTTTGGTCAAGTTGCCATTGATATGGTCGCTGGCCCTTCAGAGATTGGGATTATTGCCGATGATAGTGCTAATCCGCGCGAACTGGCCGCCGACTTATTGAGCCAAGCAGAGCATGACAAGTTGGCGCGGCCCATCTTAATCACCGATAGTCCCAAGTTAGCCCAAGCGGTGAGCGACAATGTGACTTCACAGTTGAGCGTTTTGCCACGAACGGCAATTGCCACGGCGTCAGTTAATGAAAAAGGGTTTATTGCGGTCGTTGACCGAGTTGAGGACATGTTTGAGTTGATGAATACGGTCGCCCCAGAACATTTAGAGGTTCAATTAGCCAATCCGACGCAATATTTAAACTTGATTCGCAATGCGGGGTCGGTCTTCTTAGGCCGTTATGCTTCCGAACCATTAGGTGATTACGTTGCTGGTCCCAATCACATCTTACCCACCAGTGGGACGGCACGATTTAGTTCACCATTGGGCGTTTATGATTTTGTTAAACGCACGTCCTTTATTCAATATACAAAGCCAGCCTTAGCCAAGGAAGCTAAAGCTATCACCACCTTAGCACGGGTGGAAGGTCTCGAAGGTCATGCCCGTGCGATTGAAGCTCGTTTTGATACGTATTACGACTAGGAGGTCCCGCTTATGCGCCAAGCAACGATTAAACGCGTCACACAAGAAACGCAGATTGAGATTAGTTTGAACTTAGATGAACAGAGTGGCATTGAGATTGATACGGGGATTGGCTTTTTAAATCACATGCTGAACTTATTCGCCAAGCACGGTCGCTTCGGCCTTATCGTCAAAGCACACGGTGACTTAGACGTTGATCCTCACCACACTACCGAAGATACCGGGATTGTCTTAGGGGAGTGCTTCAAAAAGGCACTGGGCGATAAAGTCGGTATTGAACGCTACGGGACGGCATTTGTGCCGATGGATGAGACGCTTGGTCAGGTCAGTGTCGACTTGAGTGGCCGCTCGTACTTAGTTTTTGATGCTGAGTTGACCAATCCACGCTTAGGCGGACTGGATACGGAAACGGTTGAGGACTTCTTCCAAGCGGTTGCTTTTGCGGCCGAGATGAACTTACATGCGCGGATTCTTTACGGCCGGAATACTCACCACAAAGTTGAAAGCTTATTCAAAGCGTTGGGTCGTGCGATGCGGGCGGCCGTCACGGTTAATCCCGACATTATCGGTGTGAACTCGACGAAGGGCGTGATTTAGATGTTTGCAATCGTGGATTACGATACCGGGAACACCCGTAACTTGCAAAAAGCATTTGCTTATTTACAAGTGCCAACGACCTTGACGGCTGATCCAGCGGTCTTGGCGCAAGCTGATGCGGTTATCTTACCAGGGGTTGGCGCCTTTGCCGCGGCGATGACCGCCTTGCAAGACCGACAACTAGTTCCCGTCTTGCAACAATTGGCGCAAGCGGGCAAGCCAATGTTGGGGATTTGCTTAGGGATGCAATTATTGTTCGAACGCAGTAGTGAATACGGCGATCACGCGGGGCTCGGCCTATTGCAAGGCCAAGTGACTGCGATTCCTAGCGATTTAGGTGTAAAAGTGCCACAGATGGGTTGGAATGAAAATGAGCTGCAACAGCCTGATAGTTCCTTCGCCAGCATTGATGGTGCGTATACGTATTTTGTCCATTCGTACTATGCCGTCAGTCCAGTTGAGCAGATTGTCGCGACTGTCCAGCACGGGGTGGCGATTCCAAGCATTGTTCAACGGCAAAACGTTGTTGGGATGCAGTTCCATCCGGAAAAAAGTGGGCAAGTCGGGTTACAGCAACTAGCAAGTTTTAAGGAAATGGTGAGTGCCAATGATTTTTCCAGCAATTGATTTAAAAGCCGGCCAGAGTGTCCGGTTATACCAAGGTGATTTCAGCCAAGCCACGTTAATTAATGCGGACCCAGTCGTCCAAGCGCAACAAATTAATGCAGCCGGCTTACAACAATTACATTTAGTTGATTTAGATGGTGCGAAATCCGGCCGACCAGAAAACTGGGCCACGGTGGCCGCGATTCGGGCGGCCTTTACCGGAACTTTAGAATTGGGCGGCGGGATTCGCAGCTATGACTTAGCGGCTCGTTACTTAAAATTAGGCGTCGATCGCTTAGTTATTGGTTCCGCGGCCTTGACTGACCCGGCATTAGTGAAGCGGTTATTAACGACATTTGGCGGTGAGCGGATCGTGATTGGTGTTGATGGTCAACACGGACAAGTCGCGATTAACGGTTGGTTGGAACAATCGCAGACCAAGATGAGTACCCTGATCCAAACGATGATGGCGAGTGGCGCTAAGCACTTTATCGTGACCGATGTCGCTCGCGATGGCACCATGCAAGGCCCTAACTTGAATTTGCTCGGCCAGTTACACGCCCAATTGCCGCCAGCTCAGCTTGTTGCTAGCGGTGGCATTCGCGATGTGGCTGATCTACAAACCTTGCAGACGATGGGGATTACCGATGCCATTATCGGTAAGGCCCTGTATGAAGGGACTGTCACCTTGGCAGAATTGGCGGAGGTGACGACATGTTAGCTAAACGCATTATTCCTTGTCTAGATGTGGCCGATGGGCACGTCAAGAAGGGGGTGAACTTTGTGCACTTAACTGATGTCGGTGATCCAGTGGCGATTGCGGCAGCTTACCAGCAGCAAGGTGCCGATGAATTAGTCTTTCTAGACATTTCGGCGACCAATGAGCAGCGCAAAACGATGGCGGCGTTAGTCGAACAAGTTTCCGCACAAGTCTTTATGCCGTTAACGATTGGCGGCGGTATCAGCAGTGTGGCTGATATGCAGCGGTTATTAAAAGCCGGGGCTGATAAAGTCGCGATTAATTCGGCCGCCGTCGCTGACCCGGCCTTGATTCAAGCCGGGGCGGAAAAGTTCGGCAATCAGTGTATCGTGGTTGCCATTGACGCTGCTTGGGATGCTACGGCCCAACAGTATCGGGTGTATACCCATGGCGGTCGTCAAGCCACTGACTTAGATGCGATTGCTTGGGCTAAGCAAGCCGTGGCGTTGGGCGCTGGCGAATTATTGGTAACGAGTATGGATCGTGATGGGACCAAAGCCGGTTTTGACCTAAGTCTCTATCAAGCTTTGGGGGCAGCGGTCAAAGTGCCCATCATTGCGTCTGGTGGGGCTGGTGGGTTAGCTGACTTCGTGGCTGTCTTCCAACAATCTCCAGTAGATGGGGCGTTGGCGGCCTCCGTGTTCCATTATGGTGAGCTAACCATTAGTGATGTTAAGCAAGCTTTACGGCAAAAGGCGGTGGTCGTGCGATGAGTGAACAACCTGATTTTGAAAAAGGGGCCGGGCTAGTGACAACGGTCGTGACGGATGCGCAGACCAAGGCCGTGTTGATGGTTGCCTGGATGAATGCAGAAAGTTATCGGCGGACATTAGCGAGCGGACAAACCTGGTTCTGGTCACGGTCGCGTCAAGAACTGTGGCATAAAGGCGCGACCAGCGGTAATTTACAAGATGTGGTCAGTATTAAGCTCGATTGCGACAATGACACGTTGCTCATCGCGGTGACGCCGCATGGGCCAGCTTGTCATACCGGCCATACCAGTTGCTTCTTTAAGACAGTCAAATAAGAGAGGATCATCACTTATGCAAAACATGGAAGACTTATATCAATTAATCGCTCAACGGCAACAAAATCCGAAAAAAGGGTCATATACCGACTATTTATTTACCGAAGGACTCGATAAAATTTTGAAAAAAGTCGGTGAAGAATCGACGGAGGTGGTCGTGGCCGCCAAAAATCCCGATGATGACGCCTTAGTCTACGAAACGGCCGACTTGTTCTACCACGTCTTAGTGCTACTAGTTGAACGCGGGGTTAGCTTTGATCAGATTAAGGCTGAACTTGCTAAGCGGGAAGGTAAAATGAGTGACTTTAAGGACCGCCCAGAAATCAAGAATTTATAGGGGGACACTTATATGAAGGAAAGCATTCAAAAGTTAACGCCGTATGTGCCCGAAAAGCCGTTAGCAACGCTCAAATCAGAGCTTGGATTAGACCGACTAGTACGGTTGTCAGCCAATGAGAATCCTTATGGGACCTCGCCAAAAGTTGCCCTAGCGGTGAAGAACTGGGATTTTAATCAAAGCAACCGCTATCCAGATGGCGATGCGACTGCTTTGCGGCAAGCGATTGCGACGCAACAACAAGTTGATCCGGCACAATTAGTTTTTAGCGTTGGGCTAGATGAAATGATCGTGATGGTCTCACGGACATTTTTAGCCCCTGGTGATCAAGTCCTAGTCTCAGCGCCAACCTTTTCAGAGTATGGATTGCATGCAGAGATTGAAGGCGCCCGCCTAGTGTCGGTTCCAACCTTAGCTAATGACCACGTGGACTTTCAAGCGTTAGCGCAAAAGTTGACGCCGGCAGTCAAGATGGTTTGGTTATGCAACCCGAACAATCCAACGGGGACGGTTGAAACTTTAGTCGACTTAGAAGCCTTTGTGCAACAAGTTCCCGCGGAGACGATGGTGCTCATTGATGAAGCCTATCTTGACTTTGTGCCGAATGCCGCGGCCGTTTCGGCGCTGCAGTTACCGCGTCGCTATCCGAATGTGGTGGTCATGCGGACCTTTTCCAAGGCTTATGGGTTAGCCAACTTTCGCGTGGGGTATGCAGTCTTTTCTAAGCGGTATGCGCCAATCATGCAGTCAGTGCGGTTACCTTATAATTTGAATTCATTGACGCAAGTCGCGGCATTAGCGGCTGTACAAGATCAAGCTTTTGTTCACCAGACGGTCGCTAAAAATGCGGCTGAGCGCGACAATTGGCAACAGTTCTTTCAAGCGCAGGGGATTCAGGCCGATGAGTCCGCCGCTAACTTCATCTTCTTTCACTATCCGCAAGCGGATCAATTGGCGGATTACTTGTTACATCACGGCTATAGTTTACGAACGGGGTTGCGACCAGATTGGCTACGGTTGACGATTGGTACTGCCGCGGATGGAGCGCAGTTGCGGGCGTTGATTAAGGCCTATGCAGAGTAGGAATCGAATTGAAAAAATTAATAGAGGTTAAAAACGGTCGCCGGTTGGTTGGCCGTTTTAGTGTGTTAAGCGGTCAATTGGCTAAGATCCAGATCATTAGGCGTTGTGATAACTCAAGTTAGATATTTTTCTCACAAGGCGTATAATTAAAATTATATGAAATAAGTAGAAGGGGGACCACCGGGATGCATTTTATTGAACAACTTTACGCGCCATTTTTCAGCCTTGAAAATTGGCGCCAGATTATCGCCACTCCTGATGACTGGATCATTATCTTGTCATTAGCCTTGATTGAATGTTTGTTGTCCGTGGATAATGCTGTCGTCCTAGCCGCTCAGACCCAAAGTTTAGATTCTGTAAAGGATCAAGAGAAATCATTGTTTTATGGGTTGTGGGGGGCTTATATCTTCCGCTTCATTGTTATCGGGATTGGAACCTATCTGATTGGTTTCTGGGAAATCAAGATTTTAGGGGCTGGTTATTTAATTTACTTAGTTTACCAATTCTTTACGAAAAAACAGCAGACGACGGCGAAGCCGAAAAAGCAACGGCGATTCTTAGGCATGAGTCAATTCTGGTCGGTTGTGGTCCAGATTGAGTTAATGGATATTGTGTTCTCAATTGACTCTGTGTTAGCGTCGTTAGCGATTTCGAAGAATCCCGTGATTGTGTTGATTGGTGGGATGATCGGGATTGCAGCCATGCGGGGGATCGCCGAAATTATCATGCGGTTAATGAAAAAAATCCCAGAGTTGGAAACAATGGCCTATTGCTTAATTGCCGTGATTGCGCTTAAACTATTCCTATCAATTCCATCAATTGATATTGAAGTTCCCGCGGTAGCCTTTGGTTTGATTGTTTTAGGGGCCGTGGTGGTCACGTTAATCATTCATTTTGTGCGGCAAAGTCGTAAAACGGCGCCGGACAAAAATCAGAAAGGATGACTCATAATGAAACTTGGTTTAATTGGTACTGGTGTGATGGGGGCCGCGATTGCGCATAATTTGATGGCTGCCGGTTATGAGATGACGGTCTATAATCGCACGAAACGTAAAGCCGATGCCCTCGTGGCTGAAGGCGCGGTCTGGGCGGATACCCCAGCTGCTGTGGCTGCAGTTAGTGATGTGGTCTTGACGATGGTCGGGTTCCCAAAGGATGTGGCTCAAGTTTATTTTGGTGACGATGGCATTTTTACAAGCCTGCGACCAGATAAAACGGTGATTGATATGACGACTAGTCAGCCTAAGTTAGCGGCGAAAATTGCGGCTTATGCTGATGCTCACGGCTTTCATGCCTTAGATGCCCCTGTGTCCGGCGGTGATATTGGCGCTAAAAAGGCGACGTTAACGATTATGGTTGGTGGTGATACCGCGACTTATCAAGCGATGCAGCCGATATTTAAGGTGATTGGACATCGCGTCAATCATTTTGGTGCGGCGGGTACAGGTCAGCATGCCAAGATGGCTAACCAGATTATGATTGCCGGGACGATGACTGGCTTAACTGAAATGTTGCTTTACGCTAAAGCTGCAGGGCTTGATACCGAAAAAGTTTTGGCGACGCTTTCCAGCGGCGGGGCGGATAATTGGAGTATGGATAATTATGTACCGCGTATTTTGAAAAATGATTACACGCCCGGTTTCTTTGCCCGGCACTTCTTAAAGGATTTGCGCATTGCATTGACGGAAGCCGATGCGATGGGTTTAGACTTAGTCGCCACGGCACAAGCTAAACGGTTATACGAAGTGATGGTTGATGTTAAGGGTCTCGGTGATCAAGGGACTCAAGGCTTGATTAATATTTACAAGTAAAGTTAAAGCTAAAAAAAGACGTCCATTTGGGCGTCTTTTTTATTGGTAATTTGATCAAGCTTGCCACTCTGGTTGGGCCAGCATCGGCTGGAACGTGGTGGCCACGTTTGAAAGCCAAAGTGCGGTCTTTCAAGCCGGGGGTTATCTAAGTTGGAAAATCACCGACTTAGATAAACGACACCACTGAGCCAATGCTGGCCCGCCCGGCGTTAGCTAACAGGAATTAAATAATTAACGATTAGTTTAGTTGGATAGCTGTTAATTTGGCTTCAAAATGGTCCATGGTGTTTTAACGTTTTTGAAATCAACCGACAGGCGGCAATTTTGACTAGTATTAAGTGTATGAATCTGTTCAAAAGTTAGGGCCCTAAAATACGGTTTGTAGAGTGCTTTTTAGTTAAAAGTCACATTTTAAAGGGTATCCAGTTAAACGTCTTGATACGGCAAAAATGGTAGTTTCGACGACTTGAGCTAAATCAGTCTTAAGTTGTAACCAACTCAACAAACAACCAGTTAATTAGCGCAGGACGGCCTGGATGATGCTCAGTGGTGACATTTCACTTGGCTGGTGATTTTTCCAGCCTAGTGAAAGCCCGGCTTTCGAGACCGATTTTTGGCTCGAAAACGTGGCCACCACGTTCCAGCATCAATCCAGGCCGTCCGGAGCGGTAATTTAAACTAGATTAGTCATCCCTATTTCAAGGAATCAATCGCTTTTTGCGCTGCAATATTCATGATATTCCAAGGCCGGTCGAAGCCAGGTTGGAAGAAAAAGTCGGTATAAGCTAAGTCATAAACGGTTAGCTTAGCTTGAACAGCTAGTGAAATCGTATTGATATTCGCCGTGACATCCTTTTTCGACATAATTTGAGCGCCAAGAATGCGACCGTCTGCTGGGTCAAAAGTGAGCTTGAACCAGACTTTAGCATTACCGGCGGCGTCTGGGACAAAGGCCGGTTGGGCGGTATCGGTAACTAGGACTGACTGGCTCTTAACGCCTAGCTTTTCACTAGTCCCAGCTTTAATTCCAGTTGAAGCGAAGTGATAGTCAAAGACTGATAACGCTGACGAGCCGGAGACTGTTGGCATGGTGACCTGGTCACCGAAGATGTTTTTGGCGGCAATCCGGCCTTGACGCCGTGCATTCGTCGCTAAAGCAATCCGGTTTGGTTGGCCGGTCGGGGCGAATGGGACAAGCGTGGCATCGCCCACGGCATAAATATTGGGGTCGCTGGTTTGGAGGTAATCGTTAATCTTGATTAAGCCATGATCATCTAAAGCCACCACGTCTTTTAAGAAGCCCGTATTAGCCCGAATCCCAGCTGCAGAAATAACTAGATCAGCGGGGTACTCGCCTTGGTCAGTGATCAGCTTGGTGACTTTACCGTGCTTACCTTCAAAGGCTTTGACACCTTGGCCAGTGGCAGCTTGAATCCCATGGTCAGCCATCGTTTGGGTCAGGGTGTCGGTGAATTCAGCATCCAAATACAGACTCAGTAGGCGTGGTAGCATATCGACAACGGTGACGTGTTTGCCAGCTTTGGCGAAGACTTCCGCGGCTTCAATCCCAATATAGCCAGAACCAATCACAACGACGTTCTTGATAGCTGGATCAACGGTTTTTGCCTTAAGTTTGATGGCCCAGTCGCGACCGCGCATTGCGTAGACATTTTCTAAGTCATGCCCGGGAACGGGTAAGTCGAATGGTACCGCCCCAACTGCCAAGACGAGCTTGTCATAGCCTTCATCTCGTTCTTCACCGGTCGCGTGATTGACCACGTGGACGGTCTGCCGATCAGGATGAACGGTCGTGATCTCTTGTTCCGTATAGACATGGACGCCCTGTGCCCGCATCCCAGCTGGGGTAGCATAGCTAACGGCGTTAACATCTTTAACCGTGCCTTCCAAGTAGAGCTGCATCCCGCAAGATAAGAAGGACAAAAAGTCGCCTTTTTCGTACCACTGAATCTCAGTTTCGGGATGGGCTGCTAAAATCCCACGAACTGTTTCGTAACCACCATGTGAAGACCCCACAACGATAACTTTCATAATAACTGCCTCCAATAAATTTTAGATTAGAACTGTTCTAATATCTAAGGTAACACTAATTGTACACAATTAAAAAGAAAACAACTTATTTATTTTTTGAGGATTCAACCAATTAAAAAGTGGACTAGAATCAGCTGAGATTCTAGTCCACTTTTGAGCTATTCGATAGTATCAAAGAAACTTAAGAGCTTATCTTTGGTTAAGGCGGCTTTTTCAGCGCCACGCACATCATATTTGATCTGGCCTTGATCTAGTACAATCAACCGATTGCCGTACTTTAAGGCGTCATCTAAATGGTGGGTAATCATTAAGCAGGTTAGCTTTTCTTGGGTAACCCGTTGATTGGTTTGCGTCATTAATTCGGCACTAGTCTTGGGATCTAGCGCTGCCGTATGTTCATCCAACAAGAGTAAGTCGGGATGCTGTTCGGTTGCCATGAGAAAGCTCAACGCCTGACGTTGGCCACCAGAGAGACTTTCGGTGGCAGTGCTTAAGCGTTCTGATAAGCCGTTATTCATGGTTGCCGCTAATGCTTTAAAGTGAGGTAGCGATTGCTTTAAGCGCCGCAAACGTAAGGTGCGCCGTTTGCCACGCTGACTAGCTAATAGTAAGTTTTCAGCGACTGTCATCCGTGGGGCGGTGCCCATCTTGGGATCTTGAAAGACACGGGCTAGAAAGGCCGTCCGTTTTTCGACGGATAGATGGGTAATGTCGTGATCTTTGAGTTGGATGCGGCCATCGTTAACTGGCAATTCACCACTAATCGTATTGAAGAGGGTCGACTTGCCGGCACCGTTGGAACCAAGGACAGTAATGAAGTCACCTGCGTAAATATCTAAATTCAAGTGCCGTAAAATCATCACTTCGTTTGGCGTGTTGACGTTGACTTTAGTCACGATATTCTTTAATGAAAGTAATGGGGTTTCAGTTTTCGTCATATTTAGCCACACCTTTCTTTAGGACTTGGTTTAAATGCAACTTTTTGCTGAGTTGCGGTAACATCAGGCAGACCGCCAAGATAATCGCGGACAATAAGTTCAGGTCGTTAGTGCTGAAGCCTAATTGCAAGACGATTAAGAGGACGAAACGATACAAGATACTGCCTAAGGTGACGGCGACTAACCGTTGATTCAAGGTCAATTCGCCAAAGACAACTTCGCCAATAATAATCGAGGCGAGGGCGATAACGATAATCCCAATCCCCATATTCACATCGGCATAACCGTTATTTTGGGCAATTAAGGCGCCGCCCATCCCAATCATACCGTTGGAGACCATCAAGCCCATCATGGTCATGTTGTCCGTGTTAATCCCAATTGACCGCGCCATGATCCGGTTATCACCAGTGACGATAAAGGCTTGGCCGAGATTGGTCTGTAGGAACAAGATAAGTAGGACGGTAACAATCAAAATGACCACTAAGCCAATGAAGACACTGTCAAAGTATTTCGGTAGTGATTGTAAGAAGTGTCCTGAGAAAATGGTTTGCTTGCCAAGTAAGGAAACGTTGGCACTGCCCATAATTCGTAAGTTAACGGATAAACAGGCGGTCATCACTAAAATACCGGCTAAAAGAATCGGAATCTTGCCTTTCGTGTAGAGCAGGCCGGTAATTAACCCGGCCGCAGCCCCCGTCACAAAGGCGAGTAACGTCGCCGCATACGGATTCATCCCGTGGGCAATCGCCGTAACAGCAGTGGCCGCCCCGAGTGGGAACGTGCCTTCAACCGTCATATCTGGGAAATCTAAAATTCTAAATGTTAAGAATAAGGCAATCCCTAAAATGGCCCAGAGTAAGCCTTGTCCAATACTCGATACAATCATGCTCATTTGAAGATTTCCCCTTTCTGTTTGGCTTCTTTAATCACACTAGCTGGGAAGGTAATCCCGAGCTTCTTTGCTTCGGTCAGGTTTAAGGTCATCTCACCTTTGGTAATTAACTTAATCGGATAGTTGGCGGGTGACTTGCCTTTTAAGACTTTAGCGGCCATTTCACCGGATAATTTACCAAGTTCAAATTGATTAACGGATAAGGTGGCTAAACCGCCATCTTTGACCATCGTATCAACCGCTGGAATAACCGGCACGTTGGCTTTGTTAGTGACTGAAATCAAGGTCTTCATCGCACTAGCAACCCCGTTATCTTGTGGGGCGTAGACGGCGTCAACTTGTGAGGCCATCGTTTCAGCAACTTGTTGCATATCATTAGTTGACGAAATCGTGTAAAGCTTGTAAGCAACGCCTTCCTGTTTACAAATCTTGGCGAACTTTTTGGCGTTATATTCGCCACCGTGGTCAGAAGTCGTGTAGATAATCCCAATCTTTTTGGCTTTCGGGACGAGTTGGCGTAATAGATCTAAATGGGATTTTAATGGCGATTCGCCAGACGTTCCAGTCACGTTGCCGCCGGGATGTTGATTACTTTTAATCAAGCCGCCGCCAACGGGATCAGTAATCCCAGCTAAGATCACAGGAGTATCTTTACCCGCGGCATTCGCCAAGGCTTGTGCGGACGGGGTTGCAATGGCAATCGTTTCATCAGCGTTTTCGTTGATGAACTTTTGACTCATTGTCTTTAAGTTACTTTGGTCACCTTGGGCATTTTGATAATCAATCTTGATAGTCTTACCAGGCGTATAGCCGCCAGCTTTCAGTCCGGCGATAATGCCACGATGAATGGCGTCTAAGGCCGGGTGGGTCTGGAGTTGGAGAATCCCAACTGTTGGTACTTTTTTGGTACTAGTCGTTTTGGTAGTGGTCGAATTGCCAGTCATGAAAAAGGCAATGCCGAGAAAAACGATAAGTGCGCTAATAAATGCAAGCATTCTTTTCAATTTGGTCACCTCGTATAATGAATTGTGTTTGGGTTGGAGCAGGTGGATTGTTGTTGGGCCGAAACGTGTTCGCTTGGGCAGTTTCTTCCGCTTAGCTACGCTTAACAACCATATCGGAAAACCGCCGATATAATTGTTAAGCTAGGCTAATGCTCGTAAACTCCCGCCCTCGCTCACAGGCTTGTCGAAACGTGTTCGGCAAGCCTGCTTCTTCCGCTTGCTACGCCAGTCAACTATCCGAAAGACCACCGAATAATTGACTAGCTAGGCAATGCTCAGCAACACCCGACTTACCTCACACTCTGGAATACAAAAAAGGGCAAACCAGTAAGCTCTGGTTTGCCCTTTACGGAACCGAAGCCTGCTGTGTCTAAAACCCATGCAGACTTCTTTGGATATCAAAGTTAGCCGGCACAGATACAAACTGTTTGCCAGATTGTATCCGTGTGGCGGAATTACAATCTGAATCGCCGGCTTTGCCATGAACTATTCAAGTTGCGCTGTGCTAACTTTGTCATCCTTGGTTCCTCACTTTCCGTTAATTGATTGAATTCAGTATAGGCAAAGTTAAAATGTCTGTCAAGCCTATTATTAAAAAAACATGAGAAAGCAACAAGTGAATGATCAATAAAGTGACTGATACGGATTAAATCTACCACTCTGGTTGGCCCAAAATCGGCTGGAACGTGGTGGCCGCGTTGGGAAGCCTCCAAACCGGGCTTGGGCTTCCCAATGGCTCATGGCGTTCCAGCGTTTTAGTGTCCAACCGGCAGGCGGCAATTTCAACTAGCATCAAGTGTAGATTTAATGTATTTAATGATAATTTATCGATGAATAACAAGCTTAGTAGATAGTGTAAAATATATAAATAATGTTATATTAAGTGCCTGAATGACAGCCTCGAAATTAGTGCTTTTTACCTGCTGACATCAGGAAATGTAACCGGTCGAGATGCCCCAGTTACCGGCCAGTTCCGGTTAATCCTAGATATAAATTCTTTGGTATAAAATCATTAATATTAAAGCGCTTTCAATTATAATATGCTATCATTATTTGTGGGCATAAGTTTTATAAGGGTCCACCAATAATAATTGGGGTCTACCAATTAAAAGAAAGGAGGCTTTCGCATGTATCATGCAATTGCGCAGGACATTATCAAGGCGATTGTTGCCGGTGAGTACGAAACTAAGTTGCCCACTGAAAAAGCCTTAATGACTCAATTTGATGCCAGTCGGACGACGATTCGACGGGCCATCGATGTGGTGTTTCGGCACGGCTTATTGCGGCGCGTCCAAGGTAGCGGCAACTTTATTGTTAAGCAGCCACAGAATTCCGCGACTGTTTTAAACTTGTCGATTGGGTTTGACCGGGCCGCGATGGTTGCTGGCGGTCCGCTAATATCAAAAGTTGTGACGTTTGATCGGATTAAGGCAGATGAACAGTTGGCGAAGCAGGGGAATATTGCGATCGGTGATGAGCTGTACCGGGTGATCCGGCTACGGTATTTACAAGATCAGCTATATGACTTGGAAGAATCTTACTTTCCGCGCGCTGTCGTACCATATCTGTCAGAAGACGGCGTTCAGCATTCCATCTTTGCTTTTTTACGGGACGCTTATGGCATCTACGGTAGTACCACAGAAAACTACGTGCACCAAGTTCGTTTGAATGCGACCCGCGCAAAGCTGGTGGGCCAACCGGTAGGCGATAAAACGATGTGTTTAGATGGGATCAACTATTTGGCTAGTGGCATCGTGTTTAACTTTTCCAAAACATTCTTTGTTTATCCAGATTTGGAATTGTATTACCATACGGAAAATATTGATCTGCAAGACTAGTACGGGAATTATCAGGGGGGATACTGATATGACCAAGGAGTATGACTTTAGGAGAGTGCAATTATGAATTCATTTATTGAATGGCTGAACAAACACTTAGTACCAGTTGCTGCTAAAATTGGCGGTGTTCGCTGGTTAGTCGCGTTACGGGATGCGTTTATTGCAATTATGCCGGCAATGATGGCCGGATCAGTCGCCACGGTTTTGAATGCCTTAGTCCGTGATATTCCAACAAAATTCGGTTGGATGGGCATTGTTAATTCAATGCAATGGTTGATTGGGATTAACGGGATGGTTTGGACGGGAACCCTAGCCATCTTAGGATTAATCTTTTCATTTACTTTCGGGTACCAATTGGCAATCCAATATAAGGTTGAACCCGTGACCGGTGGGATTGTCACGCTGGGCACGTTCATCATGAGCTTGCCACAAAACTTTACTGGGACGTTAACTAAGAGCCTAAGCGCCGGCGCAACCAAAGTCTTAACGGATTCTGGGATGGCGGTCGCTGGTAAAAAAGTGACGGCTTGGGGTTACTTTAACTTCAATACGTACTTTGGTTCATACGGTTTCTTTACCGTCATGATCTTGGGCGCCATTGCTAGTACCTGCTATATTTACTTAATGAAGAAACATATTACGATTAAGATGCCTGACACCGTGCCACCGGCTGTTGCCAATGCGTTTACGGGGATTATTCCAGCCGCCGCGGCATTTTACGTGGTCGGGACGATCAACTGGCTCTTTAGTAACTTTGGTCAAACGACCGTTATTGAATGGATCGCGAAAATGATTCAAGAACCGCTTTTGAACATGAGTCAAGGCTACGGTGCGGTCTTATTGATGACTTTATTGGTTCAAGTTTTCTGGTTCTTCGGAATTCATGGGTCCAATGTCTTAGCGCCAGTCTTGGATGGTATTTGGTTAACGGCACAATTAGCGAACGTGAATGCTTTCCAAGCTCACAAAGCGATTCCTTACCTTTGGACACGGAACTGTTTTGACTTATATGCTTGGATTGGTGGGGCCGGGTCAACCTTGCTCTTACTGATTGCCATTCTGATGTTTAGTAAACGTGATGATCAACGTTCAGTGGCGAAGTTAGCGATTGGACCAGGCTTCTTTAACATTAACGAACCCGTGATGTTTGGGTTACCAATTGTCTTAGACCCAATTTACTTTATTCCGTTTATCTTGGCACCAGTTGTTACCGTTTCTATTGCCTATGCCGCGATTACGGCTGGCTGGGTGGCTCCAATTACGAATAACATTGTTTGGTCAATGCCACCAATTATGAACGCCTTAGTAGCCACCATGGATTGGCGTTCAGTGGTCTTACAAGTGGTCAATGGCTTATTAGCCTTTGCCATCTACGTGCCATTCGTCAAAGCAGCTAACAAAATTAAACCAGAATCGATTGGAGATTAATGAACTCATGAAGACCTTAAAGCAGAGCTTACTCATTGGCATGAACCTCGCCTTACTTGCAGTGGTATTAAGTCCGCTAGCCGGCAGTATCGGCCAGTGGGTAACCCTGGGATTAGGGTTAGGTGTTAGTGCCGGCTTGTTCGTCTTATATCGCCATGTTGGTCAACTGGAAAGGAGCCAAAAACATGCAAATTAAAGTAACTTTGAAGGCCCCGGTTGATTATATCTATCGCCAATTGTTGGATTCAGCACAGGCCGATATTAAGCAACAGACCGGTCATCCGGCACCACGCCAGAGCTTGCAAGGGTATCGGTATACGAAGAAGTGGGCCAATGGGCTGAGTGGACAGCTTACGATTACCCACGCCGAACCCGGCCGGCGTTATGCGTATGAGTTGGAGACACCGCGGGATCATTATGGTGTGGATTATCAATTTACCAGTACTGATGCCAATCAAACGGTTTTGGCATACGCCGAAACGTTTTTGGGGAAAGACAAGAAAACGCAGGCCAATAACCGAATTGGGGTCATGTTACTAGGTTGGTTCCGTAAGCGCCGCTTTAAGAAAATGATGAGTCAAATGGCTGCTTCATATTATGAATGAATACTCAAAAACGTCCGCAATCTTAGTTGGTTGCGGGCGTTTTTTCTTCGTTCCGACCGAGTCTAGGCCAACCAGAGTGGCAATTTAAGCCAACTAGTACCAAGCGTGCAGCTATATTAATGTCGGTAATAAAAGATTGAAAACTGAGTTGACAATTAAAAAAGATGGTGTTAGATTAATAGTACATTAGAAAATGATTAAGACGTTGAAGAGAAGAGTAGCGTTGTGACCAACTCCCCAGAGAGCTTCGAAGTGGTGTGAGAAGCAGTTGTGAGCAAAGTGAAGATGAGCTTGGAGTCATGATTCGGGTCGTAAGGCTACGAATGCGGTGGCAACCGATATATTGCGGAGTATCCCCATTTGGCGGGGTACTTGTCGAGGTTATCATTGTGAGATGGTAACGAATCACGGTGGTAACGCGAAAGCTTTCGTCCGGTAGTTTCCTTAGGGAGACTATTGGACGGGAGCCTTTTTTTGTAGAGTGTGATGCCCAACGGGTTGCTCCTGAGCATTGCCTAGCTAAGGCAATGATTCCGGTGGGTTTCCGGAATGGTTGACTTAGCGTAGCAAGCGGAGGGAGCAGTTGGACCGAACACGTTTCGGCAGACTAAATGCGGAGGAAGCTGCCCGAACGAACACGTTTCAGAAAAACCTACATAGCACCCAAAAACCAACTAAAGAGAGGAAGTCATCAAATGACCGTAACCGCAGTAAACGGCTTACTAAAAGCCCGACAAAAATGGATCAATCAACCCCAAGGTGCCACGCCAATGCGCCTGTTGATTTTGAACTTAATGCCGACGAAAGTCACGACGGAACGCCAATTTTTAAGTAACTTTGCTGCGGTGCCTGGTGACTTCGAGATCACCTTTATGTATCCGGCGACTCACCAATTCAAAAGTTTGTCGCGTGAGACGGTAGCGGCTGCGTATGCCAGCCTGGATCAAGTCTACGACCAACATTTTGATGGCTTAATCATCACCGGCGCACCGGTTGAAAAGATTGCTTTTGAAGCAGTAGATTATTGGGATGAGTTCGGCACGATTGTCGATTGGGCGCAGACGCACGTGACCCAAACGTTATTTGAATGCTGGGCCGCCCAAGCTGGTTTGTACTATCAATTCAATATTCAAAAGCGGCTTGTTGATCAAAAGATCTTTGGAATTTATACAGCCACGAGTTTAGATGAACAGTCGCAATTAGCTCATAATCTCAGTGCGGGCGGGTTATTGAAGATGCCGCAGTCGCGTCATACTCAGCTGGATTTACCTGCAGCGATACCAAGCGACTTGCACGTGGTGGCGGCCAACGATGAGATTGGGCCATTGATTATGACTGCCCCCGCGGCCAACGCCGTTTATGTTACCGGTCATCCGGAATATGATACGGATACCTTGGCGAACGAATACTTCCGCGATCAGCGTAAGCACTTACCGATTGAGTTACCTAAATATTATTTTAAAAATAAAAATTTGCAGACAATTAATGATAGCTGGCATCAGACGAGCCATCAGCTGTATGCCAATTGGATTGAAACCCTTAAATTAACGAAAGTAGGTCTTTAATCATGACAACCACTAATGAGAAGTTACACTTTGAAACGCTCCAAGTTCACGCCGGTCAAACGGTGGACGAAACCGGATCACGGGCCGTGCCGATTTATCAAACGACCTCCTATGTTTTTAAGGACGCTAAGGAGGCCGCGGGACGTTTCGCCTTGACGGATGCCGGAAATATTTATACCCGGTTGACTAATCCCACAACGGCTGTCGTTGATAAGCGGGTCGCAGCGTTGGAACATGGCACTGCGGGTGTCACGTTAGCTACCGGTTCGGCGGCGATTACGGCCGCAATTTTAAACATCGCTGAACAGGGTGATGAGATTGTCGCGGCCAACACCTTATATGGTGGGACGTTTGATCTGTTTAGCGTCACTTTGAAAAAATTAGGGATTACAACGCGCTTTGTCGATCCAGACGATCCCGCTAACTTTGAAGCGGCGATTAATGAACATACCAAGGCATTATATGTTGAAAGTATTGGCAATCCGGGCATTAATCTGGTTGATTTTGAAGCGATTGGGCAGATTGCGCATGACCACCACATTATCTTTATCGTGGATAATACGTTTGGGACGCCATATCTGGTGCGGCCGTTGGAACACGGTGCCGATGTGGTCGTGCATTCCGCAACGAAGTTCATTGGCGGTCATGGGACGACTATGGGCGGGGTGATTGTTGAAGGCGGGACGTTTGATTGGCAAGCGAGTGGTAAATATCCGGGCTTTACTACCCCGAGTCCTCAATATAATGGCCTGGTTTTTGCCGACTTAGGCGGTGCGGCCTTTACAACGAAGGTCCGGGCGGAAACGTTACGTGATACGGGCGCGACGATTAGTCCATTTAATTCATTCTTATTGTTACAAGGCTTAGAATCCTTATCATTGCGGGTGGAGCGGCATGTGGCCAATACGCGTAAGATCGTTGCCTATTTAACCGCCAATCCGAAAGTCGCTTGGATCAATTACCCTGAACTTCCTGACAGCAAGTATCATGCGCTCGCAACGAAGTATTTTCCCAAGGGGGTCGGGTCCATCTTTACCCTCGGCTTAACGGGTGGCGGAGCGGCGGGGAAGGCGTTAATCGAGCATTTGCAATTATTCTCGTTATTAGCCAACGTGGCGGATGCCAAGTCGTTGATTATTCATCCGGCGTCAACGACCCATGCACAATTGAATGACCAGGAATTACTAGCAGCAGGGGTCACGCCGGATTTGATTCGGATTTCAGTGGGTGTGGAAAATATGGATGATTTGATTGCGGACTTGGATCAAGCATTGGCACAGCTTTAAGCAACAACAATCAGAAAGGCGTGATTAAAAATGACAACGACAATTGCAGTGGGCATGTTAGGACTCGGAACAGTGGGCAGCGGTGTTGTGATGCGGTTAACGCAAGCGGCTCGTAAAATTGAACAGACTCAAGGTCTCCGGTTGCGACTAGCAGCGGTTGCCGTGCATCATTTGAATGCGCCGCGGGCCGTAACGTTACCCATCGGTACCCGCTTAACCGATTCTATCGAGGCGGTCGTGACTGACCCTAAGATTCAACTCGTGATTGAGGTTATGGGAACGTTAAAGACCGCGGAACGCGCCATCGTCACGGCGCTACAGCATGGTAAATCAGTGATCACCGCCAATAAAGATCTGATGGCCACAGCGGGGGAACAGTTAACAGCGTTAGCACAACGCCAACATTGTGACTTGTTCTATGAGGCTAGTGTTGCGGGTGGAATTCCAATTCTGCGGACGTTGACGGATAGTTATGCGACGGATCAAGTCACGGCGGTCGCTGGAATTATTAATGGGACCGCTAACTACATCTTAAGTGCCATGACAGCTGGTAAAACTTATTCACAGGCGTTAGCCGCCGCACAGCGGGCTGGTTATGCGGAAGCTGATCCAACGAACGATGTCGGTGGTCTAGATACGACTTACAAATTAATGATTTTAAGCCAGTTTGCTTTCGGCCAGCAGTTGACGATTGATCAACTTGCACCGCAAGGCATTACGCAATTAACCGCTGAAGCGTGTCAACAAGCCGCTCAAGCTGGCTGGCAAGTTAAATTACTGGCCCAAGCACAACGCTTTGGCGACCAGTTGGCTTGTCGAGTTGCACCGGTGGCTGTGCCGCAGACGACGGCTTTGAGTCAGGTTAAGGGGGTACAGAATGGTGTGGCGGTCACGAGCCAGGCGATTGGTGACAGCTTATACACCGGTCCGGGTGCTGGCAGTACCGCCACGGCCAACAGCGTCTTGAACGATGTCATCGTGGCAGCTCAGCAATTAGTCCGCCAGACGTGTGGCCGGGCCTTTAATCAAAATCATGCTGACTTGACGGTCACACGCTTAGCCGATTTATCACAACGTTACCTCATCTTCACGGACAGTTCAGTTCTAAAGCTACAACGTGCCGCTAATGAAGGAGATTTCTCATTACAACGCCATACCGCTGATTGTTATGAGACTAGTGTCTTAACCACTGCTCAATTACGACAATTGGCCGTTGATTTAGCAAGTGATGGCCGCGAGTTGACCGCGCTACCAATTGCATTTTCAACCGTTACAACGACGACTGCGATTAAAACGACGCAACCAGTTCACGTTGCGATTTGAAAAAAGACGCTGACGTACAGTATACTGTATGTGAGCGTCTTTTTTTGTGGCGTTATTCGCTAGTAGTGTCATGATTGTGGTGCTGCTGAAACGTGTTCGGGCCAGCTGCGACTTGTGCTTGCGACGCTATCTTAGCTACTCGGGAAATTCATCGAGTAATTAAGATGGTTAGGCAATGCTTGGCCGTAATCCGTTGGTCTTCACACTCTTGGCTGAAACGTGTTCGGGCCAGCTGCGACCTGTGCTTGCGACGCTATCCGGACAACTCGGAAAATTCACCGAGTTATCCGGATAGCTAGGCAATGCTCAGTCGCAACCCGCTGGCCCTCACACTCTTGAATTGGAGTGAAATAAATGAAAATTGCGGTAGTCACCGATAGTTCCGCGAGCTTGTCTGCCCAAGCGGCGCAAGATTACAAAATTACCGTGGTGAATGATCCGATTATGTTTGGTAATCATGTCTACCATGAGAACGTGGATATTAATGCGGATCAATTTTACCGATTATTAAAAGTAGAAAAAGATATTCCAACGATTTCCCAGATTTCGATGCCGGAAATGCAAGTGGTCTTTGACCAATTACAAGCTGCTGGTTATGATCAAGTGCTGGTGGTTGGCTTGAGTAGTGGGATTAGTGGTTATATTAATAATCTTAAGACTTACGCGCCGTCCGTCAGAGGTTTGGCCGTGGAGGTCTTTGATTCACGGACCGCCTGTGCTGGGACCGCGAATATGGTGAAGTTGGCAGCGGCGATGGCGTTAGCTGATTATAGTATGGCTGATATTTTGGCCCAACTGGATCTTTTGCGCACGACCA
The DNA here is from genome assembly GCF_005405105.1 of Lactiplantibacillus dongliensis. Lineage (GTDB taxonomy): Bacteria > Bacillota > Bacilli > Lactobacillales > Lactobacillaceae > Lactiplantibacillus > Lactiplantibacillus dongliensis. Next base: position 24,453 of record NZ_BJDK01000023.1, read on the forward strand.
CCCAGACTGTTTTGATCGTTAATAGCATGCGCCATCTCGTTAAAAACGGTCGTATCTATAATAACAGCAGTCTAGCTGGGACGATGGTTTTACGTAATAAACCGATTATTACTTTTAACGAGCATGGCAAGATTCAAGTACTCGGTAAAGAACGCACGTTAAAAAATGCGCAACAAGCCGTACAAGATGAGTTTAACCGCTTCGTGATTACGAGTGAACAGCCCGTTCGCTTAGATATTATTAATGCCAATGACCCGCAGATTGCGGAAGATTGGGCCAGCGAACTTCGTTATCAATTCCCAGCGGTCCGGGTTAAGACTGGTGAGATTGGCCCATTAATGGGTGTCTTAACGGGGGAACATGCGCTAGGCATGATCTGGTCGTATGATTGGAAACCATTGTTAAATACGCTTAATCAGCAGCGTGTGGTCGATTAAGAAAGTTAAGTCTCGACCGTGATTAACTGGCTGATAATGGGGCGCTTGATTAAGATTCAATCGTGACCTGATAAATGGTTGACAGACCGGCTAAATGATATTATGGTTATAACATTAAAACTTGATGAAAAAGCCAGAATGATTTGAAGGAGTCGTTAGCTTGACATGCGAAGCAAGCACCGGTCGCTGGGAAGGTGTCATGGCAAGTTAATCAAAGCTCAATCATGGCGTGAACTTTTCGAGGTTCACTGGGAGCACCCATTAGCGTGCATGCGTTTAGTGAGACTGAACGTACCGAGGAATCGTGAGTGATTACGATTCAAACTAAGGTGGTAACCCGTGTGAAACGTCCTTTGGATTTTAAATCCATTGGGCGTTTTTTTCGTTGAGTTGAACACATAAGTTAGTTGAACCATTCACATAGCAGTTTCACATAGCGTTATGATTAAGGCTTTCATTACACATAAAGTATACGCTTGGTGCTAGTTGAAATTGTCGCCTGCCGGTTGGGCCAGAATTGGCTCAGTGGTGTCGTTTATCTTGGTCGGTGATTTTCCGACTTAGATAAAGCCCGGCTTGGAAGACCGAACTTTGGCTTCCAAACGTGGCTTCCAAACGTGGCCACCACGTTCCAGCCGATGCTGGCCCAACCAGAGTGGTAAGTTTGATCCAACTAACACCAAGTATATAAAGTGCCATTATTTATGGTTTTAGTCACGAGGCTCTGTCAGCTGATAGGGTTAAATTTAAATTATTTATGAAAAGTTCTGAATTTTTTCAGAACTTTTTTCATTTTTTAAAAAACCGATTTAATCGTAATGAAAACGGTTATTGTAATATTGGTCTATACATAAATGGACCCGAGACACTTTTATCTAAACAACTGCTGTGCTAGTATTTAGAACGTGTTAGAAAAGATGACAGGGAGAAATTGGTATGAAGACATATTTTCAACGGATTGGGCAATCTTTAATGTTGCCGATTGCGACGTTACCCGCCGCAGCAATTCTAGTCGGGATTGGTAACTATTTACCAAAGGCTTGGATTTTATCACGATTCTTAATCAACGGCGGTGACGTCGTTTTAAATAATTTAGCCTTATTGTTTGCGGTCGGCTTAGCGGTTGGCATGTCGGCGAATAAGGATGGGGCGGCAGCGATTGCCGGGGTTGTGGCCTACTTAGTGCCAACGACGATGCTGACGCCAACTGGTGCAATCGGGTTAGCAAACTTGTTAGCTGTGAAGACGACTGCTATTAAATCAGCGTTTAGTGCGATTACGGGGAATGTATTGATTGGGATTTGTGCCGGCTTAATTGCCGCGGCCCTTTACAATAAGTTCCATGAAGTAAAATTACCGATGGCGTTGTCCTTCTTTAGTGGGAAGCGGTTAGTGCCAATTTTAGCGGCATTTGTCATGTTGATTTTTACCGCAGTGATGTATTTTGTTTGGCCGTTCTTCTATGATGCCATCGTGTTATTTGCCACGAGCATTTCAAAACTAGGCTTTGTTGGGGCTGGATTATACGGCTTTTTCAACCGGTTATTGATTCCAACTGGCTTGCACCATGCGTTGAATTCAGTATTCTGGTTCAATGTCGCTGGGATTAATGATATTGGAAATTTCTGGGCCAGCAAGGGGATCAAAGGGATTACCGGGATGTATGAAGCCGGCTTCTTCCCGATCATGATGTTCGGGTTACCCGCGGGAGCCTACGCGATTTATCGCAATGCGTTACCAGAACGGAAAAAAGAAACGGGATCATTAATGTTGGCGGGGGCCTTTGCCTCCTTCTTTACCGGCGTCACTGAACCCTTGGAGTTCTCATTTATGTTTGTCGCTTGGCCATTATACGTGTTGCACGCTGTTTTTATGGGCTTATCATTGGGCTTTGCAGCTTTGATGCACTGGACAGCAAGCTTTTCATTTAGTGGCGGGTTAGTCGATTATTTATTAAGTTTCCGAATGCCACTAGCCAATCAGCCTTACATGTTGATCGTGCAAGGGATTATAATGGCCGGTATTTATTATTTTGGATTTGATTTTGCTATTAAAAAATTTGATTTAAAGACGCCAGGTCGCGAACCACTTGCAGAACCCGCTGAAGACGCGCCTGCAGTGGCAACAGCTGACAGTGACGATAAGTATATGAAGCAAGCTAAACGTATCTATGCAGCGATTGGCGGGCACGATAATATTAGTGTCATTAACAATTGTACGACGCGGCTGCGGCTGCAATTAAAAGATACCGGTAAAGTGGATCAAGCTGCCGTTAAAGCAGCGGGCGTGCCCGGATTAAATATCTTGGATGTGCATAACATTCATATTGTGATTGGAACGGAAGTGCAATTCGTAGCCGAAGCCTTACAACAATTAGACGATGGTCGTGTGAGTGCATCACCACAACCGGAATTAGCTTTAGCTGGTGCTGCTGAATCCACTGGTACCACCGCGACAGTTGAACAACCAAGTGTCGCGACCGTTGCTAAAACAACGATCTTGCATGCACCGGCGACTGGTGAACTCATGCCAATTAGTGACGTCGCTGATGATACGTTTGCCCAAAAACTGTTGGGGGATGGCTTTGCGGTTGAACCAAACAACAATGAAGTGGTCGCACCAGTGAGTGGTGAAGTGACCAGTATCTTCCCAACTAAGCATGCGCTTGGTCTGAAGACGGCCTCAGGGTTAGAGATTTTGCTTCATATGGGGATTAACACGGTTGAAATGAATGGGACGCCATTTGACTTGCACGTGGCGACCGGTGATCAGATTGCTGCTGGTAGTGCGATTGCCACAGTTGATCTGGATGCTATTAAAGCGGCAGGAAAAGCGACAACGATGATGGTCGTTATCACGAATATGGATCAAGTTGAACACTTTGAAATGAACCAAACTAAGACGGTTGCCGCCGGTGATATTATCGGGGCAGCGGAATAAGATGATTGACTCAGCGTTAGCGTGGTGACACGTTAGCGCTGATTTTTTGTAGTTGGATTAAGTTGCCACTCTGGTTGGCCCAGCATCGGCTGGAACGTGGTGGCCACGTTTTTGAGCCATGGTGCGGTCTCGCAAGCCGGGCTTTATCTAAGTCGAAACCCGATAAACGACACTACTGAGCCAATTCTGGGTCGCCCGTCGTTAACTAACACATATTTTGGAATAAGATTGTTAAGTCATAGGGAGTGGGGTATTATAAGAATAATGATTTACGGGTACATTAAGAAGCTGGTTGTTCAGGCCAGATATAAAGCTGATTGTGAGTCAAGATTGGCACAATGAGCATTAATTAATTTGTGAGACGTTAGATTTGGAGGGGACTTTCGTGCAACTGTTCGGTGACATCGTGGTATTTATTTATCTTATGTTAGCGTTATGTGTGGGCGTTTACCATTTATTGAAGCATGTCCATAATCATAGTGGTTGGGTCCTAGTGACTGCGGATACGACTTTAACGGTTGCGACGATGCCAATGTTATTTATCTTTGGCATGTTAGTGTTGACGGATTTGCAGTTGTTGAGCTGAGGAAAGCTTTAGGGTGCATTTTATACGCTTGGTGCTAGTTGGTTTAAATTGTCACTCTGGTTGGTCCAGAATCGGCTGGAACGTGGTGGCCACGTTTGTGAGCCGAAGAGCGGTCTCACAAGCCGGGCTTTGACTAACCCGGAAAAATCACCGGCTAAGTCAAACGACACCACTGAGCCAATTCTGGCCTGCCCGCCGTTAGTTAGTCGATATTTATAAAATGTTCAATCAACATATTTAGCCGAGAGGTTGGTTCCTAAAATGTTCAGCCGTGTCGTTGGCCTTAGTGCGAGTGGTCTGCTCGGAACTTAGGCCACGGCCAGTTTTGAAGACCGCGCTTTGGCTTCAAAATGGCCCATGGCGTTCCAGCGTTTTAGGAACCAACCGGCAGGCGGCAATTTTAGCTATCACCAAGCGTAATCTACTATATAAAGTTCAACAATGTAAAGAAAGACCCGGATTAACATTAACTTGTTAATCCGGGCTTTTGCTTACTTGTAATTACTAATCTCAATCAAATTATTATCAGGGTCACGTACATATAAGGAAGTTAACTGGCCGTGCGCCCCAGTTCGTTCAACTGGACCTGCCACGACGTCCACAAAGTAACTCTTTAAATGATGTTGAATCACCTCAATATCATCACGCGCAATCAAGCATAAGTCAGCGCTACCTGGCGTTGGCTTAGCCGCAATTGGCGTATGTGGTTCGTCAATCGTTTGAAAATTAATTTTTTGTTTACCGACGAGGACTGCTTTACGGTCACCATCAAAAGTGATGATGGGTAAATCAAAGACTTCATGGTAGAACCGGAGTGACCGGGCGATGTCGGTGACGGTTAGAACGATATGATCAATGTCGCGAATATTCACAGACTCAAATCCTTTCAAAATGAATTCGGTTACTAGTATACCACGGGGTTCGTGAATTTTGACATCGTCGACGATTCATAGTAAGGTATTAATTACTAAGATAGGAGGACTATTTGTGATAACGATTCGACCAGCTGATCAGGATGACGCGGGCCAGATAGCACCGCTAATTAATATGATCTTTGATGAAATGCAACTTGAGGAACTAGACGACATTCCAGAACCTGACTTAGAGCAGGCCATTACTGCCGCATACCGGACACCAGCTTATTTGTCCGATATGGCAACGACGGTAGTGGCCGAGGCCGATGGTCAAGTGGTCGGGGTGGCATTTGGTTACCCTGACAAAAATGAAGATGCCGTTGATGACGTGTTAGCGCAGGTCACGGCGGATAACGATGCGTTTGGCTCAGCGTTTGAAGCTGAAGCAGAAAGTTATGAGCACGAATGGTACTTGGATTCGATTGCGGTTGATCCCAATTATCAAGGCCACGGGATTGGGGGGCGCTTATTAGCAGCCTTACCAAAGTATGCACGCCAAGCCGGCCAAAAGCGGATTGGGTTGAATGTGGATATGGCTAATCCCGGTGCTAAGAAGTTATACGACCGTCACGATTACGAAACGGTCGGGATCAAGCCAATTGGTGATCATATGTATTTCCATATGCAGTATGAGTTAGATAAAGAGTTAGTCATGGCATAGCGTCACCTAAGTCTTTAATTGACAGGCCTCGTTGGAATCGACGGGGCCTGTTTTGCAGAGTTAATTAATGAAAGTAGGATGAAAACAAGATGGCTTTACTAGAAGTAACCGACCTCTCGCAAAGTTTCGCTGATCGTAAACTTTACGAAGACGCAAACTTTACGTTAGAACGGGCCGATCACATGGGCATTGTCGGTCAGAACGGGGCTGGCAAGAGTACCTTAATCAAGATTTTAACGGGGCAGATTTTACCCTTAGAAGGACAAATCAAATGGCAACAGCATATTCGGACCGGTTATTTAGACCAATATGCGGACATTCCAGCCGGGATGACCCTGTATGATTTTCTGAAAACTGCCTTTCAACGGTTATATGATTTGGATGCTAAAATGCAACAATATTACGCTGACTATGCCGAATCAATGGATGATACGTTGTTAGAAAAGGCCGGCCGGATTCAAGAAACATTGGAAGCCAATGACTTTTACGATATCGAAACGGCGATGGAACGGGTTATTACTGGGCTAGGCTTGGATGAAATCGGGCGTGACCATGTCATTAGTGAAATGTCTGGTGGCCAACGGTCGAAGATTATCCTGGCCAAATTATTGCTGGAAGATCCAGATGTCATTATCTTAGATGAACCAACCAACTATTTGGATACGGCGCACATCGCGTGGTTAGTCGATTATTTGAATGGGTTTGAAGGGGCGGTCATGGTTATTTCCCATGATTACGACTTCTTGCAACAAGTCACGAACTGTATTTGCGACGTGGCTTTTGGCAAAATCATCAAGTATCGTGGCGACTTTAAGTCTGCGATGCGCCAAAAAGAAGCCCGTAAGGAAGCTCAATTAAAGGCCTTCGAAAAGCAACAAGTTGTAATTGATAAGGCTGAAAAGTTCATTCGTAAGAATAAGGCCGGCTCGAAGTCAACGATGGCCAAGTCACGGGAAAAGATGCTGTCGCATTTGGATCGGGTCGATCCACCGAGCGAAAATGCGCATGCCAAGTTCTCGTTCCCATACTTAGATACGGGCTCACAGAATGCCTTGACGGTGAAACATTTATCAGTCGGCTATGGCAAGCCATTGTTGGCACCGGTCACCTTTACGATGACGGGTGGCGAAAAGTTAGCCTTTAAAGGGTTTAACGGGGTTGGTAAGTCAACCTTGATTAAATCAATTCTGGGCGTGATTCCGTCACTGGGCGGAACCTCAAACTTCTCACCATCGGCTAAGATTAACTATTTCAACCAAGACTTGGAATGGGATAATCCACAATTAACGCCATTGGATACGATTCAAGAAATGTATCCAACGATGCTGCCAAAGACGATTCGGACGAAGTTAGCGAAGTGTGGGATTAACGCCGCTAACGCGATGAAGCCGATGCATCTATTGAGTGGTGGGGAACAGACTAAGGTTAAGTTGGCACTATTGGAACTGGTGCCTAGCAACTTCTTAATCATGGACGAACCAACCAATCACTTGGATGATGAAACCAAGGAAGGCTTGAAGAAAGCCTTACAAGAATTCCCTGGTAATTTGATTCTAGTTAGTCATGAAAGTAGTTTTGTGGATGGCTGGATTAATAAACAATTGAACGTTGAAAAGTTGAGCTTAAAAGATCGGCAAGACTAGTTAACTGATAAACCACCTATGATGCGATTTGTAGGTGGTTTTTATTTGGCCTAACGTTGACGAAGTGTAGTTAGTGAATCTAGTAGGATTCTCTAGCTGCATTTTTTTTAAATGCGACAACTTTTAAGTCTGTCTTTTTTAAGGTGAGTAATAGGTTGTTGGCGATTTCTTCCGGTGGGACCGGGTCAGCGTGTGCTAACCAGTCATTGATAACGCTCCAATAGCCGCCCAACATAAAGGTCATTAAAAGGTTGATCTGCTCAGTACTATCCGAATGGTGCCATGGCGCATCGAATTCTTGATATAACTGAGGAGCTTGTGCCATCACTAACGGTAATCTAGGCATAAAAAGATTCTGTTTGATGAGTAGTTGCAGTCGTTCTCGGTGTTGCCACATGAAACGGAAAAAGAGGACCACAATGTCATCAAAGGTCACCATTTTAGGATTAAGTTCCTGAAGTGCCTTAGCATAACTCGTTAAAAACTGTTGACTCAAATCATTTAAAATAGCAGGTTTATCTTTAAAAAAACGATAAAAAGTTCGACGAGAAAGCTGGGCTTGATCAGTAATTGCCTTAACCGTCAGCGTTTCGTAGTCTTGTTGTGCTAGTAACTCGAAGAAAGCATCAATAATCCAAGTCCGTGATTGTTGAGCAAGTTTAGCGTGACCATCCATATTTATGAAACCTCCTGTCACATTTTTGACCATCTGTAGCACTTGTTGATAATGACTCGACATTTTGATGACTGTAAGTATACTAGGTTTTGAAAGAAATATCACAGCTGTGACAATCGAGATTTGCGCAAATCATCGACTTTCAATCTGACTGGGGGTCATTGTGATGAACAAACTGAAGACCGTTTTACCCGTACTATTGATTGGTAACTTGCTTTGTATGATGGATGTCTCAATCATGACGATTGTTTTACCGAGGATTCAAAGTGCATTCAATGTAAGTCTGAATGATTTATCTTGGGCATTAAATATTTATACGATTTTATTTGCAACGATGATTATTCCATTAGGCCGCTTGGCAGTACGCTTTGGACGTAATCGGATGGTTCTTCTTGGTTTAATTATCTTTAGTTTAGGATCATGGATGACCGGCAATGCCGTTAATTTACCATGGATGCTGGTGGGGCGAGCGATTCAGAGTATTGGTGCAGCTAGCATTATTCCGACGAGTATGGTAATTGGTTTAGAATTGAGCACTCAGGAAAATCGGAATAAGGTCGTGGCTATGTTAGCTGGTGTGCAAGGCTTAGCGGTGGCGCTTGGACCGAGTATAGGTGGGTTCGTTGCACAGTATTTTGGTTGGCGATGGGTTTTCTTAATGAATGTGCCACTGATTATCCTTGATATTATTATTTTTGTGATTGTCTTACCATTGAGGCATGAAGCCACTCAGCCGACTAAAATTGATTGGTTGGGAGCTGGATTAATTATGGCAACATTATTTTGTTTATCGATGGCGTTGATTAAAGGCTATACTTGGGGGTGGACTTCATTGGCAATCCTAGGATTAGCGGGGAGCGCGCTTCTTAGTTTCGTGGGGTTTATGATACGTGAACGGCGGGCAGCTACACCAATGATTGACTTGTCGTTGTTTAAAAGTCGTAATTTTGATGGTTCAGGTTTAGCATTGGTTTTATGCAACTTCTTCTTGGGGGCATTTGCAGCATTAATGCCGACATTATTAACCAAAGTGCATGGTGAAAGCGAACTTGATGCTGCTTTAAAAATTACGCCATATTCTTTAGCGGTTATGTTGTCGGTAATCTTAACATCCTTGTTGGTCAAGCGATTGAATAATAAATTATTGGTGGGGGCTGGTTTCGCGATGATTGCGGGAAGTTATTGGTTGATCACGCAATTACCGGTCGCTAATCAGTATACGTCATTAATTATTGGTGAAATTTTTCTTGGGATTGGTTATGGGTTAGTTGCGGCAACTGTGAATATTTTAGTGGTGGCAGATTTTCATGGCATCAAATTGACTGACTCACAAAGTGTTGCAAATGTTTTACGGCAAGTTGGCATGATTTTATCAATTGCGGTTTTTATGTCGATATTGAGCAATAATGTTCAAACCGCTAAAAATCAAACACTAATGTATAGTCGGCAAGCTGTTTCCCGGTTAAATGTTGCCCAAGTAGTTAAAAATAAAGTTAATCGGAAACTAGCTCGCAAATTTAAACAGGCAACTAATAGTAATAGCCAAGTCAATCAGCGTGTGACTTTCGAAGGGGTGACTGTTTCAAAGGCACAGCGTCAACAAGTAGTTCAAAAGGCAACCCGCGCCGAATTGGATAAGGTTGCCATGTTACATCAAGTTCCGGTAACTATGATTCCAGCAGTGCAACGGCGTCAAGTGCAAGCAGCAGTGACAACTGTAATTAACCGAACTATTGATCATCGTGTACGGGTCACTAATCAACAATTAAGATTAGGAATTAAGCGAATCCGGCGGCGACTAGCATGGAATTTAAATGATGCTTTCCTAAAAACGTTCCAGATCATTATTCCATTGGCCTTGTTATCAATTCTTGTTGTTATTACTTTCTAGTTTCACAATCGAACTACAAAAAGATTGCTTAGTAAACCACCTATGATGCGATTCGTAGGTGGTTTTCATTTGGTCTAACATTAACGAGTGGTATATTTAATTTAATTAATCAGATTATTGAACTAAGGGGTTGGCGAGAATGAATAAAGGACGGGTCGAGGCGTTTACTGACGCCGTGGTGGCCATTGTATTGACGATTATGGTGTTAGAGTTTGATGTGCCGAGTGAGCCGACATTTGCGGCGTTAGCGGAGAATGCGAGTTATTTGATTGCGTATTTAATCAGTTTCTTGTTCATCGGGGTGGCATGGTATAACCATCATTATATGTTGACATTAACGAAACATATCACGAAACGGATTTATTGGTTGAATAATGTTTGGATTTTGACGATGTCGTTACTACCCGTGTCAACGGCTTGGGCTGGGAAGTTTATTGATCAGCCACAACCAGAATTGTTCTATTTTATTATTTTTCTGTTATGGGCCATCGCCTACGCGGTACTTTCACATGCCATCGCCCAGGCCAATGTGGATGATCATCCTAAAATTGCAGCGAAGATTCAAGCAATGCCAGCGTATCGCATTCATGCCAATGTCTTCTTCTGGATGGTTGCGGTAATTGTGGTTTTCCTGATTATCTTTGTCTGGCCACCATTATCAATGGTGTTTACGGTGATTGAACTGATTTTGATGGCGATTCGGACACCGGCTGATAGTGATAAGATTGCTGAATAGTCAAAAAAAGACGTCCGGATTAAGTTCCAGGCGTCTTTTGGGGTTTAATGATAGAGGTCAAAGCGCCCCTTGTGGAAGACGGTGCTCAAATGGGCACTTTCAAGTAAGGAGCGGTCAGTGATTACTTTCTTCAGCGCAGAAGCGGGATAACCATGGACTGGCCGTTGCTTGCTGAAGATTTCGCCAATACCGTCGCGGTCGCTAAGTGAAGCAACGGTACCGCTAGATTGATAATAGAATGCGTCAGTAGTTTGGCCGCGGCGTAACGCACCGATATTCTTAGCAGCTTGTTCACCCGCAGCGAGAGCAATCTGAGCTGTTGTCGGATAGGGGCGTTTGCCAGTAGGGTCCATTACGGCCGCCACGTCACCGACAATGAAGACTTCGGGATGGTCGGCTAATGAGAGATCCGCCTGCACGACGACCCGATTGCGACGTTGCTCGAAGCCGGAATCAGCGATGACTTGCGAACCACTCACCCCGACAGTCCAAATAATGGTATTAGCATCGAACTGATGGGCTTGCTTGTCGGCATCCTCGTAAATAACCGCGGTTGGCGTGACTTCAGTAATGCTGGCGCCCAGGCGCATCTCAACATCATGCCTCGCCATGAAGTTCAGGGCATAATCACGTAATGGTTGGCCAAACATTGGCAAGATCGATGGCATGCGTTCTAGGCACACCACTTTAACGGCTGGTGTCTGGTATTTAGCTTGCAGCTTGGGTAAGGATTGGGTTAATTCGCCCAAGAGTTCGATACCCGTAAAGCCAGCCCCGCAAACGGCGATTTTTAAATCGTTGCGGTCTTTAGTTTCGGCGTAGTACTTTAACTTGGATTCAATATGATGATAGACCGTCTTGGATGTTGCTAAATCATCCATTGGTAGGGCATTGTCATCAACCCCTTTGATGCCGAAACTTTCAGATTGAAAGCCTAATGCAAGCACCAAGTAATCGTAGGTCAGTGGTGAATGTTTAGCTAATGTTACTTGCTGGTCATTGACACTCACATTAGTGACGCGATCTTGAATAAAGGTGACCCGCTTGCCAATGACACTCGGAATGTCATAAGTAATCTTGGCTGGATCAATTGTCCCAGCTGCGACCTCGTGTAAGTTTGTCTTTTCCGTGTGGAGACTGGATTGATCGACTAAGATCAAGTTATCCTCGGCCAAAGCCGTTTTTTGTAAGAATTTGATGGCACGCATCCCCGCATAGCCGCCACCGAGTACTAAAATTGTTGCCATGAAGCTGACCCCATTTCTATATTTAAGCTAGTTTTAAATGAATTAACGTAATCCGGGATTATACATGACCAGTTTAGCAATCATTAACTGGCTATATCGTACACTGTTTAGCTGAAAAATGCAGGTAAAACGGCATTAAAATTATCGACATAAACAAACGGTCAACCGTTTAATTGTTGGTTGACCGTTGTTTATAGGGTGAATAGTTGTTATCACGCTAGTTGAAGCCGCATCGATTTAGACGATCCAGATTATTCCACGATATTGCTGATGTCGTGGTCGTCTGGTAAGACCATGCCGCGGCTAGAGACGCTGGTTGAGAAGACAATCTGGGTGCTGGTCTTGCCAAAGGTCTGAATCTTGTTGACAAATTCATCGAGGGCTTGCGTCGACTCAAAGACGACTTTCATAATCTGGGAATATTCTCCGGTGACGCAATCGCACTCTAAGACGTTTGGAATGCTGGCAACGTACGGATAGAAGCGTTCCTTTTGGGTCGGTTCTAGTTGCAGCTGAATATAAGCTTTGATGTGATAGTTGAGTTTTTCATAATTGAGATTGGCCTGATAGTCGCGAATAATGCCGGCCGTTTTAAGCCGCGCAATCCGGGCTGAAATTGCGGGTGAGGAGATAAAGCACTGATCCGCCAAAGCTTTGAGCGAAATCCGCGCATCCGCTTGTAAGGCGTTCAGAATCTTCAAATCAGTTTTGTCCATCTTAAAAAACGCCTCCCTGAGTAATTATTAGTATGATAGCATACTTTCACAGTAATTTTTAATTTTACAGTTAACTTTATCAAGAAAAGATAACAACTTAACTGGCAGCCTTAAGTTCAGCTGAAAAAAGGGTATGATAGAATTGACTTAAAAAGATGGGGAGGTTTTATGATGCAAACAGCACGAGTACGCGCCGCCGTGGCTACGGTCTGGCAACGACCACAAGTACGTTCAATTGATCGAGCAGCATTATCGAATCACGGGTTACAAACTTGGCTGGCCCAGATGACGGATGCCGATTCAGTTGGTCTGGAACAACATAATATGGTTGGAACGCAGGCGTTATTCAATGACCCAGTCTTAATCGATCGTATTGTAGATGGGTGGGCCTATGTCTACGTGACGACCCAACGCGATTCAGTTCATCCACAAGGTTATCCAGGCTGGATCTGGGCACCGCAACTCTCGACTGCAGAATTACCAGTGCAGACGGGGCCAACGGTGACGATTCGGCAAGGGTTTACGCCGTTGTTGCGGGCGGATGGCAGTACCATCTTACAATTGAGTATTGGGACGCAACTGCCAGTCGTTTCGACTAAGGACAGTCTGTATGACTTGGTTCAAACCCCATTAGGGATTGGTAAGGTGGCCAAACGAGCGACCCAGTTTGACTTTAAGACAACCGACTTAACTGCTGGTCAAACGATGGTGCAGTTAGGCAAGCGCTTCTTGGACTTACGTTATCTCTGGGGTGGTCTGAGTGGCTATGGGTTTGACTGTTCTGGTTTCGTCTATACCTTGCATCGCTGTATCGGTGTCACGTTGCCGCGTGATGTCAGTGAACAAGCATTAGGCGGCCAAACGGTGACCTTGGCTGATGCCCAGCCAGGTGACTTGTGTTTCTTCGCTCATCATCAAGGCCGTGGTGCCTTACACCATGTGGCGATGTATGCGGGGGACGGCTGGCTATTACATTCCCCGACACCGGGTAAACATGTGACGTATCTGCAGTTGTCAGCAACTTATTTAAAAGATGAATTGGTTCAAATAAAACGTTATTGGCGTGAATGAGGCGAAAGTTAGTGAGAATGAGACGTTGGTTAGGGTTAATGCTAGTATTAGTTGCCGTTTTAGGTGGCTGTGCCAAAGTTAATCATCAGAGTCAGCAAAAAAGTCGTCAGCGTAGGCAACCACAGTCTGCGTACGTGAATAGTCAGCGACCGACCTTTTATCTGCATGGGTTTCAGGGCAGTGCGAAGTCGACGAACACCTTGATTAGTCATGCTGAAAAGGCCGCGCATGCCCATAAAGTCTTAGTGGCAACGGTTAGTGCGGGTGGCACGGTGACTTTAAGTGGGCATTGGGCGGATAAGACGCGGAATCCGATTATTCAGGTGGTCTTTAAGAATAACCTGGCGCAATATAACCAGCAGAGTACGTGGTTAGCTCATGTGATCACCACGGTTCAACAAGTGCACGCGTTTAAGTCGTATAATCTGGTGGCCCATTCGGCAGGGTGTGTGGCGAGTGTCAACATGTTAATGACGCCGCAAGTGAGTGGGTTTCCAAAAGTCAACAAGTTGGTGACGATTGCTGGTCCGTTCGATGGGGTCGTAGGTGAAGACGATGTTGCCAATCAGAATTCGTTTTTGGCAACTGGTGCGCCCAAGTATCAGCACGCCGCTTATCAGTTATTAGCCGCTAAACGGACGGCCTTTCCAACTGGCGTGAAGCTGTTGAATATTGTCGGTGACTTAGACGATGGTAGTCACTCTGATAGCTTGGTAACGAACGTGTCTGCGCGGTCGATTAAATACTTGTTGCGCGGTCGTGAAGTGGTTTACACAGAGCATGTTTTCCATGGCAAACATGCTCAGCATAGTCAGTTACATGAAAATGCCAAAGTAGCGTTAGCGGTTGATCGTTATTTGTGGTATCGCTAAAATGACCGATAAAAAAGCAGTTCGGCAAACTTACCGGACTGCTTTTAGTCACTGGGCTTACATCAAGAATAAAAAGTAAGCTAACCGTAATAAATGATAGAGGGCATAAAGTGCCACTAAATAAACGGCCGTAATGCCCCCATAGGTTAGATATTTATAGCTATGCATCCGGAACCGCCTCCTAACTTTGAATACCTTAAGTGTACGGCGACGATGCTGAAATCACAACGGTAACCGCTTGCGATTTTATTAAAAGCCTTAATAATAAGGAAAAAAGAGTCAAAGCATTAGCTTAAAGTGGTGGGATGTGTTAAAGTTAATACTTGGTTTGGGAGCTGTGGATAATCCAAACCCAATTAAGCATCTCAGATTTTGAATAAATAAATTGAAGACTCAAATACTTGACCCAGTATGAGTACCCAGAATTATTTGCAAAATTTCCTGAGCGTTAGGAAAGGACGTAATTAAATGCGAGTAACGATTAATAAAGGTCATGAGGTTTATCAGAACATTCCTTTAATGACAGCTAGACAGCGCTATATCAAGGCGGATGTCTGGGAAATCAAAAAAGCAATCATCGAAAAGTCAGCCATTAACGGCTGGACGGTGCAAGCTTTACAACAACTTTAAAATCGACTATTTCGGCCACGACGCAAACTGTCGTGGCCTTTTTGTAAGGAGGCGGTTAGGATGACGACAGCACCCGTAGTCAACCGACCATTAATCAGTATTACGAATATTATTTGGAGCTTTGATCAAGCGACGCAACAGTTGCAGCTATTGTTACTTCAACGTTCGGAAGCGCCATTTCAATCAACCTGGGGCTTACCAACGACGTATTTGCGCGCGGATGAAAGTGCAGATGACGCCTCGTTGCGGTTAGTTCGCGAAAAGCTAGGCGTCACGTTGCCGAAAGTTCATACGGAACAGCTAGGCACGTTCTCTGATCCGCATCGGGGCCCCGGTGAACGCGAATTAGCGTTAGCGTACATGGTTTATTTACCGGTCAAACCAACCTTAGTGCCCGGTTATGGCGCTAAAGCCGTCCAGTGGTTCGCGGTCACACCGACCAAAGCGGCTTATCAATTAGCTGCCGGTAAGTTAGTCTTTCCAACGTTGCCAGCTACCGTTAGTGCAAAAAAGTATTATCAAGACCAAACCCCGTATGTGACCACCAGTGGTCTAACTGCTGATCACACGTTAATTTTGCGGACGGCATTTACCCGACTGCGCAATCGGCTAGACTATGCGCCTACGATTTTGCTCGTGTTAGGGACTGGTTTTACCCTAAAACAAGCCCGTGAATTGTATGCGACGTTGCTGCGCAAACCTAGTCGTTTAATCGATAATTCGAATTTTCGTAAAACGCATGGTCATTTGTTTACTGAAACTGGTCTAGCCCACAAATCTGGCTCTGGCCGCCCAGCGAAAGTCTATCAGTTAAAAACGGTGGGTTGACACGTTTTAGCCCCCATGGTAATCTTGTGACACCTTTTAAAGGTAAAAAAGACCTAAACCATTGAGTTAGGATTTAGGAATCATGGGGGAAGATTTATTTTGGGAACAACAGAAGTAAAGGGCAATAAGCTCTTGCTGTTAATCGGGACGGCCTGGCTATTTGATGCCTTAGACGTCGCGCTATTGTCATTTATTATGCCGGCCATCAAGACGAGTTGGCACTTATCAGCGAGCACCTTGGGGGTTGTGAGCTCGGTAACGTCACTTGGGATGTTTTTCGGGGCCATTATCTTTGGCCATTTAGCCGATAAGATTGGGCGTAAGCCGATCATGCTGGTGACATTGCTATTATTTTCCGGCGGTAACTTACTGTTAGCGTTAACGCCGAATGTTGAATTATTCATTTTAGTGCGTTTTATTACCGGGTTAGGACTCGGGGGCGAACTGCCGGTGGCAACGACGATTATTGCCGATCACTTTAAAGGTAAGCAACGGTCGCGGATGCTGGTCTTAGTAGATAGCTTTTGGGCGTTTGGCTGGATTTTAGCGGCCGTCTTAGCTTTTTCAGTGATGACGTATATCGGTTGGCGGGTCACGGTGTTAATTACGGCTTTAATGGGTCTCTATGTCATCTTGATTCGCCGACACCTACCAGAAACCCATACTGCCGAAGCCGCAAAGTACAGCTTTAAAGAAGCTTGGACACAAGTCTGGTCGTCGCAATATTGGCGGACGACTTTAGCGTTAGGCATTCTCTGGTTTGTGATTATGTTCGTTTATTATGGGATGTTCTTATGGTTGCCGACCGTTCTCGCAACGCGTGGCTTCCCGTTAGTTAAAAGCTACGGTTACACGGTGTTGATGAGTATCGCACAGTTACCTGGGTATTATTTGGCTGCTTGGTTAGTGGGCCGGGTATCGCGCAAGTTGGTCTTGTCGATCTACTTGTTAGGGACGATGGCTAGCGCGGCGGTCTTTGGCCTGGCAACATCGAATATGATGATTCTAGTGAGTGGGGCTTGGTTGTCCTTCTTCACACTGGGGGCGTGGGGGATTATGATTGCCTTTACGCCAAGTCACTATGCCTTAGCTGTTCGCGGGATGGGGATTGGCGTGACTCAGTCGATTGGCCGAGTGGGCGCAATCGGCGGACCCTATCTGGTGGGGATGCTCATTAGTATTGGGTTCTCGATTCCGGCCGTGTTTGGGGTCTTTGTCGGCGCCTTGGTCTTAGGTATTTTAGTGTTATTATTTGGATTAAAAGATCACGTTGATCGTGACTAATGATTAGTTAAAGCGTCATCAGCTGTTAGTGCTGGTGGCGTTTTTTTATGATGATTTTTAAAATTGGTCTAGTTAGATGGTGTCTTAGTTAAATTACTGAACAAAAAGCTTTTCGGCCAGTATTAATGATCGTAATACTGACAGTGGTAAGGCTTGTTTTTAATTAAAACTGGTCATCAGTAATGATGCAATGGCTTTTAGCTGATTTAAGCTGAAAGTTAAAGTGGTTGATTAATTTGGACTGACATTAGTATTAATTATAGTTAACAATCACAATAGTTTCTCTATTGAATTAATTCTATTCTGGATTTATGATGACTATATAAATAAAACGATTATTCAATTAATAATAAAAGGTGTTTGTGTGATCAAAGGGGAACCAAAGATGACTAATCCAGAATCGAGTAAAACGCGTTTTAAATTGTATAAGCATAAGAAACTTTGGCTGGTAATGGGGATGACAACGACGATGCTGGCATTAGGGACTTTGCCAGCAACAATGGCGCAGGCGGATACTGCAACAACGACCGGTGAAATGACTACGGTTACGCCAGCGAAGACGAGTGCATCAGCGACAGCCGCAACTTTGAGTGGGGCGACAAAGGCTAGTCCCGTTACGTCGACGGCCTCAGTGGCGACAAGTGGTGATCGGGTTGCTAACTCTGATCAAAGTGCCGCTAGCGGCGCGGCTAACTCAACCGTCGACAATAATGGGAGCGCGAGTGGTTCTGAAAGCAGTCAAGTGAATTCAAGTACTGGTAGTACCGCACCGAGTGCCGCTAGTGCGGGGACTGAATCGGGGATGGCTAAGTCGGTTACTAGTCAAGCATCATCCGCCGCTACTTCAACGAGTACTAGCGTGGCGTCAACAGCGGTCCGTCAAAGTAGCGAACCGCGAATGATGCGAGTTGCGTCGCCAGCTGCTTTAATTAAAACGGCCGCTACCACTATGCCTAGTGATGATACCGTCGTCACGATTGCGGATACCAATCTAAGTAACGCGGTTAAACAAGGACTTAATTTGGCAACGACTGATCAGATTACGATTGGTCAGATTAAAAATTATCCCGGTAATACCTTTACGATTGCGACGGGTGTAGATACGCCAATCAAAACGTTGGCCGGTATTGAAAACCTGGAGTATCTGCCGGTAGGGGTACTAATTTATGCAGATCTTCAAATTGACAATGCTGCGGTAGATATTGATTTCACCCCGCTGGCACCGTTAAGATTTATCAGCTTAAGAATTCTATCAGACCATACTAGTCAGATGAACTTATTACCATTAATGGCCATTGACCCAAGTCACTTTACGGTAATGGGGATTGAACCTAATGGGGCTTCCTTTCAAGGCAATCAGTATGCGATGACTAACGAACAATTAGTGCAGCTAGCCCCTTGGCTGACTAAAATAGCCAATAATACTTATGCACGCGAATCCGGTCTTGAACTCAATAACAATTGTATTACGGACTTTTCACCATTAGCGGGGATTACCAAAAAGGGTGCTTATGTTTCTGCGATGGGGCAAGTGGCGATTGTGACTAATAATCCAGTTAATTTGGTTATTGGCCAACCCGCGACTTTTACCGGTGTTACGTTAACCGGTTTGTATGGTGAACCTATTTCCGATTCATACGGTTATTCTTGGAACACCGGTGTAGCGGGTAAGCACCCCATCAGTTCATTAGGTCAAAATCAATATTATATTGATGATGTTCAGCAACTAACACCAGGTTACCCGTTCTTAACGTATGGCCATTTGGGGATACCTTACTCAGATCGCTGGCAGCCAGGTCGATATATTTTCAAGACGTATGCTAACGGTGTCTTGTTGCAGATGGATATCATGGTTTATCAGGTCGCTAACTGGCAAGCTCATCCTAATGTGACCGTTAAGTACGTCGATGCGAATGTTCAGCCAATCGCTGGCTTGGCTGATCAGGTCGTAAATGGTGTTAACATTGGCGATAGCTTTGATTTGAGTCCTTACTTACAAGTGGCTGGTTATCGGGCAGTTGCGACTAGTGGCCCCGTTACTGGGACATTTGGCCAAGACCCGCAAACGTTGTACGTTAAACTGATGCCAACGACGCCAGCTGGTCAAGTAACTGTTAACTATGTCGACACGGATGGTCACGTTTTAGCAACCACTGGGGCCACGTATCCAGATGGTCAGATTGTGGACCTAAGCTATACCACAGTCCAAAAAGTATTCGATGGGTATGTTTTTAAGACGATGGCACCAGATAGTTTGGCTGCGAATGGGACGTTAACGGTCGCTGGTGGTACGGTGACGTATGTTTATACTAAAAACGCCGCTTTGACTGGCAATGCCACCGTCACCTACTATGATGATACAACTGGTCAAATCTTGATAAACGACAGTTTAACTGGTGATCAAGGGACCGTTGCGACTTACACGACTGCAACGAAAATTGCCAATTACTTGCAAGCAGGGTATAAGCTGGTTAATGATGATGTGCCGGCAAGCGGAATTATTTATGGGGCAACTCCAGTAACTTATACAGTTCGCTTGAATCATAAACTAACAACCATTACGGCTAGCGAGGCGTTACAAAAACAAGTCGTGCAAACGATTCAGTATCGGTATGCTGATGGGACGATGGCCGCGCCTGATAAAGTAACTGCTATTCGGTTTACTCGTACTGGTACGCGTGATGCCGTAACCAGCAAGGTGGTTTATACGGATTGGCAAAATAGCGACCGCCAGACGAGCTTTATAGCTCAGGTTTCACCAGTGATTGTCAATTATACAGCTGATCAATTAGTGATTGTTGCAGTTCCAGTTACGGCTTTGAGTACCGATATGATAACGACAGTTACTTATACGGTTAATCCAGTTAAACCAGTTGATCCAGATACTGGTAATACTGAAGCACCGACTAGCCCAGGTACTGATGATGCCAATCATACTGGTGAGATTGTAGCACCAACTGTTCCGAACACGGATAGTCAAAATGATGAGATTGCAACTGCTGATACTAATGAAGCTGATGTTGGCGATACAATTAAGAGTGTGACACCACCAATTATTGATGAACCAATTGATGTTGATAGTGGTCAGGCCGATATGATTCATAAAGGTGACACAAGGGTACCAGCCACTGAACCCCAGCAAGCTGCTGGTGAGAGAGTGACTGCTAAAGCCCAATTAGTTAAGTTAGCCACTGATAAGTCGGTTAATCAACCGACCTCAGATTTAAAGCCGGTTTCAAGTCCTAAATTTGATAAATCAGCATTACCTCAAACCAATGATAACCAGCAGCAAGCAACGGGCTGGTTAGGATTAGGAACATTGATTATGGCTTTATTAACAGCAGTTGGGTTTAAACAACGGAAAAATTAAACTTTAGATTGGAAGCCTCAAACTTGGATTGGTTTGAGGCTTTTTTCGCGTTAATTCAAAATTGGTCTAGGTTGATTAATGAGTAACGTGAATTCCGATAGAAAAAAGTTTTGACCTAGTATTAGCGATTGTAATACTGGTAGTGGTTCGGCTATATTTGGGCAAAAATGGTTGATAGGTAGTGACGTTAAGGCTTTTGAACGATTTATCAAAAAAGTTAAAGTGGTCAATGAATTTAAACCGATATTAGTATTGATTATGGTTAATGATTGCAATAGTTTCCCTGTTGAATTAATTCATTTTTGGATTTATGATAAGAATATAAATAAAAAATAATTAATTTTTATGATAAAAAATCGTCGGGATCACCAAGGGGGATACTAAAATGGCTAATCAAGAATTGACAAAAACGCGGGTTAAAATGTATAAACACAAGAAGCTATGGATGGTCATGGGTGTCACCTCGACGATGTTAGCACTTGGAACCATCGCAGCAACACCAGCACAAGCGGCAACTGACGATGTAGGTCAAAACAGTGTCACAACGTCCACTAGTGCAGGGACGTCGGCCGGTTCGGCGGCTTTGAGCAACGCTGAAGTTACACCGGCGAGTGCTGAACCAGGCACGTCAGCGACAAGCGGTGATGGTTCGACTAATTCTGGTCAAAGCGCAACCAGTGGTGAACCAGCATCCGCAACTAGTGAAGCTGGTTCTGAAGGCAGTCAGGTTGGGTCGAGTGTCGGTAGTAATGCTGCTTCAGTCGCTAGTGATGGGGTAAAGGCAACACCTTCTGCTAGTGATGCTAAATCAGTAGCAAGTCAGGCAACGACAAGTACTGCACCAACTAATGTCAGTCCGGCGCCGGCAAACCAAGTCAAAAGTTCGCGGATGGCGGCACCGGCAGTGACGACTAAAGCCGCTGATACGACCACGCCAGATGATACGGTCGTGACGATTGCGGATGCCAACTTGAGTAATGCGATTAAAAAAGCCTTATTTGTAAATACTAGCAAAACGTTGACGGTTGGTGATATTCGTCATTACGATAGCAGTCAGCATGGGCGGTTAACCGTTAATACTGATGCGACGCCGGTGACTACGCTCGCAGGGATTGAAAGTCTTAATTATCTGACAAGCGGGCCAATTAGTTTGACCATTCGAATCGCAACGAGTGCGACTGTAAGTATGGATTTAAGTCCGTTAGCAGCTTTGAATTTGTATCAATTAACCATTGAATCGACTTACCTAGGTTACGTTAATCTCAAGCCATTAACTGCAATTGATACGGATAACTTGTGGTATGTCGATATCAATCCTAATGAGTCACCTTATCAAGGACATCAATATGGGATGACGAATGCCCAATTAAAAGAATTGAGTGGCTGGCTAACTGCTATGGGAAATAATAAATTATCAGGTAACTATATTGGGTTAAACGGCAACTGCTTGACTGACTTTTCATCGTTAGCGGGTATTAATAAGTCTGGGGTCTTTATTGCGGCTGGTGGTCAGGTCGTCATGAAAACTAATGAGACACCGGTTAATGTGGTCACTGGTCAATCGGCAGTCTTTACCGGGATGACGATTACTGGTGTTCAGGGTGAAACGATTAACGATGCGTTTGGCTATACGTTCAATACGGCTGATGGCACGGAACAACGGTTAACTAATTTAGGCAATAATCAGTATCAGATTGATGATATTCAACCAATCAGTGGTTTTGATGGGTATATCGTTTATGGTAACTTAGGTATTCCACACTCTGATAAATGGGAACCTGGTCGCTATGTAGATGTCACTTATAGCAATGGGGTATCATTCCGGACCGATATGCGGATTTTTCAACCAGCTAATTTTCAGTCAGTGTCAACAGTTACCGTTAAATATGTGGACACTAAAGGCCAATCGATTACTGGCTTGCCTGATCAAGTTGTGAGTGGAACAAAAATCGGGGATAGCTTTGATTTAAGTCAATACATGCACGTTGCAAATTATGTGGCCTTGGCAACTAATGGCCCCATTCAAGGGACATTCAGTCAGAATCCACAAATCTTGTATATCATGATGATTCCTAATACGCCTGCTGGCCAAGTTAACGTCGCTTATGTTGATAATGATGGTAACGTCTTAGCTACGGATACGGCAACTTATCCAAATGGTCAAATCGTGGACTTAACTTATCAGACGACGCAAAAGGCGTTTGATGGCTATACGTTTAAAGGCATGGCTGAGGGCAGTTTGACAGCTAATGGGCGTTTAACTGTGGCTGGTGGTACGGTGACTTATGTTTATACGAAGAATGTCGTGTTGACTGGCGATGCAACGGTGACTTACGTTGATGATACGACCGGTCAGACTTTGGCAACGGATGTCTTAACTGGTGACCAAGGCACGACTGCAGATTATACAACGGCCAATAAAGTGGCTAGTTATTTGAAAGCTGGCTATGACTTAGTTAATGATGGGGTACCAACTGATGGGATTATTTATGGCGAAGAACCCGTGACCTATAGTGTTCATTTGGCGCATCACGTGACTGCAATTACTGATAAAGATGCGTTGCAAAAAACGATTACGCAAACCATTCACTATGTTTATAGCGATGGGACGACCGCGGCCGCTGAGAAAGTGGCGACGATTCAGTTCACGCGGACCGGCACAACGGATGCCGTTACCGGGGTAAGCACGTATACTGCTTGGGTCACTGAACAACCAACTGGCTTTGTTGCACAAGCATCACCAGTAATTACCGATTACACGGCTGATCAGTTGGTTGTTGCCGCAGTGCCAGTAACGGCTGCTAGTGCTGACACAGTGACGACTGTGATTTATACGGCTAACCCCGTCAAGCCAACTGATCCCGATACTGGTAATAATGGTGGCGGAACCACGACACCAACGGCCCCGGATACGGATAATGACGGTGGTGGGACGACCACGACAACCAGTCCGGATACCGATAATAACGGTGGCAGTACCACGACACCAACCACACCCGATACTGATGATAATGGTGTGGGCGACACGATTAATGTGGTAGCCCCTGAGGTTACGGCACCAGCCGATGTTGATAGTGGTCAAGCCGACCATATCCAAGTGGCACCAGTTAAAAAAGGAACGTCGTCAGCCAAGCCAACTGAGACGAAGTTGGCACCAGCTGATGATACTGTAAAAGTTGTCCCACAAGCATTAGGAACAACCAATGCTGCAGTCAAGCCCCAAGTTGTCAAAACAGCGACTAATGTTAAGGCAACTACTGATTCAAAGCCAACCACTAGTGCTTCTATGGCAAGAACCGGGCTACCACAAACCGGTGATGCACAACGCCCAACTACAGCTTGGCTAGGATTAGGGCTCTTGTTAAGCACTTTGTTAACGGCTGTTGGTTTTAAATCTCGGCAGCATTAAACTATCATCGAAAAAAAACGCTGATTTAGTGCGAGAAATCGCATTGAATCAGCGTTTTTTATGTGAGTGAACAAATTAATTTACGGTCAGTATTAAGTTTGGTAATAATGCGAGGTTGATTGGCTCGCAAACGCTCAATCAACGGTATTCGTTACTGTGAAACCGATTACGGCCAGATTTTAAATTAGTTAATTGGGTCAATCTATTTAAAGTAACATTACTATAATTTATGGTTGATAATAGGCATTGTTAGCCTATTGAACTATCAGTAGAACGGTTCTATGATAAGAGTATAAAATTAATTATTAAAGGTGATTTAATTATTCATATAGACGGCTAGTAACCATCAGCTTAGGGGGATACACAAATGTTAACAACTCAAAGAACTAAAGAACACGTTAAGATGTATAAGCATAAGAAGTTATGGATGATTATGGGGATCACAACGGCGGTGATGGTGATGTCAACCACACAATTAACCGTGGCCAGTGCGAATACGAACCAGCAGGCTCCAACGGCGACTCAAGTCAGCAGTGCTGCCAGTTCATCGACTAGTCAGGCCTCAACTAGTGCCGCACCTAGCGCAACTAGCAGTGTGACCAGTGAAAGTAAAGTTAGTGGTCAATCAGCGGCGAGTGCGTCAGCTAGTGCTGGGTCTTCAGCCAGTTCGAGTGTGAGTCAAGCACCAACCAGTGTGACTAGTGGTACTTCAGCGGCGAGTGACGTTGCTAATAGCGCCACGAGTGCCGGTAATTCAGCTGCCAGCAATGCCAGTGCGGGTTCGGTAAGCTCACAAGGATCACAAGTTAAACAGGCGCAATCAGTTGCCAGTCAAGCACGAGGCAGAATGGCGCGCAGTATGGTTAGCACGGGAACAACGACCACGACGACCACAACTACGGATGAGACAAATCCAGATGCGAAAACGCCTGATCCAGCAACTGTAGTGACGATTCCTGATGCTAATTTAAGAGCCATTATGAAAAAGGTATTTAATGTTGCTGACAATGACGAGCTGACTATTGGCACTATTGAAAAGTATCGTGGCAGCTTAAGCATTGAGACGACCTCACCTTACGTCAATAATAATCCTAATATTGCTGACACCACGATTGAAAGCTTAGCCGGAATTGAGAGTTTGCAATACCTAGCACCTTCAGTTGGGCTAACGGTACGGGTGGCCGCTGCTGATACTACAGCTGGAATTAATATTGATTTATCGCCACTGGCTAAGTTGCGGATGCAACGCTTGGAGTTATACTTGCCATATCCTGCCAAAACAAACTTAGATCCATTGAAAGCCATCGATGGTAGTGCAATCTATAACTTTGGCCTGTCACCAAGTATCGGGCAGTATCAAGGGCATCAATATGGGATGACTAATGCCCAATTAGCGTCACTGGGTCCTTGGTTAACCGCCATTGGGAATAATGGTCATTCCCCTTACATTGGGATCGATAATAACGCCTTGTCCGACTTTTCACCATTGGCCGGAATCACTGGCAATGCTTTTATTGCGGCGGAAGGCCAAATGATTATTAACCGAAACAACACCTTGAATCTAGTAAATGGTCAACCAGTAACGTTTACGGGTATCACGTTAACCGGACTTAAAGGAGAAACAATTAATGATGCGTTTAGGTGGAGCTTTAATACGAATGGGGCTGGACAACAAAGAATAACGTCTTTAGGCAATAATCAGTATCAAATTGACAATGTCCAACAATATCCGACCGTTAAAACATTCTTGATTTATGGCAATATTGGCTATGTTTATTCGGATTACGATTATCCGACCCCGCATGGTGACTTTGTGGAAGTAAAATATCCTGATGGGACAACTTTGATTACTGATATGCAAGTCTATCAAAGTGCCCATTTCCAAGATCATCCTAACGTTACCGTCAAATACGTTGATCAAAACGTCAAACCAATTGCGGCATTGCCTGATCGAGTCGTCAATGGGGTTAATCTCGGTGATACTTATGATTTAAGCAGCTATATGAACGTGCCTGGTTACAAGGTGATTGCTCGGACAGCGCCGTTGACGGGGACTTATACGTTGGACCCACAATATCTGTACTTGATGGCCGTGCCGGATGTGCCAGCTGGTGCCGTGACTGTCAATTATGTGGATACGGACGGCCAAGTTTTAGGAACAACGGCAGCCACTTATCCGCGTGGTCAACTAGTAGATTTGACGTATACTACGACACAAAAAGCGTTTGATGGTTACACGTTTAGTCAAATGGGCACTGATAGCTTAGCCGCTAACGGAACTTTGACGGCAGCGGGTGGTACGGTCACTTATGTCTATACGAAGAACCCAGTTTTGATGGGCCAAGTTACCGTGAACTATGTTGACGATACGAACGCCACAACCTTAAAAACGGTAACCTTAACTGGTGAACAGGGGAGTGCCGTGACTGATGATGCCGCGACGACCATCGCGGACTACCTGGCGGCGGGCTACGAATTAGGCCAAAATGACTTGCCAACGACGGCCTTCAATTATACCGATACGGCTCAAACATATACGGTCCATTTTAAGCATCAGTTGACCGCGATGACGACTGCTAGTGACTTGCAAAAAGCCGTTACGCGGACGATTCATTATGTTTATGCAAACGGTAAAACGGCGGCGGCTGACCAAGTAGCTACGGTTAACTTTATGCGGACGGGTCAAGTCGACTTGGTGACTGGTGTGAAGACTTATACCGATTGGGTCGCTGCAAACGGCGTAACGGACTTTGCTGCCCAAGTCGCGCCAACGATTGCTGGCTATACCGCTGATCATTTGACGGTGGCGGCGATGCCGGTTACGGCTGCCAGTGCTGATTTAGAGACAACGGTGACTTATACTGCTAATCCAGTTCAACCGACCAAGCCAACCAAACCAGCTACTAATCCTAACCAGGAGGTCACACCACCAACGAAGCCGGCGACTGATCACAATACCGGCGTGACGACGCCAGCTGAACCGAATACGGATCAGTCTGGTGCGACAATCGATCCAACTAGTCCTGATACTGGCGCTGCGGATGGCATCACGGTGACGACTGACACTAATCAGCCAGTTACGACCACGGCACCAACGGTTGTAGATGATGGTGTTGGCGACACGATTGCGCCGACATCAACCAATGTCAATACTGGTCAACCGGTTAAATTGGCTAGTGCTAAGACAGTTGATTTGGCTCCGGATGGTGATGCTTTGAATGCGGGTGTTAGCCGGACGACAGCTCAGGTATCGCAACCAACGACTAAAGCAGTGATTAAGACGACAACCGTTGTCCCAGTCAAAGCAGCGTTTAAACCGGTCACTAGTTCAAAGATGGCGACCCCGGCGTTACCACAAACTAGTGATGACAATCAACCAGCGACAGCTTGGTTGGGTCTCGGCGTCTTGCTAACTAGTCTATTAACGGCACTAGGATTTAAAGCTCGGAAACAAGATTAGTGATTAAAAAATCCCCAAGATCGATGTGTACTTCACATCCACCTTGGGGATTTTAGTCGGCTAGTTTTAGAAACTGCCGTTAGTCTTTAAAATTTCAGCGCCTTTGTTGACCATTAAGTAACCGGCACCACTGCGATCGAATTGTAAACCTTCGAATTCACGTTGACCAGATAACTTAACGGCTTTCACGTCCTTCGCTTTCAGCTTGCCTAACTTGCTGACAGGAACGGATGAAATGCTGGAGTTGGAAACGAAATACAAGCGATTCTTTTTGGCATTATAAGCGATTGATTGTGATTTCCAACCAGGGTTATGTCGTAAACCTTGCATGATTAAGTGGAACTTAACTGACTTCTTGTTGATCTTACCTTTGTAAATCTTGAGGCTGTTCTTAGGGGCCCAGCCGCCATATGAGTAAGTGTAGAAGTAGGCGTTACCCTTCTTATCAAAGGTCAAGTTTTCACCCATTGCGACAGTCGACTTCAACGTGAAGTTGATCCGTTTGTTGGGCTTCAGGGTCTTGGTGCTGACACGTTGAACGTTAGCTTTGATGTTAGCACTGCCGACGAACCAAAGTTCACCATTCTTAGGATTCAGTGCTAATGATTGTCCATGACCCGCGTTAAAGGTTGGGCCAACTTGCATACAATTCAAGATGGCTTTGTCGGTGGCCGTTAACTGATTGACACTCTTGTCATAGGTTGCCCGCCGTAATGCGGTCATGTTAGTCGTTGAGACGTGATACTTGTTGCGTAAGGTTGCCAAGTCATATTTGACCACACGACCAGTTTGGCTAGCTTTGTTGAGCATGACTAGCGTGTATAACGTCTTACCGTTTTTAGACAAAACTTCACTTTGAGGATTACCCCAATCGCCAGAAGTGGCATAAGTAACGGGTAAGTAGAGGTTCGTCTTGAATGTTAGCTTTTTGACTGTCCCGGCTGTCCGGGTAATGGTGCCAGGTGTGGTTTGATATAAGCCACCGCGGTCATAACCAGGGGCTGATTGATAGCTGTAAGCACCTTGGTAATAATTTTTATTATTAACCGTTTTATATTTTTTGACATTATAATTCGCGAGGGCATGACCCTTTTGATTGTACGTTGCCGCAGAGACCGCGGTAACCGCGCTTAAGCCTAAGACTGTTGCAAAAATGGCAGTACCCAACTGCCGAGACCAATTCTTCATAACAAACATTCCTCCAAAAAGTTTTATCTTACGATATTAATATACCACTAACCGCGAACAAGAAAAATAGTTGTTGGTTTAAATCGTTAACAATGGCTTGAATTTAAATTGATAGATGGCTAAGCCAATTATGAAGGTGATGAGGTCGGCGATTGGTTGTGACCAGACTACGCCTAGATAGCCAGACCAGTTATCTGCTAAGACAATCACGATTAAGAAGATTAAGCCTTGGCGAGAAATCGACATGATGAAGGCGCCAAGTGCTTGACCGGTTGATTGAAAGACGGTCGTAAAGACGAGGATTGCCCCGATAAATGGCGTCGTACTGAGCAAGCTGCGTAATAACAGGCTACCAGCTTTAACAATGGCAGGTTGTGGCATGAACCAGCTAACTAGGGTAGGCGCGACCAGCATGAGCAGACTAGCGAGGATTAGGGCTAAGCCGGCTTCAATAAATAAATCAAACGCAATAATTTTCTTGAGACGGGGGAATTGTTTGGCACCAAAGTTATAGCCGACGAGTGGTTGGACCCCAAACGCAAAGCCGACCATTAATAACATGACGACCATATAGATTTTATTGGCAATTCCGACCGCGGCGACCTGCGTGGTGCCAAAATGAGCCAAGTAGTTATTTAACAAGGCAGTCCCGAAGCTTTGCATGAGATTGGTAATCGAGGCTGGAATTCCAATGACTAGGATGGCACGAATTAAATGACCGCTAATGCGCATTTGATGCCAGTCGACGGTGTTAACTTGACATTGTTTTAAGACGAAATAGACTAAAACGAGATCGGTCAACGCATAGCCGGTAACGGTTGCTAAGGCAGCCCCAGCGGCCCCACCGTGTAATGGAAAGATGAAGATGGGATCGAGGATAATCGTTAGGACGGTGCCGGCAACCGTGGCAATCATGGATTGCTTAGCCAAACCTTCTGTCCGAATTAAATTACTAGGAACCAATGAGAAGATAATAAAAATCGCGCCCCAGGCCATAATGCGATAAAACTGGGCTGCATAAGGATAAGTGGCGGCCGTAGCCCCAAAGAGATGTAGAATCGGCGTCTCGAAGCTTAATAATAGCACAGTGACGACTAGCCCAGTTGCTAGGGCAATATAGGCACAGAAACTACTGACGCGCCGGCTGGTAGTTGTGTGCTTTTGGCCTAATAAGCGCGACATTAAGGCACTGCCACCCAAGCCAAAAATGTCACCCACGGCCAGCATAAATGAAAATAACGGGGTACATAACGCCACTCCGGCGACCAGACTCGTATTCTGGGTTTGTGAGACAAAAAAGGTGTCAGCCAAGTTATAGATCATACTGGCTAACATCCCAAAGACAACGGGTAATGCTAATTGAAAATAAGCCTGTGGAATCGGCTTTTTGACGAATAATTCTTCCATAATACTTGAACTCCCAACTAAAAAGATAACCTGCTTTAAAGTTAAGCTTATCGTGGTGACTTTGCAAGGGGCGAATGGCAGGCTGCTTAACCAAGCTGCTACAGGTTAGGTGGATCAGATGTTCATGATTTTGATAGTGCAAGTCATAGCTCAAAAACAGACTGGGCGGGTTTGATGCCTCAAGTTAGTGGCAATAATTAGGGCTCAGCGACGAATCAAATATTGAGACGGGGACAAAGTAAATCAAGATCAAGTGGGTTAATGATTTTAAACGCTTGCCGACAAAAGTGACGTTAAAGTAGGGTCTGTTCTCAAACTATTTCAATAGAATCATGATAGCGCAGATGTATATGGTGGACAGAAAGCTGGTAGCTAG
>NZ_BJDK01000024.1 GCF_005405105.1 Lactiplantibacillus dongliensis
TATACCTGTTCCCATGTCGAACACAGAAGTCAAGCTTCTTAGCGCCGAGAGTAGTTGGGGGATCGCTCCCTGCGAGGATAGGACGTTGCCATGCAAACGAAGGGAATCGAGTAATCGATTCCCTTTTTTAGTACCTAAAAGTCCTTACATTTAAAGACAGGTTTGGTATACTATTTAAGGAAAAGAAATGCCGTTTTAGCTCAGCAGGTAGAGCGTTTCCATGGTAAGGAAGAGGTCAGCGGTTCAAATCCGCTAAACGGCTTAGATGAGATTAAAAGCGAGCGTGGCCGAGTCAATCGACTTGGTCACGTTTGTTTTTTCTAAAACTTTGGAGGCGCTTTTATTGAAATATACGGGGATTAAGTGGGGGTTATTGCTAGCTGGGACCTTATTAGGTGGGGGCTTGTTTAGTCTGACGCCTGCTCAGGCGAGTTATCAGACGATGTTTGCCCGAGAAGGACAATTAGCTTTACAGGAACGTCAAGATGCGACTCAGTCATTTGAACGCCGCGTGAGTCGATATAAATCGGTTTTTGTGACCAAGACGGCACAAGGCCAAGCGCGTAACGTTAGCCTAATGTTCTACCAGCAAGCACAGACGCAAAAATTCAATCATTATGCAAAACATTGGTTAAATGTCCGGCAACTAACTAATGGCCAGATCTATGTCTATAATGATCGAACGGTCTATGGGCCGTATCTAGTGGCTTATCATCAGCTCAAGAAAGGCCATGGCACACGGGTAATGGCCGGAAAGCGGTCGGTACGGGTTCACTATTCTAAAGCCAACAACGTTAGTTTTTATTATCAAAAGCAGCGCTTGACGGTCCATTTAAAGACCAGTCGAGTGACATTAAACGGCAAAACCATCAGTGCCAAACACAACCGGCCATTTAAAGGAAACATCCCGACCCATGGTAAACGGACCACGCGCTTGGTTGCGGATGCCAAATGCTATTTAGGTGTCCCGTATCGTTATGCGGGCCGGGATGCTTTTGGCGGCCTGGATTGTGCAAGTTTTGTGAACCAAGTGTACTTAGATGTCGAACAGCGCGACATTGGTGGGATGACCGGGGTACAAGAAAAACTAGGCAACCATCGGGCAGTTAGTGCTGCTCGAACCGGGGATCTGCTATTCTGGCGCCATCCAGGTGACCAATATACGTACCATGTTGCCATGGCAATCGGTCATGGGCAATTAATCGAAGAAGCGGGTAAAAGCGTTCACGTGAGCCGAATTAAGGCCCGTAAGCCCCAATTTAGTATTCGAATGCATTAGAACAGAAAATCCCAGTCATGATTAGCTAGACTAGTCATGACTGGGATTTTTTAGTCCTTAGATTTGGACGCAATGACTTGATGAGTAAAGTCATCAAAGAAAGTTAACATGGTTTTAATACGATCGCGACCTAGTTGATCAATCCACTGGTCGAATACGAGTTGAATGTCTTGAATCAACTGTTTATCGGTTGCTTGGCCCTTTTCGGTTAATAACAGACTCTTTTGCCGCCGGTCTGCGGGATTAGCAACTTGGTAGACGTAGTCATATTTAAGCAGAGTACTGATTTGGCGGGAAATGGCACTCCGTGAGACATGATGACTGTCAGCGATATCCATCAATAAAATCGGCTTGGTACTTGTTCCAATTTCATGCATGATTAGAAAGGCATCGAAGGTCATATGATAACGACTAATCGGTTCGGAAATAAAGTCATCCATGTAGCGCAAGACCGTAGCGTAATACTTTAAAAAATCATCTAACATTTTAGGCGATCCGTTCATCCTATATCCTCCTCGTATTTCGAAGTTCCTGATAGAACATTTAATTGCATAAAATTAATTATAACATTAGTCAATTTATATCTACATAGTGAATGATAACGCCAAATGACTCTAAAGTATAAAAATTCAACTCCAAACTAGCAAAAAACGACCGAATCCTTAAAATCTAAGGTTTCGGTCGTTACTTATTTTAGATTATGCAGTTTGATGACGCCGAGCAATCAATGGTAAAATCATGCCCAAGCCAACAAAGATAATCGGTGTGGCAATGTTTAAAGCTAATTGGAACCACCAGCCGCTAGGGTTAGCTGCGAGGGAAGTTTTTGGCACCATCCCTAAGATACAAGCGAAGGCGGTAAAGAAGAAGCACCAAGCGCCGACTAGCTTACCCGTAAGTGGGTTCTTTAAGAACATGTAATCGCTCTTGAATTGTTTGAGATGTTGGTTCAAGAGAATGTAAGCCAAGAAGACCCAGAGATAACGCATTGGCATCACAATGGAATTTAAGTTTAGTAGCCAGTTATAAAGCTCATTCATATTACCAATTCCAAGCGCGGGAATGATAATTAAAATGCTGACTAGGATCCCAGTCATAATATAGCCATTGACGGGGACATCTTTTTTGTTCATCTTGCTTAACTTCTTTGGGACGAATTCGGGATCGGCATCACCTAATAAAATCTTTAATGGGGCATCGATTGAGAAAGCCAACGCTGAAATCTGCGCTAAGACATTGGCGATTGCATAAAGAATTAAGAAGAGGTTCCCAACGTGATAGAAGGTACCTAACCGTTGGAAAGCATAGTAGGCACCGTTAGCCATCAGGTCCTTAGGAATGTGGTTGGCATTAAACAACATCCCCATTGCAAATGACCCTAACAACGCACAAACGGCAACCATCCCAGCTAAGATCAGCATTCCAAGTGGAAATTCACGCCCGGGGTTCTTGGTCTTATTGACATAGGGTGAAATCTTTTCGGAACCGCCGACCGCGAAAACTAACATGGAAATCGTGGTGAAGTAGGCGAAATCGAACTTTGGTAAGTAGGATTTAAACGAGAGCATGTTCGGTGTCTGCACCGTGGCCGTTGTCATCATGGGCGCTGAGACCGCTAAGATGATGAAAAGAATCGACATGATGAACATCCCGGTCCCAGCAACACTCCCAATCCGTTTCAGGGTGGTTAAGCCAAGCGACGCAATCCATAAGAAGAATAAAAATAGCGCTAAACAAATCGCTTGGACGACCATGGCGGGCGTATTGTTGACAAAGTTCCCGTTGCCCTTGAATAGCCAACTAAAGGCGATGAGAATTCCTTGTGGCTTTTGAGCTAAGTAAGGAATGTGGACGATCCAGTACGTCCAGGCGGCGTAATAAGCCAGCCGTTTTGTACTGGTCGCTCGGATCCACGAAGAAACGCCCCCTTCGGCTTCTTTAAACGTTGAGCCTAATTGCCCCACGATTAACGTATAGGGGACGAAGTAGATGATCATGATGAGGACCCAGGAGGTGACGACGGATAACCCTTGCAACGCAAAGTTGTTAACAACGTTACCCAAGCCCCAAACGGCCACAAACGCAATTAAGGCGATGTTTGACCATCGTAACTGCTTTTCAGTTTTCATAGCTTGAACTCCTTTTTTTAGATTATAGACAACTTAATTTTAAATCGGAAATGGAAGCGGTGACAAGCTTATTTTTTCAATATTAAAAGCGCTTTACAAAGTCATTAATAAAATGAGCAATTGGTGTCAGTTTGGCGAAAGTTTGCTATTATTAAGGTATGAGATACGGCCGGTAGTGATTTAACCGGACTGGAAGCGGGGAAGAAAGCATGCAAACGGTAACAATTGGAACGATGACGTTGGGCACTGGTTTACCAAAGATTGGCGTCACTTTGACGGGGAGTACCCGGGCCATTTTATTAGGACAAGCAGCACAAGTCTTGACGTCAGCAGCGCAAATCGTCGAATGGCGGTTAGATCAATACACGGAATTAGATAATCGCGCCGAGCTGATTAATACGGCGACTCAATTGCGTCAAGTGTTAGGAACGATTCCGGTCATTGCCAAGTTGACCGCATCGACCGTAGCTGATGCTGACGCGTATTACCAACTTTATCAGACGTTGGTTAATAATCGGGCGGTTGATGCGGTCGATATTGACTTATCGATGGTCAATGCGGCTGCGTTTATGCCGTTGACCAAGCAAATGCGGGCGACGCAGATTCGGTTGATTTTGAGTCAAACGACGACGGCTGCTACGCCAGAACTTGCCGATTTAGTCGCCACTTATCAAGCAATGGCGGCCGCTGGGGCGGATATTGCCCGGGTCACGATTAATGCCCAGACCGCTTTAGATGTCTTGACCTTGATGACGGCGACGGCGCAAGCCCGGACCAAGGTGACGCTACCCCTGATTGCTACTGCTAATGGGGCCTGGGGGCGTTATAGCAGCGTTAGCGGGCAACTCATCGGCTCGGCGTTGACATTTGGTCAAGTTGGGCATGGCGATGGTCGTGGTCAGTTACCAGTCAGTCAATTAAAACAAACGTTACAGACCTTATCATCAGCGGGAAGGGGTTAGCGGCATGCAAATGCGTTCGATATGGCGCCATACGAGTACGATTATTCAGACACTGGCGATTTACTTTTTATTAATCCAGGGTCCTTATGATCTGTGGATTGCCAAGGTCGGTTACCATTGGCAGATGTATCTGACGAATATTTTTGGGATCACTGCGTTATTCTTAGTGGTGGACTTAAGCTATAACTACTTACGTCAGCGGTTATTAAAACGACGGTCAAAAAAATAAGCTAGCCGGCAGCTAGCTTATTTTTTAACGTCATTATTCAGCTTGTTTTGCGACTAACTTTTCTGCGAAAGCATCGAGGTGTTTAACGTCATCAGCTTCTGGGGCTAAGTTAACGAAGACATCGTCGGCACCTTGGGTCGCACCGGCTTTTTTAAAGGCATTGCTAAAGTCAGTGACGGCCCGGCAGTAATCGTCGTCATAGAACGTATCACCGGAGCCCGCGCAGCCATAGACTTTACCATGAAGGTCCACTTCTGGTAAGTCGTCAAAGAAGTCGAGGCCTTCTTCTGGTAGAGCGCCTTCATCATAAGTGTAAGGCACGACGATACAAATATCGAAATTCTTAAAATCGTTGGCATCAGCTTGTGAGATTTCTTCTTTAGTGACATCAACCCCCAGTTGTTCTAACTTTTCGATGATGATATCAGCGACGTCTTCATTATTACCTGTAATTGTCGCAAAAATTACTTTAGCAGTTGCCATATAAACCCCTCGCTTTCAACTAATCTTTATGCTGATTATAACAGAATTTAAAGCTGAAATTAAGGGGCGGGGGATTTATTCGTGATAACCAAGCCGAGTGCGGTTTCTCGCAATGCCAATCCATGCTATAATTTAACTATTAATACACCTTAAAGTCCCCGTCTTATTGAATGAATCAGTCATAAGACGTCATCTAAAAAAATTAAACTTGAAGCTAGGAGAAATAAAATTGCCAAAGAAAAATAATCGTCAAAAGAAAGGGCTTGCCAAGCGGTTATGGCACTCGATTACGGAACCAATTCCTGATGAAAATGATGATCAGGCTAATGAACAGATTCCATTAGCTTATGATTTGAAAGATCCTGATAGTTCGAGTAGTCAAGCGGCAAGTGCTGACAGTCAACCGACTTCGGAAGTCTCGGAACAACCAGTAATTAATATGGACTCAGAAGCGACGGAAGCCCCATTACCAACCCGTCGCAGTCGCTTAGCGGCACAATCAACGGCAGCTGAAGACTTGGATGAGACGCCTCATTCAGTTGCGGCTTCACAAGCGGCACAACCAACTAGTGAAGCCACTAGTACCGTGGCTTCTGCGACATCGGCACCGTCTTCAGCCAGTTGGCGGCAGATGCCAACAATGGATACGACCACGAGTGCCGCTACTGGCAATGGCCAACCAGTGATCTCAATCAATGCTTCAGAAGCGGCCTCGGCGGATGATGAACCTCAGATTCCGTTATCTCGTGAAGAATTATTTGAAGATCAACAACCTAATGCGGGGAGCGCCGCTAACACCGAAGATGCGTCAGCTGAACCGATGTCACGAATGGCGCGACATAACGAGACCGATGAGTCAGCGACAACTGATACCGGCGCGACTAACGAAAATCCGCATTTGAAGAAGAAACAAAAGCCGGCTAAACCACATCAAAAGCCGAAGTCGCATCGTAGCGGCAAGTTAGTGGCGGCTGGAGTCGGCATCTTAATCGTGGCAGCTTTAGGTTTTATGTTCATGTGGACGCATGCGAAGACGACCCAGGCCCAAGCGAAGGCTAATGCTGAAGAAATCGTCAAAGAGATCTATACGACCGATGCGCAACGGGACTTACGTAGTGGGGCCTCAAGTGATAAGTTGGCTCAATTACAAACTTATATTGATGAATTATCGAAATCCGATGAGAAGGCTAGCTTACAAAGTCAACACGATACTGCAGCCAAGATGTTGAAGTTACGGTCACGGGTTGAAGGCCTGTATACGGGCAAGTTAATTAAGGCAGCGGTAACGACGAAGACGGTCAAAGCTGCCCAAGCAACGATTAAAGATTCAGGATTAACGTCAAAGAAGGCTTACTTTACCAAGAAGTTGACTACTCAACTGGTAGCGACTGGCAAAACGGTTAAAAAGGTCCAAAGCGATCATAAAGATTTTAAAGCTTTGTATACCAAGAAAGATAAGCTAAAATCAACGGTTTCAACCCTTGAAGTTGATGGCGTCTTGAAACAGTTGAAGAAGTATCGGACGAAGTCACAATTGGCTGCCGACGACTATACGACCTTAAAAGCTGATCGGAAAGCCTTGGCTAAGTCAGAGAGTTCAGCGGCTGCGGCTAGTGCGAGTGCTTATTCGGATTCAGTTGCCAGCAGCTCAATGAGTGAATCAGCAGCATCAAGTTCCGCCGCTGATGAAAGCTCAAGTTCCGATGATTCGACTTACTCGAGTTCGGATGATACTAGCTCAACTGGGACCACTGGTACGGGTAATGATACAACCACCAGCTCAGCTAAGCATAGTTCTAGCACCACGACTAGCACTGATAACAGTCAGACGACTGGCACTGGTACCGGTAATGGGACGAGTGATAATACCACGACTGGTAATGATACGACCGGGACGACCGGTGATACCACGACCACGACGACTAATTAAGGGTTAATTTAAACAGGGCATAACGTGAGCTTAGCGTTGTGTCCTGTTGTGTTTTAGAAGGGAAGAATAAAGATGCCACTAGCTTTGATGGTGCAAGCAACCAAACCAGCTCAATTACAGCGGTTGCAACAAAGGTATCCAGACTGGCAGTTTATGCCGGTGGCCGATCTCCAGCCGCAAGATTATGCACAAGTTACGGTGATGTATGGTTATCATCCAGTTTTAAACGCTATTTTGGCACTGCCGGATAATCGGTTACGTTTTTTGCAAGTGATTTCCGCCGGCGTTGATTATTTGCCGCTGGCTGATTTGCAGGCGCAAGGGGTCTTGGTGGCGAATACGAGCGGTATTCACGCCGATGCCATCAGTGAATCGGTGCTTGGTGCGATGCTAACAGTGACGCGCGGGTATCAAGCTGCTTGGCAAAATCAAAATGGCGCTCGGCAGTGGACCTTACCAATGACGACTAGTACGTTAACGGGTCAGCGGTTACTGGTCTTTGGCACGGGGCAAATTGGCCAAGCAATTGCGGCTAAAGCCGCGGTGTTTGGGCTACACTTGATTGGCGTTAATACCAGTGGTCACCCGGCACCTGGATTTGATGAAACGGTTGCGTTAACGGCGAGCGAGTCCGCGGTGGCAAGGGCCGACTTTATCGTTAATGCATTGCCATTGACCCCCGTCACGCATCATTTCTTTAACGCTGCTTTATTTGCACAGACGCGACAACAGCCATTATTGATCAATATCGGTCGTGGACCAGCTGTCGACACGACGGCGTTAATGGCGGCGTTAGACCAACACCAGCTAAGCGGGGCGGTGTTAGATGTGACGGAACCAGAACCGTTGCCAGCTAATCATCCGTTATGGCAACGATCAGATGTAATCATCACGCCGCATATCTCGGGTCAAATCAGTCACTTTCGAGCGACGGTCTTTCCAATCTTTGTAGCTAACTTCGCGGCTTGGATTAAGACCGGCCAGTTGGCTAATCACCAAGTTGACTTAACTCGCGGCTATTAGATATGTTTGGTGCTAGTTAAAATTGCCGCCTGCCGGTTGGGTTCTAAAACGCTGGAACGCCATGGGTCATTTTGAAGCCTCAGCCCGGTCTTCAAAGCTGACCTTGGCCTAAGTCCGAGCAAACCACTCGCACTAAGGCCAACGACACGGCTGAGCATTTTAGAACCCAACCTCTCGGCTAAAACTACAGCTTAAACAGTTTATAACTTGTCAATCAATTAACGAACGCCGGGCGGGTCAGCATTGGCTCAGTGGTGTCGTTTGACTTAGTTGAGTGGTCTGCTCAGCTTAGTCAAAGCCCGGCTTATGAGACCGTTCTTTGGCTCATAAACGCGGCCACCACGTTCCAGCCGATGCTGACCCAACCAGAGTGGCAATCTAATCCAATTAGCCCTAAGCGTATCTAGCTAGCTTTTAATTAATCTGATAGTCAAAAAAGACGCTACTGCGTAATTATTGCAGTAGCGTCTTTTTGACGTTGAGGTTAT
The DNA here is from genome assembly GCF_005405105.1 of Lactiplantibacillus dongliensis. GTDB lineage: Bacteria > Bacillota > Bacilli > Lactobacillales > Lactobacillaceae > Lactiplantibacillus > Lactiplantibacillus dongliensis. The sequence continues at coordinate 8,524 of NZ_BJDK01000024.1, forward strand.
GAATCATCATGTTGCCGTGCGGCGTGAAAGTCGGCGGCTGCCCGGTCATTGTGACGTTGACCAATGGCTAAAACGAATACGGTACTAATAATTAAGAGACTACCGAACAAGTCGAGCCATTCGAATTGAACCCCGAGCCAAACGACCGCAATAATGGTGGCGGATAAGGGTTCAAAAGCATCTAATAGGCTGGCAACAGTCGGCTGAATGTCGTTCAAACTTTGTAAGAAAAAGAGAAAAGCCAGTAGGGTCCCGAATAAGATAACGAACCCTAATTTGCTGACATTAAGAACCGTTAGCGGGATTGAAATACTCCAGAACGGTTGAATCATGTTGAAGATTATCCCGCCTAACAGCATTGACCAAGTGTTTACCGTGACCGCGCTGTATTTGGTCAGTAACTTGGCTGGTAACAAGGTATTGGTTGCCGAACTAACGCCTGAGAGCAGCCCCCAAAGTAATGCCCAAGCTGAAATGACGAGCGCAGCAGGATTGCCATGTGTAACTAGTAAGAATGAGCCTAATAGGGCTAAGAAGATGGCAATCCCTTCGCTCCTGGTTGGAAATTGGTGGTGCGCAACGACGAGCCAGAGGGCGATGAAGACGGGCCCCATGAACTGTAAGATCGTGGCGGTCGCAGCATTACTGGCTTCGACCGCTAGGAAATACGTAAACTGAACCGGCATTAAGCCGAGCAGCGTATAGGCGGCGACTTGTAGCAAATCCCCCGGATGGCGCCAGATCGACCAGAGATCGACTTTCATGATTAGACTGTAAACGAGAAAGCCAATCCCCGCACCTAACATCCGAATTCCCGTCAGCCAGATTGAATTAATATCGGTGGTATCGAAGAGTGTCTGGGCGATGGCCCCAGAGACACCCCAAAAGGTTGCACTAACACTAACTAAAATAATGCCGCGTAATTCATGTTGCGTCGTTTGCATCAAGCTCACTCCCAAACTAAATAAATTGCTAACTTACATTGTAACGTATTTAGCTGGGAAATAGGGGGCTAACGGTCTAAGCGGTAGCTTTAACTGACGCGTCGGTGGCTGCAGGTTGAGTAGCTGCCGTCTGCCGAGTGTGTTCAGCCAGATGCACGAGATGGGTCAAAAAGGCGTGGGTCTTGGCTTGATAGTGATATTTTTGTCCTAAGCGTACTAAGTAGCCGTTGATGTAGTCGACTTCGGTAGGACGGTCGTGTGACATATCTTGATACATGGACGGGTAGTGGAGCGGATTGGCGACTTGGCTGACGTAGTTGACCGAGGCCAGTTCTTCAGCTCGCGTATTTAACATCGTGACACCATCGCGTTCGCAGACATCGTAGGCTTCGTTGATGAGTTGTTTACTCAGCTCGTCAGCCCCGGCGTAGTCAGCAAATTCGCCCATTGTGATTTCAAATAACGTACATAAAGTATTCACCACGGAATTGAATACAACTTTAGCGAGCAAGGTCCCTTTAAAATTAGTCGTTAAGTTGGGATGAAACTGGCATTTTTCTAGTTCGGCCACGACCTGATGAGTCATAGCATCGGGTGTTTCGGTGTAATTGGCTAGATTCATCGTACCAGCCCCGCGTTGACCGATGAAGTCGACATCACCAGGACCATTTAAAACGGTGGCAACGAGAGCGGTTCCGGCGAGCAGCTTGTCCGGTTTGAAGTATTGCAATAGCTTTTCAACGTGGCCCATGCCATTCATACACGTCAAGACGTATTGCTGATCATTGAAGGCGTGGGCGGTGCGTTTAAGAAAGTCGGCGAGTTGCATCTGCTTCGTGAAGACGACCCAGAGATCAGGATTGCCGTGATAGTCTTCGGGATAGCAGACTTTAACGGGGACTAAATGCCGATTTTGATGATCGCGAGAAACGTAGACGCCACCTTGCTGGCGCATGGCTTCGACGTTTGGCTGCCAAGTATCAACGAATTCGACTTGATTTCCAGCGGCTTGTAATAAGACCCCGTAACGTAATCCCATAGCACCAGCACCTAAAACTGTAACTTTCATATGTATTGACCATCCTTTGAGCTGAATTATTAACAAAGATAAGAAAAAGCGTCCGCCTGACAAAAACTTGTCAAACGGACGCTTTGAGCGTGTTACCACCGTGAATTTATCAGCAAGTCGCCTCACTGACCTTAACGTACCCGAAACTAGCGATACGCGGCACGATAATGGGTGCGACCATTGAAGGTTAATGTTAGTTTGGCCTTCACGCTCACAGTCGATATTCAAATGACGCCACCGGTCTGCTTACACCAACTCAGACTCGCTGTAACGGCGGGGGGCATTCTACTGAACTGCTCATTGCTTTTCTCATCAAATATTAATTGACTCTTAATTTAAACGTTTGTTGGCAGCCTGTCAATCTTTTTTTCAAAACCTTAAGATTCTAAAGTCAGGCTTAATGCTCGTTTTTCAAAGATTTGACTAGACCGGTATTGGTTTTCGATGTTGCCGTAAGGTGGTAACTACGGCTTGCAGTTGCGCGGGTAAGGTATCAGCGGGATAGTCCCCAAAGGTAATGGCCAAATAAGTGGTCGTAGCGTTGGTGAATTGACCGGCTAATGCTGGCCAGAGTTGTTCGACGGTATCTGCATAATCGCTGAGCGTTTCGGCTGGTCGCCGGGCGTGCTGGTGTTCGAACCAGGCTTGCAAGTAACGATAGTGTTGGGTTGGCCGACCGAGATGCCAATGTAGCATGAGACTGAGCCCCATTAAACCTAGCCAGTAGCGGCCTAACCAAGCGAATAGGATGAGTAGTAAGCCCAGTATCCCGAGGCTAACGTGTAACCAAGTCGTTGTTAGCCGAAACTGGTGAGTGGGTTGTTTCGTGGTCGTGCTGGTACTGGTCTGGTTAGTGGGGCGCGGTTTAGATGAGCTAGCCGTTGCTTGACTAGTATGACTGCTGGTGCTGTTAGTCGTGGCACTACTGGAACTACTGCTGATACTGGCGGTTTTAGCGGCTTTTTCTTTGGCAGCTTTGGTTCCTGGATTTTGATACCCGGGGGTTGGGTCGAAGGGGACCCAGCCAATGCCGGCGAAATAAACTTCCGCCCACGAATGGGCATCGGAATTGAGAATCTGATAGTGATATTGACCATCGCCCGCTTTTTTGCCACGAGTGCCCCCGCTAAAGCCATGTGCCCAGCGGGTTGGAATTCCTAATGTCCGCAACATTACGACCATGGTAGTCGAAAAGTTGTCGCAGTAACCGCGGCGACTAGTGAAGAGAAAGTAGTCGACGTAATCACGTTTGGCCGGGGTCGTTGGCGTATCAATCTTGGTATATTCAAACCGGTGATTGTTTTTCAGATAAGTCAAAATGGCGTGAACGCGCCCGTACTCAGTCGTTTGTGTTTTCGTTAGCTTTTGGCTGAGCGGCTTGATTCGTTTCGGTAAGTCTTCGGGCAATTGCGTATAAGTCTCGGTCAACTCAGCGTTAGCTCTGGCCGTGATTGCAGTTAGTTGGGCGGCGGTGTACTTTTGTGGTTGATAATGAACTTGTACACTAGTCAGCGGGCGTTTGCCAGTATTTAAATAAATGCGCCCACGTTCTGGTTCGTAGCTGACGCCGATACGTTTTTGCTGGGCAGCGCTGACGGCCCAACTGGTGGCACCGTAGCCGACTGGTAGATAGGTGAGGGTCTTAGCAAAGGTCAGTTTTACGGCATCCTTTTTGCTAGTCGGGGTGGTTAGATAGCCGGTCGAAGTCGTGGTGGGCTTGCGAGTGGCATCTTGGTCACCGGCAATCGTCCAGCCTTTACCGGAATACTCGTCTCGGGTATCGACTCGCCAATAATGATTACTGCGGCTGACGGCTTTAAATGCCACACTATTGTCATCTTGAATCGAGCCGCCTAGTGTGGCCGTATCTTCAGAGATACCGGTCTTCTTGGCAGCGGCAGACTTAGCTAAAAAGTTATAAAAGCCGCGACTGCTAAGTTGATTGCGCCAAGTCAGACTAGCCTTCGCAAGCTGATTAATTGCTGGTTGCGCCCAAGTATTAACGGTCGCACCGGCACCTAGTAGCCCTAGGGCCAGTAAACCGTAGCTTAGTGATAGCCATGACCAGTGACTGTGACGGTAGGACAGCAACAATAGAGTTGCTAGCCCAATTGCCCCCGTTAGCGGCCAGACTTCATTACGGGTGGCGAATAACGTGACGGCCAGCAGATAGCCGATGCTGACAATCATACTGAGCAAGGGTTGCTGCCAACGCACGGCTAATAAGCTCAAGCCAATCGCTAAAGCCATAATCAACAACATACTGAGTAAGACCGGCATGGCTTGGGTACTCGTGGATGCCCGAAAAGCGCTAGTTTGCTGGAATAATTTGGTGCTAAAATGTTGGAACCAAGTTAGCGACAGTGGCTCACCCAAAGGATAGCTGGCATAACTGCCACCGATTAGGCTGAGCAGATACAGCGGCCACCATAGCCCCCAAGCACGCGGCCATTGAGTGTGAGCAACGACAACTAGACTGATAACGACTAAAAATAGCAGTAACGCGTTCGGTTGTCGAAAGTCGTTGACGGTCGTATAGGTGGCTAAGGGGATCGCCAGGAGTAGGCCGTTTAATAACGCAAGCCAACATGTTTTAAGTCCTTGACGCATCTGGACCACCTCCTTTAGCTGCCCAATCGAACCGGGTGACTTGTAAGTTTTGTGCTTGTAGTTGGTCGAAAAGCGCCCGTGCTTGGGCACTGTGGTCGGCAAATAAGACGATGCGATGCTGTCGTAGCGCGGTCGCTGGCACAGCGGTAGTGTTGGCGGGTTGATAACTGGCAAAGGCGTCTGGCAACACGTTAGCACTGAGTTGTTGTGTTGCTCCAAGCAACAGAATGTTGGCTGGTAAGTCACTGACTAGTTGAACAAAGGTATAAAAGGCAGCTAGGTGTGCTTCTAAGTCAGTATCAGACGTGGCGAAGAAGACCCAACCCCAAGGCGCGGGTTCGTCATTAGCTAAGACCCGTAGCATGGGCGTCTGTTGTTTTGCTGAAAGTTTCCAATCAATTTGGTTACTCGGATCGCCTGGGTGATACGGCCGAAAGTCTTGAGTCTCAAAGCCACTAGCGTCACTACTATTAGTCGGGGCAGCATGAATCAATGGGGCGAGTTGTTTAAAGATCGTGGCGGCGGCCGTTGAAGCTAAGACGGGTGGCACAATTAAAGCAGTTTTAAGCGTTTGGCGGCGTCGTTTTACGAGTAGATGTAATGGATCATTGAACCGTAAGTTAAGCGTGACTTGATCGTAGACGCCACGCGGTAAGGGGGTGGTCGTTTGCCATTGCTGTGGCTGTCCAGTTGGCTGTAAGGTCAACTCAGGATTCTGTAAGCTGAGTGTCACCCAAGTCAGCCATGGTTTAGCGGGGAGCGTCAGTTGCAAAAATTGACGGTTCTGTTGCTTTACCAAGGTCGCGTGGACAGTTAGTCGATGCAATGGGATTAACAGCGTCAGCGCGCTTAGCAGGCCAATGCCGGTGATACTAGCAGCGACGGCCCAACCGGTAGCGTTATTAAAGCTTAGGGCATAGCCCCAAAAGAGGGCGATCACTGCCACAAAAATGAGGTTATGGCCGATAGATTTCAAGCTGTTCATTTGTCTGGCCCCTTTGTTGGTACCGGCAGACTGCTTTGCAAGTCGCGGACAACTTGTTGCTTAGCCGATAGTGATTGGGCCCCGTTAGCGAGGACGAGCCGGTGACTGAACGTGGGAATCAAGAGGGCCTGGATATCAGCGGGTAAGACGTAATCACGACCATTCAGTAAGGCGTACGCCCGACTAGCTTGCATTAGAGCCAAGCCGCCCCGGGGACTAATACCTAAGCGAATGGCAGCATCTTGCCGGGTGGCAGTTACTAAATCTAAGGCATACTGAACCACGGTGGGACTGATTTTGACCTGAGTGACTTGTTGTTTTAGCGCGGTCAAAGTCTCTTCGGAAACGACCGCTTGAAGTTGGGCTAATGTCTGTTGCCGGTCGTCACCACTATATAATGCCAGTTCATCTGGTGCGGTGGGATAGCCGACTTGCAAGCTGAACAAGAAACGGTCGAGTTGGGCTTCCGGTAATGGATAAGTGCCGGCATATTCACTAGGATTTTCGGTCGCAAGGACGAAGAAATTCGCGGGTAACGGATAAGTCGTGCCATCAATGGTGACTTGACGTTCGGCCATTGCCTGCAGTAGTGCTGATTGGGTTCGCGGCGTGGCCCGATTGATTTCATCTGCTAGTAGCATGGTCGTGAAGATGGGGCCAGCGTGAAATTCAAAATCATTATGTTGTTGATTTAAGATTGAGACCCCCAAGATATCATTCGGTAAGAGGTCAGGGGTGAATTGGACCCGGTTAAAATCACCGGCCACACTACGAGCTAAGGCCCGGGCCAAAGTGGTCTTGCCGACGCCCGGAACGTCTTCAAATAAGACGTGGCCGCCCGCTAATAGTGCGGTGATCGTGAGCTTGATCACGTCGGGTTTACCGACGACGACTTGATTGATTTGCGCAGTTAAAGTTGCTAAAGCTGGATTTTCCATGATGCCACCTCTAAGGATAATGTTTTTGTTGAGAACTGGGTTCGTTTTTAGGGTCATTTCAGTTGGCTACATTAAGCATAGCCGGTAAGTAACGGCTATGCCTAATGTTCTTGATACTATCAGAATACACTGTTCACCAATAAAAGGGGAGTAGCAGGCTCGTTTTGAAAGCGATTTCCTTTCTGATACCGAATAGCGTACAATTAGAAGTGTAATCATGTAAAAGGAGTGGAAAATATGCCAAAATATCTAGTTTTCATGGACATTGATGGCACCTTGCTGACTGAGCATCAATATGTTTCGGACCATACGAAGGCCACGATTGCGCGTTTGCAGCAACAAGATGTGCTGTTTTACATTGCAACTGGGCGGATGTATGAATTAGCGAAGTTAGTTCGCCAGAAGGTCAACCCGGATGTGCGGTTAGTCACCTCGAATGGGGCGGTTTTTGATGGTCAAAACGGACGTGAGGTTACCAAGTTAGGCGGCGCGGCGGTCGAATTGGCCTACTTGATTGCCCGGCGTGACAACTTACCGATGCTGTTATTTACCCCAGAGATGGCGTATTACACGGAACAGATTCCCCGATTTGTAGCGCGCAATGCCGCCAACTTTGAAGCTGGCGATACGACGATTGGGTATCAAGAAATCAAGAGTTTCGCTGAACTGGCCGCAGTTGAAGATCAAATCACCAATGGCGTTATTCTAAGTCGCGAAGATATGGCGCGCCTAGATTCTGCCCGTGAAAAGTTGACGAATAGCAAGTTGTTACGGCTATCATCTTCTAATCCGAATAATATCGAAATGATTCCGTTACATACGGATAAAGGAACGGCCGTCAAACAAATTCAAACTGAGCAAGGCGTCGATGCCGCGCATACATTTGTCTTTGGCGATGGGCTCAATGATGTCGGCATGATGGCTGAAGCGGATCTGTCAGTGGCGATGGGCAATGCGTTACCACAAGTCAAATCAGCGGCTAATTATGTGACTGATACGAATTATAATGATGGCTTGGCTAAGTTCTTGGATGATTATTTTGCCAAGCAACTCCAATCCTAACCAAAAAACTTCACCTTAGCGTGAAGTTTTTTAATTGACCTAACAGTTTGGCATGACTAGGGAGCCATTGTCCTGGCCGTTTAATTATTAAATTTTCGGTATTAGCACGCCAAGGATAATTGACTTTTTCGTCAAATTTGGCAAACTTAAGATGGAATGTGTTTTTAGGAAGTGAAGTCTGTTGGAAATTAAGTTATTACCGGCCAACCAACCGGTCCCACTAGCAATCTTGTCAATGACGGGTCTAGATAATCGCGAATTAAATCCTGCGGTGGAAAAACAATTAAGTGAACGCCACCTCGTGCCGGCGCAACCGCAGAGCGCCCTAGGTGACCTCTTACAAGTGATTGGTGATCGTCATCAAGTGGCGATGCAAGCTTGGGATGCCGCCCTCATTGGTGAGCGGCCCGTTGACGTTCAGCTAACGGCTGATCAAGTCACCTTACGATTAGCCGCGACACCGTTACCACCTGATTTAGATAGTAAAAGTAGTCAGGTGCTTGTGTTGATTGGCGCCCCGCAGGTCACAGATGAAGTCGTGCATGCCACGGGTCAAGAATTACAACGGAAGCTCAAGGCGTTCTTTGGCATTCAAGCGCGGTTACAATTTCGCACGTTGGGCCCAGTCAGCCAGGTGTTGGATACGATTAAGCCCGTTTCTTAGGGGTGACATTGATATCGACCAGTTTAAAGTGACCAGCGGTATAATCGACCCGCGAAACACTCGTGTTTTTCAGTAAGCGTGTGGGCAACTCCCGCGGGCTGAGCTGATACAAAAAGGCGCTGAGGACCAACCCGTGTGAGACGATTAAAATGTTTTTGTCACCACTAGCGGATTTAGATTCATAGAGGCTGATGCGTCGCAATGTACGGCTAATGCGATTGGTGACCCCGACTAGCGTTTCAGCAGTCCGTGTTTTATCCAAGGAGTTAAAGACCCAGAGTAAGGTTGCAAAGCGTTCTTTACTGAGCATTAGCTTGAGAAAGGTCCCAAGACCAAGTTGTTGGCGGACTTGTTGAACAATCCAAAGATTCTTGGTCCCTTCAAGACCACCAAAGTTGAATTCTCTTAAACCGACGTCAATCGTCGGTTTTTTTATTTCGGGATGTAAAGCGGTGATGATCCGGGCGGTTTGTTGGGCCCGGCCAAGATCACTCACGTAGGCGCCATCAAAGGAGACGTCGGCCAGCATTCGGGCTAACCGTTGGGCAGAACGAATGCCTTGCCGGGTCAAGTCGGAATCATAAATGCCTTGTAAACGGCTGGCGGCGTTGAGCTTGGTTTGACCATGCCGGACTAGGTAGAGATGAATTGTGGTCATTGCGAAGCCTCCTTGATTAGTTAACATAGCTTCATTGTACGGCGCGATGGGGGTGAGAACAAGCATTTTGTTGGGACCGTTTCCACTAAATGATTGCAGCTGAATCGTTAGCAGGCATAATGGTCTTGAACGAGGGAGACAATTAATTTAAAGATATTTTTATGATAAATGACGCCAACAAAATAATTATTAGATTTTTCATATGATTTACATAAGATTTAAGCTTGCAATCTAAAATTGTATCTGCTAGGATATTGGCATGGATAACTGAGGCCCAGTAAAAAAACATCCAATGCAAAGGAGCACAACCGATGAAAAAATTAGCGAAACAAGTCTTTATGATGAGTGCCACGTTGAGTATGGGAATTAGTGTTTGTACAATTCTGGTTAACGCAGATAAAGCTGACTCGACACGACCGACGCCAGAAAGTTCAACCTCCGCCCAGACCGATGCCAACGTTAATTTGACCTTGGGTAAAGATAATACGGTAGAGCTAGCACAAGTGCCAACTTTAAACTTTGAAGGCTTAGAAATGAAAGCTGAAGGTTTGAATGAGGTGGCGGTGACGGAACTCCCTAATCCAATAAAAGTTAAGAATCCTGGATTAGAAGGCGGTTGGGTAGTTACGGCGAATATCGGTAGCTTTGTTCGTCATGATCGTAAAACGAAACCAGCTGGTCCAGTAACATGGGGAAATGGAAAGCCAGAACCGGCTAAGGAAGAATTAAAAGGGGCTACGGTGACTTTATATCAAGGAACGGTTTCTGGTAATGATGTTTCCAAGAAACCGACTGCACCTGAAAAAGTGACTTTAAGTCAAAGTGACAGTCCGGTACTTCAAGCGCATCCCAAGGCGGGGTTAGGTCAGTCGAGCCATGCTTATGGTAAGGATCATGTCCGTATTTCAATACCGGAAGGGAACCGGTTGGGTGCGTATACTGCGAAAATTACCTGGACGATGAACATGGTACCGGCTAGCTAATCTTGATTTAATGACTAAGTCGTGATGCAAGCGACTCAGTTATACATAGCTGAGAGTGGTGTTTCAGCAAATGCCTGCAACCGCTACACTGAATAAATGAAAGTGGTTACAGTTGTTACTTAGTTAGAGACAATGACGATAGATTTGGAGGAAATGTGATGTGGCGATGGGTCATGGTAGTGGGATTATGTCTTAGTTTAATTCAGGATTGGGGATTGACCGCACAGGCTATCACCACACCAACAGCTGAAAGTAGTCAGATTGATGAAACAACTAAGCAATCGGAAAGTCAGGCAGCTGTGAGCAGTTCAGCAGCCGATTTAAGTAGTCATGTAGAAAGTTCAAGTAGCTCAGAATCTCAAGTTAGTTCAAGTTCAGCTAGTAGTGTAGAGAGTCATGCTGGACGTGAAAGTAGTTCAGAAAGTAGTGTTAGTCAGAACAGTGCAGTTTCAAGTAGTCGCGAATTACAGGAGACCAGTTCTAGTTCAAGTAAGACTGGGAGTGAACATTCAAGTGATTCAAGTGTCTCAACTAGCGGCGAGAGTACTAGTAGTAGTAGCAGTGAACCGTCAGTGGTGGCTGAAGGTGGTTCAGATACAGCGACGTCACATGCTAATGATGCCATGCCGAATGCAGTTGTCGACACTTCGGTAGATATTATTGATGCGCATGGTCAAGAGGTTAGCGCTGGGTCAGTATTGGGGGATCATTCAGAGTTGACCTATCGATTCAAATTTAAACATCGAACTGGGACTGCGACAGCAAAAAAAGTTAAGCTGTATTTTAGGGCACCGGAAGCAATCACGTTTAGAAGTGCTGAGTTTTTAAGTAGTCAAGGTGTGCCGGAAACTATTTCAGTAGATAAAAAACGACTGTTATATGAACTTCCAATTAAGTTGAGTGACCAGGATGATTGGGCAATGGTTGAAGTAAAAGTTATTGCTAATCATGTAAAGGATAATATTATTGTTGGTAATAAGAAAGATGATGGTGAAGCTAAATATTATATCGGTAGTCATGATCATAACCTTGTCCTGCCAAGATATATGCTATTAGCTGATTTACCAATGCACCTAGAATTGGCAAAAACTGAGTTTAGAATTAAACATCATGAAAAGCTAAAACTAACTGGTACAATTAAACGTGAAAGTAGCATGGAAGATCATAATGTTCGAATTATGGTCGTGCGGAAAGGTGATCGGTTGGCAAGCTTAAAATTGAATGATGAAGAGATTGCAACTGGTAAATTTGAATTTGATTTAGATGAAAAAAACTTAAAGCCTGGTACCCACGAATTGGAAGTCTTTTCGATTGATAGACATAATATGACTTCGCAGAAATTATCAGTGTCTGTCCATGTTCAGGGTAATCTAGCCTTCAAAAAAGTCCCAGACCAAGTGAAATTCAAAGATGTCGTCTTAAACGGGCACTCACAATTAACGGAGCGCACCGATGATTGGCAAGTTAAGGTCAACGATGAGCGGGGCGATGTCAAGCAAAGCTGGCGTCTCTTGGCTGCAGTGACACCGTTTAAAGATCCAAAAAAAGGTGAACTGGCGGGTCAACTCGAATATCATCAAGGCCAAAATGCAGTGCCCTTAACGAGCAAAGGGACAGTGATTGCGACGGCGCAAGGTCAGGCGGCCTTTGACAGTAATCAAGCTTGGAAAAACGATACGGGAATTTTATTGAAGACGCGTCCCGATGCGGTTCCCGGAACGTATCAAGGTAAGATTACATGGACCTTAGAGGATGTGCCCAGTGATCAATAGTATCGAGATAGTCAAAAGGCGTTCAGAATTTTTCTGAACGCCTTTTAAGTTACTGATTATTCAAATCTTCACGCAACGTTTGCTTACTTTCTTGCTTTAATAACTTGATCATCTTGCGCCGCGCCGCAAAGAACGGAATCCCGATATGGGATAGGTTGCTACGGAAACGCCAGCGGTAATGATAGGTCTTTTCAGGCATGTAGGCTGTCGATTGGACATAGTTGGCATACTGAAAAGCAAATAATTGATCTTCAAGAAAATCAATTTCTTCGTTGAATTTTAAATGATGCGCCGTAATGATGGCGCGGACGAAACATTTATTCCACGAAAAGCCGCCCACGGTCCCAAAATTAATATTGGCAATTAATTCTTTTTGATCGTATGTTTTCTGCGGGCCGGGTACGGATAAATAGCCGTAGTGGCCGCAAACAACCAATTGTGATTTGGGAGCAGCTTGGTAAGCCTGCAAGAAATATTCAAGAAAGTTTGGTTCCACCCAGTCGTCCCCGTCGACGAAACACAAGTACTGACCGGTCGCGGCCGCCATACCTGAATTGCGCGCTGCCGAAACACCGCGATTGTGCGTATGGGTGATGACGTGGAACCGGTCATCATCTTTGATTAACGTCGCAATCTGAGCTGCAGTATCATCGGTTGAACAGTCATCCACCACGATCACTTCGAAGTCTGTAATCGTTTGTTGGCGGAGGCTGGTCAGGCAACTGTTGATAAATTTATGTTGATTGTACGCAGGTACAACCACTGAAAAAAGGGGTGCAGACACGCTAATTCCTCCATCATATTTTTGTATACTATACCATTATAGCCGTAAAATGTGATGAAATTACAGTGATTCGTCAATATTTGAAGATAAATTAATTATTTGCTAAGTTAGTTGTGTGGAAATACAGCGCCAAATCAGGGTAGGCGAAGACTGTATGCGAAAAATTAAATAAACCATTATTTTTGTAATAATTGCTAGAATCTAAAGTCAAATAAGTTTTGCCATGGTCCGCTTGCATTAAACTCGCTTCTTCTTCGTTTAGATTAGTCAGCGATAAATAATCATCACTATTCGCTACTCGAATGCCGTAGACCTCTTCCAGAAAGCTGAAAATAGAACTATTAACCGCTTCGACGGAAATAAAGCGTACTACTGATTTTAAGTAGTAGGATGTTTCCAAGCTGTAAAGTTGATGATGCCAATAACGCAACCGGATGACGCGATAAAGTTCTTCTTCAACCGGAATCCCGAATTGCTTAGCAAGGGCGGCGTCACTTTTAATGGTGTCGAAGGTGACGACTTTTGATTCGAGGTTATGCGGTTGATTCTCGCCACCTTGAATTGAACGGGCGGACAAGTTTACGACTGTTTTATGGCGGAGTTCAATCTTACTAATAAAGTAACCACTACCTTGGACGCGTCGAAGCAAGCCTTGTTGGTAGACAAGGTCAATGGCTTTGCGAATGGTGTTGCGACTAACGTTATACCGGTCCATTAATTGGGCTTCGGTGGGGAGCTTGGTGACAAAGATACCGTCGCGAATCGCTTTGACGATACTAGCTGCAATGTCACGATACATAAAAATCACTGCTTTCTTGGTTGATTGTGTTTTTGATTAGTGGTGCCTTACTCGTCTTCGTTGACCAAGATAGTCACGGTGGGACGAGCCTTGAAGCCTGAGGAACGGTCTTCGAGGTGCTTCCAAGCCGATAACCCACGTTTTTAAAGGCGGCCCAGTCACTAAATTTGGAAAATCACCCAGTTAAGTGACTCAACACGGCGACTATCTTGGTCACTACAACTGTTAATTTTTAAAAGTTGCTTTTAAAAAATGAATCAGTCACCTGGGTGTTAGTCTGATATGGCGATAATTAGTGATGGACTAATTGTCTCAATAATAAGTTATTTTAGGTGGTGCTGGGTGCTAGTTAAAATGCTGCCAAGTTCTCGGCTAAGTTACCGGATTAATCATGACTAGTCGTTAATTAACGTCGGGCGGGCCAGAATTGGCTCAGTGGTGTCGTTTATCTTAGTCGTGGTTTTTCGACTTAGATAAAGCCCGGCTTGGAAGACCGCCCTTTGGCTTCCAAACGCGGCCACCACGTTCCAGCCGATTCTGGACCAACCAGAGCGGCAAACTATATCCAACTCGTACCAAACGAAAATTTTTGCTAAAAGTATTTATTCAGACTTGTTTAATTTGTACCCATGACTTATAATCTTAATTGTAATGAAAGCGGTTTAAAATGCAACCGTTAAAAGTAATAAAAACAAAAAAGAATTTAGGAGCGTGTTGATTATGGCTGAAAAAACAATTATGTTGGTCTGTTCTGCCGGAATGTCGACCTCATTATTAGTTTCAAAGATGCAAAAAGCAGCGGAAGCTGACGGGATTGATGCAGATATTTTTGCAACCGCTGCCAGTGATGCCGATAACAAGCTAAAAGAAAAGAACCCCGATATCTTAATGCTTGGACCACAGATTCGTTATATGTTAAGTGACTTCCAAAAGAAAGTCACTGACATTCCCGTTGAAGTCATCAACATGCAAGATTATGGCATGATGAATGGTGAAAAAGTCTTAAAAGAAGCCGAAGCCTCAATGGCTAAAGCCGCAAAATAGTTATCAATTAACTTAGCAAGTTCCAATCAACGTGATCGTCCAAATCCGGCGGTGACGGTTGAACTAAAAAAATTTAAAAGGATGTATAAATTAATGGCAGAAGAAAATCAAGCAACAGAAACCGATGCAAGTTTAGAAACAATCATGGGATTGATCGTCAATGGCGGGAACGCTAAAAGTTCCGCTTTTGAAGCCATCCGGGCCGCTAAGGAAGGCGACTTTGACAAAGCTGATGCCAAGTTAAAAGAAGCCGATAACTTCTTGACGGAAGCACACAACGCCCAAACGTCAATGTTAACTGATGAAGCCGCTGGCAAGCATACCCATGTGTCATTGCTCCTTGTTCATTCACAAGATCATATTATGAACGCGATTACGTTCCGCGACTTAGCTGGTGAAATTATTGATTTATACCGGCGTTTAGACGCTAAAAAGTAATCATTAGAACTGCCGTTAATTTTGGACCGCGACTAGTGCTACGGGATTAGTTGAGGTTCTTTTTTCGGAATATTTTCAATGTATATACATTTTTAAAAATAAACCACTCATTTTTAAATAACAGACAACTCATTTGGAGGTATAAATCAATGGTAAATGGATATAAAATGCCGAAAGACTTCTTGTGGGGCGGCGCGGTTGCTGCTCATCAATTAGAAGGTGGTTGGCAAGCTGGTGGTAAAGGCGTCAGCATTGCCGATGTCATGACTGCTGGCCGCAATGGCGTGCCCCGTCAAGTGACGGATGGCGTCAAGCCTGGTGAGATCTATCCGAACCACTGGGGAAATGATTTCTATCATCGTTATCCAGAAGACGACCAACTCTTTGAAGAGATGGGCTTTAAGTGCTTCCGGACGTCGATTGCTTGGACTCGAATCTTCCCGAATGGCGATGAAGCTGAACCGAATGAAGCCGGCTTAAAGTTTTATGATGACTTGTTTGACAACTTACTGGCGCATCATATTCAACCGGTGATTACCTTATCACATTTTGAAATTCCGTATCACTTGGTCAAAGCTTATGGTGGCTGGTCCAACCGGAAGATGATCGATTTCTTCGTTCATTTCGCCAAGACGGTCTTCAAGCGGTATCGGAATAAGGTCAAGTATTGGATGACTTTTAACGAAATCAATAACCAAACGGCGTGGAAAGATCCGCATCCGTTACTACAAGACTCTGGGTTGCAATTAGGTAAGGATGATAACTGGCAACAAGCGATGTATCAAGCCGCGCACTATGAATTAGTCGCCAGTGCTTTGACGGTGCAAGCGGGTCATGCCATCAATCCTGATTTTCAGATTGGCTGCATGATCGCAATGTGTCCCATCTATCCGTTGACCGCCAAGCCGGAAGATGTTATGAAGGCGGAACGCGCCATGCAGACACGTTACTGGTACGGCGATGTACACTGCTTGGGCGAATATCCAAAGTGGTTACCTAAGTACTTGGAACGTCAGCATATCCAGTTAGATATTACCGATGATGATTTAGCAACGTTAAAGGCCGGTACCGTTGATTATGTAGGCTTTAGCTATTACATGTCGTTTGTCACGAAGGCCAAGGCTGATGAAGCTCCAGAATACGAATATACGGAACCAGACGACTTTGTTGAAAATCCATACGTTGAAAAATCAGACTGGGGTTGGCAAATTGATCCAACCGGGTTGCGGTATTCGATGAACTGGATGCAAGATCGTTGGCACTTACCACAATTCATCGTGGAAAATGGCTTTGGCGCTTATGATAAGAAGCAAGCGGACGGCAGTGTGCACGATGACTACCGGATTAGCTACTTCCGCGATCATATCAAAGCGATGGAAGAAGCGGTGGCACTTGATGGTGTCGATCTAATCGGTTACACGCCATGGGGCTGCATCGACTTAGTCTCAGCCAGCACCGGTGAAATGGCGAAACGTTATGGCTTTATCTACGTGGATGCTGATGATAACGGTGAAGGGAGCTTTGACCGCTCGAAGAAAGATTCGTTCTACTGGTATCAAAAGGTCATTGAATCCGATGGCGCTGATTTAGGTTAATTATTAGAAGCTGAAATTGTAAGTAGCAGTCGTCAGCCAGCCTGATTTTCAGGTTGGTTAGCGGCTGCTTTTGCGTTATTCTAAAGGTAAGTCAAAACCTTGGAGGACAATGCGATGAACGGAATCTTTTACGGGGATTTATTGTTTCTGGGTGTGACGGCGTTAGTGATTCTAGCGCTGGCAGCGGTGATTTTCTTACTATTTAAATTACGACGTTAAAATTAATGATTAAAGCGGCCCAACTAGTGAGCCACTTTTTTTATCGTTCTGCTACATTTGGTGTTAGCTAAAAACTGCTGTTGTCACTAAAAACCACCGACCGCGTAATCAACGTGAGTCGGTGGTTTTTGAATTAGAAGTAATCGATTAAAGCCGGTTTGTCGTGAACCAGACTAGCATCTAATCGTTGGGCCGCAGCGTGGTCACCAGTGAGTTGACCATAGTGCCAAGCACTGGCTAAGGTCCGGGCGCCAAAGAGCGCTTTAGTGAACTGTTGAATCGTTAGTTGTAAGTCGCTCTTACCGGTTAGGTCGGCAGTCACGCGGTTGCAAGTCACTTGACCGTGCGTGACTTGTAGTTGCCAGATACCTTGGTTAGCGGGCAAGGTGGCGTCCGTCACGGCTAGGCGGATTGAGACTAGGTCACTGGTAAATGGATATTGTTTTAAGAAGTCATGTAATAAGACGATCCGGGCCATCATATACGGGGTCGTGGTGACGTGGACGGCGTATGGATTTTCGAACAGGTCAGCCAATGGTGTTTCACTCGGCGCTTCGTAACTAAACGTCTGAAACGTCGTGCCGTGCTTGGTGACAAAGTTAGCCAACCGTTGTTGTGCAGTCGGGGTGCTGGCCCCCCATTCTTGAATCGCAAAAGTAGTGGCTTGGCGGTCATAGATCAGATAGCCTTCAATCTGTTGATCGGCATTGCGATAAATTGCGACGGACCAAGCATGCTTTAACGTTAAATAATGTAGCCACCACTCAGAACGAATTACTCCCCCACGCTGGTTAATCGGTTGAGCCGCATAAAAATCATTAACAAGTGCCAAGCCTTCATTACCGTAGCGAGTGATGGTCCCGGATAAGTCATGAGGCTTAATAACCGGTAGATCGTGCGCCGCGATAGTGTGTTGCGTGTGGTTAAAGACTTGTTCGTAACCGAATTTACGATAATAAGCGTAAGAAAACGGTGCGAGATAGGATAACGGAATCTGTTTAGCCGCCATTTCTTGTAACGCTGCGGTTAACAGCTTACCAGCACCACCGCGGCCGGAATATTCGGGCGCACTCATGACGTCGCCGATGCCGTTCATCGGATAGGTGACCCCATGAAAGTTGACGTGAAACGGTAGGCTGTACAGGCCACTGACGAGTTGCTGATTGGCGTGCAAACCATAAATCCAACCGTGTTGATAACGATCCATAAAAAAGGCCCGCCGTGCAGGACTATCATGATTATTGAAGGCATATTGATACAGGTGATAGAATGCCTCCCGATCGGCGTCACTAGTTAAACGTAAATTTTCAGCCATCCGTCATTCCCCCTTTTACTTAACGGCGACAAGTTTGAAATCAGCCCAAGGTGCTAATAAGTCTAAGCATTGGGCGTCACTGGCGACGACATGGCCGACGACATTGATCCGACCGGTATTTTTAAAGTCGCGCCGGGCAATCTGGAGTTCTCCTTTGTATTGACCGAAGTCGTCATTGTCGATTAACAAGTCGCCACGCTTAACGTCGGTCGTGGCATGCGCTGGAAAGTCGCGATCTTTATAGATCACCCGCGTTTCGGAGGAGCGAATCACGTAATCCGAAAAGTCACCCCGATACGTTTGGGGTTGATCGAACAGTACCGCTTTTTCAACCGGTGTGATATCGCTGACTGTTTCAACGTGTAAGACCGGGTAGGGACTAAAGAAGACGTCACTGGCCGCTTTGAGTTCAGCTTCACTGGCATAGGCATTCGCAATAAGCACATCGTCAATGAGCCCCGTTAGTTTCAAATGTTGAACTTGCGCGGCAAGCGGTAAGCCCCGGTGTTGTTCTAATGTGCAGAGGCCATCTTGCATTGGCCAAGGCCCATAAGTCGCGTCGTTTGATGAGACAAAGGCGGCCGTGTTTAAGCCGTATTGCCGATATTGGGTCGAGGTCTGGACGAAGTAATCGTAACCGAGACCGGTATATTGTTGTGGATAAAAGTTATGTGATCCCAGTAAATTATCTTTAACGGGTGAATAATCCATGATCGTGTCAACATAGTGCGTCCCTTTCGACATGTTGACTTCAATCTTGATGCCGTATGGATTATGCGTCATGCGAGATTCTTCAGCGCCAGTAAAACCAAGGTCTAAGCGCACGCCCCAAGCACCGAGGTCATGGAAAAAGGATAAGTCATCGTAAGAAACGCCGAGTTGTTTGAATAAGCCCGGGTTCACGTCGACCATGACTTGTAACCCTAATTTATTCGCATAAGTGATGACACGTTTGAAGTTAGCGACAACTTCATCGGCGTCGCCTTTGATTTCTAGTAAAGAAGTGAAGACACGTTGGTAGCCATACTTGGCAGCTAAGTCCAAATAAGCAGCATCCTTTTCAAAAGTTGACCGTTCCGGATAAACGGATACTCCAAGTTTACTCATAATATAATTCCTCCATTGCAATTACTGTATTCGCTTACATTATCGCACAGATGATTGGTCCATACCAGCAATTACGGTAAATTGGTACCAACAAATTTTAGACATGCAAGTTCGCTGTTAATCAGTGGGGGATTATGATACGATTTTGACATAAGTACTGTTGAATTTGCTTAAGTTGCCGCTCCGGTTGGTCTGGATTGATGCTGGAACGTGGTGGCCGCGTTTTTGAGCCGAAGGGCGGTCTCAAAAGCCGGGCTTTGACTAAGCTGAGAAAGTCACTCACCTAAGTCAAACGACACCACTGAGCATCAGCCAGACCAACCTGCGCTAATTAGGGTGTATATTGGTAATCGACACGTTGATCAGCGTGTCCGCATCAGTCAACGATAACTATATACAGAATGAGATTTTGGGTGCTAGTTGAGGCTGTGACTTGATGTTTGCTACTTAAAATAGCTGGTTAAAAGTCAATGCGAAACTCAGTTATAACTGGCAATATATTCGTGAAGAAATAAATTAAAAATTAACGGAGGAATCATCATGACATTTGAAGCAATTTTACCTGAATTAAAGGCTGGCAAGAAAGCCGTACGGACTGGTTGGGAAGGAACCGAATTATATGTGGTTCTACAACCAACGACCACGTACCAAGGTGATGTATTGAACCCCTACTTCTTGATTAAGACCGCTGACGAGGCATTTAGTCTATGGTCACCGACCGATTGTGATATTTTAGCCGAAGATTGGCAGTTGGTTGCCTAATGCAATTCGATGAATTTACCGGGCAAACGGTGCTGGTAACGGGTGCGGCGTCTGGGATTGGCTTGGAACAGGTCCAGGCCTTTTTGGCGCAACATGCCCGGGTGATTGCGATTGATATTCAACCACGGCCTGGTGTTTTGGCTGCAACTGAGCAGTTAAGCTATCAAGTGGCGGATGTCACCGATGTTACAGCATTGACGGCAGCCATTCATGCGGGGGTGCAACAATTAGGGACGCCCGCAATCGTCTGCAATACCGCAGGAAAGTTGGATGGCTATCGGCCAACCCTTGAGACGAACTTAGCGGCGTGGCAGGACTTGTTAGCGACGGATTTGACGAGTCAATTTATTGTGACGAATACCGTTTTGCCAGCGATGCTGAAGCAACAACATGGCGTCTTTGTCAATATGGCTTCGATTGCTGGCTTAGTTGCTGGTGGCGGTGGCGCTGCTTATACGGCGGCCAAGCACGCTATTATCGGCTACACGAAGCAACTTGATTTGGACTATGCCGATCAAGGTATTCGCGCCAACTGTATTGCTCCGGGGGCGATTGAAACACCGATGAATGCAGCGGATTTTGCGGGCGACGGGCACATGGCGAAATGGGTTGCTGGTGAAACACCAGCTAAACGTTGGGCGAAACCCCATGAAGTGGCGGATTTGACATTGTTTTTAGCCAGCCGACATGCCGATTATATTCATGGGACTGTCATGCCGGTTGACGGCGGTTGGTTAGAAAAGTAGGGGAAAAAATGAAAGCGTGTTTGTTTTGTGCGCCGCGGCCGTATGTCTTGGAAAACGACTTGGCAGCGGCTTTTTTCGATATTCATCCAGTGAGTCGTGGTCATTTGTTGATTATTCCCAAGCACCATTATGCGACTTATTTTGATGTGCCCACTGCAGATCAGCAGGCAATGATGGCTTTACTAAAACAAGCGAAAGGCTATTTAGATGCCCGTTATCAGCCAGATGGTTATAACATTGGCATCAATGTTGGCGCGGCAGCCGGTCAGACGGTGATGCATTGTCATTTGCATTTGATTCCGCGGTATCATGGCGATGTGCCTGATCCAACGGGCGGTATTCGCAAGATGTTGCCGGCTGATCAAGGATAGCGGGGACTAATTTTAAATTAGATGGGAATACGAACATGCGTAAACGACGAATTTGGTGGGTATTAGGAATTAGTTTGATTGGGTTAGGCTTGTTGATTGGGATTGGGACAGTTTGGGCGCGGCAAATAGCGACAACTGCAACCGTCACAGCGCCCAAACGGAAAAAGCATGTTAAGGTGGCGACTAAACCGGCGAAACCCAAGCCGTTAACGGCCGCTCAAAAGCGTCGACGGGCCGCGGATCGGACTGATGGTGTGGGAAAAGTTTTAGCCACCTGGGCTGGCAATAGTCGGGTGCCTTATCAGCTCGCCAATGACCATGTGAAATTATACGATAGTTTGAAACACGTGAATAATCGGTATCATGTGACGGTTGATGGTGATGAAGAAGAGATTTCGGCGCCGATTAAAGTCGTGATTGCTAAGTTGTTCGATACTGAAAAAGGCACGTATTGTTTGATTCAGAATGTGCGTCATGTGGCTGTTAACCGACCATTTAAGGATTATACCAAGCAAACGTGGACGAACTTAAAGCCGAATTATGACTGGGGTTATATTGCGTTAAAAGATTTACGACGGACGACTTATCAGCGCTCGGTAACGACATTGCCGAAGGTGCCGTATTATTTAACGTCGTTTGAAGGTAAAAATCCGTCAAATCTGGCAATGAATCTAGGGAATACGATTGTCCATGCTTGGTCGAATGTACCCGGGACGGTTTTTCGCGCGTTTGCCCATGATACGGATACGTTATTGAACCAGCAATTCTATGCGGTGAAACGCCTAGTGCGGACAGATGGTCGCCGATACTTGTTACTGAAGACAGCAAGCAGTCGGACTATTGGTTGGTTGCCGGAAGAATCCCAGTTAGTGCAAGGCCAGTATCACGACCCAGCGACAGTGCTATTGAGGCCTAAGTCGACTGAAACGGTGACACAGGCTGTTCAGCACCCAATCAAACGAACTGAAAGTAGTGGTTATCTCAGTCGCAGTCGCGTGACTTGGGTGACGGATCGGCAACATCAGCTTAAGCGAGCTTTAATCTTGACGGCAATGAATACGCCGATTAAAGTGACGTTTAGAGCCGGCCAAGCGCAACAAGTGGCCTTTTATCAGCCGAATCGGCGTCGGAATCGCGTGATTAAGGTGCATTTCAAAAAGCAGTCTAACCAGCGGACTTATGATCGTGAAAATGAATATGGCGATGCTGGCAGTGTTACGGTTTACCGAAATCATAAGCGGCGTTTGGTATCGTTTAGTGATGGCGATGATCCGACTGATGAAGAAGGGTATACGGCAAGTGGTGTCTTATATCGCAATCGGACGGCCACGTTTAAGAGTGGTATTTGGTCTAATCAAGATGATTAAAAAGTGAGGTCAATAAAAATGGATGCATTAGATAAAGCCGGGCGGACCGGTCAGATTTTAGATGAGCAACCGGTGTATCAGGGACCAATTTTTGATTTGGTTAAGCAAACCATCAAAACACCGGATGGGTTAACGGTTGATCGAGATTTAATCAAGCATGGCGATGCGGTTACGATTTTAGCGATTACCGATGATGACCAAGTTGTCGTGAATACGGAATATCGGGTCGGCTTGAATGCCGAAACGATTAGCTTACCGGCGGGATTGATTAATGCTGGTGAAGCACCGTTAGCGGCGGCGACACGCGAATTACAAGAAGAAACGGGTTACATTGCCCATGATAGCCAAGTGATGACGGCGATTACGTCTTCTGAAGGCTTTACGAGTGAAACGGTGAACTTGATTTTAACCCATATTGATCCAACTGAGCATGGCGAACGCCACTTCGATGCCGATGAATTTGTGAATAATCAGTTGGTGCCGTTGCGCCAAGTGATTGATTTATTGCGGGCTGGTAAGATTCGGTCGGCTCAGGCGGTCTGTGCGTTAACTTGGTATTTGAACTTTTTGCGCGAGGCGTAGCGGATGAACTTAGCTGAAAAATTTGCTTATATGGCGACTGGTCAGCCGTATTTAGATTTGGATGCTGATTTGATTGCCGCGCGTCATACGGCAACGACCGTGACGACTCACTTGAATGCCATCACTGATCCCATAAAGCAAGGGCCGATTTTTCGGCAGTTAGTAGGCAGTGCGGGACAGCAGCCGTTTGTTAACCCTAACTTCCGGGTTGAATTCGGGCGTAATATTCATGTGGGTGACCAGTTTTACGCTAATTATGATTGTGTGATGCTGGATGGCGCCCCGATTACGATTGGTGATCACGTCTTGTTTGGTCCGAAAGTTGGCTTGTATACGAGTAATCATTTATTTGATGCAACGGAACGGCAAAATGGCGGTTGTATTGCCAAACCGATTACAATTGGTGATCGTTGCTGGTTAGCGGCCAAAGTCAGTGTTTTACCAGGTGTGACGATTGGTGATAATACGATTGTCGGTGCAGGTAGTGTGGTGACCCATGATCTGCCGAGCAATGTCTTAGCAGCTGGAAATCCGTGTCGGGTTTTGCGGCCAATTACGGCGGCAGATCGGACTGAATTTACGGGGATGCGGTTTACGGAATAATATAAAAACTGGTCAGACTTCTTTGAAAAAGTCTGACCAGTTTTTTGTTACAGTAGTGATCTACTTAAAATAATTCTCTAAGAAAACAGCCACCCCATCGTCATCGTTACTCAAGGTTTCGTCGGTTGTCGCGGCTTTCACCTTTGGAATGGCATTAGCCATCGCCACGCCGACTTTGGCCGCTTTGAGCATACCGAGGTCATTTTCTTCATCACCAAAGGCCATCAAGTTACTGAAGTCTTCGTTGGAGTGTGCTAACAAGGCCTTTAAACCGGCTGATTTATCGGTACCAGCCGGTAAATATTCTAACAAGTTACGGCGTGAAGGTACGACGTGGAACTTATCAGTGACTGCTTGTGGCAAGTTGGCTTGGATACTGGCCACATCTTCATAAGCACTCACGACTTTACCGAATTGATCATCGGCGGGTAAGTCGTTGAAATGAACGTCTTTAAAGGGCATTAAGCCGCGCATAAAGTCTTCATATGGCGATTTGCCAAGTTCGACTAATGAATAGACTTGCTTTAAGTCGATGACATCAAGTGGGAATTGTTGGGCCTGCGCGTAGTCGTATAGTGGCTGAATATCAGTTTTTGTAACGCTATTACGAGCTAAGACATCCCCAGTCGTATTTTGTTGAACGAGGCCGCCATTGAACGTAATGGCGAAGTCCGTCGATTGTTCCAAATCCAATTGCTTTAAAAAAGGTTGGATGGCCTTAATTGGCCGCCCCGTACAGAGTACGATCCGTTTACCAGCAGTGTGGAGTTGCTTTAACACGGCTTCGGTCTTCGGTGAAATCGTTTTGTCAGACGTTAATAACGTATTATCTAAATCCAATGCAATTGTCGTAATCATCCTAAAAATCCTTTCTAGTTAAGTTTTAAAATGGTCTTGATGGCAGCGGCCATGGCATCAGGTTCCGTGACTTGATGGTGACGTACCGGCGCTGTCCGCAAGTTGTCAACGGTCGCTGGGATGGGCGTCTTAATCAAGGCGTGTAACTGGTCGACGGCTGCTAAGCCATCAACATCGTGATCTTGCCCAGTAATGGCTGCCAAGACGGCTTTCGGGAACTTATACGGGCTAGCGGTTGAAACGACCACCATCGGCCGCTGATCCTTCGTGGCGGCTTGATATTGCTTAGCGACGGCGGAGGCAACGGCCGTATGCGGATCAATCGTGTAATGATGATGCGCATACAAGTGGTGGATCTCGTGTTGGTCTTGGCCTTCAGTGACGAAGCCGGCCCAGAATTCCGTGACGGCTTGGCGCATGGCTGGGGTTAAGGTATAAGACCCTTTCGTTTGTAAATCAGTCATCAAACTAGCCGTTTGCTTTGGGTCTTCACCAGTTAGATAGAAGATTAAGCGTTCCAAGTTACTGGAAACTAAAATATCCATGGATGGTGAACTGGTTAAGAAGAATTCTCGGTTCTTGTTATAGACGCCGGTATTAAAGAAATCAGTCAGCACGTTATTGCGGTTTGACGCACAAATTAGCTTATGAATCGGCACGCCTAATTGTTTGGCATAGTAGCCGGCTAAGATGTCGCCGAAGTTCCCGGTTGGCACACTAAAGTTGACTTCATCACCATTTTTAATCTGGCCTTGCTTGATCAATTGGGCGTACGCATAGACGTAGTAAGCCACTTGTGGGAATAGGCGGCCAATATTGATCGAGTTGGCACTTGAAAATTGGAATTGGTTGGCTGCTAATTGGGCGTGTAACTCGCGGTCATTAAGCAGTTCTTTGACTTTAGTCTGAGCATCATCAAAGTTCCCATTAATCGCGACCACGTAAGTATTTTCACCAACTTGGGTTACCATCTGTTGTTTCTGAATAGCGCTGACCCCAGCTTGTGGGTAGAAGACGATGATCTTGGTTTGGTCGACATCCGCAAAGCCAGCCATGGCCGCTTTACCGGTGTCACCCGAGGTCGCCGTTAAAATCACGACTTCGGCTTGTAACTGGTTCTTTTTAGCAGCAGTCGTCATTAAATGCGGTAAGATTTGTAAGGCTAAATCTTTGAAGGCGATTGTGGGGCCGTGGAAGAGTTCCAAGTAGTACTGCTTGCCATGCTTCGTGACGGGGGCAATGGCGGGATCATCGAACTGGGTGCCGTAAGCGGCTTGGATACAGCTTTTAAGTTCGGCTTCGGTGTAGTCGGTGAAGAAGAGCTTTAAAACCTCGTAAGCGACTGTTTGATAATCGGCCTGAGCTAATTGGTCAAAATCAAAGTCGGCTTGTGGCAAGGTAACGGGGACAAACAAACCACCATCGGGAGTTAAGCCTTGTAATACGGCTTGTGAACTCGTCATGGTCTGGCTTGCAGATTCACGGGTACTGCGATAAAGTGTTTCCATAGATGAACGTCCTTTCACTTAGTTTGCTTTAAATGATACACTAATTTACGAGTCAGCGGGGGCGTTTCCACGAAAATAACCGGGAATCTTGGTTGCAAAATGTAACCGGTTACTGTTTCGATAGTTATTGCCGCTTCGGTTGGGCTGGACTGACGCTGGAACGTGGTGGCCACGTTTGGAAGCCAAAGGGCGGTCTTCCAAGCCGGGCTTTATCTAAGTCGGAAAATCACCGACTAAGATAAACGACACCACTGAGCCAATTCTGGTCCGCCCGGCGTTAATAAACGGGAACTAATGACTATTTATTGTCGGCCCCAGATATAGCCGAGAGGTTGGTTCCTAAAATGCTCAGCCGTGTCGTTGGCCTTGGCGTTCCAGCGTTTTAGGAACCAACCGGCAGGCGGTGCGTTCAACTAGCACCAAGCGTGAATGGATTAATGTTGATAGCGTAATCGTGTTTGTCCAATGAAAATAAAAATTGTGGCCAATTTAAGATTCAAGAAACACGTGTTAGTTGGCTTCTATAATTATTGGTGTGTCGCGGTTGAAAGATTTTGAAATTAATGGTTTAGGCAAAGTAAAGTGAATCTCAATTAATGCCGGTTGGGCCACCACGTTCCAGCCGATGCTGGCCCAACCAGAGTGGCACTTTTAAATTAACTAACAATAAACATAACTAAAAGGGGTATCATAATATGCAATTAGCAGGTATTTCACATCGAGCTGAGAGTGCGGACACCGCGATTCTAGCGGATCATCAGTTATTGATGCGGTTGCGCACGGCCTTAGATGATGTGCAACAAGTAGAATTGATTTATGGCGATATGTATTTGTGGCAGGCAGGTACACCGTTGCAACACGCGCAGTTACGGCCAACGTTAGCGACGCAAGCCCAACAATATTGGACATTACCCGTGACGGTACCGACGAATCGGTTAATTTATGCTTTTAAGTTGACTGATTTGAATGGTGCGACGATTGGTTACGGTGATGATGGGTTCTTTGAGGATACTGCCACTAACTGGGCCACGACTGGGCATTATTTCCATCTGCCATATTTACATGTTAGTGATGCTGAGTTGCCACCCGCTTGGGTCAAATCGACCGTCTGGTATCAGATTTTTCCAGAACGGTTTGCCAATGGTGATGCTGGCAATGACCCGGCCGATACCCAACCTTGGGGGCAGGGGCCAGTTAAGCCGGACTCGTTTTATGGTGGTGATTTACGTGGTATTATTGACCACTTAGATGACTTGGCGGATTTGGGAATCAACGGGTTGTATCTCTGTCCAATCTTCACGTCACCCTCTAATCATAAATATGACACTTTAGATCACTTTGAGATTGATCCGCATTTTGGAACCAAAAAGGATTTTCAAGAGTTGGTCGATGGCGCGCATGCACGTGGCATGCGTGTTATGTTGGATGCGGTCTTCAATCACTTTGGAGCGGCGTCACCGCAATGGCAGGATGTCGTGAAAAATGGGGCGAAATCGCGATTTGCCGATTGGTTCCATATCCATGATTGGCCAGTGGGGCGCGACCAACAAACGGGGGCGCTAAATTATGAAACCTTTGGCACCACGGCGAGCATGCCGAAATTAAATACGCAAAACCCAGCCGTTCGGGACTATTTGATTGAAATCACCACTTATTGGTTATCACAATTGGATATCGATGCTTGGCGCTTTGACGTGGCCGATGAAGTTGACCACGGCACGTGGCGCGCCATTTGCGCAGCCTTGCGCGCGGTCAAACCCGACGTTTACTTGCTGGGTGAGGCTTGGCATAGTAGTCCCTCGTTAATTGGTAATGGCCAGTTTGATGCGGTCATGAACTATCCTTTGACCCAGCCAATCTTAGCGTTATTCAATCATGAACTGACGCTTAAAGATTATGTTGGTAAGACAAATCTTCAGTTGACCCAGTATCCACGACCGAATCAACAAGTGATGCTCAATGCGCTGGATACGCATGATACGGCGCGGGCCATCACGGTAATGGGAGGGCAACCACAGCGCTTGCAGGCAGCACTAACGTTAATGATGCTATTGCCAGGGAGTCCGTGCCTTTATTATGGCACTGAAGTTGGCCTACCAGGTGGTCCTGACCCGGATAATCGGCGTTGTATGCCTTGGCAGCCAGCACCAGCCACCACGAAAATGTATGGCTTTGTCCGTGCGCTATTAGTTTGGCGGCGGCAACAGGCCGAATTCTTAGCGACGAGTGCGCTGAGCTGGCAGATTGAGGGTAATTGTTTAGTCTTGATTCGGCAGCATGCTGATCAGACGGTCACGGGGACCTTCAATCTGGGTAAGTCGGCCCAAACGATGGCTAATGATGGGATGACGGTCTTGGCGGTTGGTCAGCAAGGGCAACAGTTGGCGGCCGGCGGATTTAGCTTGCAAGTTCAATAGTTGGCAAGTTAAAAATGATAAATGCATACTGATTGCTTAGCAGTATTTGGACTAGTTGAGTTTAGCGAAAATTGGCTAGTCCATTTGATTACGGTGGGGGCTAGTTGCATCAGGTGTCACTCTGGTTGGGTTAGCGTTGCTTGGAATAGGGTGACCGCGTTTATGTGCTGAACGGGCTAGTGAGCACTTATACTAAATCTCCGACAACAAAAAAACTCGCCCATAAGTGGACGAGTTTTAAAGTCAATCTTTATTTAGCAGCAGCTGGTTTGATACCGCGGCCTTGAATGAATTCGATGACAATCAAAACAACGTAGCAGATTAGGACGATGCCTAATAAGTTGGTTGTTTGCACGGTACTGGATAACCAGTAGTATTGCCAGTTCTGGTTGTTGAAAACCCACCATACTAACAAACCGGCGAGTAAACCTAAGGTATTCATAATTGCAATAAAGAAAATATTGCCGTTTTGCTTTTGACCAGCCCAGTAAGCTGACAGAATTGCCATCCAAACGCCCCAGACAATTAAGCCTACGACAACAACCCAATAAATAAGTGATGCGATCATCGGTACTCCTTCTTTCTACAAGTTAATACCATTATTTTACCATGAATTCGATTACATTGGGAGCTTCAGTGAGAATTTTCACAATAGAAATCTTAAAGTTAGCGGGCATTACTTGTTATTTGGAAGCGAATTATTTACAATTAGAGAATAATAACAAGGAAAATGGGAAAGGGTTGGCAATTGATGACTTCTGCATGGAACTGGATTGGAATCATTGCTTGGATCGTTGTACTGGTATTGTTCGTGTGGGTATTTCATAATATTCGCGTGCGTCGCATTAAGATGATTGTCGAACGGAAACATACCTTTGAATGGCCAAGTTTATTTATCACGATTGGTGAATTAATTGTGAGTTTGGGATTAGTTGCTGGCATGTTTTTTGTCACGTTTAATCATCGGGTCAGTCTAGCGAAGAACGATGTCAGTGTCAGTTACGACTATGAACCGTTAGTTATGCAAGTTGGCAGCAATGGGTCAACTTATGTGGCCGTTGACCGTGGGAGTGCTAACAAGCCGGTGCATATTTATAACTACTGGGTCAAAGGTGCTAAATATACGGTTTCAAGTAATAAAGCCACGGTGGTGACTAACTTGAATCAAGTTAAAGTTGCCGATGCGGGGATTCCGTGGCAGCAACACGCCTTATTAAAACAAGATAAGCAACATGAAAAAGCTTATGTTGCTAAGATGACGGCGACGTATAAGCCTAGTTTTTGGAATGGGTTAGGTGTCCACGTGGGGCATCAAGCAATGACGCGTTGGCTGATTCGAGTCCCAGCACAATCGTTTATTAACACAACTGATTTACAAGCTGAATAGCCTAGTCAAAGGAACAATCCGTCTTGGATTGTTCCTTTTTGGTCATAAATGCTAAAAGTTATTAAATGTTTATATCAGAATGTTGTTTTTAGTTTTAGTTCACCGTATAAAGGAGTAGAATTAAGTAGTTACAAATTTTTGGATATTTACACATTATTTATCTAGTTAAAATAGCTTTGGGGTTAGCTGGCTGTAACGGATCACGCTAGTTGGTCCAGTATCGGCCGGGACACCGTGACCTACAATAATATGGTCTTGCAGGGGAAATCTAGGCAAGTGAAAGCACCGACCTAGACAAATAACACCCGGCCGGCGGTAGTGTTAACTAGTCCCAAATGTCGTTAAGATATCTGAAAGCAAGCAACTAATCGAAAAATAATGAAGGAAGCGAACCGATGATAGTCGAACAAGTTAATCCACTATTGGTGTGTGGCATCATTGGCGATGAAACCACCTTAATCGTGAACAAATGTCTGACGGGCCCTTTCACCAATCGCTATGATTTGGCAACGGCACCGGTCACGACAGATACCACGCTTAGCGAGACGGTGGCCAGGATCACTGCCATTGAGACCGGCTTACAAACAACGATTGAAAAACAACTCGGCACTATTCGTTTTACTTTTCCAGCGGTCGAAGCTGATCAGCCACGCTGGGCAATGATCAGTACTTTTTATGTGTTACAACCGGTTGGCGGCCAGCTCCTTAGTGAACGGCCAGCCTTTACGGATGCTGTTTCGGCCGGGGCCGCCCGGGTACCGTTGAGTCAGTTGAACTGGGCCAACAGTTCACCCTTGGTGATGCAGGCTAAACGTTATTTGGAAACGGGGGCGTTCCCGATTGCCGATCAACGGATTTCGCAATATGCCATTCCAAGTACGCCACAATTCAGTGAAGCTTAGCGGGTTGACAATTTAAAAGTAACGTTGTAAGTTAGAAACAGCTTAAAAAATGATACGTTGATGAGAAGAGTAGCAAAGTTGTGATGACAGCGAGTCAATGGTTGGTGAAAATTGATGATTGCGGCTTAGTGAAGATGAACTCGGAGTTTAATTAATGGTGTGTTGGTGCTGTTGATTCGGATTAGTCGCCGTTATCCTGATGTCGTTTATGCAGTATGGTGAACGCAAGAGGCAGCATGAGCTGTGAACTTAGGTGGCACCTCGGAGTGATTAAACTTCGTCCTTATGAGAATTAAGGACGGAGTTTTTTTGTGATTGAACGTTAAAGTTGGAAGGGGTTTTTAGCATGGATCAAGCAGCATTTATTAAAAAGTACGCTACAAATCGGCAGCACACGAACTCGCTCAAATGGGACGCTTTAGATGAACGATATGGTAATCCGGATTTAATTGCGATGTGGGTTGCAGATATGGAATTTAAAGTGCCGGAAGCCGTTACGACTGCCCTAAATGCTCGAATTGCGCATGGCATTTATGGCTATTCCTATACACCTGATAGCTACTATCAAGCCTTTTTTAATTGGGAGCAACAGCGGCACCAATTGCACTTGGAAAAAGACTGGATTCGCTTTGGAACCGGGGTAGTGAACTCGTTGTATGCGTTAGTGAATACGTATACCCGACCTGGAGATGCCGTCTTGATCTTAACGCCGGTCTACTACCCATTTTTTGATGCGGTCAAAGACAATCATCGGCAATTAGTGACATCGGAACTACACAATGATCAGGGTCACTACACGATTGACTTTGATGATGTGGAACGCCAGATTAAAGCCCATGAAGTTCGCTTATTTATCCAATGTTCACCGCATAATCCGGTCGGCCGTATCTGGACGGAAGCCGAAGAAACCCGGTTATTGGCGCTATGTGAGCAATATGGCGTCTTAGTAGTTTCTGATGAGATTCATCAAGATCTAGAAATCGATCCACAAAATCATCCGTTCAGGTCAGCCTTGACCGTTGCCAATCGGCGGTTTGAGGATAATGTGATTGTTGTGAATGCGCCATCCAAGACCTTTAATATGGCAGCCCTGTTGAATTCACATGTGATTATTCCTAATCCCAAGTTGCGGCAACAGTATGATGCTTATATGACGACGGTTAACCAAACGGAGACCAACGTCTTAGGTCAAACGGCGGGCCAAGCCGCCTACACAGACGGGGCCGACTGGTTAGATCACATCTTGGCGATTGTTCGAAGTAACTATCAGTATTTAAAGACGACTTTAGCACAAAAAGCACCGAAGATTGTGATTGCGGAGCTTCAAGGGACCTACTTGACTTGGCTAGATATTCGACCATACGTTAAACCAGAATATACCCGCGAATTCATTGTCGACAAATGTGGGTTGGCGGTGGACTTTGGTGAATGGTTCAGTGCCAATGACCAAGGTTTTGTTCGCTTGAACTTGGCGACTGATCCGAAGTATGTGCACCAAGCTGTCGCTAATATTACAGCATGTTTAGCACAGTTGGCTAAGTAAGCTAACTGGTCAGGCAGTTCGATGGTTAAAGTTAATGATGATGAAGTCCGCTACGGCGGGCTTTTTTGGTGTAAAAATGTTCTCGCAAGACAAGTTGGGTTAGCTAAGGTCGGTGCGTGTCACCCCACTGACACATCGACTGAATAATTGGAAACAGGCTTTCACCATTGGCAGTTAGCTGGTATTCGACCCGTAACGGTATTTCAGGATACTGGGTGCGTAAGATTAAGCCATCGACTTCAAGTTCTTTTAGTGTGTGGCTCAGCGTTTTATGCGTGATATGGCCAAGCAGTCGATGGAGCTCGCCATAGCGTAGTGTCTGTTGATGATGTAAATAAAAGATAATCAGCAGTTTCCATTTACCACTAATGAGACCCAGGGTGTAGCCAAACGAGGTACGGTCGTTGTCTTTGAATTTAGAAGTGCTCATGATTGGGCTTCAACTTTTTGGACTTGGGCCATCACATCTGCCAAGGTGATGGCCTTTAAAGTTTGCTGGGCAGCTTGTTGGACTTGCTGATAGTAGGCATCTAAGACGATGGGCATCGCTTGGCCAACTTGACAATCACTGGCGGTGTCCATATTTAAATGTAGCAATGGCCGTGCATCGACCGCTTCATAGATGTTGCAAAGCGAAATGTCAGTGGTTGGTCTAGTAAGTTGTGGCTGCGGGTGGCCAGTCGTACTACTTAACAAGTCAGCCCGTTTGAGTTGGCTCATTAATTGGCGGACTTGTGACGCATTTTTGTTCAGACTATGGGCAATGGCCGTGCTGGAAAGATCATGGTTGCCATTGCCGCCGAGTGCGATAAACGTTAGCACGTGGATGGCATCGCTTAGTTTAGTTGAGTATTTCAAAATTAAGGCTCCTTAAAAATAGTTGTTGCTGTTATTTTAAACCAAACAGGTATTTTTTGAAAGGCAGTATCTTTTAGGAAAGTAAGTATCTTTAAAGTGCGTTCTTGTCAGCACTTGCTGTTTAGTTTATATTAACAACCAGATAATTTTTTAGGAGGTTACTTAATGAAATTAGCAACGGATGAGGAACAAAGAACCTATGAACAAGCACTGCAAGTTACTTTGGATGAGATTGCGGCGGCGGATGCCGTCATTGTTGGTGGCGCTTCTGGCATGTCGACGGCCAATGGGTGGGATTACTATTCAGCCAATGCGAATTTTCAAAAAGAATTTTCGCCTTGGTATGATAAATATCAAATTAATGGTATTTTTGATGGGACCTATCGTGATTGGCAAGATCCAGAAGAACGCTGGGGGTTTATGGCGCATTTCTTTTATTGGGTTAAGCACTTGCCGATTGGCGACACTTACCAGGACTTAAAGACGTTACTGGCTAACAAATCAGTCTTTGTTTGGACGACCAATCAGGATCGGCAATTTAATAAGATCTATCCAGCCAGTCAAATTGCACATCCGTAAGGTGATGATGGTTATTTTCAGTGCTCAACTGGTCAGCACGATCGCGTTATTCCAGCAGATGAAATTATTGAACAAATGGCTGCTAACACGCAAGGGACTCGGCTGCCACAGGCTGATTGGCCACGTTGTCGAATCTGTGGGGCACCGTTATCACCATGGTTCCGGTCGCCACAATTCATTGAAGGGACTTTTTGGAGTCAGGAATTAAAGAAGTACAGTGATTTCTTAAATGCGCATCAAAATCAAAAGGTCTTGTTTTTAGAGTTAGGTGTGGGTCAAATGACACCTAATATTATTAAGTATCCCTTCTGGGAAATGGTGAATGCGTGGCCACATGCTGAATTGGTTAGTATTGCACTGAAAAATACCAATGTCCCGGCACCCATTAAAACGAAGAGTTTGATTTTTAATGCTGATATCAAGGTGGTTTTAGACGACTTGGTGCAAGCACAAGGAGGCCGTTAAGATGCCAACTTTGACAACACAACAGCAATTTAAGTTGAGTCTGGATCAAGCTGACGCGGTGTTAATTGGTGTCAGTAATGGGTTATCGGTCGCGGAGGGCTACGATTATTATCGACCTGGGGCGTGGTTTCAAGCAAAACTAGGCGCTTTTAGTCAACGCTATGGGTTTAAAACCGTTTTGGAAGGGGCTAATTATCATTTTAAAACGGCCACTGATTACTGGTCTTTCCAAACGGCGGTGGCGATGGCTAGTACGTTTTCAGTGACTGAAGTGCCGGTTAGTCAGGCGTTATATCAATTAGTTCAAGCAAAACCACACTTTGTGTTGACGACGTTGGTGGATGATCATTTGGAAAAAGGCGGGTTTGCGTCATCAATAATTTTTGAAGTTGAAGGCAATTATCAGCGGTTGCAGCGCGCTGATTTACAAGGTCCCCAAGCGTGGCCAGCTGAAACGGCCATTCGAGCTATGGCGACACAGCTGCAAAGCGGTGAGCTGTCAGCAGCAGACTTGCCCCATGACCCTAGTGATGGCGCACTGTTAGTGCCCGCAGTTGGGCAGGTTGTCCATGATGCCAATTTTGAGCGTCAGCAGCAAGCTTTACAAAACTTTATTCAAACGTATCAGCAACGACGGGTTGTCTTATTAGAAGTTGGCGTCGGACCACACCACCCCGTTATTCAATCACTATTTGGCCAGTTGCAACGTGGCCTAGCGCATGTTACGCGACTATCTTTGAATATGACATTATTGCCGAGTGCTGATTGTGGCCTGACTGGTGATATTAAGACGAGTTTGGCTAGTTTGAATCGGTTATCAAAATGACAGCCTGTGTCTTCTGCCAGCCAGCTAATCAGCACTACGTTGTTGAAAATGACGTGGCGGGGATGTTATATGATACCCATCCAGTGACACCCGGGCACGCACTGATTGTGACGAAGCAACATACTGCGACTTTTTTTAAAACGTCACTTGAGGTGCAAGTGGGCATGTTAGCTTTACTGCCAAAAGTAAAGGCCATCATTGATGCCAATTATCATCCAGCTGGTTATAATTTAGATGTGAATATCGGACGTGCCGGTGGTCAAGCCATTATGCATACTCATTTACATGTCATTCCGCGTTATCGGCATGACCAGCTAAGCACGAATCAGCCAATCCAGCGGCAGTTACCAGCTGGACTGCCAGGTTAAGCTTTGTTCTAAGTGAGTGGAGGACTATTCAAAAAGCGCGATGCACCGTTTACTTTTAGGGGCATCGCGCTTTTTGAAATTAGTGATTAGCCACGACTTTTAGTGGTCGTGGCGTTGTTTTTTAACGAGCGTTTACGGGCAAGTTGACGGCGAATGAAGGAGTACCCCATTAGCACCAGCGTCAGTAGGCCAACGATGATTGCCGCTTTCGTGAAACCAAAGATCCAAAAGAAAACCGCGATTGCGAGCGCACAATAGACTAGTAAAAACATGGGACCCTCCTTCTTTCATGTCGATAGGTTTTAAGTTTATAAGTCTATTGTAACGAGTAAAAATTGCTATCTCGTGATTGAAATTTGAATTTTTTGTTAAGAGTGTGAGGACCAGCGGGTTGACCGTGAGCATTGACTGGCCAAACAATGATCCGGTGTTTTTTCGGATGGTTGTTTGGTGCTGGCAAAAGTAAGACCTACCGGCGATGCCGACTTAACCGTCGTTCATTAGCCATGGCCAATTGTTCAGGCGTGAGTTGATAAGTTTGGGCTGCAGCTAATTTTGTGAGACCAGCTTTTAAAGCCGCTAACTGTTCTTGATCACCAGCTGTGGCGGTTAATTTGGCCAATAAACTTTGTAACATTTTCACATTAGGCGTCAAAGTCTCACCGACTTGACGATCATATTGAGCTTGAGACAGACTATGAGTCTGCCAGCGCGTGACTCGACTGAGTAGTGTGAATAAGTGGGTCGTTAATAGTTCGATCAAGTAATCGCTTTCTTTAGCGGAAAATGCCATTAAAATCCCTCCAGATTAGGTTTTGTTAAGTCTTAGTGTAGCACAATTAGGTGATTGGTTAGTTCGCCGAAACAATCATTATTAACAAGCTGCTCAAAAGCATGTGAATTCAGGGAAATCGTGAGAACTTGATCAAGAATCGTGGTAGATTATCGGTAATCGGTGAAGGGAGGAGATTAGGATGATTGGTCATGTCACAAAAATAAATATTAGCCTGAATCAAGGCATCTTAACCGATTTTCATGGACGGCATTTTAAGTTTGCGTTATCGGCGGCACCACCAGTTGGGCCAGTGCAATTAGGCGAAGAATTTTACTTCACGCCCGAACTAACCGCAGCTGGGTTAACGGCGATAAAAATCAAGCGGCATCATCACGATGGGACTCGGATGGTCGTTCCGGTTGCGAATACTCCAGGGGGACCCCGGTTTGTGCGGATTGGCGAAATCGTCGTTAATCTGGCGCAAATTCAGTATTATGAGATGTCAACGACTCAAAATGAACTTCGGAATGGTTATGAAACGACGGCGCGGCATTTGCTGATTCAAATGAAAGGCGGGCGCCAATTCAACTTTTATAACTGGGATAGTATTAACATTGATGAAGTCTTACAGACGTTAGAGATGCTACATACTGAAAATAAGAAGCTCGGCTAGTGTTCACGTTACTCAGGGCATACAAAAAGGTCTACGCTAAACCGCAGACCTTTATTTTTATTCAGTTTGTTTTTTGAAAATGAATAGCTTACTAAAGAACCAATTAATGACCACAATGACGACTTGATCGATTAACTTAACTAGTAAGGGATTACCATGTAAGACGGAAATCCCAATGACCATAATGGCTTCATCGACCCCTAAGCTTAATAAGCGAAAGCCGAAAAATGAACCAGCTTCTCTGATGAGACTGCTTAAGGTCGGTGTCTTAGCGTCAAAGACCCACAGTTTATTCGTGATATAGGCGAATAGAACGGATAATAGCCAGGCAATGACGTTGCTGAGCCAATAGGGCCATTGGATGAGATCATTAAATAACCAGAAAACCACAAAGTTTACGACGGTCGTCAGACCACCAAAAATTAGATAGGCTAAAACGCTGCGATAGCGTTGCCACAGCTGTGTGATTAATTTTATCATGTCGTTACCCCAACTCATTTAGTCACGGTTAGTTTGCCGTTGGTAGCCACTCTGGTTGGGCCAGCATCGGCTGGAACGTGGTGGCCACGTTTGTGAGCCACAAAGCGGTCTCACAAGCCGGGCTTTATCTAAGTCGGAAAACCACCGACCAAGATAAACGACACCACTGAGCCAATGCTGACCCGCCCGGCGTTAGTCTAGGCCTAATTTATGAGGTACTTGTTAATCATAATTTAGAATGGCTAGGTGAACGAGCCTGGTTCCAAGCTGGCTGCCAACTAGCACTAACCGTCTTTATTAATATTTTAATCCTAGCACAATTTGAGTGGGATAAAAGCAGCGAATGATTACTTTTCGGCTAAATCGTTGAAATAAGCTTCAAAAGTGGCTTGGGCATCACTTAATTCAGTAAAGTGTTCGACGGCAACGGTCGTGTGGCCGAGCGTGGTTAAGGCTTGAACCTTAACGCTGAATGGCCGTGTGCGATGCCGTTTTAATGCCAGAATGATTTGATAGGTGACTTCACCATTAATAACGATGGTTTGACTAACAATAACGCCGTTGGGTACTTTAAGCGTTGCTAACATGGGAACCGCCTCCTCATGGAATACCCCCATTGTAGCCGTTAGATGTAAATTAACCACTTTGTTTGTGTAAATGTTGTGTAAAAGCGGTGGTTCGGCCACTTAACTGTTGGTAACTAGCAAATCTAACATTTGAGAACGCATTCATGAACGATAAATGTTAAAATAAAGATAGTAGATTGAAAGGGTGTGGCGCACATGTTACAAGAATATACGAATATTTTAGTTCCCATGGATGGTTCCAAGCAGGCGGAGACCGCGTTGAACAAGGCGGTTGAAGTTGCCAAGCGTAACCAAGCCCATATTGACGTTTTATCAGTGATCGATCCCGGTCAGTTCGGTTACAATTTAGCCGGTTTAGCTGATGGTGATATTACGTATCAACTCGTTCAAGACTCAGAAGCCTATTTACAAAAAACGGTTGACCAGATAAAAAAAGATGGCTTTGATGATGTTGAATTCCATATCCGGATGGGGAGTCCTAAACCCATCATTTCGCAAGACTTTATTCGCGATCATCACAATGACTTAATCATGATGGGGGCTACCGGATTGAATGCGATGGAACGGGTCTTAGAAGGCTCCGTTACGACTTATGTTCAACGCAATGCCTTAACCGATGTTATTGTTGTTAAAACTGATTTAAATAATACGCAATTAGCAAAATAGCCTTAAAAAAGTTCTGACCATTGGTGGCCAGAACTTTTTTTAAGGCTATTTTTTAAGCTTGAGTTTCTGATTAAAGTAGTAGGCAATTCCCCCCATGATGACACAACCAATAATCATGGTGAGCATCGGCACGGTTGGGTTAAAGTAGCCCGGCTGCGCATTAGCGTGGTAGCCCATTAAGAACTTCAGAAAATTGACGAGCCCATCTAAATTATAGCTGTGTTGGTTAAGCGATGAATTGGAAAGAAAGACCAGCAAGAAAAAGCCTAAGACTGGGATCGCGATAAGCGCAATATTACGAGTAAACTTGGTTAATAAGCTGAAAATACTGCCAACTGCCATTCCGGTTAAGCCAAGCCCAATGAAGAAGAGCCAGTTAAAGACCATATAGCCTAAAATGTTGACGAATAAGTTTGAACCGAGAAAGTGGTCGTATAAGCTGTAAAGGGTTGAGCCGAGAAAAGCTTGACCGCTGTGACCACGAGCCGGTGCGGTGACTAGGAAGTTGTATAGGGTCGCAATGATTTCCATGCCAAAGCTCAAGCCAATCAGACTGATGACTCGGGCTTGCCAATAAGTCTTACGCGAGATGCCGTTTTGAATCAACAATTTGAAGTTGTCATAAGTCAAAGACATCGTGATTGAAATAAAGAAGCCAAAGGCGACCCCGATACCGAGGTCCGTTAACGTACTGGTGAATGAATAGTGCCCTAAATTACCAGTCAAAATAGCAAATAATAAAGGTAGGACCACAAAAGCGATTAAGATAATGGCATAGGCCCGCCATAATAATTGAAGTTGCTCCATCAAGATATAGCGGGTTACCGCCCAGCGTTTAGTTGACATGGGTTGTGGCCTCCTTAGCATTAGTTAAGTTGACGAAGAGCTTCTGTAAGTCGAGGCGTTCGATCGTAACCGTGTCAGGAATCGGACGGTCATCTTCCAAAGCCCCATAGACATAGTTCGCCGTAATCCCGCCAAGATGATCTTGACCGATGACATTCAGACCAGCTGTATAGCCGGTCACATCGGTATCGGGACCCGTAATCATGTAGGCCCGGTCTAAAATATCACTGACACTACCATTCACAATAATTTGGTGTTGATCCAAGATAAAGACGTGTTCGATCAAGTTGGCGATTTCTTCGATTAAGTGGGTTGAAATCACAAAGGTTCGGGGCCGTTCCGTATAGCTATCAATTAATGCTTGATAGAAAAGCTCACGATGATTGGCATCCAAACCTAAGACGGGTTCATCTAAAAAGATATAATCGGCGGGGACGCACAAGGCAACGATCAGCTTAAAGATGGTGCGATAGCCGGTTGACAGCTTACCAAAACGCTGATTCAAATTCAGGTCGAATTTAGCGGCTAATTGGGTGGCATAGTCACGGTCAAAGGCACCATAGAATAAAGCCGTACTGTTAAGCAATCTTTTTAAACGACTGCGGTCATTATACATGTTCACTTCACTCATCAAGTATAGTCGGCCCAAGGTGTGGTCATTGTCGTGCAACGTTTCACCGTCGAGTGTCGCGGTGCCGCTAGTCGGGAAGAGCCGATCGCTGATAATGTTCAGCAACGTACTCTTACCCGCACCGTTGCGGCCTAAGAGCCCATAAATCTTTTTCGGTTCGATAGTCAGGTTAAGGTTATCAAGGACTGACTGCCCGTGGAACTGCTGAGTGATGGCTTGCAGTTGAATACTCATTGTGTGGTAAACCCCCGTTCGATTAATTGTGCTAATTCTTGTTTCGTAATGTGAAGCTTGCGGGCCTCACTGACTAGGTTCTTCACGTAGTCGTCATAAAATTGATTGCGTCGTTTTTCAACGATTTTGGCTTGAGCGCCAGGGACGACGAACATGCCTACCCCGCGCCGCTTTTCAATCAACTGGGCATCGACGAGAATGTTCATGCCCTTTAAAACGGTGGCGGGATTAATATGGAATTCTTTAGAAATTTCGGTCGTCGAAGGGACCTGTTCACCTTCCGCAAAGCTTTGGGCGAAGATGGCTTCTTCGATTTGATCGGCAACTTGCAAGTAAATCGGTTCGGTACTATTAAAATTGAACTGCATATTTTCACCTCATTGCAGTGGGATAACCGTTATTTAGCTGCCAGCTTGTGGTGGTGCGGGTTGGTTAATTGCCGTTCGGCGCGATCGATGCGGGCGGCGACCCAGCTTGATAGTAAGAGTAACAACCCTAAGACGGCTAATAAGCTGTCTTGGTGTTCAAAAACGGTCAAACTGGCTAATAGCCCATTAGCGCCTAGCCAAAGCAACGGCATCAGGCTCCCCAGCCAAAATGCATGCCGATTCGCTAAACCATAGCGATGCAGCGGGGTAATAACGATTAATAACGCGACTAATCCAAAGTATACCATGATTCATCCCTCCTCCAAAAGGTTATTGCAAGACGATTCGTTGATAGATCTTGACGGTAATCAGATAGTAAATTAAATACAGACCAGCAAAAATGAGGAATGGTAACCAGATGCCGGTATAAGGTGAGGTGACCATTAAAAACTTAAACATTTGTAAGCCGAACAACACATGAATGACGCCGACAATACCTGGCAAGATAAACAAGACGGCGATTTCTTTGCGAATCGCACCGGTCAGTTGTCGCTGCGTTGTGCCCAGCTTGTCGAGCATCTGGTAACGATGCTGGTCAGCGGCGGCACCGGACAAAATCTTGAACATTAAGCAGCTGGCTAACATTGCAAGGAAAGCCACGCCTAAGAAGAAGCCCATAAATTGCAAGCCGGAATACATACTGTTGATTTGCAAGTAAGCGCCGTAACGACCGCCTAAATTAGTGGCGACTTTGTAGCTGGCGTCGTGTTTAGCAGCCGTTTTCACCAAGCGTTTGATGGCTGGTAAGTTGGCGGTGACGTCTTTGGTTGCAAAGACTGTTAATGTTTTTTCAGGTTGCGCTAGTTTTTGATACGCACTAGGCGTTAAGAAGACGGCAGCTTTCATTTGATTGCCATTGGTCTGCAATTGGCCTAATTGATAGCTGTATTGACTCTTTTGCAATTGTTTAGCCGAGTTAGTGACCGCTTTAAAGGCCAACTGGTTCTTCCCGTGCATATTTAAGGTAGTAAATGGGTGTGTATTGAATTCACTAGCTTGGTAATAGACGGCTTTTTTAGCCACTTTAAAGTGGTAATTGGTTTGAGTCTTAGGTTTTAAAGCCTTGATCTGGTTTTGTTCAGTCTTAGTTGGATTGACCAAAGCGAGATCATAGGCGTTGCTGGCATTAGCCATCATTGGCACTTGACGATGGAAGCCCATCCCCGTTGTGATGGCCCCTAAAGCTAAGGCAAATAACAACGCCACGATTGAGAGAATCTTCGTATAGTTATGAATCCGGAAGCTCAATTGTGACAACGTAAAGTTATTCAAGCCACGATGAGCAATGGCAAAGTGTTTCAGCCAAACGATCAAACCGACAAAGATGGCGTTGAAGAGGAAGTAAGTTCCCATAACGATCGTGACTAACGCTATTGCAATCCCGAGCATTTGTAACTTATCTAAGTTCGCCATAGACCAGTAGCCAACCGCGATAAGTAAAGTGCCGCCAATAATTTGAATCCCTTGCCACACCGGCTTGAGTTGTGGCCGGTTCGGCTGGTCGTTACTGTGAAGCAACTTTAAGGCGGGAGTCTTGGTTAGCGCGATTAAGTTAAAGAGGCCAGCAAGTAAGAATAAGCCTACATATAGAAGCAAGGTCTTTAAAGCTGCTGGGAAGTACCAGGCGGCCAAGTGGTGCAAGGTTAGCCCGAGACTGCTAATCAACAACTGGCTAATGCCCATCGTCAAGAGGGTCCCAAACAAAATGCCGGCTAAGGTGGCCACAATTCCCACAAGTAGGGTTTCGAGCCAAATTAATTGGCCAATCTTACCCTTACGTGCGCCAACAAGCATGAAGAGGCCATAATCGCGTTTGCGCATGCTGAGTAAGAATGAATTGGCATAGCCGATGTAGACTAAGGTGATGATGGTTAGTAGTACGGAACCAAATTGAAAAATAATGCCGACTAAGCCGATGCCGGTATTTTCTTTTAAAAAGCTTTGATTAGTGGCTAGGGCTTCGAACATATAGAAGATGGCGCTGGACATGATTAAGCCGGAAAAAAGGACTAAGTAGTCGCGCCAGCGGTTCTTGAAGCCGGTCATGGCAAGTTTAGTTAACATGGAAGGGCTCCTTTCTATTGTTCAAATGTCCCTAAAGTGTCAAGAATTTGTTGATAAAAGTCTTTACGCGGCAAGTCACCACGTTTTAATTCTTGCCCGATCCGGCCGTCTTTAATGAATAAGATACGTTGGCAGTAACTGGCTGAAAAGGGATCGTGGGTAACTAGCAAGATTGATACGGCTTGTTCGCGATTGATTTTACTGAATAAGTCGAGTAATTCGCGGGCTGAACTAGAATCTAGCGCCCCAGTAGGTTCATCACCGAATAACATGGCCGGTTGGTTAATGAGCGCGCGTGCAGCGGCAACCCGTTGCTTTTGACCACCAGAAAGCTCATTTGGATAGTTGGTCAAGAATTCAGCGATGCCCAGTTGACGCGCCACATTTTCTACGGCGGGCTTGATTCGTTTCATGGCCACGTTTTGTAATGTTAACGGCAGGGCGATATTTTCGTAAGCAGTCATCGTTTCGAGTAAGTTGAAATCTTGGAAGATAAAGCCGATTTCTTTTGCTCGGAAGTCCGCTAATTGGTTGCCTTTTAAATGGGTAATCGGTTGTCGATGAATGGTGACCTCACCGCTAGTTGGTTGGTCCAAAGTTGCTAACATATTTAGCAAGGTCGTCTTCCCAGAACCGGAGGCCCCCATGATGCCAACGAATTCCCCTTCGTTGACTGTGAAATCAATGCCCTTTAAGGCTTCATATTGTTTGCTGCCGGCTTTCCCGTAAGTCTTGTGTAGATCGGCAACCGTCATAATTGGTGTGTTAGGCATAATCAGTTCTCCTTTTAACGCTTCGTTTGTTATTTAGTTAATTACTTATGTAACTAACTATAAAGGCGACTAGCTACTTTGTCAATGTTATCCGTTTTATTTTGGCTGCGGTTAAGGTGGTAAAGTCAATGATATCAAGCACTTTACTGATTAATAATTTTATTTTTGGGGGCTGCTTTTGT
Source organism: Lactiplantibacillus dongliensis (assembly GCF_005405105.1). Taxonomy (GTDB): domain Bacteria; phylum Bacillota; class Bacilli; order Lactobacillales; family Lactobacillaceae; genus Lactiplantibacillus; species Lactiplantibacillus dongliensis. Next base: position 51,991 of record NZ_BJDK01000024.1, read on the forward strand.
GGGTAATGTGGTTAGTTAGTGGGGGTGTTTTTGAGTGCAAGTAACTAAGCTGTGTGCAAGCTTAGTCATGGACTTTATAGCATGATAGTCAAGTTAGATAAGCGTCTTTGCGTGGGGGCGACAACATGTCTGGGCAAGACTGAAAACAAAAAACGGTGCTACCAAGTTAATTGGTAACACCATTGGAATAGATTGATCAGCGGCTAAGCGGGGGGCCTAGCCGTTGTTGACAATTGTTATTTAATGACCGTTACTTTAACGGTCCGATACCCAAAGCGAATGGCTTTGGTGGTACTCATGTTCAGGTCAATGCGACGACCTTTGATTAGGCCGCCCGTATCAGCAGCAATCGCCGTCCCATAACCCTTGACCTTGACTTTAGACCCCAGCTTGATCACGCGTGGATCGACCGCAATCACTTTTTTCTTCTTACTATTGACGAAATAACCAGAAGCCGTCCGCCCGCCTAAGCGTACCGCGTCATAACCGGTTGCTTTAACATGGTAGGTCTTGCCCTTTTTTAACCGACTGGCCGCGGCGACTGATGGGGTGAGTTGGTTTGAAAAGTTCTGGACCGTGATGCAGCCAACCGTTGCAAAGAACGCGATAACGAAGATTTTAACGAGTGATTTCATAAAAAGTTATTTCCTCCAAAGTAAGTTATGCCGAATTAATAATTGTTTCTAGTATATCGTGCACAAGTTGCAGACCCACGACAGGCAGGTAACAATTTCTGTACAAATGTTACAACGGGGTTACGGTGAATTAATGATTAAGTGGTTTTAGTGATTGCAATCACCGTGGCGGTACCCTAAAATGAAGCTTACTGATGTTAGGTTGCTCAATATAGGAGGAAATGCATGTTGAAAAAGATTTTAGTGTTGCATACGGGTGGGACCATTGCGATGTCCGCCGACGAAGCTGGCAATATGGCGCCCGGTGCTCAAAATCCACTGGATGATTATAACTATCCCTTTGCGGATGAAATTGAATTAACCACTGAAGATATTTTTAACTTGCCGTCACCACATATTACCCCGGTGCAAATGTTAGCCTTGAAGCAACGGATTGCTAAGGCCGCCCATGAAGGGATTGATGGCGTCGTGGTCACCCATGGAACAGATACATTGGAAGAAACGGCGTACTTTTTAGACCTGACCTTGCCCAATGAATTACCCGTCGTCGTCACTGGGGCGATGCGTTCCGCTAATGAGATCGGTTCGGACGGCTTGCATAACTTGGAAACGGCAATCCAGACGGCTAGTACCCCAGATGCCGCGGACAAAGGCGTCTTAGTTGTGATGAACGATGAGATTCACTCCGCCCGTTATGTGACGAAGACCCACACGACTAACGTGGCCACATTTCGGACACCGACATTTGGTCCAATCGGCTTAGTGGCGAAACAGGGCGTCGTCTTCTTTGAATCCTTGTTACGCTCGACCGTCTGCCCAATTCAAACGGTTGCTGACAATGTCTTCTTAGTGAAGGCTTACGCAGGGATGGGACCAGAACTATTGACAGCTATCGCCCAACCGTCAACCAATGGGGTCGTTATTGAAGCATTAGGGGCCGGTAACTTACCGCCAGTGACTTTGCCAGCGGTCCAGGCGTTGCTAGATATGGGGATTCCCGTAGTTTTAGTGTCACGGTGCTTCAATGGGATCGCTCAAGATGTCTACGATTATGAAGGCGGCGGCGTCCAATTGAAACAAATGGGCGTGATCTTCTGCCAAGGCTTGAACGGCCAAAAAGCCCGAATTAAGCTATTAGTCGGGGTTAGTGCTGGGATGTCAGCCGATGAATTAGCCCGCTTTGTCGGGACTGCTAATTCTTAATTAGTAAACATAATGGACCAATCATAAAAGGAGCCAAGGCGCGGCTCCGTGTCAAGTAGACAATCAAATAATTAAAATTGTTATGCAATTTTCTTGACGGCATGATTTCGGTAT
>NZ_BJDK01000025.1 GCF_005405105.1 Lactiplantibacillus dongliensis
CTTTTCTAATAATATATCAGGTTTAGAAAAGCGAACGAAGCAATATGCATTTTAACTTTTAAAACAAGCCCTAGTCAGTTACCGGGTAATTTCAAAGGGACATTCGGAGAAGCCGCCCAGACAGTCACGTATGTTTATCGGCCTAAAATTGATCCAATTCCAACGCCATCTAAAGGGGTTCTAGTAAGATATGTTGACGGCCATAATCGTGACCTTCAGGCTGCAAAAACTTTAAGTGGCAAGATTGGTGATGCTTATGATGTTAGTACGGCTGAGTACCAAGTCGAAATCTCAGGTTATGAACTCGACACTAGTAACTTACCGGTTAATCAAAAAGGCAAGTTTACTGAACAATTACAAACGGTGACATATGTCTATCAACCAAAATCAACATTACCAGTTCAAGCTGGCCTAGTCACCGTTAAGTATGTTGATCCTGATGGCAAGGCAGTACATGCGGATCAGACTATTAGTGAACTGGTTGGTAAGGCCTATGATGCTAGTACCACTGATTATCAATTGGTTATTGAAGGCTACAAGTTAGATCAAGCCAAGTTGCCAACTAATCGGAAAGGTATCCTGAGCAATCAAGCACAGACGGTCACTTATGTTTATCAAAAACAAAGCGTGACAGTGCCGAGTGAACCACAACAACCGGCTACGACTAAACCTAAACCTAAGGATAAAGTGCCAGCTAAATCAGTTGCCAAAACGACTACTAAGGTTAAGCCAGATCAGGCAGCTGACGATGCCATTACTAGTCAAAATAGTGTCGCTAAAAAATCAGCAACTAAGGCTCTGCCGACTGCAGCGACACAGCAGGTTAATCGAACGAATCGAAAGTTACCACGTACTAGTGAACAGCACCAGGTGACGAAACGGGCCGGGTTCATTGGACTATTAAGTCTATTACTATTAATGAGTGGTAGTTACTATTGGCGACAACGCTAAATGGCATGAGCTGAACTCCTTGGAAGGGTTAACTGTAAAACCTCAAGTCAGCGAAAACAGTTAGTGATTAGCAATACAAAAATGGCAACGACCTATCAAAGGCGTTGCCATTTTTAGTGCTGTTTATTTCAAGCTTAAGCCGCGTTTCAAATTACCCCAGAACCCAAGTTCATCGGTCTGCAACATCAAGCCACCGTATATCTTACCGATGTACCACATGCTACCAACGACAGTCGCTAATAAGATAATTAGTGAAAGTACAGCGGCTCCCATCGTCGCGGTACCGTTAATCAAGCGTAACGGCATCAAGTAAGACGAGAAGAATGGAATATAGGAGAACACCGTGACAATGCCACTAGTTGGGCTACCCTGAAAGGCCATTGCCATCGCAAAGGTTAGCAGGTTCAGGTAAATAACTGGTTGTGACGCTTTGCTGGCATCTTCCACGCGCGTGACCAAAGCCCCACAAAACGCCGAGACTACGGTATAGAGTAGTACTGCGGCTAAGGCAAAGATCATATTGATTGATAATAAGTTATGCAGCACTTTCCCGATAATCGGCGCGTACTGTGACCACATGTTAGCGGTCAAGCGGCTGTGTTGGGCCAGTTGAACGATTAATGCCCCGCCGAGTAAGTAGACTAGCAACTGGGTCACAATCATTAACAACACCCCGTAGACTTTACCGTTAAAATACTTGCGCGGTGTCGTACTGGAGAAGATGACTTCCATAATCTTGGTGCCTTTTTCGGCCGCAATTTCTTGCGCGGTAATTGACGAATAGGTCGTCAGAATCAAGTAAACGAAGAAGACTAAGATATAAAATGAGATTGTTTTGGCGGCTTTATCCGAGGCCGTCTTTTTTTGTAATTGTTGCTTAAAGGATGGCTGAACCGCTAACGCTTGAGTTTGCTTAGTTGTTAACTTCGCTGTCTGGACATTTAATTGTGTTTGTAAATGACTTAGAAAGCGTTGGATTTTAGCTTGATCGCCACTGGCAATTTCGTTTGGCCCATGGAATACCGTACTAACTTGGCGATTGTTTTTAGTCTTTAGTACAATATAGCCATTAATATCACTTTTCTTAGTGGCATCTTGTGCGGCATTGACCGTTTGGTACTTACTGGTTGTTTGGACGCCGCTAGTTTTCAAGAAGCTTTGACGTAAGCTGGCATCCTGGCTGATGACGGCAATGTCACTCTTATCTTTGCTAGGCGTCGCCACGTAGGTAATCCCAAAGGTTAAGCCGATGAATAGGAACGGCATTAAAATCAGCATCAAGAAGCTCCATGATTTAGCTTGCCGTAGATAAGTTTCACTGGTGACAATCCATGTTTTATTCATGGTCAACACCTCCCGCTTCGGTTCGGAAAATTTCGTCTAAAGTTGGCGGTTGTTGACTGAATTCTTGAATATAGTGGCCCTTGGTGACCGCGTCAAAAATAGCCGGACCAGCGTCAGCGTTCGTGAGCTTGAGCCGGTAATGATTTGGCCCAATGGCAGTCACCGAATCGACGCCCGCTAAAGTCGATAACTGTTCAGCGGACCAATCGGTTGTCAGAAACAACCTTGTCCGGCCAAATTGGTCGCGGACACCGTCAACTGTGCCATTCAAGACAACTTCACCGTTGCGCAACATCACGAGGGTGTCACAGATTTCTTCCACGTTACTCATATCGTGACTGGAGAAGATAATGGCCGCACCCCGTTGTTTGGCCGCAACAATTGCTTGCTTTAACAGGTCCGCATTGACGGGATCTAAACCGCTAAACGGTTCATCCAAAATAATCAGTTGCGGTTCATGAATCAACGTACAGATTAGTTGGACTTTTTGTTGGTTCCCTTTGGATAATTTATTGATTTTATCTGTCGGCTGGCCTTTAACGGCAAAGCGTTGCATCCAGTCATTGATTTTAGGTTTGATCACGTTAGCCGGTTGATTTTTCAAGCGAGCTAAGTAGACGATTTGTTGGGTGATGGTCAGCTTGGACATGAGACTGCGTTCTTCCGGCAAGTAGCCAATCTGATTGTAGTCATCGGCACTCAGTGGTTGGCCGTTCCAAGTGATGGCACCATCAAATTTTAAAAAGTTGAGAATACTGTGAAACGTTGTCGATTTACCAGCGCCGTTTTGGCCGATCAGTCCCATGATTTCCCCATCATGAACGTCAAAAGAGACATCATTAAGTGCATGCAGACTGCCAAAATGCTTACTAATATGTGCTACCGATAGCATGGTGTCGCCCCCTGTAATTAGAATGTCTTAAGCATGCCATAATTCGGTGGGGACTGCAACGCCTTTCAGTTGGTTTGTTCAAGGGCTAATAGCCGGCGTTTCATGGGAAGACCGCCGCGATAACCGCCGAGTTGCCCATCTTTGCGAAGGACGCGATGACAGGGGACAACGACTAGTAATGGATTACGGCCAACTGCTGAGGCGATTGCGCGGACGGCTTGGGGGCGGTTGAGTTGAGCCGCTAAATCCGAATAAGTGCAAGTCTGACCATAGGGTAATTGTTGCAATGCCTGCCAGACTTGTTGTTGCAACGCGGTCCCGGTCGTTTGATCGAGCGGTAAGTCGAAGGTCGTTGATTGCCCAGTCAGATAAGCATCCAAGGCCTGCCCGGCAGCTTGATTAGCTTGTTCGTCAAAGGTGGTAGTGGCTTGCGGGAAAAAGTGGCACCATTCGTCAGCGGCACCGTTGGGACTGCCGACAAAAGCTAAACCGCGAGGGGTACTGCCTAGCCAATAATGCCGTTGTTGAATTGTGATATTGGTTAAAATGAGTTGCATCTTGATTGACCTCCGTTTTCGTTTAGTAGGGTTAGTATAGCAGGATTACGGTGGTGAAAGTTTTAAAATCTTGCTTTCTAATTGACGAAATTCAGTATTTATCAGCTGTTGGGCGTATACTTTAGAAAAAGTCAGGAGGTGTGGAGATGGCGAACTTAACTGCGCAACGCTGGCAAGCGATTCAGACCAACGATGCGTGCCAAGATGGTCGCTTTTTCTATGGGGTGACGAGTACTGGCATATTTTGTCGACCGAGTTGTCATTCGCGATTGCCACGACCGGAGCATTTGAAACTCTTTCTCACCGCCGAAGCCGCACTAACAGCTGGCTTCCGGCCGTGTAAACGTTGTCGGCCAACTGGGCAACCGGTGACGGCCACAGAATGGGTGACCGAGATCGACCGCATTATTGCAACCCACTATGCGGAGTCCTTGACGTTAGCTGAATTGGCACAACTCGCCCACGGTGCCCCATATTATTTGCACCATGTGTATCAACAACAAACCGGGCAGACGCCGTTAGCGACATTAAAGCAGGTTCGTTTGCAACAGGCGCAACAATTATTGCGGACGACGACGCAGCCGATTAGTGAAATCGCTCAGGCGTGTGGCTTTCAAAGTGCGGCGTATTTTAGCACTTGTTTTAAGCAAGTGTTCGGCCAGACGCCGCGTCGATTTCGTTAAACATGGCAATTGAACAAACGTTCCCTAAAATTATCATGAGCGGCATTTTAACTGCGATTGACATGCTATCATTAGGCAATGTCAGTTGCATTGGTCATGTTTGGGGGATGTCAAATGGACGAAGAGCTGTTGGGGGAACATTTTCAGATTTTTGAAACATTTATTGTCAGTATGATGGTTATGCAGGAGACTGATTTATTCGCCTTGAAGAAAGGGCTAGATGAGAGTATTTTTGAGCACCAAGGATTTGATTTGAGACTATTTCAACGTGTTTTAGATTTGAAAAAGGGTGGTCTGACCGATGTTCAAAGTGAGTCTAAAGAAGTGCAGTTTATTTTTGAACATTTAAGATATGATGCTGATAGTGCGCAGATTAGTACGACTAACGACTATGTTCGGAGTCTGATCGGACAGTACAAGTTAGAGCGTAGTAGGGCACAAAGTGAATTGCAAAAGCAGTATAGCCTGCTGGTTGTCAATGCGTGCAGTGTTTTTGAAATCTTAATCGGAAGTTTATTAGCCTTTGAATTATTACATGTTTATAGTCCTAAAGCGTATGTTGCAAAACAAACGATTACCTTTGAAGGGTTACTTGCAGCGGGAAGTATTGAAAATGTACATGCTGAATTGATTGAAGCATTTATTCGACGTAGTCAGTATGCTTCAGTGGCGAGTTGGTTAAACGATTATCTTAAAATTTGTACAACTACAAAAGTTTTCAAGAATAAATTTGATAAAAATGAAGATGACTTTCAAACGTTGATAACTCGTATTTTTGAAATGCGCAATATTTTCGTTCACAATAACGGTATTGCAACTGAACGGTATCAAAAATTAGGTGGGACGACTGATATAGGTAGTCAAATTAGTCTTAGTGAAAAACAAGTATTAGAGGTTATTGATGCCATCCTTGATACTGGGATTAGACTATTTATGCTTAACTTAGAAAAGAATCACCAGTGTCGGGACAGTAAGTATCGTATTCGGTTGAATAATTTGCCAATTGATTATCTACGCCATCAACCAAAGTCTTTTAAAGTTCTTTACGATTATTTAATAGGAATGGCAATATTAGATGGAAGCGACGTTAAAAAAAGCCAAGATGAATGTGTGACATATCTGATGAATGTATGGTTATGTTATCATTTTTTAGCTACGGATTTTAACGTTGAGCTAACTAATTATCGTGAAGCAATTAATTTTTTGAACGACGGAATGCAATCCTCTAATTTAAAATTTGAGTTATGGTGGTCGCTTGTTCAAAAAAATCAGCACAATCAAGTTACGGCAGCAATTAAGTTTTTAGAATCGTTTGATAGTTTACAACAAAAGCTAAATAATAGTATTTTGCCGATTTTTGATATCTTGAAACAAGATGAGATGTTTGTTGAATATATAAAATATCTCAAGTATAATTCATAGCAGAGAGGAGTGTGGTCAGTGTATGTTACCTGAGACTGATAAACGTTTAGATTTTGATAATACGACGCTGCAACTCGGTACCTTTGAGGGCATTCCAGATAAGAAGGAACAGCAAGAAAGTTCAGAAAAAGACAGTTATGTTTTACCGTGGGATCACATTAAAATCCAAATGACTAAGTTTTAAGCTTTTGGAGGACTATGGATTGCATGTTGACTAGTTCCGAAATTTGTTATTGATAATAATTTTAGCTATTCAAAAAAACGCCATACCCAATCAAAAGGGTTTGGCGTTTTAACGTTGTCTTGAATTGTAATGCTTAATACCAGCCGTTTGATAACCAGTGCGCTTTCGCAGCTGACCATGAGCCATAGCGTGAGCTGACATAATTATTAGCGACTTTTTCTTGGTTAGCGGCTGAGTAGTCGCCGTTCAAGTAAGATTTGCTTAATTGATATTTACCGTAGTAGTTCCCGTTAGCAGCTGAGTATGAACCGCCGGATTCTTTACCAGCAATCCAAGCTTTGGCTGATGAATCTGAGCCAGAAGTGGTGCTTGTCGTACTCGTGCTTGCGGTATTAGCCGTCTGGGTGGTGCTAGCAGTGCTAGGTTGACTAGTTGATTGAGTGGTTGCGCTAGTATTAGCATTGTTAGCCGTGGTAGCGGTCGTGGAAACGTTACTGGTAGACGTTGAACTTGTGGTGCTCATCCCATTAACTTCCAATTGATTGCCGACATAAATTAAGTTGACGTTGCTGAGGTTGTTGGCCGTTTCGATGGCTGAGACCGTCGTGTTATGGGCGGCAGCAATCTTAGCAACAGTATCACCAGATTTAACGGTTACTGTATCAGCGTTAGCGGCAGTTGACCCGATTGCGAACAAACTAGCTGCAGCAACGGTCGATAATAGTAAACTTTTAATCTTCATATAGATAGTTTCACTCCTGTATTTTGTCTTGGCTAAATTAAAACGATAAATTGATCAACGCCGATTAGTGCGCGTCAACCAAACAACAAAATCTAGTATAACGGGTGAATGTTGCAGTGACGTCAATGGCAAGTTACGTTTTTTAGGGTGATTTGTAATAAAGGTTGATTATTGTAACGTCTTGTAATATATGAGGATGTTTATCACTTTATATTATTGACGTTATTGAGGCATATAATATAGAAGATACTTGGCGAGTTAACTTGAAGCCAAGATGACGAAAATTACTGGCAAAAGCTTAAAACACGACTGAAAGGCCGCTTTTTAACGAGAAACTTTGCTATAATTCAGGGTATTAGCACGGATTTAGCTGTTATTTGAAAGGGAGCGATCGGAACATGTATTACTTTATCAATACCAGTATCAATCCCAAAAAGTCAGGGATTGAGCATGCGGAAATGAAGCGACTGGCCTTATTCAACCAGCATCACTTGCCAGCCAAAATCGTCACGCGCTTTTTTTCCTTGTCCTTACACCGGACGTTAAAAACGGCCGGGATTGCCGAACGCAACCAAATCAATTTATTTGATTTTATCCAACAATCGACTGATTTTACCCCCGTTAAGCTGACTATTGCTGACTTGCAGCTAGCTCCAGAGCTACGGATTCAAGCTGACGGGCATAATTATACCGTTTATCAAAATGAACATTTATTGATGCGAGTGAATACGTTTGCGCCGGACTATCACCAACTCAATAATGTGCAGCTGTATGATCCGACCGGGCACTTAGTTAAGACGGATTGGTATGATACGCGCGGTTTTAAAGGGCTAGAACAGTTCTATACGGCCGAGGGGCAAGTTGCCAGTGAACAAGTCTTTAATCCAGCTGGTGAAGTGGTCTATCAGACTTTCCATATGCCCAACCGGCAAAATACGATGCAAAATTCACTCTATCGCTTCATTAACTATCATGGTCAAAACTGGTCGTTTGTGGGTGAACAAGCGATGACCAGGTTCTTCTTGGACGAATTGAATCGCCAACAGCCGCAATCCGTCTTTATCGTTGATCGGACATACGAATTGGCGTATTCCGCGTTACGGATGCGGACCCAAGCGTTTAAAGTCATGTATCTGCATAGTAATCATGTTAATGACCCCACTCATCCTAAGTCAGCCACGTTAAATTATAATTACGCCTATGCGTTAAATAATTTGTCGGACTGGCAAGGGGTCGCCGCGGCCACGCCACAACAAGTCCAAGATTTTCAGGATCGCTATGGTAATCAACCGCCAGTTTATACGATTCCAGTGGGGGTGGTGCCCGCTGCGACTTTGACGGCGCCTCACCAGCCTTGGGATCGGCGAACTCCCGGTAAGATCATCTTTGTGGCGCGATTATCTGAAGAAAAGCAACAGGATCAAGTCATTAAAGCCTTTCAAAAGGTTCACGCGCAATTGCCTCAAACGAGTTTGGATTTTTGGGGTTATGCGAATGGTGATACGGGTAAAAAACTTCGCCAGTTGGTAACCGATTTAAAGCTAACGGCGGCAGTGACTTTCAATGATTATACGCAAGACTTAGCGCCCGTTTATGATGATGCCCAACTCGCTATGCTAACGTCGCGAGCAGAAGGCTTTGCTCTGGCGCTACTAGAAGGTCAGTCACATGGGGTGCCACAGATTGCTTATGATGTGAAGTACGGGCCACGCGCGATTATTCAGGCAGGTCGCGATGGTGAGTTAGTGCCGGTTAATGATGTGGACGCCTTAGCACAGGCAATGGTGGCCTTGCTTAGCGATGCAGATAAATTACAAACGTATAGCACGAATGCCTATGCCGATGCGAAACGTTATAGCAGTGACGCGGTCTGGCAAGCCTGGCAACCGTTGATAGCGGCCGCGGATCGTTTTTATGCGGGGGAGGGACGCTAATGTATTATTTTGTGAATCAATATCTGATGGCGTTGAATTCCGGCGTCGAACACGCAGAATTCAAGCGGCTTCAGTTATTTGCGGACCAACACGTCCCCGCTAAACTGGTGACCCGCCACTTTGATGCCTTGCTACATCAAAACATGCGTCGGTTTAACCTTGCAGACGCCCAGGTCGTCAATCTATTCGATTTTTTCCGGGGAACCGAGACGTTTGTCAGCCGAGTGGTCAAGATTGAAGCGTTGAATGTCCCACGAGACTACACGATTAAGCCAAATCCCAATGTGAGTGAGATCAGTGATGGCGACCGCTTAGTAGCTAAAGTCCACTTTGTCCCGAGCACGGTGGGTCATGTGTACTTTATTGAAAATTTTGATAGGTTCGGTAATCTGGTTCAGCGAACAGATTATGATGAACGTGGCTTTAAGGCCCGGGATGAATTCTTTGCGCCGACTGGTGACCCCATAACGGATATTTTTTATCGGCCAGATGGTAGTCGGCTAGCGGAACAGTATTATGCGCATAATGATCATGGCGGGAATTATGTTTCCTTATGTAAGCTGATTAATTACCAGGGCCAGGACTACTACTTTAATGGAGAAAACGAGTGGTATCGGTTCTTCCTGGATGAACTCAATCGGCAAAATGGGTTGAATAATACCTTTATTGCAGACCGGCCACTCGCCACCCAATGGCCAGTGATCAATATGCAGACGCCAGCGCAAAAATATCTCTGGTTACCAACGCCGCATGCGGTTGATCCGCAAGACCAGGTCTATTCGAATTTAAATAATGCCTATGTCTATGGTATTCATGAACATTTAGACCAGCTCGATGGCTTGATTACGAGTACGGACCAGCAACGGCAGGACTTGGCGCAGTGGTTAGGCGGGCAGTCGCCAACCCCGATTTATACCATCTCGCAAGCAGTGGTCTTAAAAGCGCAGGCCCAACGCCCAGCGATTCGATTAGCCCAGCGCCAAGCGCATCAAATCATTTATACGGGTCGTGTTGACCATGGCCGGCGGGTAGATCAGCTGATAACGGCTTTCCAACAAGTACGGCAGACGATTGCCGATGCTACTTTGGTGATTTATGGGTATGGGGCCGCGTTAGAAGAACTTAAGACCCAAGCCAAACAATTAAAGCTCGGTGATACCGTTCGTTTTGCTGGCTATCAACCGGACTTGGCAACGGTCTATGATCAAGCTGGGGCTTATGTGTACACTGGCGAGAGCGATGCCCAACCGTTGTCACTGATTGAAGCATTAAGTCACGGGGTCCCGGCCGTGGCTTATGATATTAATTATGGCCCGCGTGATGTGATTCAATCAGGCGTGAATGGTTATCTGGTGACCGATGGGGCGATTAATCAATTGGCCGCTAGTTTGACGAAAACATTAGCGAAACCTAAGCATCATCAGCATTTAATTGACGGCGCTTATCAGAGCAGTCAACAGTATCAAGAGGCGGCGGTTTGGCAACAGTGGCAAGCCATTGTTAATTAGTTGGTTGTTCAGTGCTAGCCGATTAATTCCAGTGAGTTACCGCTTTGGTTGACTTGGATTGATACTGGCACGTGGTGGGCATGTTTGCGAGCCACAAGGCGGTCTCGTCAGCCAGTCCGCCTTGCGCTAATGAATCGTATACTTGCAATTTGCCGAGGGTGTTTTAATAGTAGTTGCTATTAATATGTGATTTATGGACAATTGAAAATAGTCTAATTTTTGAACCCTTAGTTGTAAAAAACGGTCACCACTTGGAAAAATCCGAGTAGTGACCGTTTTTTTTGTTAACGCCAATGTTGAAGTTGTGCCACAATCAAATCTTGAACGGGTTGCAATTGCGGGGTTGGACTAGTCTTAGTCAGTAAATAAAATTGACGATGATAATTATCCGGTAACGCTTTAGTGGGAACGGTGGGGGCTAAGACATGCTCTGAAATAATACTTTGTCCGATACCTTGGGCCAAGAGATCAGCGATAATTTGGTTGCTATGGATAATCATGGTTTCCGCTGGGGTGATGTTGTTGGCTTTTAGATAAGCATCAGTATAATGCCGGACGCCAGAGTTTGGTTCACGAATCAGCCATAAGGGACTACGAAAGTCACCGGCAAGGACAAGTTCGTCTTGACCAAAGGCGAGTCGGTCTAGATGATCGGTCACGAGTGGCTTTTCGATTAGGCCGAAGTCCAGTTTGTGCTGGGTCATTTGGGTTAAGATGACCGCGGAATTAGCCCAAGTAATTTGAAAGTTGAACTGACTGCTGAGTGGTGCTAGGTGACGCAGCAATGTTGGTAAGACGACGCTAGCGGTAGTGTGTGACGCCCCGATGCGACAAAGCGGCCGGGCTGACTTAGTATCCGCTTGCATCGCGAGTTTGGTGGCGTCCCATTGTTCGAGCATCTTCTGGGCTTGCCGATACAATAGTGTGCCGTTCGCAGTTGGCAAGATTTCTTGGCGACCATTGCGAGTAAACAAAGTCGTTTGCAAGTCGGTTTCTAACTGTTTAATTTGGATGGAAACAGTCGGCTGTGAAATAAAGAGTTGTTCAGCGGCGTGTGAGAAATTACGTGTTTCATAGACGGCTTTAAAAGTCTGTAACTGTTTTAGCATGATTGTGTTGGCTTTCTATTAGATTTCTTAATAGTTACTATCATAAAGATTTATTTCTCAAATGTAAATAATCTCGGTATACTATGGCTAATCGAAGGAAAGAGGCGTAGGCATGCAAAAAGTACGACAGATTTTACCTGGCTTAATCGTCAGTCTAGTGATTGCAATTATTAGTCAATTCGTTGCCAAGGTCGTCCCAACTTTAGGGGCGGCCACGATTGCCATTTTAATCGGTATCCTGGCCGGTAATACGGTCTTAAAACAACCAAGCTTAGAGGCGGGAACCAAGTTCTCAGAAAGTAAATTATTGGAGTATTCCGTCATGCTGCTAGGGGCTACCATGACGATTCAAACGATTGGTAAGATTGGGATTTGGGGTGTGGGCTTTATTCTACTGCAGATGTCGATCACCATCGTGGGGGCTTTATGGTTGGGCCAAAAGTTAGGCTTTGGGGAATCCAAACGGTTATTAATGGCTGGTGGCAATGCCGTCTGCGGTTCATCGGCGATTGCGTCGATTGCGCCAGTCATTGAGGCCGATGATGACGATAAAGGCATGATTATTACCCTAGTCAATCTGATGGGAACGGTCTTAATGCTGACGTTGCCGTGGCTCGGAATCGGGCTATTCGGTGGGAATACTATTCTTAAAGGGGCTTTGATTGGGGGAACCTTGCAGTCAGTCGGCCAAGTGGTGGCGGCAGCTAGTATGGTTAACCAAGCAACCGTGCAATTCGCCACGATTTTTAAAATTATGCGGATCATGATGCTGGTCGTGGTCGTCTTGATCTTTGGTCGCTTACACCAACGGCATTTGGAAGCAGAAGTCGCTGAAGAAGCGCAGATTAGCGGTAACGGTAGTGGACATTGGTTGCCATGGTACGTGGCGGGCTTTCTGATTCTATGTGCAATCAATAGTCTAGTCAGCTTGCCAGCGATTATTGGAACGGCGGCGCATGTGACGAGTAGTTGGTTTGAAATTATTGCTTTAGCCGCGATTGGCTTGCGCTTGAATCTCGCGAACTTCTTAAAGGCCGGCAAAAAGCTTGCTTTGTACGGTTTAGGCGTGGGGACGTTACAAGTGACCAGTGCCTTGATTTTAATAAGTATTTTGTTAAACCGTTAGTAATGTGAGCAATCAATCAAATTGGTTGAGCCTGGTGACTGAATGCACAAATAGGACAAAGACAAAATTTTTGTGAGTGATCTTTAAAAATTGCCACTCGACGGTCGAACCCCTTAGAAGACTCGGTATAATATGAAAACGGTTCAAAATCGGCTTTCAAACTTCACCGGATTATACATGGAAAAGACTGGTTCTATTTCGTTTGGCAGAATGAAATTCAAGTGGGACGGGCGTTTCAATAATTAGGGAATCTTAAATTTTTTGAGCATTAAAGGTTTACACTCTCGGAAATATGCTATATACTGAAAGCACGTTGAGGTTATATCGTCAAACGAAATAGTCTGGCGTTAGTGTCACACATATATTTTATGGAGGGGTTTAGATTATGCAATCTACTTTAGCTAAATCAGTTTTTGTTGGATTAGCCGCATTATCATTTGCTTCAGTTGCTCAATTGAACGCAAACGCTGCTAGCTCAGCAAAGACTACATCAAACGTTACGTTAACTACGGATGCAACAACTCGTAACGTGGTTCCAACTGGCTCAAACGCCATTTACTCATATCCAAAGACTGTTAAGAAGTCTGCTCGTACAGTTGCCTCAAAAGCAACTGTTGCTAAGTTAGCTGCTTCAAAGAGTTCAAAGGATTATTTCCGTGCTTACCGTGTATTAACTACTAGCCGCGGCTCAGTATACTACAAGGTTGTTTCATTTGATGGCGCCGTTCGCGGTTACATCTATGGTGGTAAGAGCACTTCAGCATTTGCTGGTGGTTTAAAGGCTGCTACGACTACTGAACAAGTAACTTTGAGTGCTACTGATAAAGCATCAGCATACTATTTTGCTAATGCCGGTACTAAGAATGTAACGTGGAACAATCCACGTTACACTCAATACAAGGCTAAGAAGATGGTTACAAATACCACACCATTTAAGTATGATATTTTGACTGTTACTGATGCTAAGAAGAAGTCACGTGAAGGCTCAGTATATTACTATGTCAAGGATGCTACTAATCCTTCAGTTAGTGGTTGGGTTTATGCAAAGGCTTTGACTAAGACAGCACCAGCTGCGGCTAATTCTGTAACTGTTAATTATAAAGATGCTAGTGGCAAGTTAATCAAGACTGCTAATGTAGCACCTACTGATAAGTCTGTTGCTGTTAATGCCGATGTGACTACTGATGTTGCAGCTCAATTAACTAAGAACAGTGCAACTTATCTTGAAGGTACTGGTTACACATTCTCAGCAACTGATTTAGTTAACAAGACTGCACTTACTGGCATCAAAGCTGGTAGCACTATCAACTTGGTAGTTGCTAAGAATGCTAATGCTACTTCTAAAGTATCATTCAAGATTGCTGGTGACGGTGTAAAACCTGCTACGGCTTTACCTGCTAGTTTACTAGAAGCTAAGGCATATCCTAAGTTGACTGATGCACAACAAGCTGCATTTGCTGGTACTGAAGGTACGGTTGTTTCAATGCCAACACTTGAATCGAGTTTACTTGTTTCAGGCAAGCCATTGTATCAACTAGTTGGTACTTCAACTACTACTAATGGTGTTAAGACTACTAATGTCTACACTTATAATAAAGCGTTAACTGAAGCACAAAATGCTAAGGTTAACTATGGTAGCACAATCACGTTGTATTACACTCATACAACTACTACTTCAGCTGCTTCTACTACTCCAGCTCCCGATGCTGGGAACAATAACTACGCTGAATAGTTCAGTTTTAAATGATTTTTATTAAAGATAAGTTTTATCAATTGATGATTATTTATCTTTTAGCGTCTGGCTCTCGTAGCTGGGCGTTTTTTTATACCTTAGGGTTAGTTAAGTCAGGTTTGTGAAGCAACATATATGCAGGTATGTTAATAAAGGCTCTTTGTCAACGGCTGTTGATGAGGAACTTTATGAGGAAACCAATTTATTTGTAAGCAGGAAATAACATGACGTATTTTAAGTCCTCCAAAATCTTGATATGATTAATTCATCAAAGTTATGGGGTCTTCATCATGTCTGAACGAGTTATTCCTGGAAAGTTTACCACGGTTTTAAAGGTAGATTACAATGTGATGGTTATCAAGCATATGATGCGTTAACCACAATCCAGATACGTTCAGGTTGCTGGGCACACAGCCGTCGAAAGTTTATTGAAACTGGTCCAACAGTAAATATGGTTAAAGGACAAGCCAAAATTGCGTTAGAAATGATAAATCAGCTATTTAAGATTGAAACTGATCTAAAATCTGTATCTTTTCAAGAACGGTTAAGAATTCGGCAGGAAGAAAGTCGTCCAATCGCAGAAAAATTCTTTGACTGGTTAAATAAATGTGATGTTCTTTCTGGTTCGTCCTTAGGGAAGGCCGTGAATTATGCACGTCGGCAGCAGATACATCTAATGCAATTTCTAAATGATCCTGAAATTGATTTGAGCAACAATACCGCGGAGCGGCACATTAAAACAGCGGTCATTGGACGCAAGAATTGGATGTTTAGTACTAGCCAAAGAGGGGCCCATACTAATGCATTATTTTTAAGCCTTATTGAGACTGCTAAAGCGAATGTCTTGGTACCACGAAAATATATCGAGTATCTATTAGAAAAGATCCCACAACTGTCAGTTCCAAGTGATTTTGGACAGTTGAAGGCTTATTTACCATGGACCGAAGAGGTTCAGGCGGAATGCCATTAAACATAAAAAATGAAAAACTAACGCCTCCTTTAGTCACAGAATATGTGATCAAGGGAGGCGTTTCAATACGTTATGTTATTTCCTGCTTACATGGAACAGTGTTTGATGCCGGTTTAAGTTTATCTAAAATGAACGATTACTTAGCTTTAGCGGGAATTAAGATTGTGTGCCAAGCTCGAGGTGACGTAAACGTATAATGGCGTTTAACCAAAGCGCCGTCAGGTTGACCTAAGCTAAAGAATGTCTTAGCAAGTTGGTTCTTGTAGCGCCAACGAGTTGATTCAATCTTTACGTTTGCCTGAATACCAGACTTTAGTTGTATCGTGGTCGTCGTTGTTGCGGAAGTATGTTGTAACTTGCTTGGTTTAGTCATCGTTCGATAAACGATGATTTGTTCTGAACCGGTACCTAGTTGCTTCACTCCCAGTGCGGCTTTAGGTGATTTTAACGGTAAGAGTTTAGCTGATTGGGTGGTGGTGACTTGCTGCATGCCCCAATGATAGTTATTATTTAGAACAATCATCATCAAAGCACCAGCAATAATGACAAAACTCAAGCTATTCCAACTGGTCCGTGGCACACCATGCGGCAAGAAAATCATGCTCCAAGAGAAGACGAAGACAAAGATAATGAGTAATATTAAGATCATTAGTTATCGTCCTCCTTTGGTACGCTGATGGAGTGGTGCGCTTTTAAGAAAAAAGTTAGACCGAAACCAAAGGCACAAAAGATTAGAGAGACAATGAACGCCATATGATAACCCGTCAGTGTGGCAGTCACGGCGGCGTCCTTATATTGTAACGGCGCCTTAGCTAGTAGCGCATGACCTGGCATCTGCCACTTAGCCACACTCGAGTATACACTGATTAAGACGGCCGTACCCATCGAAGCGGCAACTTGACGTAACGTATTATTAGCGGCAGTTCCGTGTGAGATGAGATTAAATGATAAGGCGTTGATCCCCGTCGTGGTAACTGGCATCGTGACCATTGTTAACCCAAACATTCGAATCGCATAGACCACCACAATCCAAATAATGGGCGTCGTCGCACTAATCGATAAGAAGAAGGCCGTTCCTAGCGTTAATAAGAGCATCCCAGTCATGGCTAACCGGCGCGCCCCAATGTGGTCGAAGATCCGGCCGGTAATGGGGCTCATAATCCCCATCATAATGGCACCGGGCAACAGAATTAGCCCGGAATCCATGGCGGAACGCCCCAAGACCGTTTGAATATAGAGCGGTAAGAGCATTTCTACCCCCATCATCGACATATAGGCGAGGGCGGTTAAGATACTGGATAACGTGAACGCCGGAATCTTGAAGACCCGAAGTTCCAATAATGGCTGATCCATATGCAACTGCCGATAAACGAAGAGGCCTATGAAGATTAGGCCGATGACGAGCGTTGTTAAGACGATTGGATCACCCCAGCCGGATTCACCGACTGAGGAGAAGCCATAGAGCATACTCCCAAAGCCAATCGTGGAGATTAAGACCGACCACCAATCAATCGGTTGTTTCGATGTTGGCAAGACTTTGCGGAGGGTGAATAGGGATACGATAATGACTAGTATGTTAAATGGCATAATGAATAGGAAGAGTGCCCGCCAGTTATAATTATCGATAATCCAACCGGACAGTGTCGGGCCAATCGCCGGGGCTAACCCGATAACGATCCCGGCCGTGCCCATCGCAGAGCCTCGTTTTTCTGGGGGATAGACGGAAGACATGATCGTCTGGAAGACCGGGGCTGAGATCCCGACCCCCATGGCCTGAATCATCCGGGCAATCAGTAGCATCGGAAAGCTAACGGAGAGATAGGCTAGCACCGTTCCTAGTCCGAAAATCACCATGGCGGCCAGATACAGATACTTAGAATTGATTCGCGTCAGCATCCAAGCACTAATTGGGATCATAATCCCCATAATGAGCATGAACCCAGTGGTCAACCATTGGACCGCGGTTGCCGAAATGTGGAAGCAAGTCATCAAAGTTGGAAAGGCCGTTGTTAGCAGGGTCTGGGTAATAAAGGTTGAAAAAGTCCCTACTAGCAAGGTCAGCACTAACCAAGTCCGATGATACGGCTTACCATCGGCATCCAATGGTAAAGTCGAATTGTTAGTCGGCATTGATAAAACAGTCCTTTCAGTATTAAATTTTTTATAAATCACGCAACTAATAAGTATACCACTGAACAAGCGGTTAGGTGGCGGGATAGACTCGGTCGAGCAGGTTAGCTTAGCGGATAACTTTGGTGAGCATGCTTAGGGCTTTAACGGTTGCTTATTGTGGGACTTGGATTAGGACGGAACTGCTGTAGCAGCGGTCGGTCGATGAGATTAGTGCGACTTTAAGTTACCGGCTAATATCGTGGCGTTAACGTGCTCAGTGAATCAGCCGGTCATTTGTAAGTGGAATGGTCGGCTTTTTTAGCATGAGCATGCTATGCTAAAACCACTAATGGGAGGGGTTAAGATGGCGAATACGGTTGAGATTACTACGGTGGATGGTTGCTTGGGGATTAAGTTGCCAACCACACTAGTGACGCAATATGGATTGCAAGCGGGGCAGAGTTTACAAGTCGACTTTGATGCGACCAATACGCTGACATTGCAAGATCATGATGTGTCACCGGAGTTCATGCGAGCGGTTCAAGCGGCAGTTGATCAGTATAGTGATGCGTTGGAACTGTTGCGGCTGAAGGGTGACTAATTAGCTAATATGGATAGATTAAGTGTAAAAAAACTGACATTATGCCAAATGAAAATGGGATAGTGCAAAAAAATCACACTTACTTAGGGCTGCTTAGTCCCCAAGTAAGTGTGATTCTTTTATTTGATAGACCTTTGAACAAGCTTGATCACGTCTGGACGTAAAAGATTGTAAATTCCAAATTCATTTTTTGTAGCGCTGGTTCGATGGTAGTCAATAACTGCTTTGACAATTTTGTCGGCACTCCAATAATGTTCATTGAAGGTCGTCGTTTTAACATTTAAATGTAGCTTATCCTTCATGAAGTTACTTGGCTTTTTACCGTTAATCTGTTTGAAAGTCGAGAGTAGTCCTTCACTACAAATCAGTAGCATTTCAATCTCAGGTGTAGTGAGAACATTGATTACTTGTACCTTTTGTTCGTAAGCTTTAGGTAATTTAAAAACTTCTTTTTTTGAGTCCAAGATGCGATAAAGCTGTACTTTCTCTTCAAAGCTATGAGATAAATATTGTTTTGCGAATAATTTGGCGTTGCGAGTATGCAATATTTTTCGTCCCAACAGTTCGGTATTTGAAATGATTAAATAGTTTGCCTGTAGCAAGCGTTGCATGATAATCCTTTCAGCGGTGCCTTCAACAATAATGGCACTATACGGCATCATTGTAATCCTCATTTGAAACGTTGATTAACGATAACATGAGTTCAGTCAGGGCATCATAAGCTTCATAAGATGGTGCAGTGCCACCCAGAAAGTCACTTTCATAAATGTCACTCTTTTTAAGATCGTTTCTGCTGACTTCATTACTGAAGCGAATGAGTGCCATCAGACCGTTCTTCCTGATTGAAATAAAGATATTGTCGCTGCGATCGAATAAATTTAACAGTTGAGCATTGTGGGTCGTGAAAATTAATGTTGCTCGTTGCCTATTAAACTCTGGATTGGCAAAGAGCGTCATTATTGTTTGCACAATGGCCAGGTGAAAATGCTTTTCAATTTCGTCGACAATAAAAATCCCCCCAGACGCTAGTACGCCAAAAGCAGATAAGAATAGTTTTAATCCCTTGATTGTTCCTGATGAAAGGGTTAGCGGCAGTTCTTTGTGATTGATAATGGTTGACTCAGTCTTGTTCTTGAACTTTATTTCAAATAATTCTGAGTGAGTTGGATCGTCAGCGGCATTTAATGCTCGGATATAGTCAATAGTCGGATCCAAATAAGCAATGATTTTATTTTGCAGTTGATAGCCCCGTTTATCTGACAATATTTCCGATAAAATAAGGCTGTCATCGCGATCCTGTGATGAAAAATTAGTAATTTTAGGTATGGACAGTTGGTCGTTTTTCTGTTTAGTGATCGTTCTGAAATAAGTGTTGTCATCAGGCAGTAACAGGTTATCTGGACGAGTTGCAATGTTTAGACAGTTATTGCTAGAAAAAACAAAAATATTTGTTCGATTAGTTTGCTGAGTGATTTTTTTAGATGAGATTTGTTCTTTAGTAAACGACAGGGTTTGTTTAGTATCATGGCCTTTTTTGATCGTTGAGATCACTTCATAGAGTATCTTTTCAGTTTCTTCATAATAATAGGTTTTAAAAGTAAAGTGGTCACCTATTAAGGTGTATCGACTCTTAATATGATTTAAGGGTTCATTTTGTAAAAAAACACGATCTGCGAATTCAAATAAGTTTAAGGCCATTGTTTTACCGGAAGCATTCTTCCCAATGAGCGCGATTATGTTATTCAGATAAATCCGGTTGAACAGCTTAGTCGTACTATCTTCATTATTTTCGGTGACTCGCTGGGTCGTAATGAGGTTAAGATCAAAACTTTTTGAAAACATGTCAAGTCCATCGACAACAACTCTTAATAATTTCATGGCTATGCTCCTTTAACTTTTTTAAACGGGTTATATGGTTAAGATTATTTCAAATGGGTCGTTTTATCAAGTAATTATCCTCCAAAAAGGCTAAATTTAATCTTTAATTGCCTAATATAAACGACTATGATGGTTATAATTTTTATAATAGTTAAATCAAATCGGCAATTACCAACTTACTATGGCAGCAGAGTCACAAAAAAAGTTCTTGCAGCATCAGTTGATGGCAAGAACTTTTTAGAGTTACATCCAGTAATTATTGAATTAGTGTAGATTAACCAAGGCAAAGACCAGCGGAATCGTCACAACGCTGAGAATTGTTGAAATACTCATCAACGCGACAGCTGGCGCAGGGTGACCGTGGACTTTTAAGGTGAAGAGCACGACAATCCCTGCGACCGGACAAGCAGCCATTAGGACCGTGGTATATAACGGAATCCCGGTGATTCCCATGAATTCTAAGACGACAATGGCCAGATAAGGAAATAAAAGATTGCGTAATAACAAGACCCACCAGAGCCGCTTGTCGAAAGTCTCACGATTGAAGGTCACGTCGGCGAGACTGTTTCCAATCACAATCATCGATAACGGTGTATTGATTGAACTGACGTAAGTGACCGCGTTGTTAGCAATCGTCGGTAAGTGTAGCGAAGCCATAAATAAAATAAGGCCCACAATAATAGCAATGATGTTGGGATTTAAAGCGATTTGCTTGATATTTTCACGGCGATTGCCCTGACTACCGGTAAAGAGGGTGATCCCGTGAGTCCAACTGAAAATGTTAAATGCAGCCAGTGAGGCAACGGCAAAGAAGACGCCGGTTGAGCCAAATAAGGCGCTAGTTAGCGGAATACCCATAAAGCCAGCGTTGGAGTAGACGGAACCATACCGCATAATGCGCTGTAAGTTGGGGTCGTTAACATGTTTAAAGGCCAGCTGGGTAATGACAATCATGAGGCCATAAATGATGACAATCCCTAAACTCACCCGGCCGAGCATTTGAAGCCGATTAGCCGAAAAGGTCTGTTCGAAGGCCTTGATAATCAGACAGGGTGAGACGACGTACAATAAAATATTTGTCAGATCCGTTGACGTCTGTCCGTGCATAAAGCCGAGTTTATTAATCATTAAGCCGACTAGCATTAGGATAAACATCAAGATAATTTGACTGGTTAGTTGTGCAAGATTCATCAGCATCGATCCCATCATTTAGCGTTATGTTCATTATCAGAGCTGAGTTAGCGGCCTGTCAACGGTTGTTTTTAATGTAACCGGTTTACTGGCAAAATTAATTTAACTGGCATGGTGGCTGACTTTGGGAACGTCAACGTGATGTTTCAAGCTCGGAAAAACATGTGTATCGGACCAGCCCATGATTGCGCCTTGAGCTAGCAGGGCAAACAGGGTGCCAATCCCGATAGCGCGCAGTTGCCCGGTAGCAATAAAGGCCAGGATGGTGATGATCACTGGCGGTAGGTAACTGGTCCATTGAGCGATAATGGCTGACCCATGCAGGAACCGAAAACGAAGAATGTACGATAGATCGTCGTTGGGGTGTTGAATCAGGTTACACCGTTGGTAGATTGAGACGGCTGCCGCCACGGTTAGTAAGCCTAGCAAGTTGATGACTAAGCGCACCGCTAACGGTAAGTGACCGATCCCCAGCCAAGTCCAGAAGTAACCGATAAATTCAACGAGGTAACTGAATGGCAGAATATAGAGCAAATTGGAAATGAAGCGCCGGCGGTCGAAGTGACCGAGCATCAGCTGATTAAGGATAGTTACCACAATCCCGTACAGTAATAAGGTGGTTCCCAGCGGAATATGAATCCAGTTAGCCAGATTGACACTGGAGCCGGTCCAGACGGCACTGCCAAGATTAGTCGCAATCGTAAGCGCATTACCGGCTGAGTTGAGTAGAATCGAGAAGACTAAAAACCAAAAACGTTGGCGAAAATCAACTAAGTGGGTCACAGTCATCGTCCTTTCGTGAATTGAGTGGCATGAATCTATTATAGGCTTTACTAGTGGCCGGTTAAACCGTGCTATACTGAAATTATGAAGTGTAGGGGAGGTTATGGCGATGTTTGGGATTCATCGAGCGACGCTGGGCGCCAAGTTATTTATTCTGAGTATGCAGGTCCTTTATCTCGTGATTGCGGGATATTGGTTGATGGTGACGCCGCTGAATTCGTGGGCGCGGGGCTTAATGGTGCTCGCTTTACTGGTCGTTTTCGGACGTCTAACGGGCATGATGTTTATTTGGTTACCGCGAGGAATTGGTTGGACCGAGGCAATCGGGAATAGCCTGGCTTTTGCGTTGTATTATTTAGGCTTTCCAGCGTTACTAATCTGGCAGATCACTCCGCGCTGGGGGATGGTAGTGATTGGTAGTGGCTGCTTTATCATCGGGAGTGTGGTGAATACCACTGCGGAACTGTTACGCAAGCCGTTTAAAGCCAATCCGAAAAATCGTGGTCGGCTCTACACTGGCGGATTGTTCCACTATGCGATCCATATCAATTATTTTGGCGATGTTTTATGGGTCTTAGGTATGGCGTTAATGACAAGTAATTGGTGGGCGTTATTGATTCCGCTAGGATTGTTAGCCATGTTTGTGCTGACCTATATTCCGCAAGCCGATGCCTATCTGGCTAAGCGATATGGCGCTGACTTTCAACACTACCAAGCGACGACTAAGGAACTGATTCCGTGGATCTGGTAGTGCGGTGGGATGAACGAGTAAAGCTTGGGCACGGCCTAATAGGGGCGGTTGCTGCCGATGATTATGAAAATATGCTATACTAGTTACACAGATTATGAACATTCGGTTGAAGGACACTTCAAGAATTCGGACTGCTTTTGGGTTGGGCGGTCGAGTTTTTGCGGTGTCCTTTTTTAGGAGGAAATTTTGGGTTATATAGGCACGTTGAGTTTGATTTTGATTGTAACGGCTGTGGCTGGTCATCTAAGCGTTCGGATGGGCTTACCAGCAGTGATTGGTCAGCTCTTGAGCGGAATCGTACTGGGACCGGCATTGCTCGGTTGGGTACATGCGACGACTTTTATTGGTGATTTCGCCGAGCTTGGTGTGATTATTTTGATGTTTATGGCCGGGTTAGAAAGTGATTTAAAATTATTGAAAAAGTATTGGCGACCAAGTTTATTTGTCGCGGTCTTAGGCGTGATCTTACCGGTCGGCGTGATTGACTGGTGTAGTCAGCTTTTTCATCTAAATAACATTGAAAGCTTGTTTTTAGGCGTGACATTTGCGGCAACTTCGGTTTCGATTTCAGTGGCGGTATTAAAGGAATTGAACGCGTTAGACGGTAAGGAAGGAACCACGATTCTGGGTGCTGCGGTGGTTGATGATGTGTTGGCCGTGCTGATCCTTAGCTTGATGGTCAGTATCTTCGGCGGTGAAGTGGGTGGCAACAGCCAACCGACTAATCTGGGGCTCTCGTTGGCGATTCAAGTGGCCTTCTTTGCGGCCCTCTTTCCGGTGGTCAAGTGGATTGTACCCCGGTTGATGAAGATTGGTGATGGGTTATTGATTCCAACGTCGGTGACATTAATGTCATTGGTCATTTGTTTTGGCTTGGCTTATCTGGCTGATTTTATCGGTTTGAGTGCGGTAATCGGGGCCTTCTTCGCGGGGATTGCGGTGGGGCAGACGGATTATCATCAAGTGATCGATGAGCATATTCAGCCGATTGGGAATGCCGTGTTTATTCCGGTCTTTTTCGTTAGTATCGGCTTGAACATGTCATTTGACGGCTTTCTGAGTGATTTCTGGTTTATTGTAGTTATCACCGTGGCCGCGATTGTGACGAAGCTGTTAGGTGCCGGGATTGGCGCCAAGTTAGCTGGTTTCAGTTGGACAAGCGGCTATGAGATTGGGGCGGGGATGGTCTCGCGTGGTGAAATGGCGTTGATCATTGCTCAGATTGGGTATCAAGGCAAGCTGTTATCCGCTGACCGGTATTCGGCCGTCATTACGGCGATTATCTTAACCACGTTGATTGCGCCGCTATTACTACGGCAATCGATCCAACATCAAAGTAAGTTGGCTGATAGTAACGGCCATTAAAAATAACCAGTTCGCTAGTGATTAACTAGTGAGCTGGTTATTTTGGGGTTTAGCGTTGATAATGAACTTCGGCTAATTGGCCGTAATGGTTAGTTGCGACCAATTCGAAACGACGACTATAGTCGACCGCTGTGAAGAGAGAAATCCCATCGCCTAATAAGACTGGGGCAATTTGGATATATAAATCATCGATTAAATCGGCGGTCAATAGAGGCATTAAGACGCCGGCACCGCCGACAATCCAGATGTTTTGACCAGGTTCGCTTTTTAATTGAGCCACTAAGGTTGAGACTTCGACGTTCGTAAATGTCGTATGTTCGGTCCCGGCTTCGGGCTGTGAGGTCATCACGATATTTTTAGTGAGTGGATTATACGGATTAATCAGCTGGTCAGTGGTTTGTTCCATCGTATATTCGTACGTGTGCCGCCCCATAATGGCGGTATCGACTTGTTGCATAAACTCAGCGGTGGGTGCTTGATCGGCACCGCCAGTTTGGAACAACCAATCAAGGCGATTATCTTTGGTGGCCAAATAGCCATCAATCGACATTGCACCATAAAATTGAACTTTGCGCATAAATTGGGCACCTACTTTAAATTTTGTAATCTTATTGTAACATGTTTGCCGTGGCCGACGCTGAGAAAATTCTGAGGAAAATTGACCTCAACTATTTGTTTGTCGATTCTAAAATGGAACTATACTTCCAAAAGTGATTGGGGCTGAAGAGATGATTTCACGACCAACTTATTTAAATAAATTAATCCAGTTAAAGGATACAGATCTGATTAAGATTATTACCGGTGTTCGTCGTTCCGGAAAATCGGTCTTGCTTAAGCTGTACAGAGATTATTTGCTCCAGCAAGGTATTTCGGCGCAACAACTGATCTATTTTAATTTTGAAACTTTTGATTTGTTAGCTGTCCGTAGTGAGCAACAGTTAATCGACTTGTTAAAGCCATTGCTACATGCAGATCAGCATCAATACATCATGCTTGATGAGATTCAAATGGTCACAGGGTGGCAACGCGTTGTGAACGGTCTGCATGCTAGTTACGATTGTGACATTGTTGTGACTGGTTCAAATGCTAAGATGCTATCTGGTGAGTTGGCAACTTTGCTAAGTGGGCGCTATGTTGAGATTCCTATCTATCCATTTTCGTTCAAAGAGTTTCTGGCAGCCAAAGATATTGCTGAAGATAGTCGTAATCTGGATGCAGCTTTTGAAGAATATGAACGTTATGGTGGCTTTCCAGCTGTTGTCTTAGCTGATGAACTTGTTAAAGATGATATGTTGTCTGGTATTTATGATACGATCGTTTTGAATGAGGTGTTCATGCGCGCTAACATTCGTGACAGTGAATCATTACAAGCACTGGTCGGCTTTTTGGCTGATGATATTGGTCAGTTAGTACGGCCAGCTAAGTTAGCTAATACTCTAAAAAGTGAAGGTATCAGTACTAGTAATCATACAATTGAACGTTATTTAACGTTATTGGCGGATGCATTTTTATTTTATCGTGCCCGCCAATACGATTTACGTGGTCGTGGTTATTTACGAACGGCTGGAAAGTATTTCATGGTTGATGCTGGTCTAAGACGCAATGCGGTTGGTCGGCGCCCAGGTAATTATGGTGGTCAATTAGAAACTATTGTTTATCTAGAATTACGGCGGCGCGGCTATACCGTCGATGTTTGAAAGATGGATGCCGTTGAAGTTGATTTTGTGGCGCGGCGAGTTGATGAGTTGTTGTATGTTCAAGTGACCTATGAATTACCTAAGAATTCCCACGAAACCGATAATTTAGTAAATATTAAAGATAACTATGCAAAGTTACTAATTACGCAACGTTATTATCCCAATGTAAAATCGATTGATGGCATTCCAGTCATGAATATTGTTGATTGGTTATTAGCCTAACAAAAAGATGCTGATCATGGCGATCAGCATCTTTTTTAACAATCAATGATTCAGTTGACGAACGATCGCTTTACGACCTTCTTCAATCAGAACTAACGGAATCGGAATACTCAACAGTAGTAGCCAATCACGCCCCATGATGGCTGTAGTATTGAATAAGCCTTGCAGGACGGGAATATACATCAAAGCCGCTAATAAGCCAACTTCAAAAATAATTCCCCACCAAACATGATGGTTACTGAAGAGCCCAACGCTAAAGACTGAGTTGACTTTTGTCCGGCAGTTGATAGCTGCCGCAATTTGGCAGAAGACGATGGCCGCTAGTGTCATGGTGGTGGCCATAATGTAGGTATCACCACTGCCAGCTAATGCGACGTTTGGCCAACCATGCAGCCAGTTAACGAAGAAGTAGGCGACGGTTGAGAGTATTGACGCAATCAAGCCATACCAACCAAAGGCTTTCCAAATAATCGCTTTGTTCAACAGGTGGGCATTGCGTGCCCGCGGTGGTTGATCCATCACACCAGGTTCACTTTTTTCGGCACCTAAACCCAGTGCGGGTAACATATCGGTTCCGAGATCAACCGTTAGAATCTGCATCACGGTTAACGGTAGCGGAATCAGGCCGCGTGAGAATAAGAAGAGGACGGATGGCACGGCTTCCGGCACGTTACTGTTCAAGATATAGAGCAGGAACTTCTGCAAGTTGCTATAAACGGTTCGGCCTTCTTCAATCGCAGCCACGATTGAGGCAAAGTTATCGTCGGTGAGAATCATATCTGCGGCGTCTTTTGCCACGTCAGTCCCAGTGACCCCCATGGCAATCCCAATATCAGCTTGCTTCAAGGCCGGCGCATCGTTAACGCCATCACCAGTTGAGGCCACGATTTCGCCATTGTGCTGATTGGCTTGTACGATCCGGTACTTCTGTTCAGGCGCCACGCGGGCAAAAATCACTTCGCCTTTAACTGCGGCTTGTAAGTCGGTAGCGCTCATCGCGGCAAGTTCGTCACCGGTAATGACACGAGCTTGGTCGCTAGTAATGCCAATCTTAGTCGCGACACTTTTGGCCGTTAACGGACTGTCACCGGTGACCATAATAATGCGAATGTTGGCCCGATGACACTTAGCAACGGCGTCATAAATCTCAGGCCGAGGCGGATCAGCCATGACGGTTAAGCCAACAAACGTTAAGTGTTGTTCAGTATTTTCAATCGTACAGTCAGCCGGATCACTTGGTAAGCCCGCTTGCCCATCAAACGCGCGGGTCGCAATCGCCATTGAACGGAGGCCTTCACCGGCATAGTGCTGGTTAGCAGCGTTGATACGCTGGATATCAGCATCGGTTAGTGGTCGGCGTTGGCCGTGTTCCAAGATGGTGTCACTAATGGCTAAGATGCCGTCGAGGGCACCTTTGACATAAATGACCGGTTGCCCAGCTGGTTGCGTGTGAATGGTGGTCATCCGTTTACGATCAGAGTCAAATGGCAATTCTTGAACGCGTGGATAACGGTCAGCCAGTTGTTTCAAATCCAGGCCGGACTTTTGCGCTAAAATCAGGTGCGCCGCTTCGGTCGGAGTCCCCATAATTTTAGGCTTGGCTTGCGGGGTCTTGCCGGGTTGAATTTCGGTGTCATTATCAAGGGCGGCAACTCGCAGTAGCAAGGCTAAGTCAGGTGCGGTAGTTAGGTCGACAGGCTGTTGCTGGTAGAGCAGCTGGCCGTTGTTCACATAGCCTTGACCACTGACTTTATAGATCTGATCAGGCAACCAGACGTGGTTGATCGTCATTTGGTTCTGGGTTAACGTCCCAGTCTTATCAGAACAAATGACGGTCGTTTCGCCTAGTGTTTCGACACTGCTGAGTTCCTTTACCAAGGCGTGTTTTTTGGACATCCGGGTGACACCTTGCGCTAACGACAACGTTACCGTTGGCAGTAGGCCTTCTGGAATAAAGGCTACAATCATCCCTAGTGCGAAGACAAAGGATTTAGCGACCGGATAGTGGACGAAGAAGATGGCGGCGATGAAGAAAATAACGCCGATTAAGATGGCAATCAGTGAAATCTGTCGCGTCAACCGATCTAGTTCGGCTGTCAGTGGCGAGACGGTGTTTTTTTGATGTTGGGTTAAAGTCGCAATCTGACCGAATTCCGTTTGCATCCCAGTCTGTAAGGCAACGGCGGTGGCCGTCCCATTGACTGCCACCGTGCCAGCGTAGACGACATTACTTTCAGCAAATTTGCCGTCGCCTTTCGCGTAAGCGGCGCGTTTATCGACGGCCAGCGATTCCCCAGTGAGGGCGGATTCGTCGACTTGTAAGGCGGTGGCTTGCATGATCCGGGCATCGGCCGAAATACTGTTACCGGCTTGAATCGTGAAGACGTCGCCAGGGACTAGGTCGGTAGCATTGATCTGCGTGGTGGCCCCGTCACGAATAACGTGGGTATAAGTCGGTAGCATTTCTTTCAACGAATCGGTTGCTTTTTGGGCGGCATGTTCTTGCCAGAAGCTGAAACAGCCATTAATGAGGTTAACCGCCCAAATGGCAATCCCCAGTTCGATCATACCAGTGAACATCGCAATGAAGCCGCTGACCCATAGTAGCAGGGCCATCAAGCTCGTGAAATTTTTAAGAAACGCTTTCAATTGTGAACGTGACTTGGTTTGTTGAATCGTGTTCGGGCCGACTTTTGTCAGTAAGGCGGCCGCTTGTTGACTGCTGAGACCGTGTTGGCTCGTCTGCAGTTGTTGATAGAATTGATCCGTAGGTAGTTTCGCCAGCGCATCAGTTGTTAGTCTTGATTTATCCATCCTAAATCACCCCTAGATTCAAACTGTGCTAAGCAGTGAATACTGGCTTTATCAGCGAGTTAGACATTGTTCGGTACAGACATAGAATAGTCTTTTTGGCGTTAAATTACTACGGCTAGTGCGAGTTAAATTTACGGTGTGCCACGGTTGGCGGCTAAAATGCTGGCACGCCAAGGTCAGTTTTGAAGCGCAATTGGGGTCTTTAAAACTGACCTTAGCCCAAATGCAACCAGCGTGGCTAATTAAGTCAACTAGCCACTTATTAGTGAACCGGACCGGGCAGGATTATTTAACGGGATGGGTGGCGCATTTCGTCAGCAAATAAGCCCTGTTTTACCGGCCATTTTACGGTATACTTAAACTTGCATTTATAACATTAGTCAGTCGGATTGGTCCGTTGACTGCCTGGTTCGTAAACTTCCCAGGATAAAAAACCAAGAACTTCATGTTAATCGGAGGTAGGAGAAATGAATGCAAGTCGCAATGTAATTATCGACTGCGATCCCGGCATCGATGATAGTTTGGCGCTACTATTAGCGCTGAAGTCCCCAGAGTTAAACGTGATTGGGATTACCACGGTCTGTGGGAATGTTCCCACACATATTGGCGCTGAAAACGCGTTAAAAGTGTTGGCTTTGGCGGATCGGTTAGATATCCCGGTTTATACTGGTGCTAATCGGCCGCTAGCGGTCCCTTATACCAGTGCCCAGGATACGCACGGCACGGATGGTCTCGGTAATAGTCACTTACCAGCCGTCACTAACGTGCATGCGATGCAAGATGCGGTGGCGTTTATTGAACGCACGTTAAGTGAAGATCCAACGGTGACGGTGATTGCTCTTGGTCCGTTGACCAATATCGCGCAAGTCTTACAACGCGATGCGGCGTTGTTTGATCAAGTCGATCAATTTATCTTAATGGGTGGCAATTATAAGAGTCATGGCAATTGTTCACCGGTCGCCGAATATAATTTTTGGTGTGATCCGGATGCCGCAAAAGCGGTCTTTGATTTAATGCCGGTACCCATTAAGATGGTCGGTTTGGATGTGACGCGCAAGATTGTCTTGACGCCGAGTTTACTTGAATACATTAAAGCGATTAATCCTGCGATGGGTGGCTTTATTGAAAAGATCACGCGTTTTTACTTTGATTTTCATTGGGAATACGAGCGGGTTATCGGTTGTGTGATCAATGATCCGTTGGCCGTAGCGGTGGTGATTAATCCGGCGATTTTAGCTGGATTCGATGCTTATACAACGGTCGTGGCGACTGATGATGTCGCTCGCGGGCAATCGATGGTCGATGACCATGATTTCTGGCACCGGCCGAAGAATAGTCAAGTGATGACGCAAGTGGATGTAGTTGCTTTCTGGCGGCTATTTTTAACCCGGGTTGCGGGCGCGACAGAACCAGATTTGACGACCGTCTTAACGCAATTATTAACGGTGGGCGCATGAAAAAAATAAAAACGCGCACGCTGACACTATTAGCGCTATGTATTGCGCTGAATTTTGTCGGCAGTAATATTGCCTTGATGTTAAAACTACCGATCTATTTAGATTCGATTGGGACGGTGTTAGCGGCGGCTGTTTTTGGGCCATTATGTGGGATGCTCGTCGGGGGTGCCACTAGT
Organism: Lactiplantibacillus dongliensis; assembly: GCF_005405105.1. Lineage (GTDB taxonomy): Bacteria > Bacillota > Bacilli > Lactobacillales > Lactobacillaceae > Lactiplantibacillus > Lactiplantibacillus dongliensis. Next base: position 30,202 of record NZ_BJDK01000025.1, read on the forward strand.
CTGCTAGTGGCGACGACCGATCTCTATTCGCTATTCTTCATGCCAATCCAGCTGGTCATTGGACTAGTGGCCGGCTTGATGTATCGGCGGATCAAACCCGCGAGTTTTCGGCAGAATTGGTGGCTGGCGTTGGTCATTTCGTTACCAGGCACGCTACTGAGTACGCTGATTACGGTGTTGTTATTCCATGGGATTACGTCATCTGGGTCCAGTATGCTGGTGCAAGTCTTACTGGGAACCGGGATGAACAAGGCGTTAGCGGTGTTTTTGATTCAAGTTGGCACCGACTATCTGGATCGGTTCTTAACCGTCTATGTGGTTGCGTTAGTTTATCGGGTCCTGCGCTACAAATTACCGCAAGCAAATTAATGAATGGGGACGTACATGTCAAAATGTACGTCTTTTTTTAAATTTTGCTTGACCCTGACGCGACGTCAGCCTTTAGACTAAGGGTGTTGAAAGGAATGAGAGACAATGGCTTATCAAATTAAACAGTTGGCGCAACTAGCTGGCGTGAGTGCCCGAACGTTGCGTTATTATGATGAAATCGGCTTGCTGCCACCAGCTTATCTTGGCGACAATGGTTACCGGTATTATGAAACGGTGCAAGTTAATCGGTTGCAGCAGATTTGCTTGTATCGCAGTCTACAAGTACCGCTAGCGGATATTCCAGCATTATTGGATCAACCGGCATCAGCTGTGGTGACAGCGTTGGAACAGCAATATCAAAAGCTATTGCAACAACGCCAGCAATTGGATACCCTATTGACACTCGTTCAGACTACGATTAAGACCCAACGAGGAGGCGTCGAGATGACGGATCAAGACAAGTTTACTGCTTTCAAACAGGCTAAATTAGCTGAAAATGAAGCGAATTATGGTGACGAGTTACGTGATAAGTATGATGAACAGACGTTAACACAAGCCAACCATCAATTTGCGAAGCTGAGTGCCGCGGATTATGCCGCGATGCAAGCCACGGAACAGCAATTAATTGCGGATTTAAAGGTGGTTTTGGCGAGTGGTGATGTGACAACAACCACCGCCCAACGAGTATATCGCAATCATAAAAAATGGCTGAGTTACACCTGGCCTAAGTATACGGCTGCCATGCATCGCAACTTAGCGTTAATGTACCAAGCCGATGAGCGGTTCCAAGCTTATTATGATGAGCGTGCTGGACAAGGTGCGAGTGCTGCTTTATGCGCCATTATTGAGCATTTTGCACAAGATTAGGTTACTGAACTTTTTGGTTTAAAGTGATCAGCGTTGATTCATAAAGTCAAACAAAAAAATGACCGTCAGGCAAATTTTGCTTGGCGGTCATTTTGTATTAATCAGAATCCGTTTAATTCAACTGGAACAGCAATTTTAATTAGCCCCTTTGCCGCGTCATCACGCCATCTTCAATTTGATAAACCACATCGCAATTGCCGATGAGCCGTTGATCGTGGGTGACCATGACGATGGCTTTTTGGTGTTGGTGGGCTTCGTTAGCTAAGCGTTCGACGACATCGATGGAGCGTGGCGTATCTAAGCTGGCCGTAGGTTCGTCCGCGAGAATCACGCTAGGGTCATTATAAAGGGCGCGCACAATCGCGACTCGTTGTCGTTCACCACCAGAAAGTTCGCTTGGATAGGCAGTGGCAACCTCACTTAACGCGAGTTCTTTTAACAACTGCGCGGCCCGATCTTTTTGAAAGGGGCGTTTGGCCATCTTGTCGACGAGCTTCAATTGTTCAGTCACATTCAGAAAGGGAATGAGGTTCGAGCTCTGCAAGATAAAGCCAATTTCATTAAAGCGGTACGCTAACCGAGCTTTTTCGGATTGGGCGGCTAGTTCCGTCCCATTCAAGAGGACTTGCCCCTTGGTAGGCGTTTGTAGACCAGCGGCAATGGTCAAAAAGGTGCTTTTCCCAGAACCGGATGGGCCGATGATGGCGACGAATTGACCGGCGCTGACTTCAAAGTTGGCGTCCGTTAACGCCGTGACCGCGGTATGACCGTGGCCAAATTGTTTGTTGATATGTTGTAATGCTAAGACTGCTTGTGTCATTTTGAAAATCCTCCTTATCCAATCGCGACCGCGGGATCGATTTTAGCGACGGTCCGCCATGAGAGTAATGCGCCGACAACGGAAGCTGCCAGTAATGCTAGACTGTAGAGCCCGAATTGTGGCCAGTTAACGACAAATGGTAAACCGGCTGGCATGATTTGGGCGAGCCCAACCGTAATTCCTAAGCCGAGGACAATCCCAATTAATGCCATGGCGATACTTTGCGTCAATAACGCTGCCAGAATATGGCCGGTGCCAATACCTTGGACCTTCAAGACGCCGAATAACGGTTGTTTTTGCAAGGTCAAGACGAACATAAAGATCCCGATGATGGCTAGGGCAATGGCGAATAGGAAATAGATCATCGTATTTAACGTCAATTGTTCAGCGCTGTAGCCGGGGAGTTTATTAATAAAAGTGGCGATGCTTAACTTTTCTAAATCACCGTGTTTAGCGTTTTTGAAGCTGGATTCCTTAGTGACAAAGCCATTAACGGTCTGTTGATCGCCACTAGTAATGGGCGCGCCTTTGAGTCGATTCATGGTGGCGATGTCGGTATATAGGGTTGGCGCAATCATATAGGTGCTCTTGCCATAAGTGCCGACGATTTTAACCGTTTGTTTAGTCGTGCCAATGCGAACTTTTTGCCCGAGTTTGTAGCCAGCCGCTTTTAAATCGGCAGAAATCAGAACTTGATTTTTGCCATTAATCTGATGCCCGCTTACCAGCTTGGGCATTAAGAAACTAGTCCGGCTCGTGCCAAAAGCACTGGCGGTGGTTTTTAAATGGTTATTAGTCGTCCGCAAGGTTCCTGACAGACTTGCGAGTGGGGCGATCTGCTTACCGCTCAGCTTTTTTTGATCGGCGAGCTTGAGTTGTGACGCCGACATGGTTTGATTGGCATTTTTATTTAAGTAAACGATACGCGCTTGCCAAGCATCGACAGCTTGACGATTCCCATTACTAAGCCCGTTTGCCAGGCCTGCCAACATGAAGACGACGAGCGCAATCAGCAATAAGACGCCGCTGAGTAATGTGTAGCGTAGTTTTTCATGGCACATTTCCTTTAATCCTAAATACATTTTTAAGTCTCCTTTTGTTTATCAGGTGATAAATGAATAGCTAAAGCATACCAGCATTTGTTATCTTTGACAAGTAGGTTGACAAAAAATGAACTGTAAAGTTCAAATTGGCACTAATTAAGCTTACTGATCAAAGCCTGAGAAATGCCGGTGTACTAAGGACTAGCGATGCAGCGATGCGTTTTAGAAACCGGTAGGCCAATTAGTTAAAATAATTGTTAATTCAAAGCTTGTTGGTAATCAACGACACCACTGAGCCAATTCAGTGCCGCTCACCGTTAGCTAATGGAGATTAAAAAATTAACACTTGATTATTTTCAGTTCGGTCATTTAGCCGAGAGGTTGGTTCCTAAAATGCTCAGCCGTGTCGTTGGTCTTAGTGCGAGTGGTCTGCTCGGACTTAGACCAAGGCCAGTTTTGAAGACCGGGTTTTGGCTTCAAAATGGCCCATGGCGTTCCAGCGTTTTAGGAACCAACCGGCAGGCGGCAACTTCAATTATCACCAAGCGCAAGGATTAAATATTTCGATTGTAAGTAAACGACTGGTATCATAAAGTTAATGATGTGAAAGGCAGGTTAACAGGAAATGACTAAAAAGCAGTTTAATCAAAAAGCCGCGATGATCGCGGGGATTACTGGTGGGGTGATTTCAGGGTTAGTGAAGCTTGGCTGGGAGAATATCTTGCCACCACGGACGGCTGACCGGGATCAAACGAATCCACCACAGCAATTATTGCAACAGGTTGGGGTACCAGCTAGCGTCACCCATGCCACCTATACGTATTCTGGTCAACAATTGCCTGCAGTCAGCTATATGATGCACTTCGGCTTTTCGACGACCTTTGCAGTGGCCTATAGTTTATGGGCTCGCAAACATCCCAAGGCCCAAGCTGGTAGTAGTGCGCTCTTTGGTTTAGGTATCTGGACGGCATTTCATCATGGGCTCTTACCAGCGCTCGGAACGATTCCAAGTGCCAAAGATCAGCCGACCGAAGAACACGTTTCAGAAGCAATCGGGCACGTCTTATGGATGTGGACGGCCGATTGGGTCAGTGCTGCGATTTATGACCGCTTGACGAAAAAACACTAAGTAAAACGGTTACTTTCACATTAGTTTCTCATTTCTTAATAATTTGTGCTAAACTGTTAATATTGTTTGGCTTTTTTAGCCAAAATACCTAGAAATGGGAACGGAGCGAGCGATGTGAAGCAGGGGACACAAATGAAACGGTATCACCATTTTCGATTGAGCTTAGGTTGGCAGATTTTGGTCGGGTTAGTCCTTGGGATTGTCCTAGGCGTGGTCTTTTATGGGAATCAGACCGCGATTACGGCAATGCAAAATATTGGGACGATGTTTATCAGTCTGATTCAGATGATTGTGTTGCCAATTGTGGTGGCTTGTTTAATTACGGGGATTGCCAATATGGGTGATCTGAAAAAGCTTGGCCGGATTGGCGGCAAGACGATTATTTATTTTGAACTGATGACGACGGTAGCGATTGCCCTAGGACTACTAGTCGGCAACGTCTTTCACCCCGGGGATTACATCAATATTCATCAGCTCCATAGCAGTAATATTAGTCAATATGTCGCTACCGCCAAGACGGTCTCACATAATGGTATTTGGTCGACAATCATGGGCATCATCCCAACCAATGTGTTTAAATCATTGGCGGATGGCGATATGATTCCGGTGATTTTCTTTGCCGTCTTCTTCGGTTTAGGGACTGCCGCCATTGGTGACCAAGGAAAAGTGATCTTAGACTTTATGAACGCCGTAGCAGAAGCGATGTTCAAAGTGACGAATTGGGTCATGCACACCGCCCCAATTGGGGTCTGTGCCCTAATTGGCGTGACGGTTGCCCAAATGGGTCTGAAAGCCTTGGCGCCGCTAGGTTACTTTATTATCTTAGCTTATGTGACGATGGCGATCTTCATCGTGGTCGTGATGGGCTTAGTTGCGCGGGCGTTCGGGTTAAATATCTGGCATTTATTACGGGTGATTCGTGATGAAATGGTGCTGGGCTTTTCAACGGCTAGTTCGGAAGCAGCTTTGCCGAAGATTATTGATAAGATGGGTAAGTATGGTGTCAGTCAAGGCATCGTGTCATTTGTGATTCCAACTGGGTATACGTTTAACTTGGATGGGTCAGCGATTTATCAATCATTAGCAGCGTTATTCTTAGCACAAGCTTATGGGATTCATTTGTCATTGAGTCAGCAGATTACGTTATTGATTGTTTTGATGATTACGTCCAAAGGCATTGCCGGCGTGCCGGGCGCTTCATTTGTCGTTTTACTGGCAACCATCTCATCGATTGGCGTCCCGGTTCAAGGGTTGGCCTTTATCGCCGGGATTGACCGGTTAGTTGATATGGGGCGGACCGTGGTCAACGTGGCCGGTAATTCACTGGCTGCCGTGATTATTGGTAAGTCAGAGCATGAATTTGATGCCGATCAAAGTACGCAATATCTAGCTGAGATTCGTGCGGGCAAAACGACTGCGGCCGGGACCAAGTAAAGTTGAAATTAACGAAAGGACTGTTAAGCAGCCCTTTTTGTTTGCCATGAGGGAGGAATAAGATGCAAGCGTATTTTACGATTGGGCAGTTGGCGGCGTTGTTTGATGTGAAGATACCAACGTTACGCTATTATGACCAGCTGGGGTTGTTAACGCCAGCTAAAGTTGACGCGACCAGTCATTATCGTTATTATTCAACGGCGCAATTTGAGCGCCTGAGTACGATTAAGTACTTTCGGGCGCTGGGAGTGAGCTTGCCAGCAATCGCTGATTTTTTCGCCGCGCGCGACTTGCCGAAACTCAAACAACTCTTACATCAGCAACAAGCGACGGTCGCTGAGCAACTAGCAACGTTGCACACCATCGATCAACGGCTCACGGCGCGACTAACGCAGATTGAACAAGCTGAGCAAGCACAGTTAAGCGTCCCTAAATTGGTGACATTAGCACCGCAACCAGTGTTATATTTGCGGCAAGCTTATACTGCGCAGGACGATATTGAATTGGTGATTGCCAAGTTGCGGGAACGTTATGATCTGGCACAAGATGTCTTTTTGGGCAAAATCACCTTGTCATTGTCAGTAGACGCCTTGAGGGCTGGTAGATTCGATCAATATAGTGGCATATTGTTGGCGTTTGAACCAGGGGATCAGCCGAAGTCTGGTCAACAGCTATTGCCGGGCGGCGCGGCACTGCAGCTCACGTTTGCGGGAACGCATCAGCAGGCCGGTCCATATTATGAACAATTGTTAACCATGTGCCGTGAGCATCATTGGCAACTCCGGGCGGCCGCCTTAGAGACGGCGCTAATTGATTATGGGATTACCGATGATGTCAGTCAATCGGTGACGCGAATTCAGTTGCCAATTACGACTTGACCCTCTAGTAACTAGAGACTTTATGCTAGAGAAACTAACAAATAGGGGTGAACCAGCATGATTGGCACGATTTTTAACGTCAGTATGATTTTAATTGGCTGTACATTAGGGAGTATTTTTAAGCACGGGATTAAGCCGGCTTATCATGATATTTTAATGCAAGCACTAGGTTTAGCGGCAACAGTTATTGGGATTAATGCGGTCGTTCAGCGGATGCCGCAAAGTAAGTATCCGGTCTTGTTCATTGTCAGCCTGGCACTGGGCGGTATTATTGGACAGGCGTTAGATCTGCAAGGGCACTTTGATAAGCTAGTCGGCCGGTTTTCTGGCGGTAACTTAGCGGAGGGGCTGGCGACAGCAATTTTATTGTATTGCATCGGCTCGTTATCGATTCTGGGCCCGATTGAAGCGGCATTGAAACATGACTATACGTTCTTATTTACTAACGGGATGTTAGATGGAATTACCTCGATTGTGCTAGCGTCAACGTTTGGGTTCGGTATCGCCATTGCAGCGGGCGTGTTATTTCTCTGGCAAGGGTCGATTTACGTCTTGGCGGTAGTCTTGCGCTCGGCACTAAGCACCACGTTGATTAATGAAATTACGATTGTTGGTGGTATCTTAATCTTAGCTTCTGGTTTAGGGTTGTTAAATATTAAAAAGATCAATACATTGAATTTACTGCCGGCGTTATTAGTGCCGCCAATTGCGATTGCAATTTTAAACTTATTTTAATAGAAAAGCCGTCCTGATTCGTTTCAGGGCGGCTTTTCTGGTGCATTGTTTTTACGTGTTGTTTAAACCTTGATGACGCTTGGGGCTTGGGATTGAACTTGCCACTCTGGTTGGCCCAGAATCGGCTGGAACGTGGTGGCCACGTTTGTGAGCCGAAGAGCGGTCTCACAAGCCGGGCTTTGACTAACCCGGAAAAATCACCGGCTAAGTCAAACGACACCACTGAGCCAATGCTGGGCCGCCTGACGTTAACTAGCAGGTGTTAAAAAATGTTTTCAGTTCTGTTATTTAGCCGAGAGGTTGGTTCCTAAAATGCTCAGCCGTGTCGTTGGCCTTAGTGCGAGTGGTTTACTCGGACTTAGGCCAAGGCCAGTTTTGAAGACCGAACTTTGGCTTCAAAATGGCCCACGGCGTTCCAGCGTTTTAGGAACCAACCGGCAGGCGGCAATTACAACTAGCACTAAGTGTAACTAGTTACTTTAGCACCAACTGGTAGGCGGTAGTCCTAACTAACATCGTGAGTCATGGATGCTTAACCCAGTGGCAAGTTGAATGCTCACTCCAAATGATGGCGTTGTCGAAATACGGACCGATTCTTATCCAGATGCTGGTGAATCCGGTCAATCAATAATTGCCGGCGCACCGGGGAAGTGGGGGTCAACGGCGTTAGTGGAAACCGGTCATCGATATTGATCGTTGGTGGATGAATCGCCATGGGAGCAGCTAAGGCAATGGCTAAGCTATCGGGCTGATGCTGATACATCAAGTCGTTACGAATGGCGAAGCGAATTTGATTCTTAGTTGCTAAACAAATATAACGGTCGAGAATATCTTGGTCTAGCAGCCCATGCAGTAACAATTGGTAGTTGGGATGAGCTAACATTTCGGTTCGTAATTCAGGCGAGTAGTCGCGCAGGAGCGCTTGGGTAAAGGTAATCCCCAAGTCTAAGCGTTCGTGAAAAGTCCCTAAGTTACGATGCTGTTCGTCGGGATGTAAGACCGGCGCACCAAAGATGGCATTTTGTAGATGTTTATCCATCTGGTCTTCGGATTGTGACATGATTTCAAGTCCTTTCCAAAGAGTGGCCTGATCGGTAAATGTAACCGTTTCCACTCAGAGTCGTTACCTTAATTGTAAATAAGTTCACGAATTTAGCAAATTAAGATTTTCTAAAGCTGAGTATCGGTGACTGGATTTTCAATTGTTAACGTGGCCGTAAAGGTTTGTTCGGCAATCTGATAAGCCACGTTAACTTCCTTAGTCGCCAGTTGCTCAATACTACTAAGGCCGTACCCTAAGTGGCCTGGTTTAGTGGTAAAACGACTCTTTTTGATGCGACTTAAATTAATCGTATCGTTAGCCGAGATTTTGTTTTGAATCACGAATTGAACGGTGTGAGCTTGTTGGTCCAAAGTAATTAATAAATTAACTAAATGATCGACTTGACTGGCAGCGTCAATGGCGTTATCCAATAGGTTGCCTAAGATCCGGACGATTTTAATATGCGCATTGGGTTGCAGTTTGATCGGTTGTAAAATGGCTAGTTGTAACTTGACTTGGCGACTGGCGGCTGCCTCGTATTTAGAGTAAATCAAGCCGCTGATTTCTGGTGCTTGTAAGTCGCGGAGTTGTTCAGGTCCCGCGCTGGATTTTAAATTATTACCAGCCGGGAGGACTTCATTTTCGAAATAGTGCTGCAATCCTTGGACATCTTGATTTTGAATATATTGTGACATACTTAATAAGATGTTTTGGTAGTCATGCTTGAATAAGTGGAGCTCCTGATTCCGATGGCTGAGCAGCTCATTATAACTGGACATTTGCCGGAGCAATTGGGCATCGGTGAGACGGCTGTTTTTGCTGTTGACTAAGTAAAAGCCGATAATGCCGAAAATAATGCAAGCAGCAATTGCCACGTACATTTGTAAAACAACGTTTAGTTCTAGGACGTAAGCGTATCCCAGGATATATAGGCCATAGAATAATAGGACCAGCCAATAGTCGCTATGGTCGATCTTGGCGTGTTGGAAAAAGTCGGCAGCTGAAACGTTAACCACCCATCGATGGGCGAGCAGCCCGATGATGATAATGATTGGTAAACAGATGACGACGGCGCCAAATAAGTTCAGATTGGCTGCCCAATCATGCATGTGAATCGATTGCCGTAAGCGCATGGGGGCATCGGAAGACATTAACCATTTTAAAAATACCCCGGCCAAGCCGCCGATTAATCGTTTGACGGCGTTTAAAAAGATTGATAACGGCAACATCAAGATCCATTTGGTATACAGTAGCCGGGCACTCATAATGGTGTTGACGACGGTGATGGGGACGACCCAGAAAAAGACAAGTGGCACTTGTGGAAACCAGACCGTGGCTAATTGGCCAAATATCCCGAAGAAGATGACTAGGCTGACCCAAACCGCACTTAATTTCCAAGTCAGATACTCTCGGAAGGCTAGCATAAAAATCATCATTTCATAGCCGCCCGAGGTTAGCGAGAGAGCGTACAGGAGCGCTTCCATAGATATAACACCTCATTTGTTAAAAAATTTAGTCTAGAAACAGTTTGTAAGTTGACATTATTAATCATAAATCAATTTGTAATCGTTGCCACGTAAAATTTGCAAAAAAAGGTAACTTTTTGCTTGCCTTCGACTAACTAGAAGCTAGTACCCTATAACTTATCAAAATAAGCAGTATTGAAAGGGGCTAATTAGGATGCAAAATATCTTAATCGCGGGGATTATCCCGCAACAACGCATTCAACAACTTTTACAAACAATTGATCAGATGCTGGCAGTTACTTTAACCGTCTACGCCCCCGCGGTCCATCGTTCGGACTGGCCCGCCGACGTTACCGTGTTAACTGGCGACCTGAGTGATCGTGGTGGGTTAACTGCGGCGGCAATTGATCAAGATATTATCTTAGCTCAATTAGATTCTAAGGCGCTGGTTGCGCAAACACAATCCTTAATCGCTGTTTTAAATGCCCAGCCAACCACGCGATTGATGCTGGCTAGTCCGGATAGTATTTTATCGATAACGCAAAGTCAGGTGAAATGGTATCAGCAACGACGACAACGGCAACAATTGGCGGCCATTCGGATGATGGAACGGCAGTTGCGTCATAGTCAGCTTGATTTTACGTTAATTGAAGGGACGACGGCTGCAACCACGGCAATCTACACGCGTGCGATGCAACATGATTGGTTAACCGCAATGCCGACGCGTCGGGCGTTGAGCTTACTCGATTACTTAACGGTCGATGTCAGTTGGCCGCTAGTTGCTTAAGCGGAAGCTGGAGTTATTTTGTAATATATTTAATGTTATCATCATCAGGGATAGTATGAATTATATTATTAATTAACTTAATTAACGATGATAGAAATTAGGTGTGAAAGCATGCCAAAACATATGCAGCGGCGCCGGTGGCCGGTAGTGCTGATTATCGGCGTTGTTTTAGCCGTGGCCGGTGTCACCGTGGCCCAAGTCTCGGATTGGATCGATGCCGCCTTGACTGCGAAACCAACTACTACGGCTAAGTCCAAGGTAACCAAGCAGGTCAAGTTAGATGTGCCATTGATTAATCAAATGACGGCGCCACGACTTTATAATGGGTGTGAAGTCACGTCACTAGCGATGATGTTAGCCTATCATCATCTGGATGTCTCAAAGAATGCGTTAGCAGCTAAATTGCCGAGCGTGCCTTTAACTTATGACAATGGCGAACGTGGTAACCCGAATACGGGTTTTGTTGGTGATATTACTGGTGATCAACCGGGATTAGGGGTTAACCATGGCCCTATTTATCGGTTAGCTAAGACGCAAACGAGTCAGGTCAAAGATTTGACCGGTTCGGACTTCTCAGCGGTAATTAAGCAGTTGGAAAAGGGCCGGCCCGTCTGGACCATAACGACATTGACGTTTGCCCCGGTTAGCAGCTTACAGACGTGGCAGACGCCGACTGGTCCGGTTAAAGTGACCTATGACATGCATAGTGTGGTGATTGTTGGTTTTAACCGCGCTAAAAAGGTGATTTACATTAATAATCCGTATGGTCACAAGCAACAAGCGGTCAACTGGACCGATTTTGCTGCGGCTTATCAGCAGATGGGGCGCCAAGCCATCGTGTTAACTTTAGAGCATTAAAAAAATCCCACTCAGTCAATTTGACTAAGCGGGATTTTTTTAGCTATCGAGTCTGATAACGCTCACCAGTCCGCGCAAATTCTTGCACGAGCGGATCTAAATTAATGTTAAAGAAAGCGGCTAAGGCAAAGAGATGATTAATCGAGATTGAGTAGCCATTTTCGTAACGTGATAACATGGAAGGTGAGATCCGGACATGGTATTGAGCTGTAATTTGTTGCGAAACCGCGGCTAAGGTTAACTTTTCTGATCGCCGGGTACGCTTTAGTTCATCTGCTAACATCCACTGCCACCTCATCCCTATTTTACCCATAATTTTGGTAAAAGCTATAATTAAATGTTGATGATAACGCTTAATTGGTGTAAGATTCCCTTATGGGGAACAAAAGAAAGAGGGTGGTCAAATGGAACCTAATAATGATGTGTTGTTATTGGCTTATTTTAAGCAGAATCGGATTACCCAGCAGGACTTGGCAGATTCAATCGGTCGCAGTGTGAACACGGTATGGAACAAACTCCACGGTCGGTCGCATTGGAATACGGCAGAAGTCCAGCAGTTGCATGATGATTTTGGCGTGCCAACACAGTATTTTTTTCGTAATTAACTGGATAAAAATCTTTGGAGGAGCATCGGCAGACTACCGGTGAGGTTCAGTTATTGTCAGTAAAATGAATAAGTGTTTGTAAAAGGAGAGTTCGCGAATTTCGTGAGCTTTTTTTATTTAGAGTGTGAGTGAAGGTGGTTTGAGGGTGAGCATTGCCTAGCCAAATGAGTATCCGGCGGGCTTTCCGGATGGTCATTTAGCGTAGCAAGCGGAATCCTCAGCCTGAACGAGCACGTTTCAAATAAGAGTGTGAGTGCGACCGGGTTGCCCATGAGCATTGCCTAGCCAAGTGGAGTGGACAGGTCAAGTGAGCACATTTCGGCAACTTAAAAGCCAACCTAATAAACCATATCGTCTTACCCCCAACTATATCTCACGTCATCCCCCACCAAAATTACGCTTGGTGCTAGTTGAACTTGTTGCCTGCCGGTTGGTTCCTAAAATGCTGGAATGCCATGAGCCATTTTGAAGCCCGGTCTTCAAAACTGACCTTGGTCTAAGTCCGAGCAGACCACTCGCATTAAGGCCAACGACACGGCTGAGCATTTTAGAAACCAACGGCTCGGCTAAATTGACTGAACTGAAAGTAATCAATCGTTAATTTTTTAACCACCGTTAGTTAACGGCGGGCGGGCCAGAATTGGCTCAGTGGTGTCGTTTATCTTGGTCGGTGATTTTCCGACTTAGATAAAGCCCGGCTTGGAAGACCGTTCTTTGGCTTCCAAACGCGGCCACCACGTTCCAGCCGATTCTGGTCCAACCAAAGTGACAACTTAAACCAACTAGCATCAAGCATTCAAATTCTATAGTATCAGGCTACAAGTCACTGAAATCCAACGCAACTGAAATAAAATACAGTGTGAATTTTTTCAATTATTACATTTTCTTCAAACTTTTGTAAGGTTGTGTAACTTAATTGCAACGTTAATGTTGTCGAATCTAAAGAAAACTAGCTTATTATTAAAGTAATTGGAAAATATTGAATTTTTTGTACATAAAAATTAAGGGATGACAAAAGGTTTAACGAATTAGGTGTTTTCCAACATAACTTTAAGGGGGGCTACGGGTTAATCAGGGTTTGAGTTAGTGAGTAAACGTTGTTAAACAACAGAGAGAGGTCAAACATTGAATAGACAACAATTAAAAACTGCGGCTAAGGGGTTAGCTATCGCGGCGTTGGCAGTCGTTAGTCTGGGTGTTACCCAAACGGTCACGGCTAATGCGGCGACAACGGCCGCAATTCCCGATATTTCTGAATGGCAGGGGAAGTTAACGGCTACGCAGGTTCAGAATATGAAGCCAAATGTGTCGTTTGTTATTAACCGGCGTCAATATGGTTCAGACTATATTGATAAATACGCGGCTAATAATACGAATTTGTATGTGAAGTACGGGGTGCCATTTGGCGAATATGCTTACTCGCAGTTTGTGAGTGCAAGCGATGCTAAGCAAGAAGCTAAAGATTTCTACAATCGATCCAATAAAAATGCGGCGTTTTACGTCTTGGACTTTGAAGTCAATACGGTTAAGTCTGGGACAACCAATGCGGCGGTTAAAGCTTGGTATGATGAGATGCGATCATTGACGAATAAAAAGTTAATTTTCTATTCTTATCAATCCTTTGCAACGACGTATGCCAATACGGCGCGGCAGACCTTTGATGCGCAGTGGATTGCCAACTATTCTTATACACCAACGATTCCATTTGCGCTGTGGCAATATACGGACGCTTATTACATGTCAGCGTTGAACAAGTACATTGATAACAGTCGCGCCACGGTTAGTGTGCATCCGATTAGTTGGTGGACGGCAGCTGGCGGGGTGACGAATAATGTCACCACTGATACGAGCAACAATTCGAGCAACAAGCCAGCGCCGGTGACTCCCGCCAAACCGACGGCATACAGTAAATATAAGTTGGGTCAGCATGCCTATGTGCATAAGGCTGCGTCAACTTATTATGGAACGAATACTGCCATTCCAAGTAGTGCTAAACAGAAATTCTATAAGATTACAGCCGTAAAAGCGGTTAATAGTGGTAATTCAGCCCAAGCACTGTACCTGAGCGGCTTGAATCAATGGGTCTTATCACAAGATGTTGATGCCTACTGGTATGGACAACATGGCGCCTATAATTTAACCAGTAATTTAAACTTGTATTCGGATGCTGCTTTGAAACATAAAGTCGGCGCTAAGTATAAGAAGGGGACTCAACTAAAAGCCAAGATGATCAAAAACGGTAAAGTTCGCCGGTTAAAGACGAGTCAAGGCTATGTCAGTGCTAACGTGAAATATTCTACCCCTGCCTACCTCGAGTCGGTGCCAAGCAGTAAGACGATTACGACGACTAGGAAGATTTATGCCTATTCGAAGTCATCATTGAAGAAGGCTTATCGGCAAAATGGGGTGGCCGCCGGAACGAAGCTAACCATTCAAAAAGTTGGTCGCCGTTCGACTGGCTCACGTTACTTTGTGACGACTAATGGACAATATATCACAGCTAATAAGAACTACGTGACGAATTAGGAGGTTATTTTTGATGCAATTTAAACGAAAGCTTCAATTAGGAATCGCGACGGCCACTGGGGCGTTAGCGATTGGACTAATCGCTGTACCCTCGGTTAATCATGTGCTGCATGCCGCTTCTAACAATGTAACGACTGTTAGTCAAACAGCAGCCCCAACGACGGTTAAAGCCACGGATCAAACGGTCAAAGCAACGACGGCTAGCGGGACGAAGTCGAATTATCGGGTCAGCTATGTGAAGTCAGGCACGCGCGCTAAAACCGCGACTTACCAGAAGACAGCTTATAATACTAAGCATACTGCCACTGATAAGGTTGATTACATTAACAATGTCAAAGGTGATACCGTGACGTTAAGCAATGGGACTACCGCTAAGCTGCAAGGGACGATGGGTCGCGTTTATGTCCATTGGAACACGAATAATTGGTCAGTAACGGCGATTGCCAATACGGCCGACGTGCAAAAGAATCCCGCTAAGTTTGCCCAACAAGTGAATAATCAGCTTGAAAAGCACAACTTAACAACGACTAATGTCACCCATGGTTCTGTGACGGTCTATGATCAAGCACAATCTGGTCAAGCGAATACCGTTAAATGGCAAAAAGCTGATCAGGTCTACCAAGTTAAGGGGCAACAAGCCAATACCGCGTTAAAGATTGCGGCGGATGCGCAACGTCATTAAAGCACCACAATTTAGGGTGCTGGCTAGTCCAGCGCCTTTTGTGTCGCAAAAGGAAGTGGCAGGATGCAAAAATTTCTTTGGGGTTGTTTAATGATTGGCCTATTAGGGGTCACAACGGTCAGTGCCAGTCAGCTGACAACACCGGTTGTGCCAACTAGGGTGACTAAATCAGCGTTAACGGTCCAAAAGCTGGATCCGGGGACGGCGCAAGCGGTACAACCAACGGCCGTGATTGGAACTTGGCGGCTAGCCGATCAACGATTAAAGTTACGAGCTGACGGCAGCTATCAGTTAACAATTGGGGAACATCAGCTCGATGGTTATTGGCAATTATCTGGTCAACGAACGTTAACATTGACCGATGCGGTGGGACAACAAAAGCACGGATTAGTGACGATGCCTCACTTACACTTTGCCGATCAGGCGGATCATTGGACTAAGTGTTAAGTGGTTGAAACATTATTAACCAAGCAGAATTTAAGCTAGGGGTTCAGAAATCAGCAAATGACTTCTGAATCCCTAGTTTTTTGTGTTCAGTTGCGGACTGATCCAATTTAATTGAGTAATCATTCTGCCGGCTGGATGCTAAAATGCTGGAGTGATACGGCTGAGTAGTTTAGCATTCAATATCTCGGCTAAATAGCTGAACTTAAAATATCAATTGTTAATTTTTTTAATTCCCGTTATTTAACGACGGGCGGCCCAGCATTGGCTCAGTGGTGTCGGTTATCTTAGCCGTGGTTTTCGGCTTAGATAACCCCCGGCTTGCGAGACCGTACTTTGGCTCGCAAACGCGGCCACCACGTTCCAGCCGATGCTGGGCCAACCAGAGTGGCAATGTAATCCAACTAGCACCAAGCATATCTAGCTATATGGCGTACTCGCGAGTTAGTTGGATTTATGATAAAACGATTGCAAAATAATTTGAATTAGATTAAAATTAGCACATGTCGATTTTGACAAGTCTAGTTAGAGGAAGTGGCGAAGATGAAGTTTTATTTAGTCGATGCATTCAATGATGCCGTTTTTAAAGGTAATCCAGCGGCGGTCTATGTTTTAGATCAATGGCCGGCCGATGCGGTGATGCAACAATTAGCGTTGGAACATCATTTATCAGAGACGGCCTTTACGGTTAAAAATGGCGATCACTACGATTTACGTTGGTTTACCCCAGAACAAGAAATTGACCTATGCGGACACGCGTCATTAGCCACCGCTTACGTGCTATTTACATATTATGAGCCAGCAGCTGACAAGTTGAGCTTCCAAACGCAAAAGGGACCGTTGTTTGCGACCCGTTCCGGTGAGACTTACTATTTGGACTTTCCAAGCTTGATGCCCAAGCCAATTGAAAATAAGCCAGCATTTGCGGCGGCAATGGGTAGTGCGCCCACTAAAGCTTATTTGGCGCGGGACTTGTTTCTAGTCTATGACACGGCGGCCACCGTGCGACAATTACAGCCAGATTTGGCGAAAGTTAAAGCGTTGACACAGGGGTTAGGCGTCATTGTGACGGCACCAGATACGACATTTGATTTCGTCTCACGGGCATTTTACCCGAAATTGCAAGTGGATGAAGATCCGGTGACGGGATCAGCACACTCGAACTTGATTCCATACTGGGCCCAACGCTTAGGCAAGCATCATTTACGTGCACAACAGGCTTCGGCGCGGGTCGGTTTATTAGATTGCGAATGGCGAGGTGATCGTGTCTTAATGGGTGGTCACGCGGTGCTATTTGCGACTGGCGAAAATACTTTAGCTTAATCAAAAAACGACTAACCAATTGGCTAGTCGTTTTTTGATTGATCGGTTGCTTTCGCAGTAAAGTCAGTACTGATCTGGGTTAGGTGCGTGTAGGTTGAGTCGAAGGCTGGACCGAGTAGAGCTTGGATACGCTGTTCGCTAGCTTCGAAGAAAGCTTCAATCTTTGTGGCTAATTGGCGGGCGCTAGGTGTCAGCAGTAGCCGCTTGTAACGAGCATCGTTGGCAGCGGGCACGCGAATTAAGAGGTCCTTGGCTACCATGGTCGTCACTAAGCTAGAGGCCGTTGCTTTACGGATATTGAATTCATGTTCTAAATCACGTTGAAAGATGTCTTGCGTGGCTTCATGGTCGGCAATGAAGTTGATCGTACTGATTTGCATGCCAGACAAGCCCAATTGCTTCGCAAAATGATCCGAGTCACGAGATAAAGCATTATTGGCCTTTTTGATTGCGATACCGATAGAATGTTGCATAAGCCGCATCTCCTTAATAGTTCGTTATTTAACTAATGAGCATTATAGGCAAGCTGGTCTGGTAAGTCAACGTAGAGTCACCCCTTTAAAATTTGAAAGCGTGTGTTATACTAGTTAATTAGTTCGTATTAGAACTATTAATTGTTAGGAGTTGAACTGATGACTAAAAAAGTCGACTTAAAATTAATTTTAGCGGTCGTGGCAACTGGACTACTCTCATTTTGTGGGGTGATTGTCGAAACGGCGATGAATATCACCTTTCCGGTCTTAATGCGGCAATTTAACATTAATACGGCCACGGTACAGTGGCTGACCACCGCCTATTTACTGGTGGTCTCAATGATCGTCCCGATTTCGTCCTTTTTAAAACGGCGCTTTCGGACGCGTTCGTTATTTGTGACGGCTAATTTATTGTTTATGGCCGGGTTAGTGATTGATGCCAGTGCCGCTAGTTTTCCAATGTTAGTGGTCGGGCGACTTGTTCAAGGATTGGGGACGGGGATTGCCCTGCCATTGATGTTCAATATCATTTTAGATTGGACCCCTGATCAGCAGCGGGGCACCTTGATGGGAATTGGGACGTTAATTACGGCGATTGCCCCCGCTTTAGGACCGACGTTTGGAGGGCTCATTGTCAGTAATTTAGGCTGGCATTGGATTTTCATCTTGCTAGTGCCGTTACTAATCGTTTCGTTAGTGCTGGGGCTGTTTGCCATTCGTCAGGCGTCCCCCACAACGAAAGCTGGGTTTGATGTTGCCGGGTGGCTAGCAATCGTGGTTGTCTTTGTTGGCTTTACAATGGCCTTTAGCAACTTGCAACGATTAGGGACGCAACCGTGGCTAGTGCTGGGTTGGTTAGGCTTAGGGCTAGTGGGGTTAGCGGCCTTTATCGGGTTGACGCGGCGAGCTAAGCAGCCATTGATCAACCTGTCCATTTTTAAAACCGCGTCATTTGATTGGCATTTACTCGGCTTCTTCTTAGTTCAAATCAATGCGCTGGGCTTAGCCTTTATTTTGCCGAATTATATTCAGCTGGTAAATGGCAAGTCGGCGTTATTAGCTGGGTTGTTTGTGTTACCTGGGGCAGCGATTGGGGCGATTTTTGCGCCTTTAGGAGGGCGAATTTTGGATCGCTTTGGTGCGGCGAAACCGATTCTCACTGGAAGTATGATTCTAGCGATTGCGGTAGCGTTGTTTACAGTGTTGGGGCGGCACTTAACGGGTGAATTGATCTTAAGCCTGTACATCTTATTGATGATTGGGATGGGCTTGACGATGGGGAACACGATGACCAGTGGCTTGGGTCAATTAAGCGTTGCCCAGCAAGCCGATGGTAATGCGGTCTTTAATACGTTGCAACAATTTGCGGGGGCAACCGGGACCTCGATTGTGTCTGCCGTTATTACGGCTGTCCAAACTCAAGCGAGTGGGACCAATGCTGAACGTACAGCTTGGGGCTCAACGGTCGCGTTAGGTGTTTTGTTAGTCTTGATTGTCCTGAATTTGGTTGCGTTGATTAACGCGATGCGAACCCGTAAAGCGTGATTGACTTTTCAGGCTGGATTGCTTATGATATGAGATAACAATTAAAAGTAGTGACCTTTAATGAGTAGTGGCTAGTCCAACAGTTAAGCGACTCGGTGGATGGTGCGAACCGAGCTGTGACTAGCGATGAATTACATAAAGTGAACTGCCATTTCGGCCGGCTGATTGCGTTATTAATCATGAGAGATCACGATTTTTAGTGATAACTTGGGTGGTAACGCGGTAAACTCGTCCCTGTTTTTAAACAGGGGCGAGTTTTTTGTTTTAGCCGGTAACTAATTTTAGGAGGAACCAACATGAACATTATCGATGATTTAAAGTGGCGCGGCGCCATCAATCAACAGACTGATGAAGCTGGTTTGAAAGCATTAACTGAACAACAGTCTGTTTCCCTATACTGTGGGATTGATCCTACCGGTGACAGTATGCATATCGGGCATTTGATTCCCTTTATGATTTTGAAACGATTCCAATTAGCTGGTCACCATCCTTACGTCGTCGTTGGTGGTGGGACTGGGGCAATCGGGGATCCTTCTGGGAAAAACTCTGAACGGGTCTTACAAACGATGGACCAGGTCAAGCATAACGAAGATGGCCTGAATGCACAGATGCATAAGTTGTTTGGCTCTGATGAGAACTTTTCAATCGTCAATAACTATGACTGGTTGTCGAAGCTATCCTTACTTGACTTTTTACGGGATTACGGGAAATTATTCAGTGTCAACACGATGCTCAATAAGGAAGTGGTTGCTAGTCGACTTGAAGTCGGGATTTCTTACACCGAGTTTACGTACCAAATCTTACAATCAATCGACTTCTTACATCTATACCGGGCTGAACACGTCCAATTACAAATTGGTGGTGCCGATCAATGGGGCAATATCACGGCCGGAACTGATTTAATTCACCGTTTGGAAGGCAATGACACTAAAGCATACGGCTTAACGATCCCATTATTGTTGAAAGCTGATGGCACGAAGTTTGGTAAAACGGCGGGTGGGGCTGTCTGGTTGAACCCAGAAAAGACGTCACCTTACGAATTCTACCAATTCTGGATTAACCAAGATGATCGTGATGTTGTGAAATACTTGAAGTACTTCACGTTCTTGAGCCATGAAGAAATTGACCGATTAGCAGAAACCGTTAAGACGGCGCCTGAAAAGCGGGAAGCGCAACGTCGCTTAGCTGAAGAAGTGACGGAATTTGTCCATGGTAAAGCAGCTGTTGTTGAAGCTGAAAATATTACCAAGGCGTTATTTACTGGTGATGTGCAAAACTTGAATGCTGATGAAATCGAACAAGGTTTCAAAGGGGTACCTTCAGCTGAAGTCTCAACTGAAAAGCAAAATATTGTGTTGTGGTTAGTTGATGCAACCAAGTTTGAACCATCACGTCGTCAAGCACGTGAAGATATTAAAAACGGTGCGATCCGGATTAACGGTGAAAAAATCACGGATGTTGATGCTGAGATCGATCCAACCGTAGCCTTTAATGGTAAGTTTGTGATTGTTCGTCGTGGTAAGAAGAAGTATTTCTTAGCGCGGGTTAACTAGTTTAAGCGAATCAGAAAAACGTCTTTGAGATAAGTCTCGAAGACGTTTTTTGTTAGTGCAAGTCTGTTATTTTCGAATAAATGTAGTAAAATTAAAATCGAATTAAAAATTGCTCATAATTTAAGTGGAAACTTTCGCTAACAGATAGAAAGGAAGATGGCCTATGCAGCCTCAATCAACGAAGCTTTCGACCCGTACGATTGCGTTATTAGGATTATTAATTGCGGTGACTGTGGTGATTTCGCGGTTATTGATTATTCCAGTACCGATGACTCATGGTAATGTGAATTTATGTGATGCTGGGATTATGATTGCGGCTTTATTGTTTGGTCGGCGTGGTGGGGTAATCGTCGGCGGTGCAAGTGGTTTTATTTTGGATCTGATTTCTGGATATTCACAGTATATGTTATTTTCTTTGGTTGTGCATGGTGTTGAAGGCTGGCTAGTTGGCCAATTAGGTGCTGGTAAGTCTAAGCGTCGTCAATTAGTAGCGATGTCAGTTGGCGGTCTGGTGATGGTTGTCGGATATTTTGTGTCAGATTCAATTCTATATGCTGTTCCAACTGGCTTGATTGGGATTCCGACCAATGCCGTGCAAGCCGTTTTAGGTGGTGTCATTGCTTTTCCAGTCGTTTTACGGCTGAGTCATTACGTCAAAGCACAATTTAATTAAAAAGGCTCTTATATAGTAGGAACTTGTTAGTTATGACTAATAAGTTCTTTTATTTTAAAATAATATCAAAAATCTCTTGACCGAGTATTTTTATACTGGTATAGTATTACTCGTTGCTGTTACCGGCCAACAAATAAGTTCATTAACAAAATAAAAAAAGTTGTTGACAGCTTAAAAATGTTTTGTTATTCTTATTAACGTTGCGTTTGAGGCAACCAACCAAATGATTCAAATTAAATTGATTTAAAAAAGTTCTTGACAGTTTTAAATCATGATGATAAGATGATTAAGTTGCGTTGAGGTAATCAACCAAATAGATTTAGATCTTTGAAAACTGAACAAAGTTTCGACGAATCAAATGTGTAGGGTCTA
>NZ_BJDK01000026.1 GCF_005405105.1 Lactiplantibacillus dongliensis
TTCTCCCCATACAAAAACTCCTCTCTAAGTAAACAAGCTTTAATTATTTGCTTGTCTACCCATAGAGGAGTATAGCCTTGGCAGGTATTCTTGTATCCTGACAATGACTTTTGGGTTTTAATACTTAACGATCCGGCCGTTACTCTTGAGCTTTTTAGTTAGTTTAGCTGGATTCTTTTTAATTTGCCGGTTTAAATACTTATAGCCATATTTCTTGTAAGACTTGTAGGTATCTAGAGAAAGTTTGTGGCCTTTTTGGTAAACTACAGAGTCAAATTTACCCCCAAGAACCATCCCACGCTTCTTTGTATGACCGACTAGTCGGTAAGTGTGCCCCTTAAGCTTCTTGTACTTAAGTTTAATGGTCTTCTCTTGTGACATGTTTGAGTATTGTTGGATGAAGGATTTACTAGTCACCTTGTAGAAATAGCCAAAGCCTTCAGCAGCTGAAGTCCGCTTGCCTTGATAAGTGCCACGGATGACCTTAGGTGTACCTTTGTGCCACTTAGCTGCGCTGACATTAGTAGGCACTGTCGCTACGCCCGTGGTAAGGACTGCAGCTAAGACTAATACTTTAAACCCCGTTTGTTTATTCATTAAAAACGCTCCCCGTATAATCGTTTTTTAGTTAAAACTTATTTAAGCATAGCTTTAGCATCCGATAAATACAATAGATAGTTGCGTGTAGTCATAAAAACTGTAGACTGACGCAAACCAAATGCAGATTGGATGAGTGCCTTAATCTTGGGCTTCAAATGCTGTAAGTATTAGCACAAAAATAGTTTCAAACTCACATTCCTCATCATGACGACGTTCCTAGAATAAAATGGTGCCATACCAACTTTTCTGATTAGCCCACACTCATCGTCGCAGTGACTGAGCCGACTTGTTAGACGGAATTACGGCTAACAAACGCTTTGCAAACCGCCTTTTGGCTGCAGGTCTGCCCCACCGCGAATCGGCTGGCCAACGGAGACGATCAACCTAAAATTAACTCAGCGTAAATTAAAACACTTATCCCACAACAGAATAAGTGTTTAATACCTTTAAAACATGCTGTTAGCAATATTAAAGCGACGTTTGAGCCATAAACGAATCCCAAAGACAATGGCCGCAATTGCTAGATAAACAATTGCTGGCAAGCTTGGATTCATGCCCTTCGGTAAGGCGGCCGTCATTGTAAAGATCATCATCCACACAATAACAGCTAAGATTGACCAGAAAATCTTGCGCCACATTGGCACTTTCTTCTTACCCTTAGCTGGTTGCAAGTATTGGAACAACTTGGCAACCCCGAGTCCACCAACGATTGAAGTGACCAAGATGGCCGTAATCCCGTTGGCACCGGCTGAACCATTCGTACCGTTCTTGCCAAAGAAACCAATGGCCCCATACATTAAGCAGAAGATCATGAATAACATCAACCCATTATCCAAGGCTGTGACCCAGTAATTTGCTTGTGCTTGTTGCGCTGGATCCTTCTTAGGACCTTCGACAATCGCTTGAACCCGTTCTTGAACGGTCCCATATAATTGACGCGCAGTTGTCCCTTTATGTTGTTCAGCCAATAGTGTTGTCAGCATTTCATCCAACGCAGCTTTTTTCTTATCACCGGTGAGGTCCGTCGCGTTTAAAGCTTTGCGCATCTGGCGCATGTACTCATCATTACGCTTCGTTAACTCACTGGCATCCCGTAATGGGTGTTCGGCCGCTTGAATCTGTTTGGCCCCCGCTTGGGCATTGCGCGGCTGTTTCGGTGCTTCACTCACGAGCAGTTCCTCCTTTATGATTAAACGTTGAACCGGAATTCAACAATATCCCCGTCTTGCATGACGTAATCTTTACCTTCAAGCCGTAACTTCCCATTTTCCTTAACTTTGGCTTCACTACCGGCTTCATTCAAGGCATCATAAGACATCACTTCAGCCCGGATAAACCCACGTTCAAAGTCAGAATGGATAATCCCAGCAGCTTGAGGCGCCTTAGTACCGCGTTTGAAGGTCCATGCCCGGGTCTCCTTGCCACCAGCCGTGAAGAAGGTTTCGAGGCCTAAGAGCTTGTAAGAAGCCCGAATTAGCTTATTCAAGCCGGGTTCTTCAACGCCTTCAGCGGCTAAGAAATCAGCTTTATCGGCATCATCTAATTCAGCGATTTCTTCTTCAGTTTCCGCAGCAACCCCAATGGCTTGGGCGCCTTCCTTTTTCGCATAGTCGGCAACGACTTGATAATACTTCGAGTTTTCAGGATCAGCCATATCATCTTCAGCAATGTTGGCAACATATAAGACTGGCTTAGAAGTTAATAAGAATAACCCGCGTACAATGGCTTGATCATCTTCGTTAAATTCTAATGACCGAACTGGTTGACCAGCTTCTAAGGCCGGCTTGATCTTTTCTAGTACCGCTAATTCAGCCTTGGCTTCTTTGTCGCTCCCTTTAGCAGCCCGTTGCACTTTTGCTAAGCGCTTATCAACGGCTTCTAGGTCAGCTAAGCTCAATTCCAAATTGATCGTTTCGATATCATCTTGTGGGTCGACCTTCCCAGTCACATGGGTAATGTTATCATCGTCAAATGCCCGGACAACGTGGACAATGGCATCAACTTGGCGAATGTTTTCCAAGAATTTGTTACCAAGACCTTCACCCTTGCTGGCACCTTTAACGATCCCGGCAATATCGGTAAATTCAAACGTCGTTGGGACAACTTTCTTAGCCGGAATGATTTCTTGAATCCGGTCTAAACGTTTGTCGGGAACCTCAACCATCCCAACGTTCGGGTCGATTGTTGCAAATGGATAGTTCGCCATTTCGGCGCCGGCCTTTGTGATTGCGTTGAACAATGTTGATTTACCAACGTTGGGCAAGCCAACGATACCTGCTGTAAGTGCCATATCAGTTATTCACTCTTCCTTTTAATAATTAAGCTTCAGCTTTTTTAACTAAAACCTTTTTTAACTTCTTATCAAATTCGCGGCGCGTCAGCATGACAATGTGATCGCAACCTGTACATTTGATCTTAATATCAGCGCCCATCCGGGTAATCTCCCAACGGTTGACCCCACACGGATGCGCTTTCTTCATTTCGACAATATCACCTAAATCATACATGCGCAACGCTCCTTCATCAATTAATTTATTTTTTGTACTCATTTGCCACGCTAGTTGGATTAAACTGTCACTCTGGTTGGCCCAGAATCGGCTGGAACGTGGTGGCCACGTTTGCGAGCCAAAGTTCGGTCTCGCAAGCCGGGCTTTATCTAGGCCGGAAAATCACCGACTAAGATAAACGACACCACTGAGCCAATTCTGGGCCGCCCGTCGTTAGCTAACGGGAATAAAAAAGTTAACGATTTATTTTAAGTTCAGTTAGTTAGCCGAGAGGTTGGTTCCTAAAATGCTCAGCCGTGTCGTTGGCCTTAGTTCGAGTGATTTGCTCGGACTTAGGCCAACGACAGTTTTGAAGACCTCTCTTTGGCTTCCAAATGGCCCATGGCGTTCCAGCATTTTAAAACCCAACCGGCAGGCGACAATTTCAACTAGCACCAAGCGTAACTAATTTAAGTCAATTTTCAAGATTTCCAAGATCCGGGTTAAATCGTCATTCGATAAGTATGGAATCTCAATTTTACCCTGATCTTTTTTGCTAGCTTTGGTTTGAATCGAAACGGCCGTCCCAAACTTTTCTTGCAGTTGTTCTTCGCTCGCCCGAATATAAGGTGACTTTTTAACCGCAGCCTTCTTAGCTGGTTTAGCCGTATCTCCATTATAACGCGCCACGATTTGTTCGAGTTGACGCACGGTCAAATTATCTTTAACGGCCTTTTTCGCTAACGGCGCTAACTTCGACTTATCTTTTAAAGATAACAACGTCCGGGCTTGGCCCATCGATAACTTACCGCGTTGGATCAACTGCTTGACCCCGGCTGGCAACCCTAACAACCGCAAATAATTAGCGATATACGGGCGACTCTTGCCTAAACGCTTGGAAACTTCCGCTTGCGTAAGCTTTAACTTCTTCATTAAAGACTCGTAAGCTTCGGCTTCTTCTAATGGCGTTAAGTCTTCCCGCTGCAGGTTTTCCAGCACGGCAACTTCCATCATTTGTTCTTCGGTAACGTCACGCACGATTGCTGGAATCGTCGTCTGCTTTGCGAGCTTCGAAGCCCGAAAGCGCCGTTCACCGGCAATTAATTCATACTTCTTAATTTCAGCATCTGGTTGCCGCACGATAATCGGCTGGAAAACGCCGGATTTTTCAATCGAACTAGCGAGTTCCTTTAGCGCCGCCTGGTCGAACTTATGGCGCGGCTGATAAGGGTTAGCTCGAATATCAGTTAACGCTAGGTCAACCACCGCTGCTTCACTGGTTGGTTCATCAGCATCGGCAAACAAGGCGTCAATCCCCCGGCCCAATGCTTTATTTTGATCTTTACTTGCCATGTGCAGCCAACACTTCCTTTGCTAATGCTAAATAAACTTGAGCACCCTTGGACCGAATATCGTAATCGATAATCGACAAGCCGTGACTCGGCGCTTCTGACAACCGAACGTTTCGAGGAATAATCGTCTGATAGACAGCATCCTTGAAGAACTTGCGAACTTCGGCATTGACTTGTTGGCCAAGGTTCGTCCGGGCATCGTACATGGTTAACAACACGCCTTCAATTTTTAATTGGCGGTTAAAGTGCTTTTGAACCAACTTAATGGTATTCAGTAACTGGCTCAACCCTTCCAATGCATAATATTCACTTTGAACTGGGATTAAGATGGAGTCACAAGCGGTAAACGCATTGATCGTCAGTAGTCCCAGCGAAGGTGGACAGTCGATTAGAATAAAATCGTAATCGCCACGAACATCATCAATGGCATCACGTAGCCGCGTCTCACGAGCCATCATCGGCGTTAGTTCGATTTCAGCCCCTGACAATTGAATCGTCGCTGGCACAATGTCCAAGCCCTGGTGAGTTGTTGGGATAATCGTTTCTTTAATCGGGGTATCATTAATTAAAACATCATAAATTTCATGTTCGATGGCTGACTTTTGAATGCCCAGACCACTCGTGGCATTGCCTTGAGCATCCGTATCAATCAATAGTACTTTTTGGCCTTGATCGACCAGCGCCGCACCTAAGTTGATGCTCGTGGTCGTCTTGCCAACGCCACCTTTTTGGTTAGCGAGTGCAATAACGGTTCCCATAATTACTTACCACCCCTTGGTTTATTTTTCGGAATTTCAATCGTGATCCGATAACCGTCTTCAGTGTCTTCCTCATGAGTTTTCACCGACAGACCAGCATCAGTCACCATTTTGATCGACTGCTTAATCGTATTGACCGCGATCCGGGTATCGCCCGTTAACCCCCGTGGTCGTTTACGTTTTGGTTTAGGCGGATTATTTAGCTTTTGAACCAATTGCTCCGTCGCTTTGACCGTTAAATCATGCGCTAAGATTTGTTGCAACACATCTAACTGCTGGTCAGTAGTCAAGGTCAATAAGGCCCGGCCATGCCGTTCACTAATCTGTCGCTGTAACAACGCTTGTTGCACCGGTTGGGCCAACTTCAATAACCGTAATTTGTTAGCAACAAATGACTGACTCTTACCGAGTTCACTGGCCATCGCAGCCTGAGTCAAGTGATTGAGCTTCATTAGCTCCTGATAGGCCGTGGCCTCTTCAATAACGGTCAAATCTTGTCGTTGTAAATTTTCAATCAACGCCATTGACGCTGTCTCACCATCATCCATCTTCTGGATAATCGCCGGAACATCCGCCCAATGTAGGGACGTGACGGCCCGGAAACGGCGTTCGCCAGCAATAATTTCATATTTCTTATCAGCGTACTCACGTAACACGATTGGTTGCAACAACCCGTGTTCCGCAATCGTAGCCGCTAATTCCGCAATTCCCGCTTCATCAAAGACTTGGCGCGGTTGAAAACGGTTCGGAATAATGGCGGTAACCGGCACGCGAATGATTTGTTGATGCTGCGTTGCCGCTTCCGTATCCTTATTACGCTTATCGCGATTCGAGCCAAATAAGGAGAATGCCATTTGAATTACCTCCCAACATTATTCAGGCGCTGTTAACGGCTGTTTCGCCGGCGTCCCAGGTTTACGCGGATAGCGTTTAGGTGATGGCCGCTTCTTGTCAATCACCACAATATGGCGCGCATCGCCCGTTTCCGGTAGTGTAAAGGCTTCATCAGCACTTAATTGACCACCTAATTGTTGCACCGCATAATCGCCTTCTGCAGTCTCAGTCCGCGCATTAGCGGCCTTCAACGCCACCATCTGCCCACCAACCTTAACCAACGGCAAGCAAAGTTCGCTCAGTACGGATAGGCGCGCTACTGCGCGAGCAGTCACTAGATCGTAGCTTTCCCGATGAACGGACTTTTTCCCCGCAAAGGTTTCAGCGCGATCGTGGAATGTCTGAACCCCCGTTAAGTCTAACGCGGTAATCAGCTCGTTCAAGAAATTAATTCGTTTATTCAACGAATCGACAATCGTCACTTGCAGTTTTGGAAAGGCAATCTTCAGTGGCAACGATGGAAAACCAGCGCCAGCACCGACATCACAAATGGTCAGCGGCTGTTCCCGTAACGCCGCTACGTAAAAAGCCGGCGTAATCGAGTCATAGAAATGTTTCAAATAAACATCCGCTTCATCGGTAATCGTCGTTAAGTTGAATTGCCGGTTAGTCTCAATCAATAATCGGTAGTAAGTTGCGAATTGGGCCATTTGGTGAGCATCAAGGGTAATCCCTTTGGCCGCCAAAGCCTGTTTAAATTCTTCTGGATTCATTTAAAACTCCTTAAATTACGGTTCTCAGATCCTGACAGTTGTGAAACAACGCTAATGTTTCACGTCACCTCATAACTTTAACTTAAAATCGGGCTAAAATCAATGCTGATACCCGCATTATTAACCGCGGTTAACCCTTGGAAATGCTAGGTTTTCAGTCAACTTAGGCGTTCGACACAAATACTAGTTCGCTGGCACCTGCCACGCTGGTTGGCCACGGTACGAGTGGTCGGCTTGGCTTAAATCCGAGCATTTTAGCAACCAACCAGCAGACGGCAGGCAGACTCAAACAAAAATACGGCAATTCGAGATGACCACCTCGAATTGCCGTACCATATGTTTAACGTTTAAAGCTTACCAAACGAATAGGCCAACGACCCCGGATGATAAGAGGGAAACTAAAATCCCAGATAATAACATGTAACCAACGTTCCGTGAAATCAAGTCATTCTTTTCACGGTTAACGATTCCTTTGAAGGCCCCGATGATCATACCGACCGTTGAGAAGTTCGCAAAGGAGGTTAAGAAGACCGTCAAGACTGCCTTGAAATGGGGTTCAAAGCCACTAACTTTACTAGTAACTTCCCCCATGACAACGAATTCGTTAGTCACTAACTTAGTCCCCATGTAAGACGCCATTTGGAACGCGTCGTGGGCGTTGAAGCCAAGTAACCAAGCGAATGGGAACATGACAATCCCAAAGATATTTTCAAGTGATAAGTTTGAATTGATCAAACCTAATAATTTATCGATTAATTTGGCTAAAGCCACGAAGGCAATAACATTGGCGGCGATAATTAAAATTAACTTACCAGCCCCAAGAATTGAGTCACCTAAGAAAGAGAAGAATGGTTCGCGGGCCGGCTTAGCAGCTTTAACTTGTGCATCAGCCAAGTCTTCAGAACCACTAGTTTCAGTCGTCGTTGTATTTTCTTCAACCGCATTACTACCATTGATTTTTGCAATCGTATCTTCTTCCGGCTTAACTTCAACTGGATTTAAGATAGCCGCAATAATCGCCGCATTCAAGACGTTCATTGGAACCGCCGTCAAAATAAATTGACCAGGCATCATTTGGATATAAGCCCCTAAGATGGAAGCCGTGACACAACTCATTGACATCATTGCAATCGTCAAGTTTCGTTGTGCTTTCATCTGCTTCAATTGTAATTGGGAAACCGCCAACGCTTCGGTGTTTCCTAAAAACATCATTTCAACAACGAAGAATGATTCGAACTTTGGTTGACCAGTGATATAAGCTAACCCACGGCCGACCCATTTAATGATCCATGGCAAAACGCCGATGTACGTTAAAATATCGAATAATGGCACAATCAACAAAATTGGTAATAATGAACTGGTAACAAAGTCCATTTGTTTGACGTTAACCCAACTAGCCAACGCAAACCCAATCCCGTCATACGATACGTCCACGAGCCAAGTAAACCCGTCAGCCGCCGCTTTAACCGCGTCGACCCCAACTTGTGAACCGGTTAGGAACCATGCTAAAATAACTTCCAAAACTAACATGATACCAACTGAACGCCAATGAATGGCGTGCTTTTGCTTGGAGAATAAGTAGGCGATTGCGATAAAGACCACAATCCCAATAATATTAACTACCAAGTTAAAGACCATGTGAATAATCCCTCTTCCCTATAAATGTTAGCAACCCAATAAAATATTAAGAAAAAACTACCTTTATTAAGATACCATAAATAATTAACGGGAGGGAGCCTTCTTAAATAAAAACTGACCCGTTTCATTAAAAAACGAATTAAGCCCGGCTAGCTCAAAATAAAAGACCGGTCAGCTTATAAAAGTCAACCGGTCCAATTAAAGCTCGTGGAATCCTTAAGACCCCCGCGCCCCTGCCAAGGAACGTTATTATAGCACGTTTCACCGGTTACCGAACTAATTAATTGACCCCACTGGCAAACCAGTGTAAGCTACAGACAATTAATGAAAGGGGGTGATGCTTTTTGAGTACCATATCTAATCTTAAAGCATCAGTCTCTGCCCTGTACGGAGCAGTCGACTGATTGCCTTTAAGGAGACCCGGCCAAATCTTTTGGTCGGGTCTTTTGCTGTCTTCAGCACTAAAATCAGTATGCGCCACCAATGGCGACTATCGTCACAAGTTGCAACTAACACCCAATTAAGCTAAATTTAAAGTAAGTTTCATCCTAATGTTAGTTAAAATCGCCACGTTCCAGCCAATTCTGGCTTAACCAGAGTGACCAGTCCAAGCTAATTAGCATTAAAAAGTCTACATATTTGGAAACGAGGTAACCGAGCACGATGAAGACGACCACAAAACAAGCCTTGATTACGACCGGCTGGTTCACAATCCTAATTGCTGTCATTGGTGGAACGCTACTCTGGCAGCGACAAGTGCGTCAGCCTAAACACCCGGTCAACGCGGTCACCATTACCTCAACTAATCGCGTGCCAACCGTGCTGTTATTGGGGCATAATGTTAGCCAAACTAATAGTCGTCAACTAGTCGCTGGGCTGCAACAAAACGATGGCAGCCAATCCACCATTCAAATTCAAGTCACTAAAACTGGCCATGTCACTTTCCATGGGCAGTTGCAGCCCCACGATAATCGGCCCTACTTACAGCTCAACTTGCCAACGGGGACTGCTACCCAACAGGCCCATTGGATGACGACCGTTATAACGACCGCCAAACAACAGCTGGCTTTTAAACATTACAATTTACTAGCATACGGCGATGGCGGCTTAACGGCGACCAACTACCTCGCTCACACAACGGCTGGCCTATCACCATTAAACTTCGTTGCCATCGCGACCCCGTTCAATGGAACCAGTCGCAAACAAAATAACGATACGGCGACTGCGGTTCATGTAACTAAGCAAACGACCCGCTTAAAACGGCTCATCTCCCAGCGAAAAAGCATTCACTCAGCAATCAACGTGACGCTAATTGCCGGGAATGCTAAAGGGATCAAACATGGCGATGGCGTCGTGCCGGTTCAGAGTGCACTAGCTGGTCAAGCCATCTTTAAAAATCAAGTCAATCGCTACCAACATCGGATTCTGCATACTTGGCGAGCCAGTCACGCACGATTATTCAGTAGCTGGCGTCTAGCCAATCTCATTCAAGATTCGATTAACTAACACCCAAACATCACTTAAGCTATTAAGCCTAAAATAAGGATTCAGAAATCAATGCGATTTTCTGAATCCTTATTTTTACACTCTCAACCTCAAACCCTACGCCTGCCAGAGCATCTCATCGCCATACTCATCGACTAAGAACTGCTTAATTGAGCGAATCATCATCGCGGTCGAGGGCGCGGTTGACTGCGTTTTATTCGCCACTAGCGCAATCTCACGGTTATAAGGTTCCGCAAATGGGTACGTGTTAACATCCCCGGTTAGTTTCTTTAAGGCAAGTTTCGGCAGAATGCCCATTCCTAACCCGGACTCCACCATTGAAATAATCGATTGATCATCAATCGAGAAACGCAGGAAGTTATTGGTGACATGATAATGGTCCAGCGCTAACTTCGTATCCCGATCGTAGTCACTTTGTTGCAAGATAAAGTTTTGGTCAGCGACATCATCAATCGTAATGTACTCGCCATTTTCAGGCACAAAGCCAGCCGGCGTTACACAATAGATGGGATCATTAATTAGTGAATGCACTAATAAGTTCTCATTAACGGGCATGGCGGTGAAGCCAATATCAATCGTCCCAATCTTGGCCCATTTCGTAATTTCATTAAAATTGCCTTGAAATACTGAAATCTCAATATCAGGATATTCATGATTGAAGCGTCGAATAATTCGGGGCAACCAATTGATACAAACACTGCTAAAGCCCCCAATCCGAACTGAACCAGAATGCAAGCCTTGGATGTTATCCGCAACTTGGCGTAAATTACTCTCCGTATTCAAGATTTCTTGCACATACGGTAAGACTTGGCGGCCATCACTGGTTAGTTCAACGCCCGAACGGTTACGAATAAACAACGGGAACCCCAAGTCCTTTTCTAATTGATTAACCGAGTGACTGACTGCACTGGGCGTGACATTCAAGGTCGCTGCCGCTTGATAGAAGGTTTTCTGGGCCACCACCGTGGCAAATACTTCATACGCAAAATTAGCCATCGCTGTCTTTACTCCTTAGGTGAATGAATTTCATTTATAATTGAAAAAGTTGAGCTTTACTAAATACCCCCTCCATCATATCATATGGTCATCAAGAAATTAATTAGGACTTAACAGAATGTGGGGGCATTGATTATGAAAGAATTATTTGCAAACCGGGTATTAGCTAACGATACATCCGACTTAGATGAAATCTTCAAGAATAGTGCAAATCCAGAAAACATTTCCTTTGCGGGCGGTTTCCCCGACATTCGTCGCTTTCCGGATGCTGACTTAAAACAAGCTTACCAAACCGCGATCGACCAGCAAGGACCAGCAATCTTCCAGTATTCAGCAACGGAAGGCCCACAAAACTTACGGCAAAAGTTAGCTGACCGCATGGCATCACATGCCGGCGTCACGGCAACCGCCGATAACATCATGTTGACACAAGGTGGCCAACAAGCGATTGATCTGGTGGCTAAACTATTATTAAACCACGGTGACGCGATGGTTGTAGAAGGCCCAACTTACATGGGGGCCCTCGCTGCCTTTGATACGTACGAACCGACTTATTATGAAGTCCCGGTTGACCAAAACGGAATGAATATCCGAGCCTTGCGCAAAACCTTACAGGCCCATCCAGAAATCAAACTCATTTATACGATTCCAGATTTCCACAACCCGACCGGCACCACGTTATCTGCGAAACGTCGGCAAGCGATGGTCTCCTTGGCGAACCAATATGACGTGATTATTTTGGAAGACAGTCCTTATCGTGACCTCCGTTATAGCGGTAAATCAGTCCCAGCGATTAAACACTACGATACTGAAGGCCGGGTCGTCTTTATTTCTAGCTTCTCAAAGATTTTATCACCCGCTTTACGGACCGGTTGGATCGTGGCTGACCAACCAATCATGGCGGAATTAATTGGCTTGAAATCAGCGATTGATGTGCAATCACCAAATGTCACCTTGCAAGCGATCAATAGTTATTTGGATCAGCATGACATCGACGCGCATATCGCCACGATTAACGCCGCCTATCGTCTCAAGCGCGATGCCATGTTAGCCGCCTTAGACCGGTACTTCCCCAAAAACATCACGTATACACGTCCAGCTGGTGGCTTCTTCATTTGGGTCACTTTACCCAGCGACATTGATGCTAAACAATTATTAGAAACTCAAGTACTCCCGCAAGCACATGTGGCTTATGTCCCAGCCGCTTGCCAATTCGCGAGCCGGACCGTTAAAAATGGCTTCCGCTTGAACTTTACCAGCTTAGACCCCGTCACCATTACTGCCGGAATCAAGCGGCTCGGGGTTTTACTCCAAGCTAACCAGGCCGTGGCACCGGTAGTACCATTAAAAACAGCGATTCAATTCTAAACAGTCTGTAATCAGAGTTTGGCTTAACCGCCAAACTCTTTTTTGCGTCTATTGGCAAAAGTGGTTATCTAACATTGCGGTCACTGGCCGGCTCCGATAAAATAGACTTAATCCATGATTAGCGCTTATCAGATCAAACTTGCCACTCTGGTTGGCCCAGCACCGGCTGGAACGTGGTGGCCACGTTTTCGAGCCACAGAACGGTCTCGAAAGCCGGGCTTTATCTAAGTCGAAAACCACGACTAAGATAAACGACACCACTGAGCCAATGCTGGCCGCCCGGCGTTAATTATCAGATGGGTTGTCTATGTACGTTATTTTTAATTAGTTACCTTAGCCGTGCCGTTGATCTCAGTGCAAGTGGCTTCTTGAACTTAGACCAAGATCAGTTTTGAAGACCCAGCTTGGCTTCAAAATAGCCCACAGCGTTCCAACATTTTAGCAACCAACCGGCAGACGATAATTTTGACTAGCACAAGCGACCCAATTAATAACTAGACAACCATTAATATAAGCACTTATTTTTTGTCAGTTAGTGACTTTTCATTTATGATAGGTAGGTGTCAAAAAAATTAGGGAGTGTTCTTACTTTATGAAACGTTTAGTTAAAAAATTAAGTATTGCGTTATTCGGGGTCGCTTTAGCCGTGGTCTTAACGGCTTGCGGGAATAACTCAAGCAGTAAAAGTAGTGCCGCTAAGTCGAATTTAGACTTACAAACTTCCGGCACGTTAACGGTCGGGTTGGAGGGTACCTTCCAACCTTATAGCTACCGTAAAGACGGTAAATTAACTGGATACGAAGTCGATCTAGCGCGCGATGTCGCTAAAAAGATGGGCTTAAAAGTTAAGTTTGTCCCCACTAAGTTCGATTCTTTAATCGCTGGTTTAGACGTTAATAAATATGATGTCGTGTTCAACAATATCGCAGAAAACAAGGCACGGAAACAAAAATACCTGTTCTCAACACCTTACATCTACTCTAAATCACAATTAGCGGTTAAAAAGTCTAACAAATCGATCAAAAAGATTACCGATATCAAAGGCAAGAAGGTTGCGGAAGCTACCACGACTAACAATGCCAAAGATGCCAAGCGTTTAGGCGCAACAATTACCCCAACTGATGGTTTCCAACAATCCATTGATCTGGTCAATCAAGGCCGCGTGGACGGCACGATTAACTCACGTGAAGCATTCTATGCTTACTTAAAACAAAAGCCCAATGCCAGCATCAAGTTAATCGACAGTGGTGATGCCATTGCCAGTCAAAAGATTGGCGCCATTGTCACTAAGAAACATGCCAAATTACAAAAACAGATTACTAAAGCCATTAATGAATTGAAAAAAGATGGTACTTTGACTAAGCTATCGAAGCACTATTTTGGTGGCGATGTTACCAAAGAATAATTTACGCCCGTCAATTTGACGGGATACATAGTATACGTTTGGTGCTAGTTGGATTAAAATGTCACTCTGGTTGGCCCAGCATCGGCTGGAACGTGGTGACCGCGTTTGGAAGCCAAAGGTCGGTCTTCCAAGCCGGGGGTTATCTAAGTCGGAAAATCACCGACCAAGATAAACGACACCACTGAGCCAATGCTGGGCCGCCCGACGTTAACTAACAGCACTTAAAAAATTAACAATTAGTGATTTTCAGCTCAGCCATTTAGCATCCAACTGGCAGGCGGCAATTTCAACTAACATCAAGCGTACATAGTATGACCCATTACGCGTTATAGGAGGCCCTTTACACTTATGAATTCTATCTGGCATATCATTGTCACAGCGATCCCGCAAATTGCTTTAGCGGGGCTTAAATACACGATTCCCATTGCAATTGTATCCTTTATTATTGGCTTAATCTTAGCGGTCTTGACGGCTTTAGTGAAGCTATCACCACGCCACGGTTGGTTCTCAATCCTCAAAGCAATTGCTTATTTCTACGTTTGGCTGTTCCGCAGTACCCCGCTATTAGTCCAATTATTCATCGTCTATTTTGGGTTACCGTATCTCAAAATCAAAGGGGTCTTCCCCAACGGTATTCAATTAGACCCCTGGACCGCTGGGATTATGACTTTCTCACTTAACACTGGGGCTTACTGTGCTGAAACCATTCGGGCTTCGATCCTGTCGATTCCTGAAGGCCAATGGGAAGCCGCCTACTCGATTGGCATGACAAAACCGCAAGTCTTGCGCCGAATTATCCTGCCCCAAGCGGCGCGAGTCTCGTTACCACCGTTATCCAACAGCTTTATCAGCTTAGTGAAAGATACCTCTTTGGCGGCCTCGATTACGATCATCGAAATGTTTGAAGTCAGTCAACAGATTGCGGCCGAAAACTACCAGCCGCTAGTGATGTATACGTTAGTCGCGGCACTGTATGCGATCCTCTGCTCAATTCTCAGTTGGCTACAAGGCTACTTAGAGAAACGGAGCTCGCGTTACATTAAAACGGCCAATTAGGAGGGGTTCCCGTGATTAAATTAGAACATGTTAATAAAACGTTCGGCGATCATCAAGCCTTAATTGATATCAATACCGAATTTAAAGAACAACAAACCACGGTCATTGTCGGGCCTTCCGGTTCCGGTAAATCAACCTTATTACGCTCGCTCAACTTATTAGAGCGACCTGAAAGCGGCCGTTATACCTTTAACGACCAACTTATTGATTTTACAAAACCGTTAAGTAGCAAAGACATCTTAACGTTACGCCGTAAAACGGGGATGGTCTTTCAAGGCTACAACCTCTTCCCACATTTAACAGTTGTTAAAAACGTGATGGAAGGTCCAGTTCAAGTCTTAAAGCAAACTCCCGCTGTCGCTAAAAAGACGGCGTTGGAACTCTTAACTAAAGTTGGCTTAGCCGATAAAGCTGAAGCTTATCCTAGCCAACTTTCCGGTGGCCAGCAGCAACGCGTGGCTATTGCCCGCTCATTAGCTATGAATCCAGAATACATCTTGTTAGACGAACCTACTAGCGCTCTAGATCCCGAGTTAGAAGCGGGGGTCCTACGTGTCTTACTAGAACTCGCCCAGGAAAAAGATTCGATGATTATCGTGACACATAACTTAGAGTTCGCCCGTTCCGTCGCTGATAAGATTTTATTTGTTGAAGCCGGCAAGATCTTATTCGATGGCACACCGGCTGAGTTCTTCAAACAGCCGACCCAGCGGATTGCTGACTTCTTAGCCGCGATGACATTCACCACCATCTCTGACAAAGCTAATAACTAAACCACAACGCTCACCTATTTGGTGGGCGTTTTTTTGGTCCGATTACCATTTTGAAGCCAATAACGATCCTCAAGATTTAAAAATAATCAACCATTAATTTACGCTTAGCGCCAGTTGAAATTGCCGCCTGCCGGTTGGTTTCTAAAATGCTAGAACGCCATGGACCATTTTGAAGCCAAAGCCTGGTCTTCAAAACTGGCCTTGGCCTAAGTCCGAGCAGATCACTCGCACTAAGACCAACGACACGGCCGAGCGTTTTAGGAACCAACCTCTCGGCTAAATTTGAGGTCGATAATAGATAATCATTAATTCCCGTTAACTAACGCCGGGCGGGCCAGAATTGGCTCAGTGGTGTCGTTTATCTTAGTCGGTGATTTTCCGACTTAGATAAAGCCCGGCTTTCGAGACCGTACTGTGGCTCGAAAACGCGGCCACCACGTTCCAGCCGATTCTGGCCCAACCAGAGTGGCAAGTTAAGCCAACTAGCACTAAACACATTAATATATAAATTGACATTCATTAATAAACTTATTATACTTTAGGTCATACAATACTATATGACGTATAATATGACAGGAGGAATAGTGATGGCCATTCAAATCAGCTCAGAACTGCTTGACGGTTGCGTGTTAGCGTTGCTGCAAACGGAAGATTATTACGGTTATGCCCTCACCCAAAAGTTGCAAGCTTCCATCTCTGTCTCAGAATCCACACTTTACCCGGTCTTACGCCGGTTAAAGAAGAATGGCTGGGTCACAACTTACGACCAAGCCTATCAAGGCCGAAATCGCCGTTATTACCAACTAACCGCGGCCGGTACCGATCAGTTGACCAACGTACAGCACGATTGGCAGACTTATTTTCAAGCTATTAATACGTTATTAAAGGGGGACGCACCATCATGACAGACTACTTAGATAAATTTGCCGCCCTGCTCGTGCAATTGCAATCAGATGAACGCGATGAAGTCTTAGAATTTTATCGTGAATATTTACTCGACGCCGGCATCGACTCATTTGATGCTTGTGTCGCGGAATTAGGGACACCCAAGCAATTAGCCCGTAAAATTCTGGCAGATTATTCAATTCGCTTTAACGAAAACCTGAACAGCACTTCAACGCATCAGCAACGTTCCAAAGCTAACGTTCGTAGTATTTGGCTCGTAGGATTAGCGATTCTATCCACACCCATTACGATCCCCGCCTTACTTGCCATTTTGGCTGTGATGTTTGCCTTATTCGTGGCCGTCATCGCCATTGGCCTGTCAGTTTTAGCGATTATTGCCGCTGTAACCATCATGGCATTGATTGCGATCACTGCCGGGGTGGGCTTATTCACGCAATCATTATGGGTCAGCTTATTTTACTTAGGGGCGGGACTCGCCACCATTGGGCTTGAGTTATTAGTTCTCCCATTAGTCGTTTGGTTCGTTGGCCTGATTATCCAAGGTGTCGCCACGATTACCCAACGACTCTATCACCGCTTCGTTAAACGCAATCGAGCAGAAATAGGAGGTCGTCATCATGAAAAAAACCGTTAAATTAGGCGTTATTTTCTTAATCCTCGGCCTGATTCTCGTCATCTTCGGGATTGCAAATAACGGGATTCAATCCGTTTATTGGGACAAAGGGTTCCATGTGATGCATCACTATCACAAAACGTATTATCCAAACAAGCTTAAGTCATTAACCTTAGGCGCAGACGCCGATGTGATCGTCGTTCGTGGCAACACCGCCAGCATTAAAATCAGCGCCGCTAGAGTCAAGCCAGTCGTTACCAACACGAACGGCCACATTACCATCAAGTCACCACGGGTCCCAGAAATGGTCGGCTTTATGCTCAGTGACAATGCCAATCGGATTGAAATTACCGTCCCCAACAAGACGACCTTAACGCGCATCAAAACAACGTCTGCTCAAACCGACTTGCAATTAAGCCACCTTACCGTTCAACAGTTACAGCTAACCAGTACCGGTCACGTCAGCTTGAATCAAGTGACCGCCAAAAAGCCGCTCACTTTATCAGCGGACAATGCACAGCTTAACCAAGTGACAGCGCCAAGCTTAAGGCTAAGTACCAGCACCACTAACGTCAACATTACGCACAGCCAATTCGCTGATGGACCATCAACGATCGACACGAATGACGGTAATATCACGCTGGCACATTCAACCTTCAAACAGGCTAAACTACGGACTACGACGGGGAACTTGTCCGTTCACCATAACCGGTTCAAGCAAGCAAAGATTGAGACAACCGATGGCAATATCACGCTCAGCAATAATCAACTAACCAAGTTACTCACTGCGACAACCAACGATGGCAATATTCATGTCCAAACCACTCGTCAGGTCGGGATTCAAGCTCGCACGAGTGATGGCACGCTCAATATCTTCAATCAAAAGCGCAGTGGCGATGATCAGCAAAAGATGACTTACCGTCCAAATGCCACCGTTCAATACCAGCTTAAAACTGACGATGGTAATATTAACGTCAGTGCTTCCTAATGGCGCCATTCTAGCTAACTTTACAATACCAAAAAGAACGTTCACAACGATTTAAACCGTTGCGAGCGTTCTTTTATTAACTGAATTATAATTTCTGGGTGTCACCTTCGACCGTAATGCGATCACGGCCAGCTTCTTTAGCCAAGTATAAATAATGATCAACCCGTTTGAACCAACTATCGAAGTTTAAATCCGTGGTCTGTAACGC
This sequence comes from Lactiplantibacillus dongliensis, assembly GCF_005405105.1. Taxonomy (GTDB): domain Bacteria; phylum Bacillota; class Bacilli; order Lactobacillales; family Lactobacillaceae; genus Lactiplantibacillus; species Lactiplantibacillus dongliensis. The sequence continues at coordinate 18,261 of NZ_BJDK01000026.1, forward strand.
GGAAATCCCGATTGAGACCGTGACATTCAGCTTCTTACCATTGAGGTTAACTGGTTCATGTTGTAAGGTATCCCGAATTGCCGTCACAATCCGTTGGGCTTCTAAGGGTTCAGTGTTTTCAAAGATAATGACAAACTCTTCACCACCATAGCGAAATAGCTCGCCATGATTAGTCTGCCGTAACAATTCCTGATTAAAATGCTGCGCAACATGCTTTAACACCGCATCACCCGCCAGATGGCCATAGTCGTCATTGAAGTATTTGAAATGGTCAATGTCAAACATTGCCATCGTAATCGGCATCGCGGGGTGCCGCTGATAGACGCCAAAGACCCCGACCGTCGTAGTATCAAAGTTGGCTCGGTTACGAACCCCGGTCAGCTCATCATAATTAGCCGCTTGATCTAGGCTCGCAAAATGCGCGATCACGCGATTAACCCGTGTGACAAAGAACCGGATGATCCACATATAGATAATAAAGATCACTAACACATTAACGATGTAAAATAGCCGAAATGGCCGGACCGACCAAATGATCAAACACCACGCCAAACCGTAGAGTAGTTGTAACCCTAAGAATCGCCATTCCGACTTTAAAACCAACGCTTGATGATGACTAATATAGCCAATCACCCCAACTAACACTAAGAGCATCAGGGCAAACAGCCACCACCACTGCCAGCTTGCGCCCATATACAGCGCCTGACCGTAGAAGAACACCGGCATCGCCAGATTGACCAAGGTTACGGCAATATTTTGCATGGCGTACAAACTAAAGAGTAGGATCATCAATTGAGCAATCGCATAGCCCCAGCTCAAAACGTTGCCAGCATTCAGTACCCAGAACGTTTGGCGCAATAAAACGACCCCACCGATGACTACGCCGGCTTCAACCAAGTCGATTACTAGTCGATAGCGTCGTGGCAATTTAGTCGACCGCGGGGCAAGCATATAAGTCAGGACCATCATAATCGCAATTAGCCCCACCGTAATTAGCGCCATGATAATTGATTTAATATTAAAAACATCGCTTAAAAAATTTTCCAATAAGTACATGGATTCACCTACCAACACTCACGTTCTAAAAACGTTTTTAAGCATACCATTATTTAACCCTAATGGTGATACTCATTTATAAAAATTTTAATTCGTTTAATCCACTAATTAAGCTGGAAAAAGGGCCGGATTAGCGGGCCCTTGGACTACTTCAATGCCATCGTGGCACCCTCGATAGTCAGGCGATTCCGCCCGGCCTCTTTCGATTGATACAAATAGTGATCAACTCGTTTGAACCAGCTATCAAAGTCTGAATCTTGTGCTTTCAAGGCTGAGATACCTAGCGAGACTGTAATCGTCAAAGCTTGATCATTATAGACTAACGGTTCCGCCTGCAGCGAGTTGCGAATCGTCGTCACAATCTGCCGAGCTTTTTGCGCATCGACACCTCGGAAAATAATGACAAACTCTTCACCGCCGTAACGAAAGACTTCGCCCCGCGAGGTTTGTTTCGCCAATTCATGTTGGAAATGCTGCGCCACATGTTTTAACACGGCATCACCCGTCATATGACCATATTGATCGTTAAAACGTTTGAAATGATCAATATCAAACATGACCATCGTAATCGGCACATTCGGATGTTTCTCGTAAAAGCCGAACACATCAACACTCGCGGTGTCAAAGCTCGCCCGATTACGAATCCCAGTCAATTCATCGTAATTGACGGCCTGATCTAAACGCGTAAACCGATCAACAAAATTACTGACACGGGTGACGAAGAACCGAATCACCGCCATATAAATAGTAAAGACCACTAGGACTGTTAAGGTGTACCACATATCGAACGGATGCACTGACCAGATAATGAAACACCAAGTTCCACCGTAAACAATCTGCAGTGCTAGATACTTCCAAGTCGCGTCCAGCGCTGAGGCTTGATGATGACTAACATAAATAATCGACCCGGTTAGTAATAGGCTCATCGTAATAAAGACCGCCACATACTGCCAACCACGCCCCATATACATGCCCTGACCATAGAAAAAGATCGGCATCACAATATTGACTAGCTCAACGGCTAGGTTTTGCATCATATATAGACTAAATAACAGCACCGTCAATTGAGCCGTGGCATAGCCCCAACTCAATACATCGCCTGAGTTCATCACCCAGAAAACTTGGCGTAACAAGATAATGCTGACAATCACACTGGCAGCTTCAATGCCATGAATCAGATGGGTAAACTTGGGGCGTCGTAACTTAAACGCTCGCTGTTCCAAGATATAAGTCATCGCCGTCATACTCGTAATTAGACCGACCATAATCAATGCAATAATCACCGCTCGAATATTAATAAAATCGGTCGTAAATTGTTCGATTAAATCCATTACTGGCATGTTACTCACCCCACCCATTAAGCCATTTAACGTTTTCACTTTATCTTACCATTAATACGCGTCAAATGGTTAGGGTCAATTCCGCTAGTGGCCGGGGATTAACCCCCTTTTAGATAAATTTAATTATCAAATGTTACACGCAAATGTTATCAAACCGCTTGCTAGTCAAGGCTTTAAATTGTTCAATATCATCTTCATTTTGACCGTTTCACTCGGCCAAAACTTTTTTTGCATCTTTAAAGGGTCGCCGGGCATATTCATAACCGTTTAGTGCGAGTGAAACTTGGTGCCTGCCGGTGGGGGGCTAAGTTGAAAACAATTAATCATTAATCCGTTAATTGATGTTGGCCCAACCAGCGTGGCCATTTCATTCAACTAACACCAACTGGATGCCAATCCGCAAACAACTGGATAATTAGCCAGCAAAAAAGCAGTGTCCAAAATGAGAACCCCAACCAGCTAACTACCTGGGATTCACCTTTCAAACACTGCTTCTAACTACATCGCCCCATGATACACATCTAGCCAAACATACAGCAACGATAGCAGTAACAACGCGCCTACCGCGGCCGCATGCCACCATTTATGCCGTGCGAAAATCGCAATATACTCCCGAATAATGGCATCCGGTAAGAAGAATCTCGCTGTCCGGGCCCCAATCCCATCGGCTCTGAGTCCAGCTTGTTTAGCGAATATTCCGGCCCGAAAAGTATGGTAATTATTGGTGACAAAAATGGTTCGTGGCCGTTTAATAGTGCCACGATCAATCAATTGCTTGCTAAACTGCATATTCTCTAACGTTGTCGTCGACTTAGTTTCCGCCCAGCCTGCCGTTGCCGGTAAGCCATGTTCCCGCGCATATTGCAGCATCGCCTGACCTTCGGGAACCGTTTCGTCGCCCCCTTGACCACCAGAAAAGATCATGATTGCCGGATGGCCAGTCTTCCGTTGCTGCTTCTGATAAAACCGCAAGCCGCGATTAATACGTTGCGCCAATAACGGGGAGACCTGATCACCATTTAATAACCCGGCGCCCAACACAATGATGTAGTCTTGGCGATACCGTGGGAAGTTGAATTGATAAATCACGAGCATCGTTAAATAATTGTAAAACCAAAAAGCAACGTACATCACGACCATCGTTGGAAAAGTCGTCATGAAATAACTGACCGGTTTCGGTAAGTTACCAATCAGATTCGCAAAGAATGGTAGCAATAAAATGGCTAAGCCTAAAAATAACGTCAGCATATTCGCTAACGTATGACTCTCACGCTTCCACACAATCCACGCATTCCACAACAGCAAGAAGGCCTGTAACGCAAAAACCAAGCCAATCGCCATCATCAATACCACAAAAATCGCCACGCTAATAATGATTAACGGGTGATTATTCGTCCCTAAAATCGTCATCGCCAGTAACGCCATTAATGAATAGAAAAATAGCGAAAACCAAATGCCGTTACTTAAGCGAACTTTATCATGCTGATACCGCCAGCCGAAGATGATACCAAATGTGATTGGTACCAGCCAGGCCCAGTAAGCCACGGCTGGTATCGGTACCCATACTGCACTATTAGTCAAAGCCAGCCCCCCTAAAATCTTTTCTATCATAGCATAGTTAACCCATGCTATACATCGCCTGGACGCCTAACTAATACTAGTCGGTCTAATCCGCCACTCTGGTTGGCCCAGAAGCCAGCTGAAACGTGGTGGCCGATCGGTTTACGACTAAAATAAGCGACCACCCCTGAGCGATAATTTGTCTCCAATCACTTAAGTTGCTTTTGGGCATTATAAAAGTTGCGATAAGCCAAGTAACACGCAATAATCGCCCCTAAGCTAGTCGCTGACATCAACATAAATGTCACCATGATCTGGTACTTAATCGCCCGAACCGGATCAACCCCCGCAAAGATCAGCCCGGACATCATCCCCGGCAAGCTCACTAACCCGACCGTCTTCGCTGAATCAATTGTCGGTGCCATCCCCGTTCGAATGGCTTCACGCACAATCGCAATCGATGCGTCCATCAAGCCAGCCCCCAAGGCCAAACGTTCCAATACCCCCTGACGCTGGTCATGGAACTGGGTCTTCAAGCTGCGATAAGCTAAGCCAATCGCCACCATCGCATTTGAGGCAATCATCCCCGAAATGGGAATCATCTGCGATGGTATAAACTTAATGGCGCCTGATAACACGAGTACGCTTAAAGTCACTCCGGTACTCACGAAAATTGCCACAAACGAAATCGGTAAGGCATGATCAATCCCAGCCCCACGCTTTTTCGCGTTCCAAGCAGCGTTAAAAACAATAAACATGATCATTGCCAGTGTCAGCCAGAAATGATTAACGCGGAAAATATACTTCAAGACGTACCCAACCACAAACAACTGGATGACCGCCCGCACAACCCCAATCACAATATCGCGGTCCAGCCCCAACTGCTGCCACAAACTAATCGCCAAAGCCACCAAAACTAAAAACGCGGCTAAGAATAACGAAGTATTGTTCACTGCTAAATTCATGCTGGCACCTCCAATTGGCCATCCGTAACCCGGACTAACTGCTGCGCGGCTTGAATTTCTTCGGCATCATGCGTAATCATGATCGTCGTCACTTGCCGGTCACGATTCAGATGCGTCAGCCAACGGTGAATGATCGCCTTATTATCCGCATCCAAACCAGCGGTGACTTCATCCAGTAGTAAAATTTTAGGCAAAAATAAAATATTACGAATCAGCGCGACCCGTTGTCGTTCACCACCAGACAAGTCATCGATGGCCTCGGTCAATAGATTGGCAGATAGTCCCACATATTCTAATGCCGCTTCAACATGCCGTTGATCCATTGGCAGTTTACGAATCTGGTACGGAAACGCCAGATTATCTGCGACCGTCTGACCAAAGAGCGTCGGTTGCTGGAAACAATACGAGACTTGCCGGCGATACGCAGTCGGTTCATAGCTTTCAATCGGTTGCCCCTCAAACTGCAAGTCACCACTAGTTTTAGAAATCATACCCGCCATCACGCGCAACAACGTGCTTTTACCACCGCCAGATGGGCCGGTCACCGTTAATTGCGCTTGGGCCGGCACGGTTAAATTAATATCATTTAGGATTAACTTATCACCAACTTGATAATTCACATGGTGCAGGCGCATTAATGTCGTCATCGCGACTTCCTCCATTGGATTTTATTAGTCTTATTTTAGCATGAAAGCGAGTCAGTTTAGAACTATTATTACTTGTGTTTGGTGCTAGTTAGATCAAGCTGCTACTCTGGTTGGCCCAGAATCGGCTGGAACGTGGTGACCACGTTTTCGAGCCACAGAACGGTCTCGAAAGTCGGGCTTTATCTAAGTCGGAAAATCATCGACCAAGATAAACGACAGTTTTGAAGATTGGGCTTCCAAATGACACATGGCGTGCCAGCGTTCTAGGAACCAACCGGCAGGCGGCAAGTTCAACTAGCACCAATCATACTATTACCTACATTGATCTTAACAGCATTCACCATGATAGTTGCGACGTGCCAGCCGCCGCCATGCTATAATGGTTTGAACTCAGTTCACAGAAAACGAGGTTAGTTAAACTAAAATGACACAATCTAATCATTATCCAAATCAGCAGCGTGGTGGCCGGTACCGTACCCAACGCCAACCCGCTGAAAAGGTTCAAACGGACGTCACTCTAGGTCAACGCTTTCCATTGACCATCAAACGACTCGGCATTAATGGCGAAGGGATTGGCTACTACAAACACGTCATCACGTTCGTCAAAGGCGCCTTACCGGAAGAAGTGGTCGTCGCTGAAGTTACCGCGGTTCATCCCCGCTACTTAGAAGCGAAGATTCGGACATTACGGAAGCCTAGTCCTGACCGGGTCGACCCCCGTGATGCTTACGCCGGTGAAGTCGGTGGTTTCGAACTCGAACATCTCGACTATCCAGCTCAACTCAAGTTCAAACAAGACTTGATTCGCCAAGCCTTAGAAAAATACCGGCCAACCGGTTATCAACATTACGATGTCCGGCCAACGATTGGCATGACCGACCCTTATGAATACCGCAATAAAGCGCAATTCCAAGTACGGGTCATTGATGGTCACGTCGCTGCTGGGCTATATAAGGAAAACAGCCATGACTTAGTCGACTTACCAACTTGCTCTGTCCAGATGCCGGTTACGATGACCGTGATGCGCCAAGTTGTCCAATGGCTAGAAGAACTAAATGTCCCCATCTATGATGAAGAACACAACTCTGGGATCGTTAAAACCGTCGTCGTTCGGGCTGCGGCCGCCACTGGCGAAGTCCAACTAGTCTTTATCACGCATACACCCAAGTTCCCAAAGAAACATCAATTACTCATGAAGATTGCCGAAAAGTTACCAATGGTCGTCTCCGTGATGCAAAACGTGAATGTTGATAAGACTTCTTTGATTTGGGGTGACCAAACAACTTTACTAGCTGGTAAGCCAACCATCACTGAAGAACTCGATGGCTTAGCCTTTGATTTATCAGCCCGGGCCTTCTTCCAGTTGAATCCCGAACAAACGAAGAAATTGTACCGTCTTGCCCGCGAAGCGCTGGACTTAGCGCCTAATGAAACGTTAGTCGATGCTTATTCCGGGGTTGGGACGATTGGGTTGTCCTTAGCCGATGTTGCCAAGGAAGTCCGCGGCATGGATACCATTCCAGCCGCTGTCATGGATGCCAACGAAAATGCTAAACGCAACGGAATCACCAATGCAAAATACGAAGTCGGTGAAGCTGAGACCTTGTTACCACAATGGTTAGCAGCCGGCTTTGATCCGGATGCCATGATTGTTGATCCACCACGGACTGGCTTAGATGACGTCTTGATCAATGCCATCTTGCAAAATGCCCCCGAAAAGTTGGTCTACATCTCATGTAACCCATCGACCTTAGCGCAAGACTTGCGTGAATTAACCCGCGGCTACCAAGTCGACTATATTCAGTCAATCGACATGTTCCCACAAACCGCCCGTTGTGAAGCGGTCGTGCGGTTCACTAAGCGTCATTAAACATTGTTGATTTTTACAAGGAGGTTTTTTAATGGCAGTAACGAATAGCCAGATTGCCTTGGCGATGACCTTCACCTTACGGCCACCGTTTAAAACGCACTTCTTATTGTTAAAAGATTATGTGGCCGACGTTCGAATTCCTGCTCGTGATGGGATGCTGACCACTCTAATTGCCAAAAACATTCCGTTATCACCCGCACTTGACCAGTTATTAACGATTTTTGACGACGTTCAAAATCCGTTATATTGGCAATTGCATGATAAGGCCGTGCAAGCCTTTTTCGATCAGTTCCCTGAAAAACGGCCAATCTTACCCTTAGACTTATTACAAGCCGTCATCAACACCTTGGCGGAACAGGGCTTGACCGACGATCAACTGCGCCAGATCATGACCCAAGTCTTCCAGCGACTCCAAACCAATCAGTTTAACGGTCGTGCGGCCCAACGGCTACTAACTCAATTTCGTTAATCTAAAAGGTCATTACAACCATCCATTGCGGAGGCTTGTAATGACCTTTTTTATTGGTGTTAGTTAGATTTAACTTGCCACTCTGGTTGGGACAGCATTGGCTGGAACGTGGTGGCCGCGCTGAGCCAATTTGGGCCCGACCGGCGTTAATTAACGGGCAGTCATAAATTAATGATTGCATACTTTTAACTTAGCATTTTAGCATTCAACCGGTAGGCGGCAATTTAACCTAACGCGAACCGTCTTTTACGACTAAAAATACCGATTTAGCACTTGTTGAATCCCATTATGGTTATTGTCGGTCGTCACCAGGTCAGCGCCCTGTTGCACGGCTTTAGGGGCATTCCCCATCGCAACCCCGACACCAACAAGTTCTAGCATCGCCAAGTCATTAAAGTTATCGCCAAACGCAATCGCGTCAGCCGATGACAGCTGATCATCAGCGATCAACGTCTCTAAGGCCACCGCCTTAGACACCCCGGTGGCCACAATCTCCAAGTAAGTATCCTTTGACCGATACGCGTCGATGCCGTTAAAAGCCGGTGCCTGTAAGTGCTGGTCAATTGCCGTAATCACACTTGGGTCAGCCATCACTAACATTTTGTGGACCGGGGCTTTTGCTTGCGCTAACCAAGGCGCCAAGGCCGTAACTTGTGGCTGATAACCAATGCCGGCTGCTTCTTGTTGCTCCCACGCTCCCAGCTGACTCACCAACCACTGATTATTACTGTAAATATTAATCGAGGCTTGCGGCCACTGTTCGGCAATTAACGCTTGAATTTGTTGTGTTAACGTCGGCTTAATCGGGCGTTCTTCAAAGACTTGTAGCTGATCATCCGCCGTCGTCTTGGCCGTTAACGCACCATTATACGCAATCATCGTTGAATCGATGCCGAGTTGCTGTGCTAATCCCCACATACCTTTGGGTGAGCGGGCCGAGGCCAAGACCATCGTCGCGCCTTGCTGCACAGCGGCTTGAACGCCCGTAATGGTGGCAGGCAAAATCGTCGCTTCATCAGTTAATAAGGTTCCATCAATATCACTTAAAATCAATTTTGGTTGCGTCATTTTACTTATCCTCCGTTAAGCTAATTAACGTCGTCTGCGGCTCGAACCAGGCTTGTTCAGCCGGTGTCAGTGGTTCATCCGTCACGACGACTTGTATTTGTGTTAGGCGCCCACCGCAGTAATGGGCTGCTTGACCGAACTTGCGATGTTCACACACTAAGATTCCTCGTTTGGTTTGACTTAGTGCTTGGCGTTTCAACGCTGCATCGGCTGCATCGCGATAAAACAAGCCTTGGGCAGTTACCGTTGCGGCGCCAACGATTACTTGGTCAAAAGCCACCGTCTGTAATTCGCCTAGTCCAGCCGGTCCCGCCATAAACCGATTATGTTGATTCAACTGACCGCCCAAAACATGCAAGTCGATAGCCGGTTTCGTCGCCAAGCTAATCGCGTTATCAAGCGAATGCGTATAAATCGTTGCTGGCATCGTCAATAGTTGTGTCAACTTAAGTAAGGTCGTGGAAACATCGATAAATAAATATTGATCCGGTTGAATCAATGGTAAGACCCGTTTAGCCAGTGCCGTTTTAATCTCGGTAAACTGTTGTAGCCGGTCTTGATAACTAGGAATACCGACCCCGAAATTCAAGACCTGTAGCCCACCGTGAATCCGTTGGGCTAAACCCTGTTGTGTGACCGCGACAATATCACGCCGCGCGGTATCACGGGAAACTTGCAATTGGCTCATCACATCCGCCACACTCAGTTGTCGTCGTTGATCTAGCAATTTTAATAAGTGCTGTTGTCGTTGTTTTGGTTGCATCGCTAAGCCCCCCTGCTTTATTTGACTTCAGTATAATTTGAATTTAAGCGTTTTTCAAGCATTTATAAGTATTAAAAACTAAGTAGTAAGTATTCAAGCCGTAAAAAAACCGATATCCCCGCGAATATCGGTTAAAACTTAAGCTTTGGGTTTTAAAATAAATACCGGCCGTTCATCGACTAACTTTGCAAATAGGTCCTGAGTGGGATCCGGGTCAAACGTCCCTAAATCCACAATAATCTCGCCATCGTCATTGACTTGAAAGCCTTGATACCGATCAAATAAAACATGATACATCGTTTGCGCCGGTCGCATCCGTTCATCAACTTGCGCCGCGGCGGCTTTCAACGTATAGCCCGTTTGCAGCAGATTACTCATCGCAGCGGCTTTAATGACCATTTTCAATGTATATATCCGTGCCCGACCAGGTTCATCCTGATTCTTCGGAATAATGTACCCTTTTTTTTGCCAGTATCGTAGCTGTCGTGGCGAGACACCAGTCATTTTACTAAGCTCGCTAATCCCAATGGTTAATTGACCCCGATGAAATAGCTCCCGAAAATCCCCCGTTGCTGCTTCAGCCATCCTGATGCCCCCTTCCTACATCATTTATCCTTTAAATTATAGCATGGAATCCGATAGGGGCGGGCCAGACGACCTGAATTTTCAAACAATCACTGGCTTAAGCCCAGTTAGTTTGTAAGAACGCGGGCAATGACTGGGCGGGGTGACCCATAATCGTCGCATAGTCATCACTTACCGCTGACAACAAGCCCAACGCCCCACCGGCATACATTGACGCCAGCATGTGACCTTCATTGCCTTGGTTATACATCGTCGCAAATTCGGCCAAAGTCACTGGTTGATACCCAATCTGATGACCGCTAACTTGCGTTAAGACCGCCGCCAATTCCGGCATCGTATACGCTTGGGATTGCGTCAACGTATAAATGCGACCATCAATTAATAAATCCGGGGTCGTGGCAACTTTAGCAAACGCCGCCGCACTGTCCGCCTGGCTAATAAAGCTCAACGCTTGATCTCCCATGGGATAGATCACATGCTGGCGTTCAATTAATTCCGGCAGGTACGGGACCAACGGATCAGCATACAGCGCATTGCGGATAATCGTATAATGCAAGCTGGATGCTGCCAGCCGCCGCGGTACATACCCATAAAAGGCTGATAACGCAAACGGATTATTAACCTGGTCCGCAATAAAGCCCATCACTAAAATATGCTTAACCCGACTCGCTTCCGCCGCCGCAATCACATTTTCAAATTCACTGACCCGACTATAACTATCGTGACTCTTACTAGGCACATAAATAAAGACATCGCTATCCGCCAACACTGGCCGCAAGCTTGCTTGATCATGATAGTCCATCGCGGTGACCGTCATCCCCTGCGCCGCAAACGTCGCTGCTTTACTTGGCGTATGCACGCCTAAATTCAAGGTTTGTGCTGATACTAGCTTAGTCAACGCTTTAACAATCTGCGTGCCTAAATGTCCAGTCGCCCCGGTAATGGTAATTTTCATTTTATCAGTCGCTCCCTCTTGTAACTTCATTAGTTACATTAAACCTTGTGATTGAGATTTTGTCAAGGGAACACACATTGTGAGTTGTTACTTGCCGCCTACCGGTTGGTTTCTAAAATGCTGGAACGCCGTGGGCCATTTTGAAGCCAAAGAACGGTCTTCAAAGCTGTCCTTGGCCTAAGTCCGAGCAGACCACTCGCACTAAGGCCAACGACACGGCTGAGCATTTTAGAAACCAACCTCACGGCTAAACTCACGAAACTTCCAACGAACTAAATTATTAATAATCACCACCAACACCCACATCTGTTTGACGACATTCTATATTTGAGCAATCCATTATTAATATCAAATCATATCTAAAACCGTCGTCTACCAACCAGGAAGTCCCCTGACAATCCTGCCGGTAAATTCCAACAACGGGCTGGCGCAAAGTCAACTTACTAATACAACATCATCCATTTACAATTACCCGGTAATTAACACCGGGCGGGCCAGAATTGGCTCAGTGGTGTCGTTGTGCTTAGTTGCCTGGGTTATGGCGACTTAGCACAAGCCCGGCTTGCGAGACCGCCCTTTGGCTCGCAAACGCGGCCACCACGTTCCAGCCGATTCTGGCCCAACCAGAGTGGCAACTTTAAACCAACCTAATCCTTGAGCCACAACAAAAGCCGCCACCAATTGGTAGCGGCTTTAATCAAGCTTTACTATTAAGCAGCTTGTTCACCAAGATGCTTCTTCTTTGGTGCAGTCTTCACGTTCTTAACATCCGCGTCCGAGAAGCCGAACATGTACGTTAAGGTGAAAGCCACAATAATATCAACCAATGAGGCAATCAAGAAGCCCCAGAAACTAAAGTCGATACCCTTAGGATTGACGAAGGACGTAAAGCCAATTAATGACCCGGCAAAGCCCCACATATTAACATTCATCAAACCAGTCAAGAAGCCCCCAACGGCGCCCCCGATGCTGGCAGTGACAAAGGCCCGGCCATACTTCAAGTTAATCCCGTACATCGCAGGTTCAGTAACCCCGCAAAAGGCTGAAATCGTTGCTGGCCATGCTAATTCTTTCATGCTGGCAACTTTGGACTTCATCGCAATGGCTAAGACGGCCCCACCTTGGGCAACCATGGTTGCGGAAACAATGGCGTTCAAGTAACTGTGACCCGTCGTCGCAATATCGTTGGCCACGATTGGAATAATCGCCCAATGTAAGCCGAAAATAACCAAGACTTGGTAGAAGCCCCCAATAATCAAGCCAGAAATAGCCGGACTGAGTTGGTAAATCTTCACAATTCCGGCGGCTAATGCCCCTGACAAAGCCGTGATAATTGGTCCTAAGAAGAGTAAGATAGCGCCAGAAATAATGACAACTTCAAGCAATGGCACAAAAATCATCCGTAAGACGGTTGGAATCACCCGTTTGAGCCATGGTTCCAACTTGCTAGCTAACCAAGCCCCGGCAATCATTGGGAAGATGGAGTAAGTGTAAGAGGCCACGTGCACTGGCAGACCAAAGAAGTCCGCGTTAATGCCCATACCGAGCAAATGACTCGTTACTTTTCCAGTTGTGGCAATCGCAACAATCGCTGGATACGTCAGTACCCCACCGACAATCCCCATGATAATCGGGTCGGATCCCAGCTTCTTAGCGGCCGTAAATCCGACAAAGATTGGTAGGAAGTAGAAGACTGAGTCACCCATCGCATTAATAATCACGTAAGTTGGCGCGGTCGCTGACACGATCTTGAAGGAAGTCAGTAATGCTAAGACCCCTTTTAAGATCCCGGAAGCAGCTAACAAACCGATTACTGGAATCATGGACCCGGTAATGACCCCAATCAACGCACTAAAGCTATGTTTAACCTTTTGCCAAGGCGTCATCTTTTGCCAAGCGGCTTTGTTGGCTTCTTTTTCCATGGCAACCATCGAGGCATCGTCGTCACCGAAACCAGGACCGAGTTGCTTAACCACGGCATCATAGACATCGTTAACAGCCGGACCAATGACCACTTGATATTGGCCCCCGGCTTTAGCCACGTCGATCACACCTTTTAAGTCGCGAATCGTATCATCGTTGGCTTTCGCTTCATCTTTCAGATAGAAGCGAACCCGCGTAATACAATGAATCACACTCTTAACGTTCGCCACACCACCGATATTATTGATAATTTGGGTCGCTAACTGATCGTACTTATTGCCACTAGCCGCAACGGGTTGTTTGGTAGCGGCTGCGGCCTCTTTGAGGTCCACATCGGCCCCAATGGCGCCAGCTTTGACAATCCCAATCTTGGCGTTAATCGCATCCACTTTATCAGCACTGTTCGTGACGGCTAGAATCACCGTCTTTTGCTTACCGGCCGCCTTGATGGCCGCTAAGTCCATCCGGCCAATCTCATCGCCAGCTTGAACCTCGTCGCCGACTTGGACGTTAATCTTGAATGGCGGATTGTCCTTTAGTTCAACGGTATCGATTCCCAAATGAACGAGCACTTCCAAACCATCCTTAGTCGTAAACCCAATCGCATGGAGCGTTGCCGCTACCATCGTAATTTTCCCGCTAACGGGTGCGACCACTTGGCCATTGTCCGGTTCCACGCCGAAGCCTTGGCCCATCATGCCTTGTGAAAAGACTGGATCTTGCACGTCACTTAAAGCGATTAATTGGCCCGTGACGGGTGATAATAATTGCACTTGTTTCATCGCGATGCTCCCCCTTTATTTGTCGCGTAATAAGGCAATTGATTGATAAGGTTGTAAGATGACAGCGTTGCCCGCGACCTCCCGCTGATAGTTTGAAATCAGCACGTGGGCGCCGATAAACTCGGCTGGAATCTCAACCGTCGTCTTACGGCCATAAAAATTATTCAAAACAGCTAATTCTTGGGTGTCAGTCCCCCGTAAATAAGCCAACACTTGGGGATGATCTAGCAATAATGGTTGATAATCCCCATCAGAAATCACATCATAAGTCTTCCGTAACTGAATTAAACGCTGATAATAATTAAAAATCTCACCATGATCAAGTTCAGCAGCGACATTAATAGCCGCTTGATTCGTGGGTCGTAGCCACGGCGTCCCCGCCGTAAATCCGGCCGTCGTGGGCTCAGCCGTCCACTGCATTGGTGTCCGCGCGTTATCGCGGGATTTCACATGTACCAAGTGAAAAGCCGCCCGATCCGAATGACCTTGTGCGCGCAACGCGCGGTACGCATTGTGTGACTCAACATCCACATAGTCATCAATCTGATGATAATGCGGGTCCGTCATCCCAATCTCTTCGCCCATATAGATAAACGGCGTGCCTCGCAATAAATGCATCACGGTCGCCAGCATCTCCGCTGACTTAACACGATAATGATCCACGTCGCCGAACCGATTAACGGCCCGCGGTTGGTCGTGATTATTCCAAAATAACGCTTGCCAACCGCCAGCATCCGCCATGCCTTGCGCCCAGTCATTGATAATCTTCTTCAACGCCATAAAGTCAAAGGGCCGGTCTGTCCACTTATTCCCATGGTCATAATCAGTCTTTAAATGATGAAAATTGAAGACCATCGATAATTCATGATTTTCCGGTTTCGTGTAGGCCACGCTATTGGCTAAAGTCGCTGATGACAGTTCACCGACCGTAATATCATGCGCATGCTGGCCAAAACTAGCGGCATTTAACTCACGTAAATAGTCGTGCACAATCGGGCGATCCGTGTACAAGAACTTGCTACTAATGTCCGGTGGGGCATCCACTAATTGCTGGTCCTTGCCAATCACATTAATCACATCAAACCGAAAGCCACGGACCCCTTTGTGTTGCCAATAATTGACAATATCTACTGCCGCTTGCCGAACAGCGGGATTATGCCAATCCAAGTCGGCCTGGGACGGATCGTACAAATGTAAATAATACTGATCCGTATCACCAAAAGGTGCCCAAGCTGAACCGCCAAATTTCGACTGCCAATTAGTTGGTGGTTCGCCATTCGCCTTACCCGGTCGCAGATAATAATATTGCTGATACGTTGAATCACCGGCTAACGCTTTTTGGAACCACTCGTGCTGAGTCGACGTGTGATTAAAGACCATGTCAAGCATCACATCGATGCCAACCGCCCGTAGTCCTTGCACCAACTCATCGAAATCGGCCATCGTGCCAAACAATGGATCGATTTGATAGTAATCCTCAATATCATACCCATTGTCATGCTGTGGCGAAACAAAGAACGGATTGAACCAAATCATATCGATATTCAAACGTGCTAAGTACGGAATTTTCTCAATGATGCCACGCAAATCCCCGATGCCATCCCCATTGCTGTCATAAAATGACTTCGGGTAAATCTGATAGATTACTTTTTTTGAAAGTCGCACCACATTCCCCTCCAAACCTGACTGACTTAAACCTAACCTTAGTTTTTAGCGGTTATAAAAATAAACCGCTTTCATTTACTCGTGATAATCATAACCGGCTACTAACAATCAGTCAAATAAAAATTGATAATTTGTTCGTTCATATCTACACTAAACGAACTGATTTATTAGGTTAATTGCCTAACATTAGTTTGGTTGATTCAGAATCGGCTAGAACTTAGGGCCAGTCAGTTTAGGACCTAACCGGCAGACAACAACTTTAACTAACCCTTAATTCAAGAAAATAGGCCGCTTTTAGGGGTACTGTTAGACTATAAAAATAGCGGCGCAGAAATTTTCAATCCATTTCTACCCCACTATCTTTGATACTGTTGTTATTAAAACCTTTAGTCCTAACGTTGTGGCAATAACTGTAAGTGCTGACCAGCTAACGTCGACGCCTCAAACGAAGCGGTCGTCTTAACTTGCTTGCCATAATCCACAATTAACGCGTGTAACTCCCGCGCATGGGCAAAATCATACGTCCAAGCACCTTCAATTAAAGCTTGTGCCTTCAGATAACTGCTAGGCAAGTCTTGGCCCAACCAAGCAAATAATCGCCGTAAGTAGGTATCAACAATGATGGTTGGCTTATCAAACACATACATCGAAAAGTAATCCGCCGTTTCATCACCGATCCCTTTTAACG
Source organism: Lactiplantibacillus dongliensis (assembly GCF_005405105.1). Taxonomy (GTDB): domain Bacteria; phylum Bacillota; class Bacilli; order Lactobacillales; family Lactobacillaceae; genus Lactiplantibacillus; species Lactiplantibacillus dongliensis. The sequence continues at coordinate 34,597 of NZ_BJDK01000026.1, forward strand.
CCTTTAACTCCCGTCGCAATTGCGCAGCTGGTAATTGCCGCATGGTCGTTAGCTTAAAGTCATACTGCCCTGCCCAAGCCGCCAAGCCTTGTAACGTCGGCACCTTGCGCGTATAAAAGCCCGCGGGTTTGACTAGTGCAGTTAACGCCGCCGTTGACAATGCCAAAAGTTGTTGCGGTTCAAATTGCGTCGCTGCTTTTAAGTTCGCTAATGCATAGTCAACATTGCGCCAATTCGTATTTTGAACCAATACACCGCCCCATAAGATCTCCCAAGGCGTTTCCGCCGGTGGCACGCCGGGTTCTAGCCAATGCCGCGGTCCCAGATCAGTGAGCAGCGCTTGATATAAATCATCGATAGTCATCGTTTTCCCTCCTATAAACAAAAAGAGCCAAGACACACATCGTATGTCTGACCCTTTGATTTTTCAACTATTTGAATTAGTCGAAACCAATTCCGCAAACTAGCTGCGTTGAACCGTTAAGACGATATCCGCTTTCTTATCATCGGACTTAACGCTTTCATCATAGTTCAAGTCAGCGTCATCGAATAATTGCTTAATTTCTTTGCTGACCAAGTTCAATTCCCGTGAATCACCTTTTTGACGACGAATATAAACCACATATTGGGTATCTTGTTCTTCAAGTTCATAATCGACATCTTCATCATTCAAAATCACATAAATCAACTTACGTTCTCTGTTCATAGTTTCCGCTCCTCAAATTAATTAAGATTAATCGTCGTCATTAGCGGCGAGTTGGCTTACTTTTCAGTAGCTAACGCTTGGGCAAAGCTCAGATAATTCTTCATGCAGTGATCCAACCAATCAATCGATGCTTGATCTGTTAACTGGCCCGCATTATCAAACTTATTCTGGACAGCTCCCATTAAATATTCGTTGCCTGGCAAAACTCGGGCGGCCACACCTGGTGAATCCAAGATTTGCCGCAAAGTCCCCTGTGCGCGCACTGTCCCCAGCGGACCCATTGTCGCACCTAAAATCATCACTGGTTTACCTTTTAAGGGATGCTCAACCCGTGATAACCAATCAATCGCATTTTCTAGCACGCCGGGAATACTATGGTTATATTCGGGCGTTACAAAAATGACCCCATCTGCCTGCATAACAGCCTTTTTGAGGGCCGTTACCGTTTGGGGTGCTTCAAGTTCAATATCTTGGTCATAAAAGGGCAACTCTCGCAAAGCTGGGATCGTCATATCGAACTGGTCACTATACCGCTTTTGAACAAACTCCGCTAATTTCTGATTATAGGATGCATGTCGGATACTACCGACGAGGGCCACAATTTTCATGTTAATTAAAGCTCCTTTAAATGTATTTACTTTTAGTATACGCCTTTTTTTACCCTCAGGCGGAACCGGTTACAAGTTTGAGTTAATTTTTTCAAGCTCGCTGACAAGTTTTCACTTCAAAATGCCCCCTAGTGTGCCAGCGTTTTAGCACCTAATCGGTCGGCGGTAATCTCAACTAGCTCCGAACAACTCCACTCACAAAAGTCAGCATGTTTCTTAACTTTTTTCAAAGCTAAGTATCCCACCCATCCCCCGCATAACCAGTCTGTTATACTAGCTGATAGAGAATTGGATCGGGGGTTTTAACGTGTATTATCGTGGTGAAGTACTAGACTTTGTGAATATGCTCATGACAGATACCACCGTGCCTTTAATGCGGTCGCGAATCGTCTTTTCTAGTAAAATCGATGTCGAACGACTTAAAGCTGCGGTCTTAGCTTCTGCGCAAATCGTCCCCGAGATTTTTGCCCAGTATCAAGCTGACCATAACCGCTTTGAAGTCACCTCGCAACAAGTGGATAACCTCGTAGTCGAGGCCCAAAGTCCTTACAGTCCAGAAAATTTTGATTTTAATTTAACCACCGGACCACAGCTCCAACTGTTTATTATCCATCACGATCAATATGATGTTTTACAAGCATTTATGAGCCATCTCCTCACCGATGGCATCGGGTTTAAAGAATACCTATACTTACTGGCTCAGGCATATAACCATGATGATCTGGCGGCTATCAGCAATGAACGTCGATTACGTCCCGTGATCACCAAGTTGCAACGCCAATTTCGCCGGCCCCACGCCCACGCGGATTTACCGTTGAACACAGTGCAACTACCGCACTATCAAGGCATCAACCTGCGCCACATCGGTCATATCATGTTAACAAGCAAGCAATTTATGCGCGTACGACAAGTTGCCAAGGCTCAAGATGTCGGCATTAGTGAAGCCATCTTAGCAGCCTACGCCAAAGCATTGCAGGTCTTAACTGGGCACACCACCATCACCTTGCCTTGTCCCATTAACTTCCGCCACTTCACGGCAGCAGAAGCCAATGTCACCCGGATTGCGAATTTGACCGGCACCGTTTATTTGAATATCAAAGTCGATGTCGATGCTCCCTTTACAGCACTGGTTCAGCATGTGCACGACTTGCTAGCAACGGAACGCGCCCATGCCGCTTTCTTATACCGGCTGACCAACTTGCAAAAGATGAATCATGCGATGCCAGTCGGGGTCATGCGTAAAGTGGCCAATCGTTGGCTGGCGCATCAGCCGTTGACGTATACGAACTTTGGTGTCGTTGACCAAGCAAAGCTACAGTTCCACGGGCTCAACGTGGTCAACTGTGTTTTCTCAGGGGCCTTTCGACCGACCCCCGCTATGGAGATCGCCGCTAGTACCTTTGCCGGAACTTGTACGTTAAGCTTTAACAGCATCGGTTCCGAACGCGATTATCAGCTTGGCATGAAAATTCTAGAAAATATTCAAGCCCAACTCTTAGTTTGGTCACAAACGGCCATCGTCGCTAACAAGCTCAGTGCAGCAACTGAAGAAAAATAAGCCCATTAAAAGCAGCTCACCGGATGATGAAATCAAGTGAGCTGCTTTAATTATCTCAATCGTCTAAAACCATTCTAAACCGCTTGGTGCTAGTTGGTTTAAATTGCCACTCTGGTTGGTCCAGAATCGGCTGGAACGTGGTGGCCGCGTTTGGAAGCCAAAAATCGGTCTTCCAAGCCGGGCTTTATCTAAGTCGGAAAATCACCGACTAAGATAAACGACACCACTGAGCCAATTCTGGCCCGCCCGGCGTTAACTAACGAGTATTAAAAAATTAACGATTGATTATTTTAAGTTCAGTCATTTAGTCGAGAGATAGGTTACTAAAATGCTCAGCCGTGTCGTTGGCCTTAGTGCGAGTGGTCTGCTCGGACTTAGGCCAAGACCAGTTTTGAAGACCGGACTTACTTCAAAATGGCCCATGGCATTCCGCGTTTTAGGAACCAACTGGTAGCCGGCAATTCCAACTAGCACCAAGGACATTGACTATATAGAATGGCGTTTTTTCTAGGCACACTGTCAACGCTATTGCCAAACGTAGTCTTATTTTCAAGAACATGCACGCGATCCTTTTGGAAACGGAATGATCTTATGATTGTTAGGCTGACCACACAATTCTTCGGCTTCGTCACCGGCATAGCCTTGTGCTTGGAGTAAGCCATTGGGTCTGGATTGCCACTGTAAGGCTGGCGCAACGACAACGCTCAATAAGCCACCCGCAGCTAAGTCAACACCATAATTATGAAAGTTCGGTTGAACGCCAATCCGAGCCGGGGCTTGCGTGCTAGGTTGCAATCGAGCCGTAGCCAAATCATTAACTGTAACTTGCATCGCAGTGATCGGTTGAAATGGCGTTCCTAGCAGATTCGTCAGCAGCCCATCATACAAATGCAAGACGCGCGCATCAGTCGGTTGCCAGACCGGTAGCCCAGCTTGTAGCCAGTTCAGCCCAAAGGTCAAGGCTACTTGATCATGACTAATATCAACTTCAATCGGCACGACTTTTAAGGCCAATGCGGCTTGCTTAATTGCCGTAACCCGGTCGTTGCCACACTGAACAGCGCAAAAAATCGTAAACCGTGGAAAGGCACTAATCTGACTCGTTACACTGGCAGCCTGAATTTGTTTCAACCTAGTCGTTGCGGTCAAGACCGCCTGTAAACCTAACTGATACCAGCGCTCATATTGAATCCGGGCTGCTGGCAATGCTGGTACAATTGATTGTGTCATCTTAATCCCTCCCAATCACCGTTATTACGACGCTAGTTTACCGACTTTCAACGGCACATCGCAACCCCAAATACCGAAGTCGTTATTTAATTTTGTCAAAAGTTTAATTTGGTAACGTTTCTAAATTGGAATCCTTCTAAAAAGTGTGGTTTAATAAGGGTGAATAAATCGGTAAAGGAGGAACCGCATCGTGGCAGCAGATATGTTAACCCAAGCAATTCAAGAACTCAAAGACCATAAGATTCGGGTCACCCCACAACGTCAGATCATCTTGACGTATCTGGTCACCCATCACAATCATCCATCCGTTGAAACGATCTACCAAGCCTTAGATACCCAATTACCTAATCTAAGCCTGGCAACCGTTTATAACACTTTAAAACTATTTGTTGATTTAGGGATCGTCATCGAACTGCAGAATGGTGACGCCGGAACGCATTATGACTTCTTCGGGCGCCCGCACTATCACGTTGTCTGTGAAAACTGCGGTAAGATTACTGATGTCTTCGAACCGGATCTCTCCGGTGTTGAAGCTAAAGCCGCCGAACTTTCTGGCTATTTAGTAACAAGTCATAATATGGAAGTCTACGGCCTATGCCCTGATTGTCAAAAGAAACTCGGCGTCACGCGAACGGCGGAACTCCGTCGCTTAAACTTATCGCATGTCGACTAGTCAAATCGCACGCTAAAAAGCCATCCAGGCACAATTACTGGATGGCTTTTCTATTGGGCACAAAATTGTTTAATAGACCTAGGATAAGATGTTAGCAAAGTTGCCGAGCTAAGCTGATAACGCTTTTAGCACCATCTCAATCATTTGTGAATACGCAATTGGCCCCGAATACTGCCAACTGCTGGCATCGCCATATTGATACAGATGCTGCTGTTTAACGGCTTTAATATTTTCCCATAATGGATCCTTGAATAAAGATGCACTCTTTTGACTATTCACTAAGAAGATATCATCGGCTTTGAGTTTAGCTAGCTTCTCCAATGAAACCGCGGACCAATCAGCGGTCGCCGTCTTTGAGACTTGCTTCACTAGGCTGGGTTCCCCCAACTTTAAATCGCCATATAATAAGGCGCCACTAGCGGACTTGTCACTAACCATATAGGCCGTATTATTGGTCACCCACAAAACAGCGACTGAATGTCGGCCGTTAGTTTTAAGTTGTTGGCGGGCTTGTTTAACTTTCTGATCATACTGTCTTAAGACCGTCTTAGCCTTACTTGTCCGATTAACCGCTTTAGCAACGTCCATAAAGGTCGCCCGCCACGTGACCTTGGGACCATTCTTCACCACATACGTCGGCGCAATCTTGTTATATTGCGCGTACTTGCCGTTAGCGACCGCACTACTGGTCCCCATTAGAATCAAATCGGGCTGCGCTTTGGTCACCGCTTCATACGGCAACGAATAATCAATCAACGGGACGCCTTTAAGCTGTTTTTTCAAATAAGCTTGCGTGCCACTGCCGTTTTTTACGGACCACTGTACCACGGGCTTAATCCCCAAGGCCACCAGTTCATCTTCCAAATAACTCCCAATCACCCGCTTAGGTTGACTAGGGACCTTAACTTGATGCTGCAGGGTATCCGTTAACGTCCGCGTGCCATTTGCCGCACTGGACGTCGACTTTGGGCTCCCACAGGCACTCAATAATCCTACACAAACTAGGCCTAACACCACGGCCACCTTCACACTTCGCCAACGTTTCAAATTTTCTTCCTCCCAGTCTCAATCTCAAAACTAGCTAAATTATCATTGAAATCGCTATCAATTGTCAACAAAAACATTTAAGATAACTATACGTGCGTGGAAAGCACCCCTGCCTTTTACCTCAGTTTTGAAAACCGGGCTGGGCTTCAAGATGGCCCACAGCGTGCCAGCATTTTAGAAACCAACTGGCAGGCAGCAATTTTAACTAGCAACCGTATCAACCCTATTTTCTTAGAAAGGACCAGTCGTTTTGAATTTAATTGAAACTAAAGCCGTCAGTATCGGCTATGCGCAAAAGACGATTGTGGATCAGCTCTCCATTCAGATCCCCAAAGGCAAGATCACCACGTTGATTGGTCCCAACGGTAGTGGTAAATCAACCATTATTCGGGCTTTAGCCCACTTATTGACTCCCACGACTGGAGCCATTTTGCTCGACCAGCAAAACATTCAAACAATCAAAGCTAAAGCCTTAGCTAAAAAACTTGCCGTCTTACCGCAAACGAATGCCACGGCTAGTGACCTGACTGTCGATGAACTTGTTAGCTTTGGCCGACTGCCTTATCGCCGGCCACTAGCTGGCTTAACGGCGACCGACCATCAAAAAATCGAATGGGCCTTAACCCAAGCTAAGTTACAAGACTTACGGCACCGCGCGCTGAGCACCTTATCTGGTGGACAACGCCAACGGGCTTGGATTGCGATGGCAATTGCTCAAGATACCGAAACCATTATTTTAGATGAGCCCACGACTTACTTAGACTTAACTCACCAACTCGATGTAATGGTGTTAATTAAGCAATTAAACCAACAAGCTCATCGGACGATTATCATGGCTTTGCACGACTTGAACCACGCGGCTCGTTTTTCCGATCAACTCATCGCCATCAAAGCTGGTCAGGTCCAGATTCAAGGTGATGTAAATACGGTTATGACAGCCGCTAATTTACGGCACATTTTCCAAATTGATGCCGAACTCGTCGACTATCACGGGACCCCGCTGATTCTCACGTATAATCATTGCGCGCCAACGGTAGGTGATTCCGTATGAAATCAATGACTCGGGTCACCAGCCTTTTATGTTTGAGTGGCGTACTCTTAATTCTCGTCACTCTCGCCAGTTTACGTTGGGGCGCAGATCAGGTGTCCTTCAACACGGTCTGGCAAGCATTAAGGTCGACGCATCCGCAGAGTTTAGACCAACAAATCATCCGCACCATTCGCCTGCCGCGGGTCTTGGGCGCTGCTTTAATTGGTGCTGGTTTAGCTGGTAGCGGGGCCTTGATGCAAAGTGTCACCAAAAATCCGCTGGCCGATTCTGGCTTACTGGGTATCAATGCGGGGGCCGGCTTAATGTTGACGTTATGCTTGGCCTTTTTCCCCAAGCTTTCGACCTTACAAACAACGATTGGGGCCGTTGTGGGTGCGGCCATCAGTGCCGGCTTGATCTTCGCCATTAGTTCGCTGAAGCAAGTCCAGCTCAATCCAACGACCTTAGTCCTCGCTGGGATTGCAATTAGCGGGTTATTCACCGCATTAAGTGAAGGCTTAGCGCTCGTCTCACAATTAAAACAAGACTTGGCTTTTTGGTACTTCGGTGGCCTCGGTGCAGTCAGTTGGTCACAATTACGGGTCTTAGGACCAATTCTGCTCATTGGTCTGGTATTGACCTTACTCCTGGCACCACAACTAAACTTAGGCTACTTAACCGACGATGCCGTTCAAAGCTTAGGTAAAAGTCTGCCGTTATTACGTTTAGGCGCCTTAGGTTGTGTCGTTATCTTATCCGGTATTTCCGTTGCCTTGGTGGGCACGATTACCTTTGTCGGCTTAATGGTCCCCCACATTGCCCGCTGGCTGATTGGCACCAACTATCGCCATATCATGCCACTAACGCTACTACTGGGCGCGACTTTAACCGTTAGCGCAGATTTAATTGCTCGTTTAATTAATCCGCCGCAAGAAACCCCGTTTGGGATTGTGATTTCATTGATTGGGGTGCCCTTCTTCATTTATTTAGCCCGAAAGGAGCCCGGCAACTTATGAGTAAAACCAGTCGTTTCACCAGTTGGATGCTTGGGCTCTTGGGATTGACCCTAATCTTAATCATCATTAATCTCAACACCGGTAGTATGGCGCTAGGGCCGCAAGCCTTACTCGCTTGGCTCACTGGCCATGGTACCGCGACCCAAACGTTAGTCCTGCTTAACTTTCGCTTACCACGAATTGTCTTGGCCCTATTAGTCGGTTGCGCTTTAGCCGTCGCTGGTAGTGTTATCCAAACCGTCACGCAAAACCCCATGGCTGATTCTAGCCTACTGGGCATTAACAATGGCGCTGGTCTGGCCGTCATGGCTTTGATGGTCACTGCTGGGGGCGCTACCAGCTTAGGCATGCGTCTGCCAATTATTGCCTTAATTGGGGCGTGGCTAAGCACCCTATTGGTCTTTCTCCTAGCTTATAAGCCCACCCAAGGGATTCCTCCAAAACGCCTGCTGCTAATCGGCGTGGCCTTATCTGGTTGCTTCTCAGCGGTGATGGTCCTAATGACCTTGAAACTATCCCCAGATAATTACCAATTCGTCATGAATTGGCTCGCTGGTAGTCTGTGGGGCACCAATTGGGCCTACATCGGTTGGGCCCTGCCATGGCTGCTCATTGGCTTAGGCCTGATTGCCTGGCAACTGCCCGTACTGGATGCGTTCAACCTTGGTAATGAACGCGCCCAAGCCCTCGGCGTTAACTTAAAGCATCAGCAATTATTATTGATCGGTGTCGCCGCCATGCTGGCTGGGGTGAGCGTCGCCATTAGTGGTGGCATCAGCTTCATTGGGTTGATTACGCCCAACTTAGCGCGCCGTTTAATCGGATCACGCCAACACTTTCAATTACCACTGGCGGCCGTCTTGGGTAGTTGTCTGTTACTAGCCGCCGATACGGTCGGTAAACTCATTACCACAACGACTGAATTGCCAGTTGGGGTGCTAGTGGCCTTGATTGGAGCGCCATACTTTATCTATATGTTAATTCGCTCGCATTAAAAAAACGATTTTGGCTAAAGTTAACCAAAATCGTTTTTTTGATAGGAGACTAGTCACGGGTCTGGCCAAAGGCAAAATAAAGCCACGGGCCAATCGGTTGCACAAACGTTAATAACAACCAGCCCAACTTATGTCCACGCCGGACTGACTTAGCACGCAGAATGTCTGCAATCGCAATACTAGTCGCTGTAAATTCAAACGCCGCAAATGGTGCAATTCGTTGCCGAACGCGCCGTGACAACTTGGCATGGTGCTGGAAACGACAATGTGTTGCCATGTTATCGACCCCCTCATCTGATAGCTACCATTATACGCCGTTCATGTTGTAAACGCTATCAAGCGAAGATTTCCGGTGGCCGTTTCGTTAAGAACTTGATTGAGGGCACTTGGATCGTATCAATCACGGCTGGCAGCTGCAATAATTGCCGCACCGTAACCCCGACTTGACCTCGATCAACCGTAATAATCTGATAACTGCTGCTCTCGCGAACTTCATGTAATTGTGGATCGGTGCAATCAATATCGTACGCCGCCGAACCGGCTACCACATTGAGCACATGGTCGCCAATCAAATATTCGGTCGGAAAGTGGACGTGCCCGGCAAAGACGCCCCCGATATTGTGACCGCGCAAAACTGATAACAATTCGGAAGTGTTCTGTAAAATCGCGTAATGCATATTACTCATCGTCGGTCCATCGAGCGGATGATGTAAGAAGATAAAGGCGCGTTTCGTGGGAGCCTGGCGTAAATGTTTCCCCAGCCATTGTAGTTGTGACGCGGACACCCAACCAGCTTCATAACCGCTGACTTTGGAATCTAAAAAGTAAAAATCATTATTACCAATCCGCATCCGATTAGCATAATACGGTCCCGGATCGGCTGGTAGATACCCATCATAAAAGGCTTGGCGATTATCATGATTACCGAGTAAGACCCGGACATGGCAGTTGAACTCGGCCTTCATCATATGCACGACACCATGTAGCCGCTGATAGTCATCCGCAGAACCGCCATGCATCAAGTCCCCCGTAAACACGATCAAGTCTGGTTCATACGGCAACGTTCGAATATCTTGGATAATTGCCGTTAGTTTGGACCACGGATCAGTCTGCTGCTGATGCGCCGGCACGTCGCCATGCGGGGTTAAGTGGGTATCTGAAATTTGAACAATATGCAAACGTTGCACCATAATCACTTCTCTACTCTAGGATTCACCAAATGGTTAACTTCAGCATACTAATCGGACGTAAATTTTTAACAAGCTATCCTGTAAAATAATTGTAAATTTTACGTTTTGCTAATCTAAAGATAACCAAGATTAGTTAAACTTGCCATCTACCAGTTGATTTCTAACCGTAGCTACCACGTTTTAACCGATTCTAGCCCAACCAGCGTGGCAATCATTACTAGTAGCGATTTAAAACTGAGTGGGCTATGATAGGTCTAATTAGTAAAACAAGTGAGGGATTATTTTGAAAAATATTTTTGTTGGCCCACGCGTCGCTTTGACCGTGCCGCAGCCAGAAGATTTCGATGAGATTAGCGATTGGTATACGGATGGGACGTTCGTCCGTAATCTGGATACCTTGCCAGCCCGGCCACTATCCGGGGAAGCCTTGGAACAAACTTACCGTAACCTGAACCAGGATACTGAATTTTACTTTCACATTCGGGCTTTGGATGACGACCGTCTGTTAGGATTTGTGACATTATTCAACATCGACTGGCACAACCAAATTTGTCAGTTGGGGCTGGCGATTGGGGATGCCGACGACCGGGGGCATGGTTATGGTACCGAAGCCTTAAATTTGATGCTTAATTATGGTTTTAATGAGTTAAATCTATACAAGGTTTGTTTGGACGTCATTTCAACTAACCAAGCGGCAATTTCTGTTTATCAGAATAGCGGCTTCGAATTTGAAGGCACGAATCAGCGTGCTATCAAGCGTGACGGCCAACGTCTAGACCTATATAGCATGGGGCTATTTGCCGAAGATTTCCAACCACGCATAAAATTTAACTAATCAATCAGCGCAATTAGTTGCAGCCGGTAGCGTTTGCAATTATAATAGTCGCAGATTGATAGAAAGTGTCAAACTGACTATCAATCCTTAATATTCTTTAGTTTTTAGATCACAGCCGGTGTTGCTGCCATAATGCCGGTGCGATCACTTTCATTCATAGACTCCCCCAAGCCTTATGAATGGGGTTCATCAAAGCCCCCACTTTGATGTTTCCTACTCCTTGACCACTGCATCCCCTGATGTGGTGGCTTTTTTTGTAGAGTGGTCACTCAGACGGGTTGCCAGTGAGCATTGCCTAGTTAAGACAAGTACTCGGTGAACTTTCCGAGTGGTTGGCTTAGCGTAGCAAGCGGAACTGGCAGTCTGAGTGAGCACGTTTCAGC
>NZ_BJDK01000027.1 GCF_005405105.1 Lactiplantibacillus dongliensis
GGTTGCCAGTGAGCATTGCCTAGTTAAGACAAGTACTCGGTGAACTTTCCGAGTGGTTGGCTTAGCGTAGCAAGCGGAACTGGCAGTCTGAGTGAGCACGTTTCAGCCAATTCATAAAATCCACAAAAAAAGGCCGCCCCAGCCCCCAACGGAGCCAAGCCGACCACCAACCTTAAATCCGACTGGTGCGCCATCTACCTACAATCTCAGTAAATCGTTCACCACCCAAATCTAACGTTACGATTCTTCTTCCATCTCAACTGCATCACCACGTTTTGACCAGCGTTCCTTAAGTTGTACCAAGCCCCACGCAATCCCCGCGGTAAATAGTAACAACATCAACGTTGACATCACAATCACCACAACAATCTGCACACCTTCCGCTTTTAACACGTCCAGCTTCGTCACCAACGCAATCCCTGACGGAATAAAAATCAAACTAATAATCTGCACGAAGAAGTTACTGACGCCTTCCACTTGTTCAAGCTTGACGATTTTTAAGGTTAACAATACGTACAACATGATCATGCCAATCAAGGCAGGTGGCATCGGAAACCCGGGCCAGAGTTGATTAACCAACTCTGAAATCAAACTACTAGCTAATAGGATCAAGCCGTAAATCATGATCTGCTTAATAAATTTCCCTTTATTCTTCATAAATCCTCCTAACCTAACCCAATTAACTGTGCAAAGCCCGGTACCATAAAGTTCACTAAGATACCGGCCACCACGAATGCAATCGCACCAGTCGCACCAGCAGCTTCACTCACTTCAATCGCCTTCGTCGCCCCAACAGCATTACCCGCAATTCCAAAACCTAAACCTGCGCCTAATGGATTCTTGTGTAACTTAAACCACCGAATAAAGTGATCGCCCAGTGCATAAATCAAGACGGAGTTCAAAATGACCGCAAACGCTGCAATCGCTTGATCGCCGCCAACCGCTTCGGCAACTGGCAGCGCAATCGCCGTGGTCGCTGCTTGGACTAACATTGCGCCGAGGGCTGCATCGGTCAAGCCAAGCAACGTTGATACGGCATAAATCCCAAAGAGTGATAACAACAAGCCTAAAAATAAGGCAATCAAAATCACATCCCAATACTTCTTAAAAATATCATTTCGCTTATATAACGGTACTGCGAAGGATACGGTGGCTGGCGCGACAAACCAAAATAGCCAATCGCCACCAACTTGATACGCTTGATAAACTTTGTGCAACGGTGCTTGCAGGGCCGACGCAATCAATACCAGCAAACCAATCCCGAGCAGCATTCCAAAAAATAAGGGTTGGAATAATACAAACCGATTCGTTTTATGATAGAAATACTCGCCAATCCCGTAGACTAGCACGGATAGCCCGATGCCAAAGAATGGATTATTGAGAAGATAAGTCACATAATTTCCTACTTTCTTTTGTGAAATCAAAGTTACAAAAAAGGCACCCCACATCGGGTCTAGTCATCATTTACCATGGTGGTTAGGCTCGAGCAGTGCGCCAACACGACTCTAAATATTATATTTTAATTATAGCAAACAAAAGTAAATAATGATAGGAAGAATTTAATCAACCACATAAAACATCAAGGCATACGCCCCAAGTCCCGTATGAGTCGCAATGATTGGACTCGTCCGCTCAACTAGTAAATCCGCTTGCGGTGCGACTTCTTCAACTAACGCTTGGGGCGCTTTGGCCACCTCATCGTCGCCGACATACGAAATACCCGCTGCTTCGACCCGGGTTACATCGGCCAAGTCATTCAAGATTTGCGCTTGGGCTTTAATCAAGGCTTTCTTCCCACGACCACGGGTGTAAAGCTTCAGCTTACCATCGACGATTTCAAAGACAAACTTCAACTTAATTAAGTTAGTCACCATGCCGGCGATTTTCGGTACCCGGCCACCTTTAACCAGATTATCCAGCGTATCCACGAACAAATACACGTGGGTTTGCGCACGAATCACGTCAATCTTAGCAATAATGGCATCCAAGTCCGCCCCAGCATGTGCCATGCGGGCGGCTGTCAAGACTTGAAAGGCCATGCCACGATCAGCCGACTTGGTATCAATCACAATTACGTGGCCTTTAGCCAGTTGGGCCGCTTGCCGGGCCGCATTGACCGTACCACTTAAAGTTTCAGTTAAATGTAGCGACAAGACAGTGCTGCCATCCGCGGTCAAATGGTCATATAAGTCCACAAATGACCCAATCGCCGGCTGACTAGTGGTTGGCAATAAATCGCTAGTGGCCATCTTCCGGTCAAAATCAGCCCGTGAAATGGTATCATCGGCAACCAGATTCCCATCAAAACCCACCATTAACGACACAATGTGAATCTCATACTGTTTGATCTCGGCCGGGGTAAGTTGGACCGATGAATCCGTCACGATTTTAATTGTCATAATTGAAGCCACGCTTTCAAGTTGTTTTGCTGGCTATTATAGCATTCACAGTCTCATCAACCGTTTTAAAGCCCGTGATAGCAACGTTTAGCAAGTATCAAAACGAAGCAACGACCACAATTTAGTTATAAACTTTGTAAAACACAACTTTTGCATCGTACTCAACATTACTTTTTCAAGCACACATCACCATTTTAGCTGACGGTGACATAATTTCTTTAAGCAGTCCCCGGTTCCGAACGACTCCCTAACTTTTTGAATTCATTGCCTTTCCAAAAAAAGTAATGACTAATGCGTTTGCACAACCTAATTTAGGTTCTATTTCAGCCCCCCAAAAAAAGGTCAACCCCAAATCACGTTTTCAACCTAAAAGCCATCACATTTCCTTCACAGCTCAACGCTACACTAGAGCCATAGTCAATTAAGGAATTCCCCGTTCCTTAATGACCACCCTAATTTGAAAATTCATTACGCCTCCAAAGTAAAGAATCTATGTGTGTCGCCCCCTAACTTAATTATCCACCCTTTGCCACCATCTTCCCCGGATGGTGGTTTTTAGAGTGTGAACGAAGACGGGTTGTTGGTGAGCATTGCCTTTGCTCGGCGGGCTTCCGAGTGGTTGACATGGCGTAGCAAGCGGAACCAGCCGTTTTCGTGAACACGTTTCATAAAATGACAACTCACCGAAACAACCCTACCCCAAGATTTCACTTTAATTGACGCTGGCCAACCAACCGGTTACGCTGAACTCAACTACGACTATTTGGAGGGATAATTTATGCCAATTGCACCAAGTCACGCCCAAGATGTCTGGAAAGATGTCGGCGAACATGTTCAATTCACCGTTTTAAGCTTAACGCGTCAAGATCAAGCCCAGGCCCAAGCTGTATTCCAAGAGTTTGCGGATCGGTCACAAGCGATTATTCGCTCACTGCGAATTCGCGATGCCAAGCCCGAAACGGGGTCGCAACTCAAAGTCAGTATCGGCCTAAGCAACACTGCATGGGATTACTTATTCCCCAATGCGCCGAAACCCAAAGAATTGGAAACTTACACGACCTTAACCGGACCAAACTATCAGATGCCAGCCTCAGCTGGCGACCTCTTCTTTCACATTCGCGCCAGCAATGAAGCCATTGTCTACGAATGCCAGACGCAATTCCGGCGGGTCTTAGATGATATTACAACCGTTGTCGATGAGACTAAGGGGTTCCGTTACTTCGAAGGCCGGGCCATTATTGGGTTTATCGACGGCACGGAAGCTCCGGCAGTGGAAGATGCCGCTGATTACGCGTTGATTGGTGATGAAGACGCCACCTTTGAAAATGGTTCATATGCCTTTGCCCAAAAGTGGCAACATGATATGCCTGTATGGGAACACATGCCGACTGAAGATCAGGAAAAAGCCGTGGGTCGTGAAAAGTTCAGCGACTTCGAATTAGCCGACGAGGATAAATTCAAGAATGCGCATAACGTCGCTTCCAAGTTTGAAGTTGACGGTGTAGAACAAAAAATCGTGCGGATGAACGTGCCATTCTCTAATCCGGCTGCTGGTAATACCGGCACCTACTTTATCGGCTACGCGCGGCATTGGACCGTTACTAAGGGAATGCTACAAAATATGCTGGATCAAGGCGACTTCTTACTGACCTTCTCTAAATTATTATCTGGTCAATTATTCTTCATTCCGTCCCGTGATTTACTGGCACAAATCGCTGACGACGACTTCCATTAATGCTTATATCTTTCAGAAAACAAAAAAGTCTTGCGGAAATTTGAAGTGAACCCTTAAAATTGGACAAATTGTTAAGCTGCTTTTTGAACGGCGAGTTCTCGGTATTTTACCGGGGGC
>NZ_BJDK01000028.1 GCF_005405105.1 Lactiplantibacillus dongliensis
TCATGTCTATTTTTATACAGTAAAGTCCCGGCAAGCCGGGGCTTTACTGTACATTATTAACTTTCAACCTTTAGTTAGTGTAATATAACGTCCCATTCGACGAATATTCCGCCGTACGCATCGAAACAGACTTCCCTTTATAGCTCCCTTTGATGCCATAATAATTCTTAGCGGTCTTGGATAAGGTACTCTTACCCCAGCCACTTTCAACAATCGCTTGTGCGACCATCACGGACCCATATAGTTTGTACTTTTGCGAAACTTTCAACGCGTTGGGGCCTAACTTGTTAATAAAACTAGTCTGCGTCGAAGCAGCGACCCGCGGCGTTCCCATCCAGCCAACTAGGGTCACCAAAATGATTAATCCCAAAAGGAACTGTTTAACGATTTTATTTTTTGAGACTTGCTTAATCATAAATTGCCAACTCCAATATGTATTTTTGAACTCAATTCGTATTATGCCGGAACTGGCCGGGAGTTTCAAGTGTTTAAACCTTGGTAAATCAACGTTTGTAACCTGACACCCGTGTTAACTAGCGCCTGATACCCTAAGTTTGCAATTAGGTTACAGTTCTGTGACAATTGCCATTTAGCAGGTATGTTAAAAAATACACAATCTATCCATGTAATCGTTCGCATTCTGGTGAGATTTGAAATATACTGGAAGTGGACGGCTGACCGTTCAAGGCATATTTTTGGAGTGGTGAATTGTTATGAAAATTATCGAGCATCAAGCAAATGGGATTAATTATTATACCCTGGTCAATAATTATCATATGAGTGTGACGATTATGGATTGGGGCGCAACTGTCACCGCAATCCGCACCCATGATAAAGACGGCCAATACGCCAATGTGGTTTTAGGCTTTGATAAGGGTGAGGATTACATCAACTACCGGTCCTTTTTCGGCGCCAGCATCGTCCGGGTGGCGGGCATCATTAAAAATGCCAAATGGCGTAACTATGAATTAACACAAAATTTTGGTGAGCATCATTTGAATGGCGGCAATATGCCGCAGATTGCATTTGAGCCCTGGTTCCTAGAACGTAAGCTCCAGACCAAAGACCAAGTGGGCCTCGTCATGCAATATATTACGTTAGATGGTGAAAATGGCTACCCGGGAACGATGACCATCACCGCCGATTTTATTTTGGATAACCATGGTAAGTTCACCATTAGTTATACCGGTAAGAGTGATAAAACCACCCTCTTCAATCCGGCTAACCACAGTTACTTCAACCTGAGTGGTAATGCGGAACGCCTGATTGATCATCAAATTTTAAAAATTAACGCCGATGAATATTCAAGTCTGAATAAACACAATCTACCCACTGGCAAGCTGCCATGGGTCACTGACTCACCTTTTGATTTCCGTGACCGGACCGAGATTGGCCCACAAATCGCTAAGATCAAAGGCGGGCTGCGGCACGGCTTCGTGCTAAACCACACCCCTCACCCACAAGTTGAACTATTAGATCGTGTCAGCGGCCGAAAAATGACCATGCGGACAAACGCTAAAGCCATCGTGGTCTCTAGTGCCACTAATTATCGCGATGACCGCTACAAACTCAACGGTGGCCAGCCGATGCGCTCACAACTTGGTATCTCGCTACAAGCCCAAACGTTACCTGACGCCATTCATCACAAGGAATTTGGCAATATTATCATTAAACCGAATGTCCCCGTCACTTATCAAACAGCTTATCAATTCTCGAATATTTATGACGTTTAAGCGTACCAAACTCAAAAGTGACCCTATTGAACGTTCCAAGCTGGAATGTTCAGTAGAGTCACTTTTTAATTGCTTAACAGCCACCGCCGATGCCACCAATACCACCGAACATTACTGGTAAAAAGCTTAGTCCAACCGCGATATTGCGTTTGCGCATTTCATCAGCGTCAATCTTGCCGGCCTTCACATCGGCCTGCAATTCACGATAGATGGCCATCACCGGTTCCGGTACCCGATGATTATGAATGTAATACTTTGAAATATCATGTGTTAAATTAGTAATCACATCTAAATACGGTTTATCATTATTCAAATCCGTCGCATTAGTCAATAACAGCTTTTGCATCGCCGTGTCATTGTCAGCTAATGCCGCCGTGTAAGCAGCACTCAACTGATCAGTCAACGTCGCAACTAACGCGTCATTCGTTGCTTGATCCATTGCTGTATCCCCCAATCGTGTTACGACTACCTCAAAACTTGACTTTGGATTGTGTTTAAGACGCCGTCATGTTCATTATCCCACGCCGTCACATGCGCCGCAACTGCTCGGACACTAGCGTCAGCATTAGCCATCGCATAACTATGCGTGGCAAAGCGCAACAACGGTACATCATTATCACCGTCACCAAACGCCATCACTTCGGTTGGTGCCACTTGCCAACGCTGCATTAACCACTGCACGGCGGGAAGCTTACCAACACCGGTATTCACAATATCAACTACCCCATAGCCACTATCATGCGCTTTTAATCGGCCAGCCAATAACGTATTCAAATCAGTCACCAGTTGTGCTGCTTGGTCGGGTAGCGTTGAGACACTGATCTTTTTGATCTGGTCATCAACCTGGGCTAGATCTGGTACTTGTTGCAAGTTATCATAAAACTTTGCTGCCGCCTCAAGTAACGCTTGGGGGGCACCAACTTCTGTATACGATCCCTTAGCACCAACCAAGATCAAATAAGCCCCATCAAAGACCGGTTGATGGCGATCCACCGTTACAAATTGCTCAAGTTGAGCTGCCGACAAACTGCCATCGAACAATTGTTGATCCTGGCTAAAAATTGAAGCCCCATTTTCAGCAACCATCACCAAGTTATCGGCAGTAACGTCCGCAAATAGTTGCTTCAAATGCTCATACTGATTGCCTGATGACAAGACCAGCTTAATATCACGTGCGGCCAAAGCCGTCAGTGTTTGTTGTAATAAGTCGCGATTATAACGCTGGTCAGCGTGTAAAAGCGTGCCATTCAAGTCCGTTGCGATTAATTTAATTGCCATTTTGGGGAAACTCCTTTAATTTCTAATATGCTGTTTGTGCTTATTGGATGCGTCTTTCCAATCTGGTTGGTCTGGATCGACGCCGAAACGTGCTGTTTGTGTCTAGACTAAATATATGGTAACTCCTGATTTGAACACATTCATAACTAATCACTCAACCAGAATAGATGCGCAAAACAGGTTCTCTTCAACGTTAGCTCGTCTAACTAACGCTGGTCCAACCAGAGTGGCAACTTCAACCAACTTAAAAATAATGCCATAACTATTATTATGCACCAAAAAAGGAACCACCGCTATTAACGATGATTCCTTCTGACGACCTGACGCCGTGCCCACACTTGCGTAATCAGGTCTTATTTCAATTTATTCGACCGTCACACTCTTAGCTAAGTTCCGTGGTTTATCAACATCCAAGCCCTTATTCAAGCTGGTGTAATAAGCTAATAATTGACCAGGCACAACGCTCAAAAGTGCCGTCATCCGTTCATCAACCGTTGGCAAGACAATCGTATCGTCTGGCTTAGCGAGTGCATCCGTCACGATGGTAATCGTCTTAGCGCCCCGCGCTTCAACTTCTTGCAAGTTAGAACGGGTTAACCCAGCCGTATTTTGTTGGGTGATAATCCCAATAACTGGTGTATCTTTTTCAATTAAAGCAATCGTCCCATGCTTCAATTCCCCCGAAGCGAACCCTTCAGCCTGAACATATGAGATTTCCTTAAGCTTCAACGCTGTTTCCAATGAAACCGCGTAATCTAAGCCCCGGCCAATGTAGAAAGCATTTGGCGTCTTCAATAAGTCCGCTTTAGCCAACTTATCGAAAGTCGCTTTTTCATCGACTAATGCCTGCATCCCATTAGCAACCAATGCTAATTGTTGTTTAACATCAAAGCCCTTAGCGGCTGGTTGATCATCAGCTTCGCCTAACGCTTTCGCTAAAATGGCTTGCAATGCAATCTGAGCCGTATAAGCTTTCGTTGACGCCACCGCAATTTCGGGACCCGCATGTAATAACAACGTGTAAGTCGCTTCACGAGACAACGTTGAATTTGGAACGTTGGTAATCGTTAAGCTTGGGAATTTTTGTTCATTGACATTCAACAAAACTTCTCGACTATCAGCCGTTTCGCCGGATTGCGTTAAGAAGATGAAGAATGGCTTCTTAGATAACAACGGTTGGTTATAAGCAAATTCAGAAGAAACATGGACTTCAGTTGGCACATTAGCTAAGGATTCAAATAACCGGGCACCAACTAAACCAGCATGGTAACTCGTCCCCGCAGCCACGATGTATAACCGATCAGCTGCCTTCAATGCGTCTAATAATTCGGCATTAATCACCGGCTGACCGTCATCGTTCAAGTAAACTTGTGATAACTTCCGCATTACGTTGGGTTGTTCATCGATTTCCTTCAACATGTAGAAGGGATACGTCCCTTTGTCAGCTTGGGCAGCATCAATATCTACATGGAACGTGTCGCGTTCGACCGCATTACCTTGTTGATCAGTGATTTTGATTTCGTCAGGCTTAACGACTACGATTTCGCCATCATGCAATTCCAAGTAATCCTTGGTTTGATCAAGCATCGCTAAACTATCAGAACAAACGACATTAAAGCCATCGCCAACCCCAATTAATAACGGACTCTTGTTTTTAGCCACGTATAAAGTATCTGGCGCTTCTTTATCCATTAATAGGAACCCATATGAAGAATGGCCTAATAAGCTCAAAGTCTTCCGGAAAGCGGCTAAGGTATCTAACCCTTCCTTCGTCACAAACCGGTCAACGAGTTGCACAATCACTTCAGTATCAGTTTGTGACGTAAATTCAACATCACTTAAATAATCATTTTTTAAATCTTGGAAGTTTTCAATCACACCATTGTGGACCAAGTAGAAGCGGCCATCCGCTGAAACTTGGGGATGCGCATTAGCGACACTTGGTTCCCCATGAGTCGCCCAACGTGTATGACCAATTCCAGTTGAGCCTTGAACGTTAGCGCCAACTTCTTTACGTAAGTCATCGATCCGGCCTTTTTCTTTAACTAAATAGTCTTGGCCATTTTGATCATTAACATAAATACCGGCTGAATCGTAACCCCGGTATTCCAATTTTTCCAAACCATTCAATAAAATCGATACGGCACTATCTTTACCAGTTACTCCAACAATTCCACACATAAGTTATAATCTTCCTTTACTGTTTTGAATTGTTTCTAGCTGCGTGATGGCTATCTCTGTCACTAATCTTACGACTAGTTTTTGTAAGCCACCTGTAGAGTGCAGTCCCTGATGTCACCCGTCGATTGTCGATAAACATCATCCTCGTCAACTTTAGAATCTAAAGTCCTGGCGCTATTCCGCTTTAACCAATTATGAATTGGTCTAGATTAACCTCCGATTGGTATATTTCCTAGAAACAGTATTACTTTAACGTTGTAAGCGTAAAATGTCAACTGTATTCGTTATTGGTATGCGTCTAATTATTGATGTATACCAATTTAAAAAGCACGTCAATCCTATGATTGACGTGCTTTTTTAAGAATCATCGTTTTATTAAGGTTAAATCAGTTTGTTCGGCGAGTCGCCAATGGGCTAGGAACAAGCTACTAGTTGTTAAGGTTTGGTTAAATACGGTTGGTGTGTTGCCTGCCGAAACGTGTTCAGCCCAACTGCGCCCTCCGCTTGCTATGCCAGGTCAACGACTCGGAAAACCACCGAGTAATTGACCTGGCTAGGCAATGCTCAGGCGCAACCCGTTGGTCTTCACACTCTTACTGAAACGCGTTCATTTGGGCTGAGGATTCCGCTTGCTACGTCAGTCAACCATACGGAAAATCACCGTATCGTTGACTGACTAGGCAATGCTCACCCTCAAACCGCCCTCATTCACACTCTAACACTCTAGGCTGTAACCCCAACTTCATCCTTAACCACAGCCACGATCCGGTCAACATAAGCGCTAACCAATTCATCAGTCTTAGCTTCAGCCATAACCCGGAGTAAGTCCTGGGTCCCTGAAGGACGAACCAAGACCCGACCGTCACCAGCCATTTCCGTTTCAACTTCAGCAATAACGGCCTTAATCTTATCGTTGTTTAAAGCGGCTTTCTTATCTTGAACTTTAACGTTGACCAACTTTTGTGGATAAGTGGTTACTTCGCCCGCTAATTCAGACAACTTCTTGCCGGTTTCTTTCATCACATGTAACAACTGAATCCCCGTTAACATCCCGTCACCAGTCGTATTAAAGTCTAAGAAGACCACGTGACCAGATTGTTCGCCACCGAGATTAAAGCCGTCTTTCAACATTTCTTCAACGACATAGCGGTCACCAACTTGGGTTTGTTCACTGTGCAAGCCGGCTGTTTCTAAAGCTTTATATAAGCCTAAGTTACTCATAACCGTTGTGACAACCGTATCTTGCTTGAGCTTACCGCGTTCGCTTAAGAACTTCCCACAGATATACATGATCTTGTCACCGTCGATAATGTTTCCTAATTCATCAACCGCGATACACCGGTCGCCGTCGCCGTCAAAGGCCAACCCAACTTGGGCACCCTTTTCAACAACAAACTTTGATAAGGCTTCGGGATGCGTTGAGCCGACCCCTTTGTTGATGTTCAAACCATCGGGAGAAGTTGCCATGGTTTCAAAGTCCACGTTTAAATCAGCGAAGATCCGGGAAACCAAGTTACTGGTTGAGCCATTCGCCCCATCAACTGCCAAGTGAATCCCACTTAAGTCATCGGGAATCGTTTGTTCTAGGAATTGAGAATACTTTAAATTACCTTCTGGAAAGTCTGCAACGGTCCCTAACCCTTCAGCGGCTGGTCGTGGCAAATCATCAGTTGGTTGTTCGAGTAAAGTTTCGATTTCTTCTTCCTTGGCATCGGACAACTTGAAGCCGTCGCCACCAAAGAACTTAATCCCATTATCTTCAACGGGGTTATGTGATGCTGAGATCATGACCCCGGCATCGGCATCTTGAATCCGCACTAAATAAGCGACCCCAGGAGTGGTGATGACGCCTAAGCGTAGCACTTCAATTCCAGCTGAAAGTAAACCGGCAATTAAAGCTTCTTCTAACATTTGACCAGAAATCCGCGTATCACGTGCCACTAAGACCCGTGGTTGGGCCTCTTTATCTTCCGCATGTTCCGTTAAGACATAACCACCGGCCCGGCCTAACTTAAACGCTAATTCAGGCGTTAACCCAGAGTTAGCAATCCCACGGACACCATCAGTACCAAAATATTTCATCGTTTCTTTACCTCATTTCAAAATTTTCAATCATTTTTAACGGTTATTTTAACTTTAATCGAAGATGGACTAACTGAAGCGACCCCATCTTCATCGCTGGATGATAGATCCACCGTCTTGGTCGTTGACGTTGTCACATCCGTTACATCCACATCCACGGCCAATTTATCTAACTTCGCTAACGCCGCTTTCGTTCCCGTAACCGTCACTTGTTTCGTATCGGTCGCAAACGAATAACTCGTATCAGCTTCCGTCTTGCCACTCGCCTTTAAGTCGACGGCGACTTTTTTCGTATCAGTCGCTTGCTTAATGGGAATATACACGGAAGTCGTCGACGGTGTCAAGACCACGTTCAGGGTTTGACCATTGGCATCTAAGGCCTCAATCATGGCTTGCTGGTTCACCGACCTCGTTAAGTTTTTCTCCGTATTCACTACCGCAACCACTTTAGCCACTTTGCTGACTTCATTGACGGCCCCAGTGACTTTAACCGAAGACGTCCCTAAGCGTGGCGTACCAACTTCATAGCCTGATTCCACGTTACTCTTGTTGAAATCAGCACTAACTTTGTAGTTGGCCGTTCGCCGCGGTTGAATATTGACTTGGATATACTTTTGACTTAATGAGTAGCTCAATTCTTTGTTTAAGCCATCAACTTGAATCTTCACACTATGCCGCCCGACCGATAACCCGGACAGATTCGCGTAGACTTTAAAATTTTGGGTATTCGCGGTCGTCGTCACTAAGGCCGCGGGACCCGCAATCTTCACTTTGATTTTTTCCGGATAACCGGTCACAAAGTACTTGGTACTATTGACATTTAATTCCAGCGGCGCACTGATACTAACGCTCCGGTTGGAAGTCGCGGTCGTCGATGAACTGTTTGTTAACAAACTACTCGTATGATTTGCTTTACTGGAATTTACATAAGCAAATAACACCAGCGCACATAATAGTGCTAGCAGTCGCATCGACCAAGCACTATTCATAAACTTTTTCATTTACGCGGCCCCCCTCCAAAGATTCGAGCAAACCAACTTTGAATGGCGTTTTGTTGGGTCGCATCTTCAGGCGTTAAGAGCACTTGACGGAAATAACGCAAATAATTCTCGCGCGTCATGCCCCGCATCAACTCGTTATCCTTCGTAATCGACACTTCGCCGGTTTCTTCCGAGATCACAATCGTCAGGGCATCGGTTACTTCACTAATACCGACAGCCGCGCGATGCCGGGTCCCCAATTCTTTGGGAATCAGGTTGCTTTCAGACAATGGTAGATAAGCTGCGGCCACCTTGATTTGATTATCTTGGATAATGACCGCACCGTCATGTAACGGCGTATTCGGAATGAAAATGTTGATTAACAATTCACCCGTAATATCGGCATCCAGCGCGATCCCCGTCTCGATATAATCTTCTAGACCAGTATCCATCTTGATGGACATCAGCGCCCCAATCCGACGTTTTGCCATATACTGGATGGCTTTATCCAGCTCTTTAATCATCCGTTCTTCGTCTTCATTTTGCCGCTTACCACGCACAAACATCGACCCTCGGCCCAGATGCTCTAGGCCCCGCCGAATTTCGGGCTGGAAAATGATGACCATCGCAATGACCGCCCAGTTAATCACTTGGTCCATGATCCAAGAAACCGTATCTAGACCAATCACCACACTTAGAAACTTAACAATGGCAATCACAATGATGCCACGGAATAGCTGGACTGCTTTGGTCCCCCGTAGCAAGACGATCAGTTCGTAAATAACGAACCAGACGACCAGAATATCAAGGAGCCGCACCAAATTGGCAATGGTGAGCCAGTCGCTCCAATTGAAGTTCATACTCCCCCTCCTTACGAAAATGTTTTACTTTCACATTATAGCACGGGCAACCCCTAGCGTTGCGTCAATTCATGAGATGACTAAAAAAACTCGGGTAGGATAATGATTGGCGCTAATTGGACTAAAATTGCCACTCTAGTTAGACCAGCATTAGCTGGAACGTGGTGGCCGCGTTTTTGAGCCAATGCTGACCCGCCCGTCGTTAATAAACGCCATCAATCTGCTTAACCTAAGCATAATTGACAACTTGTTCTACATAAAACCATACCAATGATAATCACTTATTGGCAAATTTGACGCTTTTATTTCAATTCAGCTAAAAAATAACTTGAATAAATATTAAGGATACTGTTATTTAATATAGATTAGCTTATATTTCTGGTAAACTAATAGTGAAAGTGTGGTGATCAAATGACTCGTCTTCAGCGCTGGCTGATCCGGCTGATTTATTGGCTGTTTATCGGTTTCGCAGCGCTTTCAATCCATGGTGCGTTTTCATTTTTATTGTTAAATACGACGCTGGCTTACATTCCGATTGAACTCAGCTTTTGGCTGACTGATCGGCGTTCGGCCTTCATGTTTTGGTTACTGGCAATCATTTGGTTGCTCTTCTATCCGAACGCGCCGTATCTGATGACGGACCTCTTCCATTTGAGTTTATTGAATCCGTATGCGGTAAACGGCTTGTTGAAGTTCGACTTAGCCATGTGGCGCGATTTTGCGTACTTAGTTGGTCCAACGATGGTCTCGGTCATTGTTGGCACCTTTAGTGTCGATCAGCTTGCTGGTGAATTCCAACGGCGCCTGCACCTCACTAAGTTGCCAGGCGGTCGGCTACTAATCAGTACCTTACTCTTCCTATTTGCTGCGATTGGTGTCTATGTTGGGCGGTTCTTACGCCTACATTCAATCTACTTGCTGATTACACCGCAATACATTATTAAACAATTAATCGATATGTGGTCCTTAAAGATGCTCGCCTTTGTCCTGATTATCTGGGGCTTGCAACTACTGATTTACGTCGTTTGGCGCTTTACCCTAGCTGCCGCTAAAACCACTGTCTCTAAATAAAAAGGCTTTGACTAACCAAATTTTTGGCTGTCAAAGTCTTTATTTTGTTATTGTCTTAGCTCATGAGATTGAAATTACCGCCTACCGGTTAATTTCTAAAATGGCTGGTGAACAAATTAACGACCATTGATAACTACTCGGGCATTAGCGGCGGGCGGCCCAGAATTGGCTCAGTGGTGTCGTTTATCTTAGTCGTGGTTTTCGACTTAGATAAAGCCCGACTTTCGAGACCGCATTATGGCTCGAAAACGTGGCCACCACGTTCCAGCCAATTCTGGTCCAACCAGTGACACCTTAATCCAACTAGCACCAAGCGTATCCTTA
The DNA here is from genome assembly GCF_005405105.1 of Lactiplantibacillus dongliensis. Lineage (GTDB taxonomy): Bacteria > Bacillota > Bacilli > Lactobacillales > Lactobacillaceae > Lactiplantibacillus > Lactiplantibacillus dongliensis. Next base: position 10,510 of record NZ_BJDK01000028.1, read on the forward strand.
TTTAATGGCCTCAACGGTAACCTCAAATGGTTGCCCGTACTTGGCACCGGTTGTGTCAGCAAATTCAGTTGGTAATTGATAGCCGCTTGGCAAATGGTTGGCAATAAACATCCCGAGACTTTCATGCACGGTATCGGTCCCAGCAACTGGCTGACCAGCTTTAGGCTGCCAATCAGTCGTCGTAAAGGTTTGCGTCTGACCAACTGTTTGACCGTTGGCGCGATAAACGATGTCAACACTGTTATCCTTTGATGGAATACCTTCCGTTAAGTCAACTTTCAGCCCACCAAACGTTGATTCTGTCCCTTGATAGCCTTGGCCAGCATAGACCCAGCCTTCGACCGGCCCAGCTTCGGTTCCACCTGCCACGTGATAGTACAAACTGCCCTCGCGCGTTTTAATCTCCGCACCAAAGACTTCGAATAACGTATCTTCCGTGACTGCCTTGGTATCCACCTTGGTTGCCTTATATTGGGTATATTTTGGATCGACCCATAGCGTATTCTTATGCATATTCGCTAATTGATAATGCGTGATTTTACTTGGTAAAGCAACTTTCTTAGTTGTCTTGACCCGCTTAATCCCGCCAGCAAACACGTCAGCATCGCGGCCACCATAGATATAGCCACGATAACGACCATCCATACTGACTACTTTATAATAAACCGAGCCGCGATTCGTTTGGGCCACCCGATAAGCCCGAAAATAATCCGTTGATTTTTTAGACGCCGCTAACTGTTGCATCTGGTCTTTGCTCGCAATGAGCTTAGCGCCCTTTACCGTTCCCGGTTTACTATAGAGCGCATTCGTCCCAGTGACGGTCATATTTCGATTATACCCTGCAGTTTTTAGCGTCACATTACTAACAATCGTTGCCTGCCCCGCAGCTTTGACTGGCTGGCTTTCAGCAGCGACACCCAGACTGGTCACGGCAACACCTACAGCTAATGCCGTTTTAATTGATTCATTCATTTTGTTATTTCCTCCAGCAACACCTTTATTTAGACTAACTTCAGTATAACAGGTAACGTTTGGGTAGCGCTTTAAATTCAGGTTAAGAAACAAACCGGTAAGTGGCCATTCAACTAGCACTTATTTTGACCATAAAAAATGAGCTTGAGGATTTGAAAGCCTCAAACTCATTGGTTTTTATTTTTAATTAGTTGAAACGTGTTCAGCCCGACTACCAGTGCTGGCTACTAGGTAATGCTCACTGGCAACCCAGCGACCCTCACACTCTTGGATCACTGTACCCGGCATGGGCACTCCGCTTATCATGCAAGCCGCTAAACCCGCTAAAGCCCATCGTAGTGGCTTTCTTTTCCGCATCGGTAATATAACGCAGCGTATCATTCGCTCGCTTCTCACCGTACACTTGCAGCCATTGATGGAATCGCTTGTTAGAGGCATCGTTGATGGCTTGTTCTACTTTTAGACCAGTTGGGGTCAATGACAGATACTTAATCCGGCGATCCTTAGTGTTGGTCGTCTGATCAATATACTTCAAATCCAACAACACGTTAATTTGCCGCGCAATTGCACTTCTTGAGACCCGTTGTTCGTTGGCAATCTTAACCAGCGTTAACGGTTCCTCACTCGTCGCAATCATCTGCATCACAATGTAAGCTTCAAACGTAATCTTATACGGCCGTGTTGGCACGGATACAAAATCACCGATGTACTTCAAAATATGCATATAAGTTTCAACGAATTGATCATGGATTTCTGTTTCTGTCATTGTTTATCCCCCCGCATGGTTTAAAAACCAAAATAATCCCGTTCAAAGCTCCCAATTAATTGCCAGTTCTAATTGTTCACTATCAATACTATTCTAACCTAATTATAACCGAGAACTATTACATTGCAATAAGTAAATTAATTATTCCTCATCACTTTCGCCATCATTGATCATAATTAAATTTTCAGAGTAATTAATGAATTGACGTAACCGAGCGGCGGTTCGTAGGCTGATTTGCCCACTTTCAACTAAGTGCTGCACCCCCGCACGTTCAGCCCCTAAACTTTTGATTCGCAGCGCTTGTACCTGACGTTCATAATCATCTCGCGACAGACTGTGCCCTGGCTTGGCACTTTCAATTCGATTTCGATAATGCACGATCAAATGATACAATGCTTGCCGGTCAAACTGCTGCTCATTGACGTTAGCCTGTTTCAAATACTGTGACAACGCCTTAATAGCCGCTTTCGAGGCAACCCGTTGAATGGTCAACTGTTCAGCCCGTAATCGGTCACTGTCACCGGGTGCTAGCCACATGCGCAATCCTTGCATCCCTCGGCTAAACATCAATCGCAATGAACGTAACGTTGGCAGTCCTGGCTTATGCGCGGCTTGTGACAACCGTTGTTCGCGCCGATCAATCCGGCGCAAGTAAGCTTGAATACTCAACTTCGACACCTCATGCTCAGCTAACATCGCTTTAACCGCTTGACGTTCACCAGCTAAAGCCACTAATCGTAACTGCATCTCATCAGTCAGCATCGGTTGTAATTCATCTTCCGTTTGTGAAGCCACTTCTAACCGACGAATTTGAAATTGCTGATCTAAGATCAAATCATATGCCGCCCGTTGATTAGCTGGTCGCCGATGTTCTTCAATATTTTGCACCGCTAACCGCAAGACATAGATCCGTGCTTGCTTGTAAGTAATCTTTTGCGGGGTCTCGTCATCCGCCAACTCGTCGTCGATTGAATCCCCGACAATGACCGCATCGTCTTCATCTAGACTGGACCCCCGGGTAACAAATGGTAAAGATTTCGCCGCCATAAATGGTAAAATCCCCGCCGCCGCAATCAGACTAACCACAATCACGCCCGCCGCAATAAAGAGGACTAGCGCACGTTCTGGAAAAGCATCGCCAGTCGCAATCACCGTTGGAATCGTAAAGACCCCGGCCATCGTAATCGCACCACGAACCCCTGACAAACCAGAGAGTGTCGCAGTTCGCAGACTTGGTTTGGACTTTGTCCGATCTCGCAGCCGCATCATCAGCATATAACCATACGTCCAAGCCACGCGAATTAAGAGTAGGATTCCCCAAACAATCAAGACATCAAATAACGCGTGCAGCGTATTGGTATGACTCCCTTCAATCGTGGCTTTCGTGGCCAACGGGAGTTCAATACCAAGAATCAAGAAGATAATCCCATTCAATAAGTAAACAATAATATTCCAGACTTTTTCCGTAACTAGCCGTAATTCTGGCGCATCTTCAATTTCGTGAGAATTTTGAATATGGCCTAAAACCCCAGCAGCCACCACGGCGACCACGCCAGAAGCATGGAACCATTCTTCAGCGATAAAGTAAATCGCAAATGGCGTCATAATTTGTAGCACCACATTAAAGACCATGTCATTAATGCCTTCTCGCCGTAAGACATCACGAATAAGCTGAATAATCGTCATCAACGCCAGGCCAACTGCTAAGCCAACCAGACTAATATAAAAGAAATCGCCGACTGCGCGTCCCAAGACAAACGTCCCAGTAACCGCAGCCGCCAACGCATACTTGAACCCAATCAAGCCACTGGCATCATTAATCAGGCTTTCGCCACTGACCAGATGTAAAATTTCTTTTGGTAATTTGACCCCTTCTGAAATCGACTGCACCGCCACGGGGTCGGTTGGCGAGAGAATGGCGGCCAGTGCAATACTGACGGCCAATGGAATCGTTGGAATGAGGACGTGAATCAAAAAGCCCCCTAAAATGGTGGTGATAAACACGAGCACGATTGCATTCGCAAAGATCGCCCCGCGCAGTTCCCACAATTCTTGCTTGGGGAACTGTCTGCCATCGTTGTACAGCATCGGCGCAATGAAGGCTAGCATAAACCAGTCCGTTTGCAGTTCAACCCGTACATTTAATAATAAAGCCACCCCTAGGCCCAGCCCGACTTGAATCAAACTGACCGGGATTGCGACTAGATAGTGGCTTAACACATTCGACAGCAGCACCAGACATGCCAATAAAATAACTAATTCAATCAGTGGCATCTAAGTGTTGCATCTCCTTCTGGTTCTATTTAGTTAGGCATCTTCCCCGATGATCCGAACTTCGGTCTCGAGGTGAACGCCAAATTTTTCAAAAACAACGGCTTGGATATGGTGAATCATGTCCATATAATCAGTGGCCGTTGCATGGTCGACATTAATAATGAATCCGGCATGCTTCTTGGACACTTCCGCGCCACCCATGCGCGTGCCTTGCAGACCAGCATCATGGATTAGTTTACCAGTAAAGTAGCCTGTTGGTCGCTTAAAAACACTCCCGCAAGACGGCCATTCCAGCGGCTGTTTGGAGGCCCGCAAGAAGTTCAATTCATCCATGCGCGCTTGGATCTTTGTCTGATCACCCGGCGTTAAGTTAAACGTTGCTGAAACAACGGTATCATTGTAATCTTGAATTGTACTGTGCCGATAACCAAAGTCTAACGCTTCATTAGAGAGCGTCTTGAGCTGACCGTCGCGCGTTAAGACGGTCACTTCTTCTACAACTTCGCTGATTTCACCGCCATATGCACCGGCATTCATAAAGACGGCCCCGCCGACGCTACCAGGGATGCCAGCAGCAAATTCTAAACCGCTCAGACTCGCCTGGCAGGCAGCTTTGGTCGCCGCAATCATTGCAGCTCCGGCTTCGGCCACGACCCGCGTCTCACTAGCGTGGATTTGATTCATCTTCGTTAAAATAATCGTTAAACCGCGAATGCCGCCATCCTTAACAATCAAATTACTGGCGTTGCCAATTACCGTTAATGGCATGTCACGATCGTTCGCAAAGTCAATCAGACTTTTAGTTTCGCTAATCGATTTGGGAAAGGCGACGTAATCGGCCGGACCCCCGGTTTTCGTATTCGTATAATGACTAAGCGATTCGTCTTTTTTTATTTCAATGGCTGGAAACGTGGCCAACACATCTTGGGTCATAAGTGAGGTTCCTTTCGTCTTTCAAATTGGTCAATTTTGGGTGCCGCAATCAACCGTTCAAACTAGCTAATCTTTATTATAAAACTAGCTGCATGATTAATCACAAAGTAAGCGTTTTACTACTCAAAATTTTATCTATTTAGCATTCAAATCAAAAATAAACGGCTGATGTTCAACTTACTTTTAGTCACTAAATCAGTATACTACAAAACCATCCTTGTGAATAATCTTTCAATCCAACCAGGGACGCCCCCAACTAACCGCAACTATTGCTTAATCATAGCACGTTTCAATCGCTTAATAAATGACGGCACACCGCATGGCTCGTAATCGCACTGGTCGGGTCAACCGGATTAGGACCATGCGTCGCAACAGCGGTTAAGAACGCTCGAATCAGTGGTGCAAAGCCACGTTTCTCTAGTGTCGGCGTCCAATCTGGGAAGGCTGTCGTTTGCGTTTGCGCTGTTTTAAAACTCGTCAACGTGTTCAAATTGGTGACCATCGCCCGTTGAGTCGTCGCTTGGACCGTCGTCTGCTCCAAGTTGACGCCGCCATACATATTCGTCACGACTTGTAATTGTTCATGCGCCGTTTGCGCTGAGAAGTAGCCTTGTTCCAAACGGCCATCTTCGGTCGCCACGATGCGGCCATCCGTCTCCATCAGCGGTTCATCTAATAGAAATAACCCAGTATCGACCGTATGGATCATCAAATCAAAGACCGCATCTTCCACCAACTGGCCACCCGTTTCACGGACTTTTTCTGCAAAAATCAAGCGTTTATCCGGCAACGCTTTTAACTGCTGATTACAGGGTGCAAACCGCCGATTGAAGCCACAGGTTAGTAACAAATGCCGGGCAGCTGCTAAGTCGTACAAGCTTTGGACCGCCGATAAATCCGTTGCCACTGGCTTATCCACATAGACATTAATATCATGCAACAATAATTGCTTAATGATTGCGGCATGTGTCGCTGTCGGTGTGTGCACAAACACGGCAGCCGGCTTAGCAGCAATTAACTCATCCAAATTAGCATGCGTATGGGTAAACCCATATTCAGCCGCCAATTTAGCACGCTTTTCTGGATTACGGGTCGTCAAGTGAAACTCATATTGATCCTGCATCGCTGCCATCACTGGCAAGTACGCCTTTTGCGCAATATTGCCTAATCCTAAAACCCCAATTTTTAACATGATTTCCTCCATCTATTTAACCGCCGAATGCGGTACAATTAATTTATTAGCATGATCGTCAAACCTAGTTGGCTTGTCCACTGCCACTCTGGTTGGGCCAGAATCGGCTGGAACGTGGTGGCCGCGTTTGTAAGCCAAAGTTCGGTCTTACAAGCCGGGCTTTGACTAGGACCGGGAAGAACACCCGCTCCAAGTCAAACGACACCACTGAGCCAATTCTGGCCCGCCCGACGTTAGCTAGTCGGTAATTATCAATTGATATTTCAAGTCATAACTTTAGCCGAGAGGTTGGGTCCTAAAATACTCAGCCGTGTCGTTGGCCTTAGTGCAGGCGATTTTCCTGGACTTAGGCCAAGGCCAGTTTTAAAGACCGATTTTTGGCTTTAAAATGGCCCATGGCGTTCCAGTATTTTAGGACCCAACCGGCAGGCGGCAATTCCAACTAACAGTTAACATTTTAAAATTACCCTATATTCGAAAGGATGGTCCACTATATGAAATTTATTTCTTGGAACGTCAATGGCTTGCGAGCCGCTGTGAAGCATGGCTTCTTAGATCGCTTTAACCAATTTGATACTGATTTTATTGGGATTCAAGAAACCAAGCTGCAAGCCGGTCAAATCGACCTTGACCTCCCCGGCTACTATCAATATTGGAATTACGCCGAACGTAAAGGCTATTCCGGCACCGCCATTTTCACCAAGCATCAGCCCAATGCCGTCACTTATGGCATTGGCGTCCCTGAATTGGATACCGAAGGCCGGGTCATTACACTGGAGTATGACCATTTTTACTTTGTCACCTGCTACACCCCCAACTCTGGTGGTGAGCTAAAACGACTCGATTACCGTCAAACTTGGGAAGATGCCTTTTTAGCCTACATCAACCGTTTAGATGCCAATAAACCGGTCATCTTCTGTGGTGACCTCAATGTGGCCCATGAAAATATTGATTTAAAAAATTGGCGTAGCAATCATCACAGTGCTGGTTTCACCGATGAAGAACGGGCTAAGTTCAATACCCTACTTAGCAACGGTTATACCGACACGTTCCGGCACTTCTACCCCGATCAGACTGAAATCTATTCTTGGTGGAGCTATCGTGCCCAAGCTCGGGCTAATAATTCTGGTTGGCGGATTGATTACTTCATCACGTCCAATCGATTAGTCGACCGGTTGATCAATGCCCGCATTTTAACTACAGTTATGGGCTCTGATCACTGTCCAGTGGAACTCGATATTCGTCTTTAAGGCCAACCAAATTACTTTACAATGGGGCCAATTGCCCTTAGAATGACAATTAATTAAAATGACTCTATGAAATCAGGTGAACCTTTTGAACTTTGTTGCCATGGACTTCGAAACCGCTAGTGGTAAACGCGATAGCGCCTGCTCACTAGCCTTAACCATTGTCCGCAATAGCCAAGTTGTTGATGAATTTTACACCCTCATCAAACCGGAAACGGAATTTTTCTGGCGCAATATCCAAATTCATGGGATTCATGAAGCCGATGTCGCCGATGCCCCTAAGTTCCCGGAAGTTTGGCAGCATATTGAACCCTTTTTCCAGCGTGACCGGTTAGTCATCGCCCACAATGCCCCATTTGATACCGGTGTTTTACGGCAGACACTCGCACATTATGGCATTAGTGCCCCTGAATATCTGTCGATGGACACCGTCAAGACGAGTAAAAAATTCTACCCTGAATTGCCGAACCACAAACTAGATACAATGTGCCGCGCCCTCAACATTGACCTAGAACATCATCACAATGCGCTCGACGATAGTCTGGCTTGTGCTAACATCTTATTAGCCGAAGCCGCTAATTTTGGCCCAGAACGCTTGAAACCATTTGTGCGGGTTCAAGGCTAAAGGGACAATAATTCACCCATAAGCGAATCAGCTTAGCAAACTGGTAATGAATACAATCGCGTGAGGTCACCTACACAAGTTGACCTCACGTTTTTTCATCCATTTGATGTTAGCCCGCTTATGCTGGCCCACTTTAAAGTTCACAAGCTACCCTGACCTAAAACCGAGAACAATATTCACATCATCGTCAACAGCTAAACTAACTGATCAGTCATTAACGCCGGGCGGCCCAGAATTGGCTCAATGGTGTCGTTTATCTTAGCCGGTGATTTTCCGACTTAGATAAAGCCCGGCTTGCGAGACCGTACTTCGGCTCGCAAACGTGGCCACCACGTTCCAGCCAATTCTGGGCCAACCAAAGTGGCAAGCTAGCCCCAACTAACTGTCTTAAACCGGCAATACCATATCAATCGCACAGACTTTTTCACCAGTGGGATCAACCACTTGATATGCAGTCGGCGTCACTGATTTAAAGCCAAGTTGTTGATACAACTTAACGGCTCGCGTATTACGCGTTTGCACCGTTAAGAAAAGTTCCGCCAACGTACTGAAGTCACGTGCCCAAGTAATCAATTCTTCAACCAAAGCGGTACCCAAGCCATTGCCCCAGTATTGCTTTAGAACGGCCACACCAATCTCACCACGCGGCTTTAATAAATCTTCCGTGGCTTGCACGGTACCGACCCCAATCAATTGCTGATCTAAGACGGCTACAAAGATCGTATTAGTTGTCGTCCGCGTAATCTGTTCGATCTGTGCCCGTTCATCGGCTTCACTCAATTCCCCGAGACCGTCATCGACCGTAAACGTGTTTGATTCCGTTGCTAACTGCAGTAACAACGCTAATAATTGCGCCGCATCGGAAGCTTCCGCTGGGCGTACATCGACAACTTCAGCTGTCATGTTGCTCACCCCTCTAACGAATCCGCTAACTGTTGATAGTGTTCGCCATGGGCTTGAAGTGTGATCGTCCGGTCATCATCTTGATCACCAGAACGTTTGAGGGCAATCCGTAAATACGTCGTCGGTAACAATTCACTAATGAATTGTGACCATTCGACAACACTGACGCCATCACCATCAAAATACTCATCTAAGCCTAGATCTTCAGCGCCACCATCTTCCAGCCGATACACATCCATATGATACAGTGGCAGACGCCCTTGATGATATTCACGCACCAACGTAAAGGTTGGACTTTTAACATTACGGTCGATTCCTAAACTTTGGGCTAACCCTTTGGTAAACGTGGTCTTCCCCGCACCAAGGTCGCCGTCTAATAAGATTAAATCGCCTGGCTGGACCAATTTTCCAAGTTTGGCACCTAGTTGCATGGTTTCCGCCGGCGATGTGACTGTGATTGCATCCATAATTTATCCAAAATCCTCCATTCAAACTAACTCTTCTTATTATAGAAAAAACGGGCTAAACTTCAAAGTTCAAGCTCCGAAGTTTTTCCCGCTTAACAAACAAATTAGGCTTCTAACCCTTGAGCTGCGGTAATAATCGCAACTTTATAGACATCTTCTTCACTAGCGCCCCGTGATAAATCAGACACTGGCTTGTTCAAGCCTTGTAAGATTGGCCCAACCGCTTCAAAGCCACCGAAACGTTGTGCAATCTTGTAGCCGATGTTCCCGGATTGTAATTCTGGGAAGACAAAGACATTCGCGTGACCGGCCACTTTTGAACCCGGTGCTTTTTGCAAACCAACCTTTTCAACAAAGGCTGCATCGAATTGCATTTCACCATCAATCGCGACATCAGGCGCGGCTGCTTGCGCTTTAGCGGTGGCTTCTTGGACTTTAGTCACCATGTCACCCTTAGCTGACCCTTTTGTTGAGAAGCTCAACATGGCTACTTTAGGGTCAATATCAAAGACTTTGGCCGTAGCGGCACTTTGAGTCGCAATTTCAGCTAAAGTATCGGCATCTGGATCAATGTTGATGGCACAGTCCGCGAAGACGTAGCGTTCGTCACCTTTTTGCATGATGAACGCCCCACTAATACGATGTGAACCAGGCTTAGTCTTAATAATCTGTAAAGCGGGCCGAACCGTATCCCCAGTAGGGTGAACGGCGCCAGAAACCATCCCGTCTGCTTGCCCCATATACACGAGCATCGTCCCAAAATAGTTTTCATCTTCGAGCATCTTGGCAGCTTGTTCTGGGGTATTCTTCCCTTTGCGCCGCGCAACTAACGCATCCAGCATCGCTTGCTTGTCAGCAGCCGGATACGTGGCGGGATCTAATACTTGCACACCGGTTAAATCGGCCTTCAATTCTTTCGCAACCGCTTCAATTTTAGCGTTTGGCCCTAAAACGATTGGTTTTACTAAGCCATCGGCCGCTAGTCGAGCCGCCGCACCGACGATCCGCGGTTCAGTCCCTTCAGGGAAGACGATTGTTTGATTTTTACCAGTAATTTTCTGTGCTAATGCTGTAAATAAATCCATGTTGATGACCCTCCAATAAAGTTAAATTAATTTTTGAGACTAACGTGTTCTGGAAGCTGCCAATTAATCGGTTGTTCGCCAAAAGATTCTAAGGCAATGTTGGTCTTGGAAAATGGTTTGGAGCCAAAGAAACCGCGATAAGCTGATAACGGACTAGGATGTGGGGCTTGTAAAACCACATTCGTCTTGGTATCAATCAGCTTGATCTTAGAACGGGCAGCTTTGCCCCACAAGATAAAGACCACTGGCGTTGGCCGCGCTGATAACCGTTGGATGGCAACATCGGTCAACCGTTCCCAACCTTTGCCAGCATGTGAAAAGGCCACCCCATTTTGAACGGTCAAAACGGAGTTGAGCAACAAGACCCCTTGCTTAGCCCAAGCTTCCAGATAACCATGGTTAACGGGCGTACAGCCGACATCATCCTGTAATTCCTTATAAATGTTGACGAGTGACGGCGGGACTTGGACCCCGGGCATCACCGAAAAACTGAGACCATGCGCCTGATTGGGCCCATGATACGGATCTTGACCTAAAATCACAACCTTCGTATCAGCAAACGGCGTCCATTCAAAGGCCTGAAAAATGTGATACATATCGGGATGGATATTTTTAGTCCGATATTCAGATTTTAAAAAAGCATGTAATTGCTGGTAATAGGGCTGTTCGAATTCGGGTTCCAGCACGTCCCACCAATCAGTATGAATAAACGCTTTCATCCTTAACACCTCTTGATTTATTGTAGCATACTCAAAACCAGTAATGATAATAATTCTGAATTAGCTGACAAACATGTTAAAATGGTTTTATTAAGACAACTAAGGATGTGACATCATGATTTCGATTATTGCTTCTGACATGGATGGGACCTTGTTGAATAATGAAATGACGGTTTCTGACTTCAACGCCCAGGCCATTTTAAAAGCCCAGCAACAAGGCGTGCATTTCATCGTTTCAACTGGCCGCCGTTATTCCGAAGCCCAACCGTTGATTGCCGCGCAAGGAATCACGGCGCCCCTAATTACCTTGAACGGTGCCGAGGTGTATGACGCCTCCGGTAAGATGTTGGATATGGTTCCAATTACGAAGACCGTCTCACGGGCAATCTTCCACACCCTAACGTCGCAAGGCTACTACTTCGAAGTCGTGGGTACCGATGGGGTTTACTCTAACAACAAAGTTAAACGCATTGAAGAAATTGCCTACTTATTAACCAATCTTAATCCCGATACATCCTTTAAAATTGCGATTTCGTTAGCGTCCGCGCGCTTGGAATTGATGGATATTAACTACGTCGACGATTACAGTGACCTGCTGAACGATCCTAAAAAGCACATTATGAAGATTATCGCTTTTAGCCAAGCTGGACCCAAAAAACTACAGCCGCTTTCAGATGAACTGCTGGCTAAGCATTCGTCCATCAAGATTACATCTTCATCACGGTCAAACATTGAAATCAACAATATCAATGCGCAAAAAGGCATTGCCGTCGAACGCTATGCCAACATGTTGCATACGCCGATGAGTGACGTGATGGCGATTGGTGATAACAACAACGACGTCTCCATGCTCAAATTAGCTGGGACCAGCTACGCCATGGGTAATGCTTCCGTTGAAGTTAAACAATTGGCTAATCATTTAGCGGATACAAACGTTAACGATGGCGTTGGTAAGGCCATTTTGGAAGTACTCGCGCAACAATAGCTTACCGGGAAATGAGGGTTTGAAATGCGTAAATTATATTTCAGCCGCAACAGCTTCGCTAAAGGCGCTCGCATCGTCCGCGATGGTCATAACCAATCACACTACCTGCTCGTTGGCCGCTGGGGGCGCCGCCAAGACGCTTTAAGCCTCTACGCCATTCATGGCGAACTGCTTGCCGAAATTAAACAAACCTCACTCGGCCTTTTGCCGAAGTTTGATTTGTATTACAATCGCCAAAACGTCGGCTCGATTAGCAAGACGCTTGGCTTTTGGCATGAAATGATTTTCGTGCGCAAGCTCCGCTGGATTATTATGGGCAGCCTTAATTCTGAAAGCTACCGAATCTACCACGGCACGGAACTCGTCATGACGATGCGGCCAGTCGTCACCTCAAATGGCGAAGCCTTTGAATTAGCAATTACTGATGAAAATACGGAGCCACTCTGTATTTGTATCGCCGCCATCTTAGATCATTGGCAAAAGCCGACTAATCGCGAACAGTCGCGACTACCGAAAAGCGGCTACAACGTTACTTTTGGTGAAAGTAACTATACGTTACATCCGCATGCAAAATTACCATTACCGAAGTAATCAAAAAGTCACTCACAATGGTGGGTGACTTTTTTTGATGACTGGTCGTTGACGTGACAAGCCGTTGCGGTTGGTTTAAGCGCTGGTTTAACTTCATTGACTCAGATACCTTTACATGTAATGCACGTTGTTTAACGCCAGCAACGCTTTAAGCCGCCGTTCATTGTCCTCGTCCAACATGATTTCATTTTGCTGCAGGCACTTTGACACGCCAATCCCGATCCGTGTAATGACGTACAAATTCGATCCAGATCGCTGATCAATTAATTCTGTATAATAAGACGCCAATAACTGCCGTAATGGCTGATCGTGTTGGTCATCGAGATTGGCAACTAAATCGGCAATTAACCCCAAGGCGACCTCGGCGCGGTCATGACCGCTGGCATACCATTTCATTGCATTCATCTGCTGCTGACTCCCCTTATGGAACAGTACACTAAAGAATGACCGTTTCGGCTGAGGCGACGTTAATCCTAATAACTGGTCTGTCGTAACGCCAAATAACTGACTTAGCTGAACTAAGCTTTCTAGGTCTGGATAGCTGCGACCTAACTCCCACTTCGAAATTGTTTGTCGTGTCATTAAAAGATGCGTCGCCAAGTCTTGTTGTGACCATCCCCGTTGTGTGCGCTGTGCCTTGATATTTTTTCCAACTGACAGTTTCACTGTACCAGTCCCCCGTTTCATTCGAAACCCCAATGCCCGCCCGAATTCATTGCACCGACTAAAAGTAGGGCGCAATGTTTCGTTGCACCCTTATCCGGCAAGCATTTGATGACTAATCTAACACCTATTATACCCCACAAAAAAATGAGCTAAGTCATCGAACTTAACTCATTTTTGGATTACCTGCATTTACACATTAATCACTTTATTCAAGAAATCTTGTAACCGCGGACTCTTTGGATGGTCAAAGACATCATCCGGCTTGCCACTTTCTTGAATCAGCCCATCGGCCATAAAGACGACCCGATCAGCCACTTCTTTAGCAAACCCCATTTCATGGGTAACCACGATCATGGTCATCCCATCGGCCGCTAAGCGCTTCATGACATCCAAGACATCGCCGACCATCTCAGGATCAAGCGCTGATGTTGGTTCATCAAACAACATGATCTTGGGATTCATCGCTAAAGCCCGAGCAATCGCGACCCGTTGCTTTTGCCCACCAGATAAGGATTTCGGCATCGCATCGACCTTATCCGCTAACCCCACAACATCCAACAAATGACGCGCCGTCTTTTCAGCTTCGGCTTTAGATGCCTTCTTGAGCTGAATCGGTGCTAACGTGATATTTTGTAGGACGGATAAATGCGGGAATAGATTGAAATGTTGGAAGACCATGCCAATATTTTCACGCACTAAGTTGATATTCGTGCCCTTATCCGATAAATCATAACCACTAATAATAACTTGGCCTTGTGTTGGTAATTCCAAGTCGTTCAAGCACCGTAAAAAGGTACTCTTCCCGGAACCGGATGGCCCAATCATGCAAACGACTTCGTTATCTTCAACTTCAAGATTCAAGCCTTTTAGAACTTCATTGTCGCCATAACTTTTGTGTAAATCTTTAACCACAACTTTTGCCATGTTTAGTTCATCCTCCTTTGAACCCAATTAGATAACCAAGTCAATAAGGTAATCAAAATCAAGTAAATAATCGCAATCATTAACCAAATCTTGAACCCTTCAAAGTTCCGCGCAATGATCAATGTCCCAGTTTGTGTTAATTCAACGATCCCGATAACTGACAAGATTGACGTATCCTTCAAGGTAATGATGAACTGGTTGATAAATGAAGGAATCATGATCCGAATTCCTTGTGGCATGATGACTTTACGCATTGCCGTCCAGTATGGTAACCCTAATGAACGTGCAGCTTCCATCTGACCATCATCGACGGCTTTAAAGCCCCCTTTAACAAAGGCCCCGGTATACGCCCCTTCGTTCAGCATTAAGGTAATCATCCCGGCAATAAACGCCGGAATCTTGAAGCCATGCCCGATTAAATCAGGGAACCCGATGTAGATGAAGAACGCCAAAACCATTAACGGCATCCCCCGGAAAATATAAATAATCGTGCTAGAAATAGCGGGACCGATTTTACCAGGCATCACACCTAAGACCCCTAGAATCACACCCATAACGGTCGCTAAAATAATGGAAATAACCGTTAATTCCAGCGTCATCCATAACCCATTACCGATTGTCCCTAAGTTTTGCGTAAAGAGGCCGATAAAAGTTCGGCTGCTGGCCGTTTCACCAGTTAAGGATGCTTCACTAGAATGTAAATATTTATCAATAATTTTCTTATAAGTACCATCCGCTTTGATTGCGGCTAACCCGGCGTTAAATTTCTTTAACAACGCAGCATTTTTGCCCTTTTTAACGGCAAAACCATAGTCACCGGCTTCATATTGTTTTGATACAATCTTTAACGCAATCCCGTTTTTAATCCCATAAGACATAACCGGATAATCTTCAAAACAAGCGGCGGAATTACCAACTTTAACATCGTTGTACATGTTATTCGAGTCGTTGAAATACTTAATCTTGAATCCATACTTGCTTTCAATCGACTTCGCATAAGTTGCCCCGGCTGTCCCGGTCTTCAAAGCCACGGTCTTCCCTTTCAAATCTTTGAACGTTTTGACCTTACTATCCTTAGCAACGGCCATGACGACCCCGGATGTATAGTAAGCTTTAGAAAAATCAAACGTCTTTTGCCGTTCTGGTGTCACATTCATGCCGGCAATGACCCCATCAACTTGATTAGCACTCAATTGCTGGACGGCGGCCCCAAAACTGATTGCTTTTAATTTATAATTGATGTTTTCTTTTTTAGCAATCGCATTTAAAATATCAATATCAATACCTTTATATTTACCACCCTTAGCCTGGAATTCAAACGGGGCAAACGTGGTGTCCGTCGCGATGGTATATGTCTGCGCATGCGCAGTGGCTCCAAGTGAGAACCAACTGCCCAGTGCCGCCAATACCATGACAACAGCAACTTGCCATTTCTTCATGATGAGACCTCCTAATTCATTCTACCTCAACGGTATGTCATAAAATATAACATAGATTATGAAATCACACCAACCTAAATTATAATTATTTTCTAATTTCGTTTTAATGATGGCGGTATCATTTTGAGTTTACTTAACTTTCTTAAGTAGATCTAGTCAGTGAACGAAGAAAACGAGGAAAAGCTGCTTAATTTACGTCTTTTAAGTTTTGGGATTTACGGTTACCAGGTGACCGCTTGACACCGTGATTAACTTAAATCTGCTGCCGACATTTTAAGCAAGTTAATTATTTATTGGCCTACGCTTGGTGTTAGTTAAAATTGCTGCCTGCCGGTTGGACCCTAAAATGTGAGACCGCCCTTCGGCTCGCAAACGTGGCCACCACGTTTCAGCCGATTCTGGACCAACCAGAGTGGCAAATTCAGTTCAACTAACACTAGAAATAGCTTAATGCGTTACTTAACCACAAAATAAAAAAGCATCCAAGACTAACAAGTCTTGAATGCTTCAGTCAAACGATCATTAATAATGTTTCATCACGCGATCAATTTGACGTTGTTGTTCGCGCTTTTTAATATCTTGCCGTTTGTCGTATTCACGTTTCCCATGAGCGACCCCGATTAAGACTTTTGCAAAACCATGCTTTAGATACATCTTCAAAGGAATAATCGTGACCCCTTTGGTTGTCGTTGCATCGCCGATCTTGCGAATTTCTTTTTTGTGAAGTAATAACTTCCGGTTTCGTAATGGGTCAACGTTGAATCGGTTACCTTCCATAAAGGGACTGATATGCACATTCATCATAAAAGCTTCGCCATTACGAATCTGAACATACCCATCCTTCAAGTTAACACGACGATCACGGACAGACTTAATCTCAGTCCCCGTCAAAGCAATCCCCGCTTCATAGGTATCCTCAACGGCATAGTCATGCCGCGCCTTCCGGTTTTGCGCGAGGGCGGTATCTGGATGTTTACCGTGTTGTTTGGCCATTGCCGCACATCCCCTAACGTTTACTTAAATTAACGCCGGTTATCGTTGCTGGACCGACGATTTTGACTACTGTGGTTATTGTTACTATTGTGGTTCCGATTATTAGAATTAGTTGTACTGCGATGGTTATTGTTACCACGATAACCGCCATTACTATTGCGATTACCGCCACCGTTACCATTGCGGTTGTTGCCACTATTACCATTCCGATTATTGTTGCCACCGTTACGATGATAGTTGCCATTGCCGCCACGCCGGTTATTGCCACGATAATTATCGTGATGTTCCCGCTTTGGTAATAAGTCGGTCTTCGGCGCTTCTTCAGGATTTAACAACTTAAAGTCCACTTCACGCTGATCTTTATCGACCCGCATTAATTGGACTTTAACCGGTTGCCCAATTCTAAAGGTCCGATGGGTCTTCCGACCAACTAAAGCGAGTTGTTTTTCAACATATTCGTAATAGTCATCGTCCATCACACTGATATGCACGAGGCCTTCGACCGTATTTTCCAATTCAACGAATAACCCAAACTTCATGACCGAATCAATCACCGCGTCAAACTTCTCGCCAACATGATCCGCCATGTATTCGGCTTTCTTCATTGAATCAACGTCCCGTTCGGTGGCAATCCCCCGCCGTTCATTGTCAGAAGTCGTTTCCGCAATGTTTGGCAAGTTATCCCGATACTTCGCCCGGGCTGCTTCGCCCGTACCGTTTTCGGCATAATGACGAATCAAACGATGAACCATCATATCCGGGTAGCGCCGAATTGGTGACGTAAAGTGGGTGTAGTATTGTGCCGCCAACCCAAAGTGACCTAAGGATTCATCAGCGTACCGCGCTTGCTTCATACTCCGCAGCATCATCACTGAAACCATAGCTTCTTCTGGTTTACCGGCAACCTTCTTCAAAACATCCTGTAACATCTTTGGCTTAACATCTTTGGAAGAACCCGTGACATTAACGCCAAAAGTCGTGACAAATTCGAAGAAGCTCAACATCCGATCAGCATCCGGGGTTTCATGCACCCGATAGATGAATGGCACTTTGAGTAGACTATAATGCTTGGCGACCGTTTCGTTAGCCGCTAACATAAAGCTTTCAATCATCCGTTCAGCTAACCCACGTACCCGTAATTGGATATCGATGGGATGACCAGTTTCATCAACGATAATCTTAGCTTCATTATCATCAAAATCAATGGCCCCACGATGACGACGGTTCTTATAAAGAATCCGATGTAAGTCGCCCATCGCATCAAACATATCAACTAAATCGGCATATTTTTCACGGGTCTTAGGATCGTGAGCTTCCAAGATTTGGTTAACGGCATCGTAAGTCATCCGCGCATGTGACTTAATCACACTTTGGAAGATCTTATGATTGACGATATGGCCTTCTTGGTCAATTTCCATTTCACAACTCATGGCCAACCGTTCAACATCAGGATTCAAAGAACAAATGCCGTTCGATAAACGCCGTGGCAACATTGGAATGACCCGGTCAGTTAAATAAACGGACGTCCCACGTTTGAATGCTTCGCGGTCTAATTCCGAGTTTTCAGTGACGTAATGGCTCACATCAGCGATATGCACCCCTAAATGGAAGTTACCATTCGGTAAGCGCCAAGCCACAACGGCATCATCCAAGTCTTTCGATTCAGCGCCATCAATGGTGACCAATGGTTGATCGGTAATATCCACGCGACCCTTTTTATCTTCTTCCGTGACATAATCCGGAATGCGATTAGCTTCATCGGTGACTTCTTCTGGGAAGACTGAGGGCACTTCATGTTGGTAAACCACTTGTAAGACGTCCATCCCAGGATCATCAACACTCCCGATAACTTGCTTAGCAATCCCAACAATTCGCGTTGGATTTTGAGCATCTGGATATGCCGATACTTCGGCAATGATAACTTCCCCTTCAGTGGGGTGAATGCCTTGGTCAGTAATTAATAATTCATATTTAGAAAGTTTCTTTTCTTTGATCTCAACTTTACCAATGAAACCAGGATTCTCATGGCTAGGCACAAACGCGCCGACGATTTGAGAATAGTTCCGTTGCGTAATGCTGACGATTTTACCTTCAGGACCGCGGTCGGAACCGGGCCGAGCTGGGCGAATGATTTCAACTTGCACGTCATCACCAGTAAACGCGAACATCGTATTATCCGGGTTAATGTAGATATCTGGCAAATCGGGATCATAGCGCACGAAACCAAAGCCCTTGTCATTGCCATGGAAAGAGCCATCGACTAATTTCGTTTCTTGCACAATTTTGAATTGGTCATGATCATCAGTAGTGACTAATTTTTTCCGTTCCATATTAGCCAATTCTTTGACTAAAAAGGTGAACGCGGTTGATCCTGTAAAATGCAATTCATCGCTTAACCGTTCCACACTGTAACTACGGTCGGGATGACTTTGCAAGAAAGTAAGAATTTGTTCTTGTAAGTTAGATTCTGACATTATTTACCTCATTTTTAATAGTTTATTTATAAATCGTTTTTAAATAGGTTAAGACCGCCTGCTCTAATTGATGGTGGGCCGCATTAACCGTTAAGACATGGCCAGCCGTCGGATACCAATGATAATCAACCGGTAGCCCTTGCGTCTGCAACTGGTCCCGTAAACGCGCGGCTCCCGTAGCATCGATCAACTCATCTTGACCACCCTGCGCAATAAAGTACGGGCGCGTCAAGTGTGCTAATTGGGGTTGAATCACCGTCCTGGTAAATTGGCCAACCGCCGTTAACTGTGCAGCCACCGCGGGCTTTAAGGCTGCAATGATTGGGGCTTGGGCCGCTGCATCTAAGTGTTGACGAGTCAGCAACTGCCGGCTACGTTGGATAAACATCGCCGCAACTGCCGTGGTTGCCGTTGGTAAAACTGGCGAACTAAAGATGCCACCACCCAATAGTTCAGGATCATCAGCCAAGGCCAACGTGGCAAATAAGCCACCCAAAGACAAGCCGAAAATACTAACTTTAGTATAGCCTTTTTGGCGTACAAATGATATTGCCCGTTGCGTATCTTCCCACCACTTAGCTGGTGACCCTTGCGTGACAATATCACGCGGGTCCCCCGTGGCATGCCCCGTAAATTGTGGGGCATAGACACTATAATTAGCCCGTTCTAAAACTCGAGCTAACATGCGGACGTCGTTAGCGCTCCCCGAATACGCGTGTAACAAGATGACTACTTGATCACCATGTTCAAAGAAAAAAGGTTCTGGCTGTTTGAGCATTCTTAAACACCTGCCTTAAAAAAAAGCCTCCTGAAATCACAGGAGGACGGTCGGTTACTTCGATGAATACCAAGCTAAAGCGAGCGCGACGACAAAGAAAATAATTCCGAGTACGACGGTCACTTTTTGCATGAAGGCTTCAAAACCACGAGGCTTTTGCTTGGCGAACAAGTCGTCAGCCCCACCGGTCAATGAAGACATGGCATCATTTGTCTTAGATGGTTGCATCATTACCGCCACGATAATGATGATGGAAACGATTAAAATTATCGTCATTAATGTATTATACAAAAAAATGTCCTCCTAAAGAGTCCGCTATGTCTATAACAATTTAACATATTTGGGCTTACTTTTCCAGTCCAGTGCTGAATTACTTCTTTTCTAAAGCCGGTGCTGGTGTGGTAGCGGTTAACTGGTCAATTTGCCGACGTACCCAAGCCCGATTATTACGATCCGTTAAGATAATTAAGGTATCCCCGGCCCGCATTAACGTATCTCCATGCGGAATCACTTGCCGTTCTCCCCGACGAATCGCAATCAACAATGATTCTTTCGGCCATTGAAAATCACGCACTTGATGGCCTTCAATCACGGCGCCTTCAAAGATCGGCACTTCCAATCGATCCTGAACACCACAATATTCACGACGTTGCGGTTGAGTCAGCTTTTCTAACAAGGCTTCATAGATCGGGGCCCCACCTAAAAGATCAACGACCAGATAAGCAGTCAAAGACACCACTGCTAATGGCATCAAATGCTGCAAGGTCCCAACCATTTCGGTAATGAGTAAAATTGCTGTAAACGGGGCTTTCCCAATCCCCGCAAAGTAACCAGCCATCGCAATAATGATAAAGTTCGTCACATACTGCGCTGGCATCCACCCTAAGGCAACGGCCGCTTGGGCATAAATGGCGCCCAAGATTGCACCCAGTGACAGAATCGGTAAGAAAATGCCCCCTGGCAACCCTGACCCATACGACACCGTTGAAAAGACAAACCGTAACACGAAAATACCAATCAAAGCCGTTAAAATCGGCGGTAACTTGGCCAAGTTCAAGATAACGGCATTCCCGCCACCGAGAAATTGTGGCCACCATAATCCAATCGGAATCACTAACATAAACGGTACCACGCCATTAAACCAGCTCGGCAACCGTAACTTAGCGTACCAATTCGGCATCGTCAACGTCACATTTTGATATAGGTATCCCAGAATGCCTAAGAACACTCCTAACCCAATCAGATTACCATATTGGGTTAACGGCAACGTCTGCGCATATGGAATGTGCAGCACTGGGACTAAACCAAAGAAATTCAAAGAAATAAAATTGCTAGCGATCGCACTGGCCAACGCCGTGGTCCAAATAATCGGTGAAAAATTATGATAAACTTCCTCTAACACAAATAACGTACTGGCGATTGGCGCATTAAACGCCGCTGACAACCCGGCGGCCGCGCCACCAGCAATCAACGAGCGTCGATCCGCCCCGGTCTGATGCGTGGTTTCGGCAAAGCCTTGACCAATTGTGGCGCCTAACTGAATCGACGGCCCTTCCCGACCAAGAAATAGTCCGGAACCAATGCCTAAAATGCCGCCAACAAACTTCTTCCATAAAACCGGCCACCATCGATAATCGAGTTCACCCGCTAATTGACCTTCAACTTGCGGAATTCCTGAGCCTTTAATATCTGGCGTCTGCTTAACCAGGAGACCGACTAAAAAGGCGACTAGTAAGCTTAGACCAATCCACGGGAGGACCAGCCAAGGGGTCCCGTTAATCTGGCTGTAGACCCATTGTACCAAGGTCAGCCCACGTTCAATACAATACCGAAAAATACTAACCACGACACCGGCCATGAGTCCAACCAGCAAGCCCCGCCCGATTTCATTAAATCGGGTCAGATCTAGATGTCGCTTAATGGGTTGATGTTTCACTTTCAACCTAGACCCTCACTTTCCATTGAGTTGCGCTGTCAAAACCGACTGCAGTGCGGCTAACGTTGCCGGCGTGGTGCCCAACAACTGCTTAATCCACTTCGGTCCATCCGCCCGCCATAGTAACCCTAACATCAAGTCAGCGACTAGATCAGCACGCCCTAAAGCGGCCTGCAACCCGGCCACAAAGTCAGGATCACATGCAAACGCTGATAAAACCAATGGCACTAGTTCAACGGCCTTCGGTGCTTGAATCGCTGTTTGAAAATGCCGGAACCCAACTTGGCCAGTCGTCACAATAATATTATCACCTGTCAAATGACCGTGTACCAATTGATTAGGGACGACTGGATGCGCCGCTAAGTACGCCGTTCGTTCTGCGACAAAATCCGGTCCAAGTTGGCCCCAATCAGCGTGGTTGCTGACCGCTGCTTGATCGACCTGATTAAAACTGGTCACATCAAGATTGAGCTGCAACAACGCCTGACCAATTTGACGACCTAACGTTTGTTTCGCCAATGGCTTAGCCGTTGTCTTAAAGTTAGTCAGTGGCACCCCCAATAGTGGCTGATAGATGACGTAATAAAACTGATAGGCGTCAAAGATAAAGCCCGCGTGTTTTAAAGTCGGTGCCGCCACTGACAACCGTTGTAATCGGGTTAAACTAAACCGTTCCGTTTGATAGCGATCCCGCGTATTGGGCGCCACATTAGCTGGCGGAAAGATGGCCACATCTAATCCACCGGCTTGAAAGACGGCTGCAAAGTCACTCTTAACTGGTTCCAAGGCCTTAAATGGCTCATTTTCACTGGCATAGATTTGCCGAATCAATGGTTCGAAACTCGTCGTTGACGTCTGGACAGCTTGCCAGTCCGCCCATTGATTAAGTTGATGTTGGAAATAATCCATTCTAAATTTCCCCTTTAAATGCTCGTATGCTTATTTTACCACGACATTCAAACTCTGACGGCAGTTGTCCTCAAATTAATACTAGTTGGGATTTTGGTTAACTTAATCATAATTGTCCCCGTTCAGTGTCAATCCAACCCAACCGCAACGACCATTTTCACTAAACTCAACTAACAAAAAAACAACGCCACTCAAGTTGCGAGTAGCGTTGCTAATTAATTTACATCCACAATTTATTTAGTGACTTGGTCCAAGAAGTAGCTGTATGGGTGCAAGCCCTTAGTTTGATACTTCTTAGTAAAGGCATCAACATCGGCTTGAGTCGTCCACTTGTTGGTTTCCAAAGCCATGTGTTCCGTCGTAAATGGCATCTCGTGAGTCAACTTAACATCGATCAAGACTGGCTTGTCAGTTGCTTGTGCTTTAGCCAAGGCATCCTTTAAGTCATCTAAGGTACGAACAGTGAAGCCAACTGCGCCCATACCTTCACCAACTTTAGCCCAGTCGGTATCGATCAAATCAACCCCTGACAATGGTTGCTTGCTGTCATCAGTCTGTTCAGCTTCAATGAAGCCTAACGTTTCGTTACTGAAGACGAAGTTAATGATGTGCAAGTTGTATTTCACTTCAGTTAAGAGTTCTTCGCAAAGCATCGCGAAACCACCGTCACCACTCAAACTATAAACATCGCGGTCTGGGTAATAAGTCTTAGCGGCAATCGCAGCGGACATCCCATAACCCATCGTTGCATATTGGCCAGAAGTGGTCCACTTTTGATCACCATGTAAGTTGATCAAGCGCATAAAGTTAATGTTAACATTCCCAACATCAACCCCGAAGACGGCCCGATCACTAGCTAACTTGTTAATTTGATCAAAGACTGGTTCTGGACGAAGTGGTTGACTGTCATCATTAGCAAAGCTATCTTGCCAATCGCGCCAATTCTTACGGTTCAACAATGACGCTTTGTAGAAATCAGATTCAGGTAATTCAGTCCCCTTGTCAGCTAACGCTTTTAAGGCTTTCTTAGCATCCGCTAAGATGGCCACATCAACATGATGACGCTTGCCGAGCTTTTCACTGTCAATATCAATTTGAATGACTTTGGCCCGTGGGTTGATCAAGAAGATACTGAATGGCACATCATTGCCGACCCAGAGAATCAAGTCATTGGCAAAGCCAGCTTCAACCCCAGGCTTAGGGGCAACCCGACCAGTTGAACCTAAGTAATTTTCATATTCATCTTCCACAATGCCCTTCGCTAAAACCGAAGAAATCATTGGCATATGGAACTTTTCCGATACCGCTTTCAATTCTTTGCTAGCATGCTTAGCACCAATCCCGAAGTAGATTAATGGGGCTTTGGCGTTCTTGATTAAGTCCCAAGCTTCGTCAATCCGCTTTGGATCTGGTTCTGGCATGATTGGTTGTTGATATAAGTTAGCCGTTGGTTGGAACTTATCTTCAATCTCAGTCCAACCTAAGTCTTTTGGCACCGTGACAACAGCAACCCCGTTATGCTTGTATGCTTGGCGAATCGCTTCATCATACATTTGTGGGATTGATTCCGCAGTCATCGCAGTCCGATTCCAAACTGAAACATCGTCAAAGATTGGTTCCTCATCGATAGCTTGGAAGAAGTCCACGTTCATCCGTTTAGTTGGGACTTGGGCGATGATCGCAACCACTGGGGTGTGATCATGCTTGGCATCGTATAACCCATTTAACAAATGAACCGCACCAGGGCCAGCTGACCCAAAGGTAACTCCGACTTTACCAGTTAACTTAGCTTCAGCGGAAGCGGCAATCGCGCCCGCTTCTTCATGGCGAACTTGGACATAATGTAAGGTATCTCTGCGTTCGTAAATGGCTTGCATCCCGGAATCAAATGACCCACCAGGTAAACCATAAATGTTTTTAACACCCCATGCTTCTAAAACTTTTAAACCGGCTGTAGCTGCTTTAATTTTACTCATGACAACGTCGCACTCCTTAGATTTAGGTTGTCAAATCGGATACCTCAATTAGTAAGCGCTTGCAATTAATCGTATTAATTAAGTCCATTATGCCAATGGACCTCTCTCAGCGCCGACCAGACTTCTCTGACTCAACTTATGTCATATAAATTTACAATATTTTTGACATCTGTCAGTTGGGCGAAAGGTTATCTCCCTCGTTGACAAACACATCATACAACTTAGCTAAACCATAAGTCAAACGATATTCACGAGCTAAGGCAAACCGCGTTACAAGTGCATTAATGAGCAAAAGTTGTCAGCCCCGTCAATTAGGCATTCCTTATTCACTAAATCGGTTAAAAATTTTTTATATATTTTTTTGATATTTTTTAATGCTAAAAAGCAATAGTTATTCTAAATAAGTTCATCAAAAAATTCAATCAATCACGCTAAAACCGCGTCCCGCTTGCGAGCTCAGCGCTTGTGTAACCGCTCACTAATTGTAAGCGTTGACATTACCGTCAAAACGGCCTAGACTAGAGGTGGTTCTATTAGACAGCCCCTAGACCCCAACGTGTTTAGGCAGTGCATGCCAAGCATCAAGTTATCAGTTAGCTGGTAACTTTTTTCTTTTGAGTTTCAGTTCAGAAAGCTGAACTCACTGCACATAAAAAGAGCCACTCCTAAGAGTGACTCTTTTCGGCAATCGTCTGATTACTTGCTAGCAATCGTGTTACGAGCGTCTTCACTTAAGTTATAGAAACCGTTAAGACCCTTGTATTCTGAAGTGCTTTCAAGTTGGTCTTCGATCCGCATTAATTGATTGTATTTAGCAATCCGTTCAGTACGGCTCATTGAACCAGTCTTGATTTGGCCAGCGTTCATTGCGACAACTAAGTCAGCAATGGTCGTGTCTTCAGTTTCACCAGAACGATGTGAAACGATAGCAGTGTAGCCAGCTTGTTTAGCCATTTCGATAGCTTCAACAGTTTCAGTCAAAGTACCAATTTGGTTAACCTTGATTAAGATAGCGTTGGCAACGCCCATCTTGATCCCTTTAGCAAGGTAGTCAGTGTTAGTAACGAACAAGTCATCACCAACGATTTGAACCTTTTTACCAAGCTTTTCAGTAGCCATTTGCCAATCTTCCCAGTTGTTTTCATCCAAAGGATCTTCGATGGAAATGATTGGGTACTTGTCAACGATGCTGTCAAGTAAGTCAACGAATTCTTCGGCAGTAAATGATTTCCCATTTTCGCCTTCACCCTTTAAGTCGTACTTGCCAGTTTCTTCGTTGTAGAATTCAGAAGCAGCACAGTCGAAGGCAATTGAGATATCTTTGCCTGGCTTGTAGCCGGCACGTTCGATAGCTTCAATTAAGATTTCGAATGGTTCTTCGTTGTTCTTCAAGTCAGGAGCGAAACCACCTTCATCACCAACGGCAGTTGAGTAACCGCGTTCGTTCAAGATAGCTTTCAAGTTATGGAAAGTTTCTGAACCCATGCGGACAGCTTCTTTAACTGAAGAAGCGCCAACAGGCATGATCATGAATTCTTGGAAGTCAACGTCGTTGTTGGCATGTGCGCCACCATTGATAACGTTCATCATTGGTGCTGGTAAGACGTGCGCATTGAAACCACCAAGGTAGTTGTATAATGGCATTTCAAGTTCGTCAGCCGCAGCACGTGCAGCGGCGATAGAAACACCCAAGATAGCGTTAGCACCTAACTTAGCTTTGTTAGGAGTACCGTCCAACTTGATCATTGCTTGATCAATAGCACGTTGGTCAGTAACATCATAGCCGACGATTTCTTTAGCAATCAACTTGTTTACGTTGTCAACGGCTTTAGTAACACCTTTGCCCATGAAACGGCTCTTATCGCCATCACGTAATTCAACGGCTTCATGTTCACCAGTTGAGGCACCTGAAGGAACGATACCGCGGCCAAATGCGCCAGTTTCCGTATATAATTCAACTTCAACAGTTGGGTTGCCACGTGAGTCCAAGACTTCGCGAGCATAAATATCTGTAATAATAGACATTAATTTCTCTCCTTAATTTTGCTTGTAATAGGTTCACAACCTATTATAGAAAGTTGTGACTGAACTTGCAATGAAAATTAGTTATTTTGGTAGTTAACTAATTCTAAGAATGAATCTGGTTGCATTGAAGCACCACCGACTAAGCCACCATCGATGTCAGCTTTGCTCATCAAATCAACAACGTTAGCAGGCTTTACACTACCACCGTATTGAATACGAACTTTGTCAGCAACCGTTTGTGAATAAAGATCAGCAACCGTCTTACGAACAACGGCACAGATTTCTTCAGCTTGGTCACTAGTCGCTGTTTTACCAGTACCGATGGCCCAGATTGGTTCGTAAGCAAGTACTAATGAGCTAACTTGGTCAGCTGATAAGCCCTTCAAAGCAGCTTTGATTTGGCCTGAAACCCATGATTCGGCTTCGCCGGCTTCACGTTGTTCAAGACTTTCACCACAGCAGATGATTGGCAACATGTTGTTCTTGAAAATAGCATGTGCCTTCTTGTTGATGTCTTCATCAGTTTCGTGGAAGTAGCCACGACGTTCTGAATGGCCGATGATGACATAGTCAACGCCTAAATCAGCTAAAGCAGCTGGTGAAGTTTCACCAGTAAAAGCCCCAGCATCTTCAAAATAAGCATTTTCAGCAGCAATCTTTAAATCAGTACCCTTAGCAGCTTCGACCATTTCTTGTAAGAAAAGGGCTGGAGCAGCAACGACTGATTCAACTTTAGCAGGATCAGGTAATTGATCCTTAACCGCGTTAACGAAAGCTAAAGCTTCACTAGCGGTTTTGTTCATTTTCCAGTTACCGGCAATAATAGGTGTACGCACGATAGACCTTCCTTTCGGAGAACAGATTATTTTTCAGAAATAGCAACAATACCAGGTAAAGTCTTACCTTCAAGGTATTCAAGTGAAGCGCCACCACCAGTTGAGATGTGGGTTAACTTGTCGCCAACGCCAAGTTGCTTAACAGCGGCAGTTGAGTCCCCACCACCAACGATGGTCGTTGCGTCAGATAAAGTCCCTAAGAACTTACCAACTTCAAGGGTCCCTTTAGCATAGTTGCTCATTTCGAAGACACCCATTGGTCCGTTCCAAACAACCGTCTTAGCATCGCGTAAAACAGCTTCGAATTCTTCGATAGACTTAGGACCGATATCTAAGGCCATGTAGCCATCAGGAATTGAACCGTCAACGATCTTGCTAGGAACATCGTTGTCAAACTTTTCAGCAACAACTGAGTCACTAGGTAAGACCAACTTGTCGCCAGCTTTTTCGATGATTGACTTAGCTAAATCAATTTTATCTTTTTCAACTAATGAGTTACCAATACCCATGCCTTTAGCAGCATAGAACGTATAGGTCATCCCACCACCGATGATAATCTTGTCAGCTTTGTCGATTAAATGATCGATAACACCGATCTTATCAGAAACCTTGGCACCACCTAAGATAGCAACGAATGGGTGCTTTGGATTGTCAACAGCGTTACCTAAGAACTTGATTTCCTTTTCCATTAAGAAACCAGCGGCAACCTTGTCCATGTTTGAGGCAATCCCAACGTTTGAAGCATGTTCACGGTGAGCGGTACCAAAGGCATCGTTAACGTAAACATCACCAAGTGAAGCCCAGTACTTGCCCAATTCAGGGTCGTTACCAGATTCGCGCTTAACTTGTTCGCCATTAACAACATCTTCGAAACGAGTGTTTTCAACAACTAAGACGTCACCGTCATTCATGTTGTTGATGGCTGTTTCAAGTTGTTCGCCTTCAGTAACTGGTACGAAGGTAACTGGCTTGTTTAATAAGTTTGAGAGACGTTCAGCAACTGGACGTAAGCTCAAGCCCTTCTTATCGTCTTCACTCTTAATCCGACCTAAATGTGAGAACAAGATAGCTTTCCCATCATGTTCGCTAACGTATTTGATCGTTGGTAAAGCAGCGACGATCCGGTTGTCGTCACCAATCTTGCCATCTTTAATAGGAACATTAAAGTCGACACGAATTAAAACTTTTTTATCTTTAACATCTAAATCTGAAACGATTAATTTAGCCAATGTTAAAATCCTCCTAGAATTTACGAGTCGTATAAAAAAACGGCAAGGAGAGTTTGCCTCCCCCCGCCGTTTAAACCGTATGCGGTTTTAAAGTTCTAACAAACTAATTTATATTAGAGAGTAGCGAACTTCAATAAAGTACGTACCATTTGGCAAGTGAAGCCGTATTCGTTATCGTACCAAGCAACAGTCTTAACTAATTGGTTTTCACCATCAGAAGTAACTTCTGTTTGAGTAGGATCGAAGATTGAACCGAAAGTAGTACCGATAACATCAGATGAAACAATTTCGTCTGCGTTGTAACCGAATGATTCGTTACCTTCAGTATGCTTCTTGATAGCAGCGTTAACTTCGTCAGCAGTAACTTTCTTGTCTAAGATAGCAACTAATTCAGTTAATGAACCGTCAACAACACCAACACGTTGTGCATGGCCTTGTAACTTACCTTGTAATTCTGGGATAACTAAGCCAAGAGCTTTAGCAGCACCAGTTGAATGAGGAATAGTGTTTACACCGGCAGCACGTGCGCCACGGAAGTTACCGCCACGTACAGGGCCGTCTAACAACATTTGAGTTGAAGTGTAAGCATGGATAGTGGTCATAGTACCAACCTTGAGGCCGAATTCTTTGTTTTCAAAGAATGCAAGGGGTGCAAGGCAGTTAGTAGTACATGAACCAGCTGAAACAATACGGTCATCAGCAGTCAAGATGTCATCGTTAACATTGTAAACGATGGTCTTCAAGTCTGAACCAGCTGGTGCAGAAATCAATACACGCTTTGCGCCGGCGTCCAAATGGGCTTGTGACTTTTCTTTTGATGTGTAGAAACCAGTACATTCGAGAACGAAGTCAACACCATCGTTCTTAACCCAAGGAATGTTTTGAGCTTTAGGTTCAGCATATACACGGTACTTCTTACCGTTAACAACGATTGAATCGTCAGTAGCTGAAACTTCAGCGTCCAAAGTACCATGAGTTGAGTCATACTTCAAAAGATGAGCCAACAATGCAGGTGAAGTTAAATCGTTAATAGCAACAACTTCGATATCACTTGACTTTGCACCAAGTTCTAAGATACGACGGAATGCTAAACGACCGATACGTCCGAAACCATTAATACCAATTTTTACAGACATACTAGAATTTCCTCCTTGTGGAAATAAAAATATTTTTTATTTTAAAAAGTGACTTCACAGCTGAAGACTACTTTTTTAAAATCAAGTTAGCAGCACCTTCGTCCGTGATTAAACACGTCCGCTTGGGTGCGATCTTCATATACGCCTCAATCGCGGTGGCTTTGGAAGCCCCACCCGCAACTGCGAGTATAATCTCCATATTGGCCAGTTCTCCGATCTGCAAACCAATGCGCGGAATCCGATAGACAACGTTGCCGTCACTATCAAAGAAATAACCAAAAGCTTCGCCAACCGCATGTCGCTGTTGTAAAACTTTGATCTGATCCTCAGACATATTCCGACGATGTGCCATCGAAACGGCATCGCCTACGCTGTGGATCACCACGTTAGCTTGACGAATAATCCCCAACACCTCTTGGATACTTGGTTCCTTAAGGAGTGGTTCATACGTTCGTTCACTGACCTGTTCGGGCACGAACAACGACCGGAATTTACCACCGGTGTGCTGTGCCATTTGCGACGCAATCGTGTTGGCTTGAATCGCAACCGATTCACCAACGCCGCCGCGTGCTGGAACAAATAACAACTGACGTTTACTAGCAAGTTTGTTAGTTAAGTTATTTGCCACATGTTCCATAGTGTGGCCCCCCATTACCGCAATAATACTATCACCTTCTGGCAATAATTGCTGTAAGAGTTGGTTGACTTCTTCGCCCATTGACCCAATCACCTTTAACTGGCGATCAGAATCACCGGAAACGATGATACAACGTTTAATGTTAAATCGTTGGGCCAACTGGCGTTCCTTTTGACGGATACCCATCAACTCATCCATGAATTGACTCAGTCCTAGCAAAACATCTTTGCCTTGCTGTGTCAACTGCATGCCCGCCTTATTAGTCACAATCAAATCTAACTTCCGTAACGTATCCGTTTCGGTTCGCAAGGTCCGCTCGCTCACATCTAAGGTTTGAGCTAATAACCGTCGTCCAACTGGGGCCATCCAATTAATGGTGCGCAATACCAAGTAACGATGACTTAGTAACTCAACCATGTCTGGGGCAATTGCCTCAATCCATTGAATATCCGAATGCATGGCATCCAACCTGCTCTCTAGTGGGACGGATTCAGTCCAGCTATGTCGAATAACGACCCAAAGACTTCAAAAAACAAAGCACACAACGACAATTTACTACGAAATCTCTGTTGCATACCTCTCTTAACCACAACATGAATTATAGCAGGTTCATGGAGTGGTTGCAAATCATAACACGTAACAGCTTATAACCGACTGGTATAAACTATTAGTTTTATTATTATTCGGTTTTTAAATACTGTTTTCGTTTAGAAGATGACGGAATGTTAAGATTCTCTCGATATTTAGCAACCGTCCGACGTGATAGTTCGACTTTTTCCGACTTAAGAATCTGAACAATTTTTTGGTCTGAAAGCGGTTTTTCTTTATTTTCGCGATTAATCAAGTCAATAATTCGATGCTGAACGTTGTCAGCGGAGACTAATTTTCCATCTGCGGGACGTTTGCTGACCGCCTTGGTAAAGAAACGTTTAAGTTCAAACATCCCAAAGTCGGTTTGAATATACTTTCCATTAATACTGCGGCTAATCGTCGATTCATGAACTTGGAGTTGCTGTGCAACATCTCTTAATAGTAGCGGACTTAATTCGGTCGTCGTTTGTAAGAAAAATGCCGCTTGTCGTTCAATAATTACAGAGCCAACCCGAAAGATGGTCGCTTCGCGCTGTTGCAAGCTGCTGGCAATCCAATCATATTCAGATTTTTTCTCTTTTAAGTACTCAGTAAGTTCCTGATCCGTATGCCGACTCATCTGTTGATAATAATGTGCTTGAAACTTAACGACTGGTTGCGCCATAGATGCCGTCTTCAACGCCAACTGTCCATGTTGATTGGTCACGACTAAGTCTGGAAAGATATAGCCGGTCGTTTCTTGCCCAATCGCCGCCCCAGGAGTTGGGCTCAGCGTGCGGACATAATCATAAACACTCGAAATATCCGCTAAGGTCACTTGATACTGCTTAGCCAACCGTTCCCACTGTCGATTAACCAAGTTATCAAAGTTCTCTTCTAAAATAATGTAGGCTAAATTAGGCGCGGTATCATCACTCTCCGTCTGCAGCATTAACGTTTCCTGCAGACTACGCGCCCCGACGCCTGGTGGATCAAGTTGTTGTAACAAGGTAATGGCATCTAATAACTCAATGGGGGTCGCCCCCATCTCCGTCATCACTTGCTGCTCATCAACTTTTAAATAACCATTAACATCAACGTATTCAATCAGATGTAACACGATTTTTCGCAGCTTCGTATCGCGCATGGTTAAATGAATCTGATCTAATAAATATTCAAATAATGAATGTTGATTCGTCGTTGAGACACGTTCGATAAAGTCTGCATGTGCACTGACATTTTTCGCCGCACTCAGACTTGTATGGTTTGAATTCCAATTTGTGTCCACATCAATCAATGGGTTTTCTAAGGCCTTTTGGGTCAAGAAGTCGCGTAATTCCTCAACATTGAACTGCAACATTTGAATTGACTGTTGCAGGCGTTGCGTCATTGCGAGCTTTTGGGTCTGCCGTTGTTGCTGGCGAAAACCGGGTCCGATTGCCATAAATAATCCCTCCCAAATAATATTTACAAATACCCCTTGTGTTTTTATCCATAATCCGCTAAACTATAATATGTTGTTTAGGCGCCCGTAGTGTAATGGATCGCACGTAAGATTCCGGTTCTTGAAATGGGGGTTCGATTCCCTCCGGGCGCATCAGTTAGCTGAGATAATTATCTCAGCTTTTTTTGTATGCTCATTTAAACGTCCCATCAAACTCATACCGCTTTCATTCTAGCATACGCCGTCAAACCGCTAAAGTTCAGTTATATCCGTGGTAAATGAAGACAAGAAAAAGAGATTGGGATCACCCAATCTCAAGCCGTATATGATAGAAACCTAAGTATACCACGTTAACTTTGAAAACGGAATTTTGTTTTTGAGGTTTTTCTTTTGACCTTTACTGACCTTAGCGGTAAACTACATTTATATTAGCAAGTAGCTAATCATCTTTTGAAACTTTAGGAGGCTAACAAGTTATGTATCCAGTTCCGACAGTTATCGAACAGTCATCACGTGGCGAACGTGCTTATGACATTTATTCACGACTTTTAAAGGACCGCATCATCATGTTATCAGGTCCCATTGAAGACAATATGGCCAACGCCATCATTGCCCAGTTACTTTTCTTGGATGCCCAAGATTCTGACAAGGACATCTATCTCTATATCAACTCACCAGGTGGGGTCGTTACCGCCGGCTTAGCTATCTATGACACGATGAACTTCATCAAATCTGATGTTCAAACGATTGTCATGGGGATGGCAGCTTCTATGGCCAGTGTCTTGGCATCATCCGGGACTAAGGGCAAGCGGTTTGCTTTACCTAACTCTGAAATCTTGATTCACCAACCATCTGGTGGTGCTCAAGGTCAACAAACTGAAATCGAAATTGTGGCTGAAGAAATCTTGAAGACTCGTAAGAAGATCAATGAAATCTTAGCTAACAATGCTGGTCAATCAGTTGAAAAGTTAAACCACGATACGGAACGTGATAACTACTTAACGGCGCAAGAAGCCAAGGATTACGGTTTGATCGATGATATCATGGAAAACAATAGCTTAAAATAAGCGCTGTTTGGAACTGAGTTAGCTGCGGCTAGCTCAGTTTTTTTGTTTGCCCATTTGTTATGAATCCCAAAAGACATCCAAGTCAAACGCAGCATATTGCGTTTGACTTGGATGTCTTTTTCACTGCTTGGTGTTAGTTGTCATAAATTGCCACTCTGGTTGGTCCAGAATTGGCTGGAACGTGGTGGCCGCGTTTGGAAGCCAAAGCACGGTCTTCCAAGCCGGGCTTTATCTAAGTCGGAAAAATCACCGACCAAGATAAACGACACCACTGAGCCAATTCTGGCCCGCCCGGCGTTAACTAACAGGTATTAGGTCATTAACGACTAATTGTTTTCAGTCTAGTCATTTAGCCGAGAGGTTGGTTCCTAAAATGCTCAGCCGTGTCGTTGGCCTTAGTGCGAGTGGTCTACTCGGACTTAGGCCAAGGTCAGTTTTGAAGACCGCGTTTTTGGCTTCAAAATGGCCCATGGCGTTCCAGCATTTTAGGAACCAACCGGTAGGCGGCAATACCAACTAGCCCAAGCGAACTTCATTAAGTTACTAAGCCATCAGCATGTTTCAAATAATTAACCAAGTTAGTCCCCTTACTTGGCCATATACGCATACTTGTAATTCCATTGAGTTCCAGCAGTATTATGGATAATCCCTTTGGCCTTGGGATTTTGCAAGAACGAGTATACCGTTTGATATAGCGGCGTAATGCCTTGGTCTTGCATAATCACCCGTTCCGCTTGCAGCATATCTTGCCAACGTGCCTGAGGATTATTGGCATCTTGATTTTGCGCTTTTTTCACCAATGTATTGTATTGACTACTATTATACTTACCATAATTATACCCACTGCCAGCAGTCATGATTGCCAAATGCGAAATTGGATCGTTAAAGTCGGCGCCCCAACCGCTCAAGTAAAGATCAAAATTCCCTTGTTGAGCCCGCGTTGACGCAACTTTGGCGGGAATATTGGCTATGTCAATCGTCAAGCCGCTCAGATTCTTTTCCAATTGTCCTTTAAAGTATTGCGAAATTGGCTTATTAGGCTCGTCATTAGATGTCAATAACCGCACTGTTAACTTTTTAAGGCCGACTTCTTTGAGTCCTTCACGCCACAACCGCTTAGCTAAGGCCGGCTTATATGACGTTGAATTCTTCACCGTTGATTCGGCAGCAAAATCTTTACCATTCTTTGGATCAGTGGCTAAATCTTGTGGAACAAAAGTTTTCGCCGTGGTTGAAGCATCACCGATGACATTTTTAACTAATGATTGGCGATTGATTGATAACGAGATTGCTTGGCGAATCTTCTGATTATTCAACGCCTGACGAACCGTCTTGTGGCTGTCCTTAAAGTTATAGACTAAGAACGCGGTAATCGAATATGGATACGTCGTATAATCTTTATTCGATTTCATATTTTTAACTTGTTCACTAGCCAACTGCGTTAAATCAAGCTTTCCCTCTTGGAATAAGTTCAACGTGGTCGTGGTGCTGGCATTCACGCTATAGTTAATCTTGCTCAAATGGACCGCTTTTTTATCCCAATATTGATTATTCTTAACAAATGACCAACTGTTGTTCGTCCCGGTCCAACCGGTTAATTTGAATGGCCCGCTATATAACATATATTGCGCTTTAGTCGCATACTTGTTGCCCCACTTCTTAACGGCCGTTTCACTGATTGGTCCGAATAAGGGATACGTCATTAACTTTTTAAAATACGTAATGGGTTTTGATAAAGTCACAACAAAAGTGTGCTTGCCCTGAGCTTTAACACCCAACGTACTAGGTGCTTGCTTACCAGCAACAATGGCATCGGCATTTTTAACGCCGGAGAATAAATACGCATATTGTGATTTGGTTGCTGGCGTCACCGTGCGTTTCCAAGAATAAACAAAATCTTGCGCCGTAATTGCGGAACCATCACTCCACTTGGCATTGCGAATCGTAAACGTATACGTCTTGCCATCTTTGGAAACTGTCGTTTTACTAGCTAAGCCCGGGGTGACACTCCCGTTCTTACCTAAACGATACAAACTTTCAAAGACATTCCCAGTACTACCATAACCGGACATATTAGAAATATCGATTGAATCTAACGTCGTGGGGTACGACAAGTTCAAGACTTGGTTGTTCGCATACTTACCGCTACTATGCTTAGCCCCGCTCTGCTGACCACAAGCGGCCAACACCGTTACTAATACTAAACTAAAAATAACTGCTAACACTGATCTTTTCTTCAAAACTCTCGCCCCTTTTACCTTTATTTTTTAAGTTAATCCCTAGAAATCTGGAAACAAAAAACGCCTGCCTAGAATCTCGTCAGATTCCAAGCAGGCGTTTCCAATAATAATGGTTTTGAGCTCAATACCGTTAAATTGGATGCACTAGTGACGCTTGTAATTCAACGCAAATAGCCATGTTGTTAGATTCACAACATGGGCAGCACATCATCATTTGCGTAGAATTATTAGTCATGATTACGTCACTCCGATTTCATAAGATAGGTTCAGTATAGATAGTGGCACTTACTTTTGTCAAGCAGTTTTTTAAACGTGTTTGGCCCGAACCTGATACCAGATGGCCCCAGCAGTACCAAATAAAATTGGCCCCGCTAACATCCAGATGGTATTTTGCACTTTTCCATCAACCAAGATTGGTTGCAGTAACGTGAAAATATTCGCGCCTAAGACAACCACGAAGACGACCCAACTAATAATCGTCGTCCACTGTGGTGACTTATAAACTTCAAACGGTTTGATAATATCGTGATTATGCTTGAACTTTGGAAACGCATAGAGCAAGAACAAATATGGCAATGTCATTGAAACATTCGACATTAAAGTCAACACATTGTAAAACGCTGACGCGTCACCCGTAGCAAAGGATGCCATGAGGATGATCACAATGACGATCGCACATTGCACAATCATCGCATAACTTGGCATTTGTTGCTTGTTTAACCGGGTGAATTTCTGTGGCCACAGTGATTTGGGCGTCCCTAAAATCAACGTTTTTAATGGTGAATAAGTCAAGGTGAAAAACGCCCCACTGTAAGCTAAGAACATACCAAGACCCGTATACCGAGCAAACCACAGCCCTATCAGATTACTAGTTGCCCTACTTAACCCCAATGCATTCCCGAGGACATACCCTAAGTTCCGCATCATGACATAACTAATGTTCCCCATGTTGGTTGACGGATTAGCCAGTACGGCTTGCCAGTTCGTACTCATGCCCCAGCAAAAGATGCCAAGCGCATAGCCTAATGTAATGATCACGGCCGCAATAATAATCCCGCGGGGAAAAGTCTTCTCAGGATTCTTCGTCTTATCGACCATCCCACCAAGGACTTCCAAACCACCATAAGCAAAGATGGCGAATACTGCAAAGCTCATCAGACCAACTGGATGTTGATAACTTGGGTTCGGTGAATCCAATAGGTCAGTTAACGGTTGTGCAAAATGACCATGATTCAAAGCCAAGATGACCCCCGAAACAACTAACAAAATCGCATTTAAACTCGTGACCGCGATCCCGCCTAAGTTAGTAATCCGGACAATGCCTTTGACCCCTTTGATTGACACAAACGTGACTAAAATCATCCAAAAACAGGATAATAAGCCAATCGTCTGCGTGGCGTTCAACCCTAAGAAACTGAAGTTCTGTGTCTGGTCACTCCCAAAAAATGTCGTCGTAAACGGGATCCAGACTTTCGCCGAAGTTGATACCATCCAAATGATATACGATGCAAACCACATGAAAGTCCCAATAAAAGCAAACCGGGCATTCACGCTCACTTCCAACCACTTGTACATCCCACTGCTGTCCGACTTAATCGCCGCCCCATATTCCGCCAACATTAAGGCGAATGGAATAAAGAACAAAACCGCCGCTGCTAGGTAAAACCAAATTGAGGCATACCCCATTAGGAAAAAGGCCACCGTCCCGTTTGCAAACCCAAACACGGTGGTAAAAATCATCATTACTAAAGCCGTTAAGGTGATTTTATTACTTTTCTCAGCCATACTATTTCCCCACTACTCTTTTCAAAATTTTGTAAATCCGTTTTCAAGTAACAATTTTATAGGAAGAACAAAATAATTGCGTTCAATTTTACTAATAAACTCATGAATTCCCACTGTGATAATCAATTGCTTTCTGTTAATGATTTTTATTAATCAAGTTTAAGTCAATCAACTCAGCCACCAAATTGCATTCACTGGCGGACTTAATTACACTAAGAGATGTTTAGTGCTAGTTGGATTAAAGTGCCACTCTGGTTGGGCCAGCATCGGCTGGAACGTGGTGGCCACGTTTATGAGCCGAAGTGCGGTCTCATAAGCCGGGCTTTGACTAAGCTGAGTAGAGCACTCAACTAAGTCAAACGACACCACTGAGCCAATGCTGGCCCGTCCGGCGTTAATTAAGCGATTTTATAAACAGTTTAAACTATAACTTGGGCTGAGAGATTAGTTTCTAAGATACTCAGCCAAGTCGTTGGCCTTAGTGCGAGTGTGTTTTGGCTCAGGCCTAAAAGCCAAGATCAGCCCTGAAGACCGATTTTGGTTTCAAAATGCCCCACAGTGTTCCAGTATTTTAGAACCCCACCGGCAAAACAGCAATTTTAATTAGTGCCAAACGTACTAAGCTTACTTTGGAGGACGACAATATGGATTCCATCAGTCAACAACTTTTTAAGCAGCAACGCGGCAATGCCGAAAAGCTACAAGCCATTGGATTTCAACACCAGGCTGATCATTATATCCGGCAACAGCCCTTATTAGCAGGGGCTTTTCAGTTAACAATTACTGTAACATTGCCTAATCAAGTCACCACTACCCTAATCGATACCGAAACCCAGTTACCATATACGTTACATCTACAACCACAAAATAGCGGCGAATTTGTCGCCCGTGTCCGTGAAGCCTATACCGTCGCCCTAAAAGCCGTTATCCAGCAAGCCTTTAGTGCTGATCCGTTTCAATCTGCACAAGCCCGCCACTTAATTCAAGCCGTGGCTGTCCAATATCACAATGACCTAGAATTTCTCTGGCAGAAGTTTCCTAACAATGCTGTTTGGCGCCGAACTGATACCCACAAATGGTATGCGGCACTGTTACAAGTGTCCAAACGAAAACTAGGCCTAGCCAGTGATGACTTGGTCACGGTGATTGACCTGCGTATGGAACCAGCACAGCTAGCAGCTTTAGTTGATAATCATCGTTACTTTCCTGGCTACCATATGAGTCAATTGCCCCTGAATAAATTCAGAGGCTTGTCGCTCACGTGTCTGACGGCACAGTAGTCCAACATGCCCGTTAG
>NZ_BJDK01000029.1 GCF_005405105.1 Lactiplantibacillus dongliensis
ATATGGTGGAAATAGTGAAGCAATGCGTTCCCACTGGTCATCTTCAAGTTCATAACGTTTAGGCACTGTCATGGTAAGACCTCAATTCGTTTTTACCAAGATTATACCTAAAAAAGATGTTTTCAAACAGACCCTAATAACAATGTCTTCTTCATTTACAAAAATCCCCTTAGTTTAGTTAACCTTCAAAGCTAATCTTCCGTCTTCCAATGTCAGCCTTGATTGAACTTCATCTTCTTGGCAACAATGTCTAACGGATCAACCTGAAGTTTTTCACACATA
The DNA here is from genome assembly GCF_005405105.1 of Lactiplantibacillus dongliensis. Taxonomy (GTDB): domain Bacteria; phylum Bacillota; class Bacilli; order Lactobacillales; family Lactobacillaceae; genus Lactiplantibacillus; species Lactiplantibacillus dongliensis. The sequence continues at coordinate 283 of NZ_BJDK01000029.1, forward strand.
TAAAATGCATAAATCAACGTATCTGCTAACTCTTCTTCCAAATGTTGGCGTTCCTCATCACTTAAGTCATGATTGCTCGGTTGCCATTGGAAAATCTCCAGTACTTCACTGGCTTCCAAATTCAAAGAAAGGGCTAGATCCTTTAAATTATGATATTTTTGCCAACCCTTTTTATCACGAAAAGCAATCAACGCTTGTTCTACTTCTTGATAGGTCATCTATAAGTCCTCCAGAATATGTTTGGTACCAGCGGCAGTCAATAAAGCCTGTTGCAACGCATCATCCACGGCATAAAGATATAAGCCGTGCACACCGCGCGTCAGCAAAACATTTAATTCATTGCGTAACAACTCTTTTGCCACTGAGATCGACTTCCCTTTCCAAGTTCGGTGTTTCGTTGCATGACCATTCATGCTCGCACTGGGATTAAAGACAACTTTCCCATCCCGGTACGTTACCGAAGGGCCAATAATTAAGCCGGCATAGTTCAAGTCAAACCCTTGAATGGTAAACGTTGACCCCACCTCGCCAATGGTTTGCGGTTGTTCAGCCCAAGCCAGTGTCTTATTCTTCTTTTTTTGTTTCCGTGACTTAACCTTCACTTGTAAGTTCCAAGGTAACTCCCAAGTGCCGACCTTTACATTCCACGTATCACCATCGACTAGCTTTTTAGCCTTAACAAACTTCCAATCGAAAGTCGCCAACATTCTGGCTAGACTTGCAGGTGCGTTGCCTTTCTTTTGATCCAAATACTTAATCTTTTGATAGAGTTCATCCGGTGTGCGGGCTACTTTTAAGTCATAGTGCTCATCGTCCGGAATCTTATCCAATTGTTGATTAATGGCTAATTGGTGCAACCAGTCAACCGTCTCAGCGCTGGCATCCATTCGTTCCTGACCTTCCAAAGTAATCGTGTTTCCGGTACGCGATGCAGTCGCTTCTAGTTCACGAATCGCTTCATCGTCCATATACTCTTCAGTCGTCAGGATTTGATACTTGTCAAAAACAATGATGACCACTTTTGCCAGCTTCAATAAATCATCCAACTGATTTTTACCTTGATAGGATTGTTTACCTTGAGTCCATAGCAGATGCGCTTCATCGACTAAAATAACATCAGCCTTCTTTGAACCTGGCTTTTTATGTTCATTGATGAAGTGGGTCGGTTTACTAACAATATCTTCATTATCGCGATCTAGCCCTAACTTATGGGCAATCTGCTTGTACACAGTCAACTGTTCGTTATGATTAATCAGCAACGTCACCGCCCGATCACCAGTCAATTGACTATTAACCAAATCATTGAATAAGTTGCTTAATAATACGGTTTTACCCGTTCCGGCTTGACCTGCAATAAATATGACCGCTGCCTTTTCATTATCCACTTGCTTTGCACGGGTTAGGACTTGTTCAACCCGATCAAAGATTTCATTTTTACCCGCAAGTTGCTTTTCATTGAGTGAATGAAAGGGTGAGGCTTTGAAGATGGCCGAATTTTCAACATCTTTTTGCACTGGGAACAGTTCCGGCTTCTTATCTCGCAAGGCCTCCCAGACACCAGCAAAAATCTGGTCAAATTGATCCGACATAAAATACTTCCGTTGGGGATTCGTCCGCCGATTATTCAAATGCTGAATATGGTCAACACTCAATAAGTACATCATCAAACGGTTTTCGATATCTAAAGTTAGCGACTTATTAAAATACTGATCACCAACCACCATCATTTCCGCATGCGGACTATCTTTGAGTTTTTTCCAATCTGCTCTGATTTTGGCATCATCATCTAGATGTTGCCGCGTCCGTTGACCAATATTGCTCGTCTCACCAACATAAACGGTAAATGCTGGTAACCTATTTTGCCGTGGCTTATCCGACTTATCCGTAATTACATAAACAGTCGGATATTCAAAGATAAGCTCATCATCATGGCTGCTCGCTTCTAAAGCCTCTTCATAATCAACATTGTAAGGAACCACATCCACAACCGGCTTAACTTCCACCCGTGGTTCAACTGATTTAGTCTCATCCAAGTTTGCAATGCTCCAATCTATGTATTCGTTATACCTATTATCTAATAAACCACGGTAACCTGTCGATACCTTTTCAATAATTTCACTGATGGCGTTAAACCTAACTGTTTTACGACACAAAAATAGCGGTCAGTCTCGGTAACCAGTACCCTTGAGAATTGACCACTGTTGTTAGTGTAACCCTAACGATCAACTGTGTCTTTCAATTAGACGATAGCCGGATTCAACATTACACAACCTGCTCAGACTTACAACGACCGCCAAAATAAGCCAATAACCACCCTTCCAGATCATCCCCATCAACTGGCAAGCCATACTGTTCCAGATTCAATCGTTGGCTGAAATTCCGATAACCAGCATATTCCAATTCATCTGCTAATTGACTGCCAGCAATGGCACCACCATACAAATATCGTTGATAGTAAGCATCATCCGCCGCCAATTGCAATTGTAAGAACTTCGCTCGCTGAATTTGTTTCACGACAGCGCGTTTTGTAATGGGCACACTTAAACGCACCCCATTCCACAATTGAATGGTCGTGCCGGTGCCATCCGCTTCAGCCTGACAATATTGATGACCGCCAAACCAATGATGACCTGGTAAATGCCGAAAAGTGACCGGCAAAAACTGCATGTCCTTACAAATCATTGGTAGTTTATGCTTGGACATGCCTAATAACCCCACCAAATCACGCATGCGCTGTTGCGACCCGACCCGGAGACTCTGCATGACGACTTGCATTAATTGTGGCACTGTCTGACTCGTACTGACGATGCCCCGCTCACTATCCAAAATAATTGCATTGGCGGTATTAATCAAATGACGCGTGTCAAGAACAAAGAAAGTCTTCAAATAGTCCACTTGCACCCCATCGATTCGTTGCCCCCGAATCAACAGTCCTTCTAAATCCGTTAAATCATAGCAGTCAACGGTTGGTGGCCAATACTGTTCATCACGATGAACCCGTTCACGGAAACTTGTTATCATACTTGAAACTCCTTTATAGATGCGGCCTTTAAGCCGATACTGACAGACTTATCCATACAAAATGACTATTTCTTTCATAGATTGCCTTAGTTTTCTGAAAATAGCAAATTTGAAGCTTCAAAATCATAACAATACTACTATTAGTAGGCTTTTGGTTCGTTTTTAGCTAAAAAGTATCGTTTTTGTTAACTAGTCACCCAACGTTCGTCCACTTATACTGAACCTAACCTTGGCCAAGGTAAAACTAACCAATAAAGGAATAACTTCATGCGAACTGATCGATTTGAAAACCAAGCAGCTTTTGACCTATTAGCCCAGCCAGAACACCAACGACTCTTGTACGGCGCCTTAAAAGCAGCCAATGTCACTCGGGGTCATCCTCACTTTGAGGATTGCGTTACCACGGCCCACCTGACTTGGCTATCGACCTACCAGAATTTTGAACCGGACTTACCCGCTAACCTCACCGATTTCCGAAAGTTCGCCTTTCGCCGCATTAAATGGCGCACGGTTGACTATTTAAGGAAACAGACACTGAGAGCCCAACACCAAGTCCCGTTAGATGCCGCGGCTGACATGAGTGTCATACCGATGGCCGTTAAGGAACGCGAATGGTTACTGACCGACTTATTAACCGCCTTGCTGGATCAATGTAAACCGGGTGAACGGATTTATCTGACCGAATTCTTTTTAGAAGAACAATCGGTGGCGGACATTATGCATACCCACGGCGTCAGTCGCCGCACCGTGTTTAACTGGCGTGCCAGTCTACTCAAACGCGCAACCGACCTTTATCATCAACAACCGTAATTCTCCATTCACTTTGATGGCCATCATAACTAGTGCTACACTGAAATTACAGTCAATTGGCCAAGCTACTTGTGATCACGTAGATTGGTCATCATTATTAGAGGGGGCATTTAATATGACTGAAACGAACACCCGTAACACCCAAGTAAAGACCTTGATCAAGCAACTGTACAACTCAACTGACGATACACGGTTGCAAAAGCCGTTGCTAAAAGCGTATCAACGACTCGAAGCTGGTACTGACGTTAGCGACCTGGCCGCACACGCTGCTAGTGCCGTCAATTATATCCGTAACATCAACGAGTTGTCATTCTCACCACAACAAGAAACCTGGTGGCGAGAACTCCGTGACTCAGGTAGCGCCACTATCTTGCACCATGATCCTAAAGATAACTTATTAGATTTAGACGAAAAGTAGTTTCAACCAAAAAAATTAGCCCATTATCTGACCGTTTTAAACGAGTCTAAGGTAATGGGCTAATTTTTATACTTGCTACTAATATGGCTTACTTGTCAGTTTCAATCTCCAAAGATAAATCCAACGCCGTAACACTATGCGTGAGATACCCCAACGAAATATAATCAACACCAGTCCCCGCATACTGTGCCAAAGTGGTTGGCGTAATGCCGCCTGAGACTTCCACTTTAATCGGTTTGGGGATCAATTGCCGCCACGCTTTAACCGTTGCTGGTGATTGATTATCGATCATAATCATCTCCACCTGACTCGCAACTGCCGCCTGTAATTGGGTCCGTGTTTCAACTTCGACTTCAATAATCTTCGTCGGCCCAATCTGTCGTCGTAGCGCTTGGACCGTGGTCGGCAAATCATCGATCAACACCCAATGATTATCTTTAATCATCACAGCATCGTCGAGACCGAAGCGATGGCTTTGTCCGCCGCCAATCACCACGGCGGCTTTATCAAATTGCCGTAACCCGGGTAATGTTTTCCGAGTATCTAAAATAGCAATCTTTGGGTCAGCTAATTCCTTAATAGCCGCATCGGTGGCCGTGGCAATGCCACTCATCCGTTGCATCAGATTAAGCATCACCCGTTCACCGGCCAACAATTCTACGATTGGGGCAGTCATGCGACCGACTACCGTTCCCGGCGTCACCCAAGTGCCATCACCGATGACTGCTTCATAGTGACCATGTTCACTTAATATTTGCGCCACGACTGGCGGAATCACCTGCCCCGCCAAGATCCCCGCTTGTTTCGCAATAATTTCGCCCGTTACCAATTGATTCGGTAACGTTAGTGTACTGATATCACCGCGACCGAGGTCTTCAGCTAAGAAGTTAGCGATGGCTGGTTGAAGCTGACTAGGACTTAAGATCACTAGCAACGCCCGCTTTCTGTTGGGCATCGACATCATGAACGCCCCAAGTTAAGATAGCAATTCCCAATAATAATAAGATGACGAAGATCCCGAAAATCCCAGGTAAAGGCATCTTAATTTGTAAAAGCAAGCCGACTACATATGGCCCAATCATCGCACCAATGCGACCAATCGACTGCGCAGCACCCATCCCGGTTCCCCGAATGGCTTGTGGAAATTGACTAGGCGTTAACGCAATTAAGGTTCCCCAAGCACCGAGGTCGAAGAAGGATAGCCAGGCGCCACTCAACAAGACTGAGAAATTACTGCCGGCCAAGCTAAAGGCCAACGCACTCACAATCGTGCCACTCAAATAAATCGTCAAAACAGACTTCCGACTGATTTTTCCCATTAAGAAGGCGGCTAAATAGTACCCAGGTAACTGCGCCAAACTCATCAATAACGTATAGCTAAAGCTGTGAACAATCGAAAAGCCCCGCATGACCAAGATACTTGGCAGCCATAGGAACATCCCGTAATACGTCAACATGACGATGAACCAGAGTAGCCCCAATAACAGCGTCTTCCGACGAAAAACTGGCGTCCGCCACAAGACTTTATATGAAGGCCGCGTTTGTGGTTCAATCGGTGTTTCTGGTAAATGCCGCCGTAATAATAACGTATATAAAATCGTGCAGGCGGTGATTAATACCGTGAGCCGCCAACCAATCAGCGGCATGACCCAAAAGGCTAATAATGACGCCACAATCCAACCAATCGCCCAAAAGCTATCCGCTAGCACTAACATCTTCGAACGTTGCGTGCCTTGATAACTATCTGCCACTAATGTCGCCGCGACCGGTAATTCGCCACCAAGACCAATCCCCGTTAAAAAGCGCACAGCGATAAACGCCATAATATTCGGCGTCAACGTTAATAACAGATTGCCAATTGAAAAGATGGCTAAGGTCAAAATCAACACGTGTTTTCGACCAATCCGATCCGCCAACGCCCCACAAATCAACGCACCCACGACCATCCCTAACGACGTCGTGGCCCCAACTAACCCCAATTGCGCCGGTGCCAGTTGCCATTCCGTTTTGATCAACGGCATAATAAAGGACAACATTGCGACATCCATCGCATCAAACAACCAGGCCGTACCAATAATGGCTAACAGCCGGTATTCCTTCAATAATTGCATCTAATTCCCCCAAAGTATAATAAAAGTAATATTTACTTTTATTTAGTTAAAAAATAAAAGTCACAATGACTTTTATTCCTTGGGTATCAAGATACTCGTCTTTGACGTTTGTGTCAATGAGTAATAATTTTAATAGCTTACTCAATAACTGACATTTGTTAAACGATTAAACTGTGCGCGCTCGAACGCAATTTATTTAGGAAGAATCTGAGTTTCCAAGAAATGAGCTTAAACAGTCATCTTAAAAATGAAGATTAATTTGTTTGAAAACTCGGCCCATCTAATATTGCATTGGTGTCTGTTTAGGTTATTTTATGTCTTAGAGACTTCAGCCAGTTAACTGGCATTATATATAATCTAATCATTCTAAGTTATACGGCTGATTTCCATCCATCAGCCGACCACTAACCACCCAATTTTTAGCAATAACCTCACCCGTCTTGGAAAGTGTTAACGCAAAAATACCACCATTTTTAGCACCAGATCGACTACCTGCATCGATTAAATAACGCGGTATATCCTTTTCATCAGCCTGCATTTTAATATAACCATAACCATCATCTTTGAGTACTTGAACTGGTGTATGTCCTGTCACAATAACTTTATTTACCAAATTATGATGCCAAGTCCCACTTTTATCAAAGTAATAGTCATCACGAATCCATAACATATCATCACGGACTTGTTGATCTAACGGTCGCTGCCAATCAATTCCCGCATGCACTGCCATTATGTTAGCATTCATCCAGGTTATTGGTAACTGGGACAAAAACTGGGTGTATCGTAACAATGGAGCTTGCTTTAAAGCATCTGCAATAACAAGCGGACTATTAGACTTAAGCCCTAAGCGTCGCCATGTCCTAGCACCACCATTTAGCCGCCACGTTTGATAACTTAAATCATCACCCTTGGCCGTTTGCAACCAAAAATCATCATGATTACCTAGCAAGGCAACATCACCATGTTCTTTAACTCTAACCATAATCATGTCCAACACCGCCAAGGGATTTAAACTATCAACCTTCTTTGTTCCAATCCGTGATGGGCGGCCATCAATGTAATCACCTAAAAATATTAATCGACTATTTTGTAAGGCTGGTGCTTTCAAAAGTAACTCTAAGTCATCCGCCGCAGAATGAATATCACCAATAAATGTATAATTCATACGCTTTCCTTTCCACTCATCCTAAAAAACAAATACCAATCGAATGTACATGATAGTAATTCTACCACTTACATTGCTAACCTAAATCTCCCATCAAATCAGTCTCTACTGGCAAAGCGAAGATTAAATCTTATATTAATGGAAAATCCTGCTCGTACCATATGATATTCGAAAAAGAGCATGATACCATACTTGGGATCATGCTCTCACATAAATCTATCGTCTTCTATCCGTTTTAAAGGCTACTCACGCCGCCCGTTTAGTGTGAACTGGTAAGCTTATAACTCTCCAGCAAAATCCGATCCTGATACCACCAAACCAGACTAACTTTCTAATTTATAAGCCAATTACTAATTCCCAGCAATTCTAACACCCGCCCTAATCCTATCCAATAACGCCTCTTGATGCTGTTCAATGAACGCTAAGGTCGTTGGAGGCACTAGCCCCGCCAGCTTCTCTATCTGATGAGTAGCGATTAACTGACGAACCTGCGTTGCCGTTATCCAGTTACCATCGTCGGTTTGCTTACGATCAACCACAGTCAAAGTGATTACAGGCGGTAATTCAGCTTTTAAAACATCATTATAGATCGAAGTCGTTCGGGACAACGGTTCTGAGCCCACATACCGGCTAGTAATACCTAAAGCCGGTGCAATCGACTCGCGGAATAACCGTGCATCAAGCGTGGTTTGGTATTTAATCACCTCTTCTGTCGATTTCAAAAAGTAAGCCGGAAACGTCGCATAACTGACCATGTACTCACCACCATCGATAACCATGACATTGGCTAAATCGGCAGTACCGGCCCGCACCAACTCAAATCGCTCCTTAGTTTTGAATAAGGACGCCTCGGCATGCACCACAAAGACGTAAACGTAATCATTTTCCAGCGCTGCCTGTTCCACTAAGTAACGATGACCCTTGGTAAAGGGATTAGCATTCATCACAATACTGCCTATTTTGGGATGCTGCAGCGGTTGTACTCGTGGCAGCTGCTTTAAATAATCGCTGATATTCGGATTTCCAGTTTCGAGTAAGGCAGCGGTAGCCGAATGCGCCAGTTCCTGAAAACCAAGGTGCTGAAAGCTGGCCGCATAGTCCGACTTGGTAAAGACCATTAAATGAAAGTTTTGCCGGTGAAAGGCCCGATTGATTAATTCACTCACAATCATATTGAAGCGCGCCCCAGCCGTCACACCTTTATTACAGACACCGATGTACTTGAGCACGTTTCCAGCCACTGAACCGGTTGCGACTAACTGATCATGCTGGTAAATTCCCAGTGTAAAATCAAGCTGATCAACTTCTTTAGCCGAAAAATTAGTAATCCCAAGTGACGTCAAAAACGCCTGCCATTCGGCTTTGACAGTCGCATGGCTTAAATATAGATCCACAACTACCTCATCCATTTTTCTTCCTCATCATACCCATAGTGTCTAAGTCCCCTCGCATTGCCCAGCTAACATCTAATTGCAGAGCATGCCTTAATAAAATAGGATTGACTGGCTGATTACCAATCAATCCTTCACTTGTATCAACCTAATGTCATTGCCGGTCGCAACCAAAACCGCATTTAGCTTAATTGGCTTAATCCAGGCGCTTAGGCTTGCGAATCACATCAATAATAGTGCCATCACGATATTCAACGAGCGCAACTACTTTGTCGTCAAACGCCACGGGAGCCGGCTTTCCAGCATACTTATAAGCCAAATCACGGAGTTCCTCAATGGTTTTAAGCGGAATCGTCGTCCCTTCAAATGCGTTTAATAAATCCTGACGCTGTGGGTTAACCGCTACCCCATAATCCGTCACTAAAATATCAATACTCTCACCCGGCGTGGTCACTGACGTTACATGATCTCGTACCGTTGGCATCCGACTCCGAATCAACGGTGCAACGATGATAGAAACGGCCGCCCCAGCAGCCGTATCCGGATGCCCGCCTGGTGCACCACGCAAAACGCCATTTGAACCTTGCACAACGTTGACGTTAAAATCTGTATCAATCTCCAAAGCACCCAAAATAACAAAGCTTAACTGATTAACAAAAGCCCCTTTATTAAAAGGATTGGCATATTGGGAAGCCGAGATTTCAAAATGATTCTTAGTCTGGGCAGACTTTACCGCGGCCAAGTCAAACGCTTGATCATCCAAAACTCGATTAACGTAACCTTCGTCAAACAAGTCAATAATCGGCTCGGTCACGCCACCCATAGCCCAGCCACACTTAATGTGCGCTGCATCCATATACTGCTTTAAGAACGTCGTTGTCGCTAAAGACGGCCCGCCAGCACCCGTTTGAAAACTAAAGCCATCTTTGAAATAGCCTGAGTGATACATACATTTAGCAACTTCCTTAGCCATATTCAATTCACGCGTATCCTTAGTTAACCGCAGCGCTCCCGTCGCAATTTTCTTCGGATCACCGATTGAATCGACTTTGACCACATAATCAACATCGACACCGGCGATACTGGCCGGAAAGTTGGGCGCCGCCACAAGCGTATCGGTAATAATAACCACCTTATCGGCATACTTAGCATCCCCATCAGCATAGGACAAGACCCCAGTATCCGCCGAACCCCCTTTACCGCTAGCATTCCCATATGAATCACTAGTTGCTGCCCCGATAAAAGCAACATCGATTTTAACGGTACCATCTTCAATAGCCCGGGCCCGACCACCGTGTGATCTAATGACAGCAGGATGCTTTAGCTTTCCTTCAGAAACTACTTTTCCGATTTCGTCTCTAATCCCACTCGTTGAAATACCGGTGACTGTCCCATCCTCGATACAGGGCACTAAATAATCATGTGCTTTCCCCAGACTACTTGCACAGACCGTTAAATCTTTAATACCAATCTGGTGAATGGCTTTCATCACCAGATTGACCACGAAGTCGCCGTCACGAAGATGATGATGAAACGAAATAGTCATTCCATCTTGCAGACCTGACTTTACAATCACATCATGAATTGACGCAACTAGCTTGTCTCCATTGGGCTTAATAAAGGCCCGGACTTTAGGGGCTGCTTTTTGATAGCTGTAACCATCACGATAATAAATACCTTGAAAAGGTTCGACACCATGCTTTAAAAATTCATCTGGAATCTCACGACCAATTTTGTTAATCATACTAGTGCCCCCTTATAAATTCCGGCAGCTTTTGCAAGCTTTAAGGTCCGTTCTGCCCCTTCAACCCATGCAATATCGACCATCTTACCATCAACCGTTAAGACCCCAACACCGTTTGCCTTACTATCATGAACGGCTTGCATAACGTGTTCGGCATGCTGAATTTCCGGTGCGGTTGGATTGAAGATAGCGTGTGTAATGCCAATTTGCTTGGGATTGATGCAGGATTTACCATCAAACCCCATATTCTTAATTAACCGCAGTTCATCCTTGAACCCCGCTTCGTTATCAGTATCGGTATAAACGGTATCAAAGGCCATGACTCCCGCTGCTCGAGCCGCAATTAGCATTTGTGAGCGCGCACCGAAGAGTTCAGTCCCAGCTACCGTCCGTTTTGCATGCATCGTTCGCGTATAATCCCCCGCACTTAGCGCAATCCCCATCATCCGATCATTTGCCGTGGCAATCTCATACGCATTCATAATTCCTAACGGTGATTCCAAGGCCGCCATCAGCATTGTCGACCCAACTTCCTTGCCAAATTCCTTTTCAGCAGCTTCGATCTTGCTAGCCGCTTCCTTAACTTCCGCGCCGGTTTCCGTTTTGGGTAATCGAATGCCTTCCGCACCACCAGCTACTGCCGCACGTATATCTTCATTAATGAGCTCAGAATCTAGTGCGTTAACCCGCACCCAACGTTCGACGCCTTGATAATCTAACTGCGTAAGCGTTTGGTATAACTGGATTCAAGCAGCGTCTTTTTCACTTTCAGCGACCGCGTCCTCTAAGTCAAAGATGACACAATCAGGCTGGTAGACGAAGGCGTCTTTAACGAGGGCTGCTCGTTGGGTATTCAAAAAAATCATTGAGCGTCGAATCCGTTTAGTAACAACCATTTAAAGCACCTCCCATGTTAGATCAATCTTCTTGCCAATCGAACGATAGTAAGCGGTTTCAATTCGAGCTTTGATCGTACAGTCCAGCGCCCCTTTATCGATGATCTTGATTGTGCCGGCATCGATTGGCCAACTCTTCTACCAATTCAATAATATGCTGACCATACTGATCAAAAACGCTACTGTCTAGGTCAACTTTCAACCCATCAGCGCTTGGTAGTAACATGACTTGCGCATCGCTAGACTCCAAGGTCCCAGCAATCGCTTGTGTCGTAATTTTCATCTTCGCGCCCCCTGAATAACTTTGATTATGCTTTCATCATAGCTGGTTAAATCAAGTTCGTAAAAGGTAAAAATAGCATTATAGTCATGCACAAAAGGCATAACAAAAATAATTTTGTCATTACTATCATAAATAGTTGGCTTATAATGAATGTACTAGCGGTCATATCCGATGAAGAGAGGTAGTTGCTCATGAACAGTAAAGATATTGAAATGTTGCTTGCCATCCAACGTACACACAGCATTACACACGCAGCCGAACTACTCTTTATTAACCAATCCTCACTCTCAAAAAGATTAATGCAACTCGAAAAGCGCCTAAACTCAAAGCTAGTCCGGCGAACCAATCTCGGCGTTCAATTCACATCAGCCGGTGAAGCCGCTGTTCAGACGGCACAACAAATCCGAAAATTAACTAATGACCTACAAGACACCTTAGCCATCGACGATTTGGCAGTCGGTGGCACCCTTAAGCTCGGGTGTTCGATTGATTATGCGCAGTATAAACTCCCGGCTTTATTAGTGAAATTTCAAGCCTTATATCCAAAAGTTCGGCTGAACATTACGATTGATTATAGTCGCGTTATTTATCAAAAATTACTCACGGGTGATGAGGTTGACATCGGCATCATTCGCGGTGAGTTCAATGGGCCACTCATAAAACGCCCCCTAGCTACCGAGCCGATTGATTTGATCTGTCAATCGGCAACGGATCGGCAACACATCCTTGAACTACCTTATATCCAGCGAAAAACAGATCGTCACTTTCAAGATGACATGACGGATTGGCTGATTGAAAACCACTTACCCGTCCTAAGCCACCAGACACTGGTCGTCAACAACTTAACCTCCTGCGTCGAATTCGTCCGCCACGGATTAGGCTGGGCGCTCGTCCCGGCAATTGCCTTAACCAACTTTGATGGTTACGCTGAACCACTAACTTTGAATAACCGCCCATTTACGCGAAGCACCTACGCCATGGCAAAATCCGAAGCTTTAAATTTACCACCCGTCGCGGCTTTCATGGACGTTCTAACTGCTAAATCAGAACTACCCAACTAAGTTAACAGCTTGGGTTAAATGATGCTATCAGATAAAATCTATTATTCAGGTTTCAACTATTTCGTCATATGCTTGGTCAGTTCAACTCAGCCCCAGGCAAAAAAATAAAAGCCACGATGGCTTTTATTTTTTTACTATTAAGATCCTCACCTTTAATGTCTGCGTCGATGAGGAATATTTAGAACAGAAAATAGTTACGATTAGGTCTCATTCCCACATGCTCAGTGCTAACCAAATATGACTGGCCACCCTAGTTGGTCTTATCCGCTCAGACTAGCTTTGGGTTTTAAAACTGACTCCGACCTAAGTCCAAAAAGTACCGTACTCAGCATTTTAGCAACCAACCTCTTGGCTAAAGGTTCCTAGCTGTAATAACTTAACGTTAGCTTATAAATACACTGGGCGGACCAGAATTAACCATTTAAGCCAACTAACACCAACCATATGCATTGTGCAAAGCCTAATAGTTCCAAAGCTATTTTAGGCCAACTACGAATTGATCAGCAGCGACCGTTCAGATCATTCGGAGATGGTTCAAGGCCACTATGGGCTTGCTTCAATTGCTGCTCAATACTTGCATCGACCATCGCAATCTTATCCACAATATGCGCTTGCTCCGCACTAACCCGAACCAGTTCTTCATCAATTTGAACCGATAGCTTGACCAGCATCGACCGAAACGCGGTCAAATCATCAACAGTCGGGTTGCTACCCGTTTGATGCATAGCTTGCCGCACCGCTTTAACCGGCATTCCCATGTCTCGTAAGATTAACGCCAACCGGGCTCTTTCAAGATCATCATCATTATAATGCCGAACACCATTATCATCGCGCTGAATCGGATCAAGCACGCCAACCCGCTCGTAATACCGTAACGCGTTAGCAGTCACCCCCAACGTCTCAGCTGCTACTTTGATTGTTGTCAAAATAAAATCCTCCTGAAATTTATGCTTGCCTTAGCCTAACGCGAGCCTGCTAGACTTGTCAATGTTGTTCGATTTTAGCGCAAAGCATCACGCATTAGGAGGAAGAATTTTGAATCAAACGAAACACATTTGGCTAGCCTTAGTGGCAATTGGCTTATTCACTATCATGGGTAATCTTGACTCATCAATCGTTAACATTGCATTGCCGATCCTGGCCCACGATTTTCACGTGCCAACCAGTACAACCGCTTATATCGTCATCATCTACATGGTTGTCATGTCGGGATTACTGATTATTGGGGGTCGTCTTGGCGATACCTTAGGAAAAAGCCGAGTTTTTATGTTCGGTATGATTACGTTTACCATTGGGTCACTATTGGCCAGCATTCCAGTTAGCTTCAATTATTTATTAGTCGCCCGCGTCGTCCAAGCCATTGGATCGGCCGCAACTATGGCCAACAGTTATGGCTTAATTGCTCAAATCTTTCCACCAGAGACTCGAGGGCAAGCAATTGGCTACAATACATTATTCATTTCAGCCGGTTTCATTGCGGGACCAGCGCTGGGAGGCTTGCTCTTACAACATTGGATGTGGAATTCCATTTTCATGATTAACCTGCCAATTGGCGTCATCGCCATCATTATGGGAATCCGCTATCTACCAAGAGACCCCAAGAAGCAACTTCCCACTCATTTCGATTGGCTGGGGGCATTGCTTTTATTCTTAGGTATCGCAGCAGTCATTCTGTGGCTCGAAACCGGACAAAGCCGTGGCTTTTCACAGCCGTTTGTTCTGGGATTACTAGTCGTGTCGGTGGTGTTACTAGTCTGGTTTAGCTGGCAAGAACATCATCATACTGACCCCATGCTGGACCTAAGCCTATTCTCAAATCAGCGATTTACCTTGAGTTTACTCGCAATGGTGCTGGTAATGATGGTTAATTCATTTTTCGATATTGTTTTCCCGTTTTACTTGCAGAATTTATTAAAATGGTCAGTGGGGGCCGCCGGTTTAATGATGATTGCCTTTCCAGTAGTCATGGCATTTACCGCCCCATTTGGTGGGAGTCTTGGCGATCGCTTCAATCGTAAATCAATCATCATCATTGGCGCCTGCCTGCTATTAGTGGCTCAATTAATGTATACGACCTTTGGTGCCACCACGGCGATTGTATGGATGCTGGTCGCGACAGCCATCAATGGTATCGGTACCGGATTATTTGTTTCAAATAACACGACTTTAATCATGACGGCAATCCCACAACCTCAACTAGGTGTTGCTGGCGCCGTCCAATCGCTACTCACTAATATCGGCCAGGTGCTCGGCGTTGTATTGGCTAACCTGTCCCTATATTTAACGATGAGTGTAAAAGCTGGTCATCATGTCACAACAATCTCTGCTAAGCACCCAGACTGGTTTGTCGCTGGCATGCACATCGCCTTTGTGGTGACCGCAATCTTAATGATACTAACTTTATTACTCGTTATGAGTCGTCGCCAAGACAAGCAACCACGCTAATAAATTAAATTTTTTATTGATTCAGAAAAGATTAATCTCAGCAACTGGGGTTAATCTTTTTTGTATAGCTTTAAAAATAATCACCAATCAGCTTATGATAAACAAAACAACCGCCTTCACAGTTAGTCATAAACTAGAAGACGGTTGTCTCATATCATATATAATACGGCTACCATTATTCAGGTAAATCCAGATACGGTTTTGAAGCTTCAAGTAAATCCGGATACATCGTGTCATAGCATCGACCATCCGTCGTCTGAAAGATTTGCTTTACCGCTACTCAGATATCCTTATTAGCAAACATTGACACACAAAATTCAGGCCGAAAATTTCTAAAAAATGACTTTAGTTTTTATAGGCATCACATCGAATGCCAGAATTGCTTATCTTTACTTGATAATTAATCACTATAAACGCCATCTTAATTCTCGCACTATCCGCGGTGTAGAAAATCCACTTTTAATCACCAATAACCAACAAATACGCCTCATTCTTCATCCAAAGCGGCTAACCGTTTCAACAGCAGCACCATCACACCATTTTTAAGAAAATGACGCAACGTGCCCTCCGCAAAACGATCATTGCGAATAATCCCCATGATTACAGTCATCACTGTTTCATCATCGAAAGTTCCAATTCGCTCAATGGTCAAGAATTCTGAATTCAACTTAATCCCCTGACTATCTAATAACTGATTATATTGATGCACGTAAGGTGCCTTAGCTTTTTCAAAAAAGTAAAAATCTTTAATAAATTGATAGACTGCTGCCGAATAAGTCACAAATGGTAACTGCATCGGCTCTGCCTTAGTACCTTTGCCTTGAACTGGCGCCCAACGCCCCCCATCATCAGTTTCAAGGATCGAAATATACCTTGTCAGTTCCCCATATTTTTTCATTTTAATCCCCTATGGTTATTTTATTAATTTCAAAAATCCTTACCAAATCAATGACCGTTTACAAAACGAAGAATAAATATGATATTCAAAAAAGAGCATGATACCATATTTGGTACCATGCTCTCACATGAATTCATTGTTTTTTATCCGTTTTAAGGATCAATCACAACGGCCGTTTGAAGCACCATCTGCATGATTGACACGGTTTGAATGGGACGGATTGAAACAAAATCCTATTCCCACTCAATAGTCGAAGGTGGCTTACTCGTCACGTCATACACGATCCGATTAACGTGATCGACTTCATTGACGATCCGCACCGAAATCTTCTGCAAGACGTCCCAAGGAATGCGGGCAAAGTCGGCGGTCATCCCGTCAATTGAAGTTACTGCCCGAATCCCAACGGTGTAGTCGTAAGTCCGACCATCACCCATGACACCGACACTCTTGAAGCCTGGCAAGACGGTGAAGTATTGCCAGATATCGCGGTCTAAGCCGGCTTTTTTGATTTCATCCCGTAAGATGAAGTCACTATCACGGACAATTGCCAATTTATCTTCGGTAATTTCACCAATCACTCGAATCCCGAGGCCGGGACCTGGGAATGGTTGGCGCCAAACTAAGGCAGAAGGCATACCCAGCTTTTCACCTAATTCACGAGCTTCATCCTTGAACAAGGTCCGTAAAGGTTCAATTAGCTTAAATTGCATGTCTTCTGGCAACCCACCAACGTTATGATGCGACTTGATGGTTTGTGCAGTTGACGTTCCGCTTTCGATGACATCGGTATACAACGTCCCTTGCGCAAGGAATTCCATACCATGCAGCTTAGTGGCTTCTTCATCGAAGACTTGGATAAATTCGTTACCAATAATCTTCCGTTTTTGTTCCGGATCACTGACCCCAGCAAGCTTACTCATGAAGCGTTCTTTGGCATTAACTTTGATGATGTTCAAGCCAAATTTACCTTCCAAGCTCGCCATAACTTGATCAGCTTCGCCTTTACGTAACAGACCATGGTCGACGAAAATACTGGTTAATTGCGTGCCAATCGCCTTATGCAATAAGACGCCGACCACGCTAGAGTCAACCCCGCCAGATAGGCCGAGTAAGACTTTTTTGTTGCCAACTTCAGCGCGGATCTTTTCGATCTGCATGTCGATAAAGTCATCCATTGACCAGTTAGCTTCTGCTTGGCAAACATCAAAGGCAAAGTGCCGCAAGATGTCGTTACCATAATCGGTGTTGCGGACTTCGGCATGGAATTGAATCCCATACAGCTTCCGATCAACATCTTGAATCGCCGCAATCGGGCAATTCTTACTTGTGGCAACCACTTCAAAGCCATCGGGTGCTTGCGTTACCAAGTCACCATGACTCATCCAAACTGATTGTTCCTTAGGCGTATCCTTAAACAAGTCCGCTTGGTCACTAGTGACTTGGATGTTGGCTTTTCCGTATTCGCGGTTATCCGCGGATTCAACCTTCCCACCGTCAAGTGAGTAAGTCATCAGTTGCATCCCGTAACAAATCCCCAAGATTGGAATTCCTAACTTAAAGATTGCCGGATCAACCCGAAAGGCGCCATCATCGTAAACACTATTGGGACCACCAGAAAAGACAATCCCTTTCGGGTGGCGGGCTTTGATTTCTTCAGCGGTAATCGTATTCGGTAACAATTCCGAATAAACACCGAAATCACGAATGCGCCGGGTAATCAATTGGTTATATTGACTCCCAAAATCCAACACGAGAATCGAGTCGAATGACGCGGTGTCCGTTTTTGCCAAGTTGTTCACTCCTTTGGATTATTTGTTGCTCAATAGCTCTATAATACTGATTTCTGAACGTTCGGTCAATGGTTATGAGAAAATTCTTAGCGACCTAATACTTGCGGAAGTAGACCGCATCGATTAAATGGTGTGCGACTTTGTGCAAAATCAAATCCGCACGATTCCGGGTCGGCAAGATATAATCATTCAAGTTTTTTAAATCTACGTCTTCCCAGACCCGTTTGGCCATTTCAATCGCTTCACCATGGTCACCAATCGCCCATGGATAGAAATAGTTCTTCGGATCTTGAAAGGCGGTCTTCATCAAGGCTTCAAACCGATCTAAGTACCAAGTCTCAATCAGATCCGGGTCCGCATCGACATACACGGAAAAGTCGGTGAAATCACTGATATAGATATGTTGATTCGTCGGCAATTGTAAGACGTTGATCCCTTCGACGATTAAAATGTCCGGATGGGTAATCACGTTAAAACGATTCGGCACAATATCGTATGTCTGGTGCGAATACACCGGTGATTTTGCGAGTGGCTTGCCACTTTTAATATCATTTAAGAATTGAATCAAGCGCGGCATGTTATAGCTTTCCGGAAAACCTTTGCGTTCCATCAGCTGCATCTTTTTCAACTCCGCATTGGAATACAAGAAGCCATCGGTCGTAATCAACTGTGTGCGCCGATCCGGATATAAGTATTTGAATAATAGTTCCAGTAACCGGGCCGTCGTCGTCTTCCCAACTGCCACACTACCGGAGACCCCAATGATGAAGGGCGATTGCTTGTTTTGCCGACGTAAGAATGACGATTCCGTCTCCCGCCAAGACAAGTAGTGTTCAAACTTCGCCTGCAATAAATGGGCGACTGGTAAATAGATTTCACGCACATCTTCGATACTAATGCGGTCATTAAACGCTTTGATTTCATGTAAATTTTCCGCCGTCAACGGCACGTGCCCGTTGCGGTAAAACTGCTTCCACTGTTCCCGTGAGAAGCGATAGTAGTTGAGTTGCTCTTCCATAGTCTGTCTGCCACCATTACTAAATTAATGGCTTGATTATAGCATAGATTAGCCGGTTCTCTAGGGTGATTTCGGAAAAAGGCCCTGTAAATCATCTCAAATCTAACTAGCTTTTATGCTTACCTCTCCTGTAATTTCCCGCACAGATTCTAAAAAAGGACCGCCGATACATTAACAACACGTTTGGTGCTAGTTGGCTTAAATTGCCACTCTGGTTGGACCAGAATCGGCTGGAACGTGGTGGCCACGTTTTCGAGCCAAGGCACGGTCTCGAAAGCCGGGCTTTATCTAAGTCGAAAACCACGACTAAGATAAACGACACCACTGAGCCAATTCTGGCCCGCCCGGCGTTAGTTAACAAGAATTAATAATTATCTATTTTCGACCACGAATTTAGCCGAGAGGTTGGTTTCTAAAATGCTCAGCCGTGTCGTTGGCCTTAGTGCGAGTGATTTTCTCGGACTTAGGCCAAGGCCAGTTTTGAAGACCGGGCTTTGGCTTCAAAATGGCCCATGGCGTTCCAGCGTTTTAGGAACCAACCGGCAGGCGGCAATTTTAACTAGCGCCAAGCGTATTAACAACGAAAAATCAGCGCAACGACTATCCGAAGACAGTCATCACGCTGATTATTATTAGTCGTACACTTTTAAAATTGGATGACTCGTTGTTACCAGATTAAACCGCCGCTTCATTAACGGTATACAAACTTTGATCCACCCGCGTTAACAGTGGTGACAATTCGCCGACCGCCACGATGGTCAATTCATGCATCGCCCGTGAACAAATCGTGTATAACAGTTGCCGTTCATCTTCGCGCTGGTAATTAGTCGCGTTGGCGTTCCAGACGATGACCGCATCAAACTCCAAGCCTTTCGCTAAGAAGGATGGCACGACAATCACGCCCGGCGCTAACCGTTGATTTTCGGTTCGAATCAAGGTAACGCGTTCGCCCCGCGCCTTCAAGGCTTGGGTCAACCGGTCACATTCCGCTAACGTCTTCCCGATAATCGCCGTTGTATCGCGGTCAGAATCGTTCATCGCCAATTGATCAACGACTTGATCAACCGCACTTTCAAAGTCAGCAGTCACCGCTAAGTTCGGTAAGTCGCCTTGGCGATCAAACGCCGTCACGGCTTCCCCATTAACTAAGATTTCCTTCGTAAAGTCGGTAATCTGTTGGGTGGACCGATATGACTTCGTTAATTGGACGACCCGCGTCTTTTCAGGATCGAATAACGTTTCGAGTTCGCCAATCAACGTATGGCTATTTTCCTTCGTGAAGATGGCTTGGTTTAAGTCCCCTAACATCGTAAAGCGGGCTTGCGGGAAGCTGAACTTCAAGAAGGCCAACTGAAAGGCATTATAGTCTTGAATTTCATCTAAGAAGACAAAACGAATCTCACGCTGGCCTTTGCGTCCGGTCATCAAATCATGCAAGTACATATAGGCGGACACGGTCGTCAATGAAATGTGGCGGTCTTTAATCGCCGCTAACTTTGCTTCAACCGCAGTCTCCCAATCGTCACGACTGATGCCATACTTATCCAAATGAACCAAATCAGGCACATGGCGTAAGAAGTGTGCGTATTGCATGTTAATGCTCAAGAACCGGTTCCGCACAATCTGCGTCCGCGCTGCGCCCAAGCGTTTCATCACGATCTTACGAGCTAAGAACTTGAACTCTTCGTCGCCATTCTTAAATTCCCGTGGTTGATTACCATAAAAATCATTCAACTCTTCGCGTGACAAGTCTTGCACCGCATCTTCAACCCACTTCGAACGCATTTCAGCGGCCACTTTACGGTTTAAGATTTTAATCAGGGATTCCTTGGTCGCGGACAACCGGTTACCTAAATGATAGTTTTCATTAAATGAATAATAGATTTCTTTAATCTTATCCCGTGGAATCAAAACTTCATCGTTCAACGTAATGTTACGAAAACGCATGTCAGCTTGTTCCAAATGGGCGCCATACGCCGTAACGGCTTTGAAGAACGCTAAGCTACCTTCCAGCTTCGTGATTTTGGCCATCGCTGGGGTATTCTCAGTCTCAAACCGTTGTTGCAAGGTTTCCACCTGCATATGTGGCAACCGGTAAGACGCATATTGGTAATACGTCATTTGGACCATGTTTTGTTCGCCCAGTTCAGGTAACACTTGGTTAATATAATCATTAAATAACTGGTTTGGTGAAAACAAGATCACTTGGCCAGCCGTTAAATTACCACGATAACGATACAGCAAGTAGGCGACTCGCTGTAAGACTGAAGACGTCTTCCCAGACCCAGCGGCCCCTTGTACGAACAGCAAGTCCGAACTAGTATCCCGGATAATCGTGTTTTGTTCTTTTTGAATCGTCGTCACGATACTCTTCATCTTAGTATCTGACTTTTCATCAAGGACTTCGAGCAACATCGAATCGCCGACTGCTTCATCGGTATCGTAGACGGTCACAATCTGACCATCTTCAATCATCAATTGCCGCTTTAACTTCACGTTAACGGCTTGTTGCCCATCCGGCGTCTGATAAGTCACATTCCCCAGACCACCGTCATAGTAGATACTCGAAATTGGCGCCCGCCAGTCATAGATCAAGAAATGGTCGGGACTATCTGAAAATGAGCTAAGCCCAATGTAAATGGTTTCGGTGGCAGGTTCACCGTGTTCATGAAAGTCCAACCGGGCAAAGTAAGCATTCTTTTCCAGCTTCTTCAACGTGGACAGTTGCTTGGTGGCATGTTGCCAACTATTTTGACGTTCATCCAGCATTTGTTGCTGTTGCCGGACGGACAGCCCCGTTTCCATCATCCCTTCATAACTGTCGGTCTTGATATTGACATCATTATAAAAATTCTGTTTAATATCGGCTTGATCGTGTTCCGAACGTTCGATGGTTTGGCTCTGCTTGCCCTCTTCCACGCGAATCTTCGCTACCACATCATCCAGGTGCGCTTGTTCAGCAGCTTTAATCGACTTAGTCATTAGCGTCCTCCATTCATAAATATCGAACAATAATTATAGCCCTTTCAGCGCGCAGACTCAATCGATAAGCCATGTTCATGTGCTTTTGTAAGGTTATTTTAATTGCCGCTGCGGTTGGGCTGGATTGACGCTGGCACATGGTGGCCACGTTCCAACCGATTTTGGTTCAACCAAAGTGGTAACCAACTCTAACCACTCAACTCCTAAACTTTTATTAATGATACTTGTACTTTCATTAAATCGCCCAAAAAGTTACCGCTTACATCTAGTATTCTGGCAGGTAGACGCCTAAAATAAAGTTAACAAGGTGAGGTGTTTCCGTTGGCCAATGTACTCGAGATCTTAACCCATTTAGAACAATTTCTCGTGCCCCTATTAACCACGCTCGGTAACTGGAGTTATATCATGTTATTCGCCGTGATTTTCTTAGAGACTGGCATGGTGATTTTCCCATTTTTACCTGGTGAGTCATTGATTTTCTTAGCCAGTACGATGGCCGCGACCCATACTAGCTTAGATATTCAAGTGCTGGTGCCTGTCTTCTTCATCGCCGCGGTAATTGGCGATACCGTCAACTTTGAAATTGGGTGCCACTTGATTCGGCTACCATGGCTACAACGCCATCTGCCACATGACAAGCAACTTAAAGCCCAACACTTCTTCAGTAAATATGGCTCGAAAGCCGTCATGTTTGGCCGCTTCATTCCATTGATTCGGACATTTGTACCACTATCAGCGGGTGCCGCTAAGATGCCACAAAAATCCTTTGCGCTTTGGAATTTACTTGGCGTTGGCATTTGGGTCACGGTTGGTAGCTCATTAGGCTACTTCTTTGGTTCGATCGATTTCGTTCAAGACCACTTGTCGTTATTCTTCTTAGGCATTCTGGCCTGTGCGCTTATTCCGGCCGCGCTGATGACGTTATTTAAAACACTACGACGACGCCATTTCGTCAATTAATAATTGAATTTAATTTAAGAACGTTAGTTTGAGTACTAGCGTTTTTTATTCTAAAAAAGTTCCAATTCGTCAATGAATTGGAACTAACTTAAGAATGACTAATTTCCGATTTTCTTTAATAAAAGTTCCGCTTTGTGCTCTCGCACATAAGCTTTAAACATCGGATCTAGGAAACGCCAAGAATTGCGGTCCTCGCTAGTTAAAATTTCTAACTTTGAACTTTTTAATTGAGTCAATGCCGGACTAATTGAACTACTACCTTTACTATCATCATGTCGTAACTCATGAACCACCTTACCGATACCACTTGAAATATACGCAGTCTTTTCAATTTGTGCTTCAGAACTCTCAAGCTTAGCCTTACTCCAACCAGTTTTTATAATTTGATGACTTTCATTAACATTTAGGTATGGCACTGTAATCGTTGCTAGCCGACTCTTTAAAGATTGAACATCATGCCAAAGCTGCTCGGCTGTACTTGCAATACCAACAAATACTATTTTTGCATATGATTTCTCATAATTAACTGCATCATCCGACATATTCTTCGCAATTTCTGCTAATCTAATTCTTAAATCAGTCGCGTTATCGGTAAGATTCTCCATATCATCAACCACTAGTACAGTATTCCGCTTGAATAATGCCTGCTCCAAAATTAAAAAATCATCACTACCCGTATACTGCTCATTAACAGCCTGTTGCGTACGACGATTTTGCCCACTAAACTTTGTAGAAAACCAATTAAGTATTTTGATACTGCCTTCAGCTTTTCGACTATCTTCATTTGTCATAACAGTTTGTATTTGCCGATTTAATTCTAATTTATTCGCTACATCGGCAATAAAAGAGTCAATGGTTGTCTTATTTGTCATCGTTATTCGGATATGTTTAGTTTGATATTGTTCTTCTAACTTGGCTAAATTATCAAGCACCATACTAGTCTTACCGGCGCCAGTTGGACCAAAAACTAAGACTTGTCGACCTTGTTGAGAAAATTCACGAAAAATCGTCCTATCTAGAGTTCCTCGATCCACATAATTCTTAGTTGCGGGCTTACTAGGTGTGAACCACCTCGTTAGTTCAACCTCAGCTTTTTTGCGGTTCCAAACCATGCCTATCCCTCCTTGTCTCATCCTCAATTGATTATATCATGATTAATCAACCAGATAGATACCTGATCCTAAGTCTTCATAATAAACAATTAACAAATAATTTCTTCCGACTTCAATACCAGTATCAACTTTTTTAGTGACCCAACCCAGATTTTTCTTGAAATTCATGCATTTTCTTTCAAAATCCGGCTAAGAAGTGTATCCTTTCTTAGGATTACCACTATTCGGAGGTGTCATGATCAATGCAGTTAGTCTCATATAACCCCAACTGGCGCCACCAAGCTGACCAGTTGCAACAGCAATTTCACGATCAACCCTGGCTTAAAGCCAGCAGTCACATCGGCAGTACCGCCATGCCGAAAGTTTTAGCCCGACCGATTATCGATATCGCGCTGTTAGTCCCCGACTTAACCGCCGCGACTGAAGCGATTCACGGCCAGCCCGTACCGGAACAAGCTCAGACCATCCAGCTAATCGTGGCGGGACAACCGTTTCACCTGCACTTATGTCTAGATGAGGCGCGTTACCAAACCTTGATTAACTTTCGCGATTACTTGAATGCCCATCGAACTGACAGCCGCAAATACACGGCCGTCCGCCAAGGGTTACCCGCTGACGCCCACTATTACGCTGCGAAAGCTAACTTTGTGGCTGGGATTAATGCCAAAGCGACCGAGTGGTTACGAACAAAGGACCAACACGAGCACCACGACCGTACTGTCCGCGCCGAATTAGTCAACATGTGTCTGATAATCAATCCAGCCACCCAAGAAGTCGTCGTTGAGAATAAAATCGATGCCCAATGGACTGGCCTCACCTTTCCCGGCGGTCACGTTGATCCCGGCGAATCGCAAGTCCATGCTATGCGCCGCGAAGTCTACGAAGAGACCGGCCTGACTGTCAATCAGTTAAAATTAGTCGGGACGGTCACTTGGGTCGAAAACGATGCGGGAGACGTCTCACTAGGCACGCTCTATACCACGACCGACTTTAGCGGTGACTTGCTGGCGGGCTCCTATGAAGGCGCCATTAGCTGGCAACCACTCGCCAGTCTGACCCCTGATAAGCTGGCACCAAGCGTGGCGGAACTACTCCAAGTCTTCACCAACCCAGAGATCAACGAAGCCTTTTGGGGCGCGGACGATACGCAGTTAAACTTGTCTTAACGAATTGAGGGAACAATTATGGATCAAGTATCATTAGTCATTATTTTATTTGCCGCCTTACTAGTACCGCTAGTGATGGCAAAATTCAAGATCAACAGCTTACCAACTGCGGTGATGGAAATCATCATTGGGATTATCCTCGGCCCAAGCCTACTCAACATTGTCTCAATGACTAGTTCTATCTCCCAGTTATCAACGATTGGCGTCATTGTCTTACTGTTTTTGAGTGGGCTTGAAATCGACTTCAGCTTGTTCAAAAAGCGCCGTACCGCTTTGACCCCGCTGGAAGCCAAACAAGCCGGCAACTTACCGAAATACTCACCAGTTCGCTTGTCGGTTTATGCGTACACCACAATTGTCGTGTTATCACTCTTGTTAGCCGCCGCTTTCAAAGTTGCCGGGCTCTTCAGTGACTTCTGGTTAGCCACAATTTTATTCGGCACGATTTCACTCGGTATTGTGATTGCCGCGCTAAAGGAAAAGGAACTCTTAAGCAAAGCCTTTGGCCAAACGGTGCTCCTAATCTCAGTTTTCGGGGAATTGATTCCGATGATGGGCCTGACACTCTACGCCTCGGTCTATGGTAGCGATTCACAAAGTTTGTGGTTACTGCTCTTGATCTTAGCGGTCGCCGCCCTCTTATTATTGCGGTTCAAGCCATTTTTCCGTTTCTACCAAAATATCAATAAATCAACCACCCAATTAGATATTCGTTTAGCCTTCTTCTTAATCGTCACGATGGTCACCGTCGCTGAATCGGTTGGCGCTGAAAACATCCTCGGTGCTTTCGTGGCTGGGATTGTCTTGAAGCTCCTCCAGCCTAGCGAAAGCACGCGCGAACGTTTGGATTCGATTGGGTACGGCTTCTTTATCCCAATTTTCTTCATCTCGACGGGGGTTGACTTGAATCTACGGACCTTACTCACGAGCGGCAAAACGTTACTTTTAATTCCGCTGTTCTTCTTAGCCTACATGATTGCCAAGATTGGCGGCTTCTGGGTCTTAAAGTTACGCTTCAAACACGCCAATGCGATTGCCGGGACCGCCTTAACCGCAACCACGATGACGATGGTCTTGGCCGTCTTACGTGTTGCCAAGGCAATGAAGACGATTACTGCCGATCAATCCGGCGCCTTTTTACTCGCGGCCCTTTTAACTTGCATCGTCTCACCGTTAATTTTTAACAAGTTCTATTCAGCGGAAAAAGAAGATCTGGTCAAGACGGCGGTGCACTTTATCGGTGCTAATCTCAGTACCGTTCCTGTCGCCCAGCAGCTGCGCAAAGGCTGGTATGACGTGCAGATGTATACGAACCATCCACAAAACTACAAGACGTACCACGCCCAAGCGCCGGTGGAACTGATGGAAAACTTCACCGCCCAAGACTTGGAAGATCATGGGGTCTTTGATACCGATATCTTAGTCCTGGGACATATCGACGCTGAACGTAATTATGAGTTAGCCAAAGCGGCCCATGATTATGGGGTTCGCCGAATCATCGTGCGCTTTGAAGACCGCAATGTCTTGAATGAACACGAAGACGAACTACGTGAGCTCGGTATCGAAGTCTACAACACGCCGGAAGCTAACATCACGTTGCTGCGCTCATTGATCGAGTCCCCATCGACTTTACTCATGTTGCAGCATACCGAAAACAGTATTTACGAAGTCCGCGTGGTCAACCACTTATACACCAACGTACAGATCAAGAACTTGCAATTTGCTAAAGACATTACCATCAGTCAGGTGATCCGTAACCGTCGGATTATCGTGCCTAATGGGAGTACGACCATTCAATATGGTGACCGCTTGATCTTCACGGGTAGCAAACAAGATGCGCCACGGATTCGCCAGGCTTTGGCAACGGCTAATTAATGCATTTAGTTTTTTAATAAAACACATTTTCTTCATAAATTCACCAAAATACCAAGTATCCTTGCGTCAGTAAACGCATTGGGTACTTGGTATTTTTGATAATATTATTTCTGATTATCCTTAAATTTTCCACTAACGAATAGTCCAAATACTTCTGTGTATTCTTTCCTTTTCAAGTAGTAACAAAAGGCATAGTATAGTTTTTAAAGAAACTTCCAGACAGTGCTCACGTAAGGAGAACCATTATGATTGATAGAAGTGCACAACCATCGTCATTTGGATGGCAATTTCAAATTGTCACCGCCATTTCATTAGCAATTAATAACATCAATGAAGCTACTTCAATCAACGTTGAAGGACCTTTGCAAGATATCGAAATCACTTTATCAAACAATCACATTATCTTTGGTCAAGCAAAATCCTATGCGGAAATTGATGCTGAAGAAACTAATAATACTGGGTGGAACGAAAAATTATCATCTGCCATCACTGGACTATTTGAAGACTTTTTAAAGCAACAAAAAAATTCTGAATTTAAATATCTAGTCAATTATCCCTACCCTTTAGGTAAGAATAAGGGAGGAAAAACCAATTTTCATACTAACGAATATGGGGACATACTGGGCACTGAATTGACAGAACGACAGGTAAAGATTCTTTATGATATTTTACATAATAGTAAAGATAAAGATATATCTGAACTATCTTCCAATGAGTTTAATTCATCATTCGAACAATTTCTAAAACAACTGTCAATTCGAACCTGTAGATTCACTAATATATCTGGAGACCGCCGCTTTTCAAAACTAGATCTACTTATCAAAGATTTTTTGGATACTAACCATTTTAATACTAGCGTTAAAAAGCTCAGACAGTACTGGTTTAATCAAGGATTTGCAAACTCATCTCAAAAATTTGCACTTAGCAGAACTGAATTTTTATTCGCTATTGTACTTGTTGATAATGTCCTATCAAAGACTGATTTATTCGGTCGCAGGTACAATCCTCAAAAGATCAATCAAATATACGATCGATTCGTCGATATAATTGAACATACGATTTCAATGGAAGAATTTAATAGACAATTAGTGGCTGATATTCTTGATTACTTTAGACTGGAGGATATAGTAGATTATTATTACTCTGATGAAGATGCAGAAAAGTTCACAGATACTTACCTTGATAATTATTTACCTTATTTCAAACTCAACAATCTCTCAGAAAGCGATCAGCGACTCCTAACTCGATTTGCTCTGGCAAGATGCCTAGAGGAACAAGAGCTAATGTCCAGACTTTTTAACAAAGGAGCAATAAAAAATGCTAATTGATTCAATCAATATAATTTATTCAAATACTGCACCAAAACAATACTCACTGAGCGACACTTCCACACTAATGTCTTCTGACGGAAAAAACACCAAGGGTAAAACATCATTGATACGATTTCTCATTTGGGGACTTGGATTTAATGTCTCATTAACAAACCAATTTAAGCTTATGTATTCGGAAACTGTTATCACACTTAAGGATTCACCTTTTATCTCAATTAATCGCAAGGGAAATAAAGTCATTCTAAAATCAGATGATAATGAAAATAGCTATTCACTTCCAAATGATGAAGATAAAGTTCTGAAATTAATATTTCCAAATGTTCCAGTAGATATTTTGCCACAATTACTTGGATTTATGTACTTTGATCAAGATGGTGGTTATAAGGCATGGAATAGAAATGTAGTTACGCAAAGACTAGGTAATGACCGTTCCTACAAAATTTCCATTGAATCCTTACTTGCATCTCTGGGAAAAGTAGACTATCAAGATTTTCTCAGTAAACAAAAATCTCTGGATAAAGTTAAAAAAGAAACTACAAACTTTGGTAATCTACTGAATTCAATATACCACATTAGTCCGGATACTCATGCTGAGTTAGCCAACGTAGAAAGTGACATTCAGAATTTGAATGATCAAATCAGTCAGCGCGAGCTTGAACTAACACGCATTAAAAACAAACGAATGATTTACAGTTCAAGTCTTAAGGATCAAAATAATTTCAATTCCCTCTTAAAAAAGCTTTCAATCAAAATTAAAGTTGGAAAAAACATTGTCAACGTTACTGATGAAAACATTATACAAGATAGACATTTGAATACTCGATTAACTGAATTTGAAAAGCACTATCGTCATATGGAAAATACCATGTCTAAGGAATTAAACAACCTAAAAGAAAAAAGAGATGTTCTGATTTCAACTCATACAGAGCCTAATGATCCAGAAAATTTATTTAATAGTGAAAATAACTTTAAACACCTCCTGGACTTGTTACGATCATCGGGTATTAGTCTTCAAGATACTCATGCTGCAACTTCAGACATCAGTACTGCTGCAATAAAAAACAATAAAGAATTTAAAGAAGATATAAAAAAGACACCTGCTTATTCTGATATTTGGAACACAATTGTATTCTTAGCAAGTAAAATCGGATTATCGGGGTCCATTAATCACCACAATAATCGTTTGCTTGCAAGTAAGATAAGTGAATCCGGAGCAAGACGCAGTCTAACTGTAATTTCATATAGACTAGGCATATTGCGTTACTTATATGATACATACAACATTCAGCCACCTTTAATTTTTGATTCACCGGCTTCCTCTGAAATGGATACAGAGAACTTGAACGTTTTATTATCAATGATCACATCACAATTTTCTGAATTTCAAACTATAATTGCCACCAATCAGGAGACAGATACTTTTTTCGATAAAAAAATTATCATTCAAGATGGTGTCATAGGCACCCTAGATGCTAAATCAGTCTCACACGACATTACACACAAATCTGAGAATAATTAAAGGAAGTTTTCCGAACTTCTTAAATATTTTGAAGATATTTTGAAAATTTTAAATCTTAAACATCTTTCGATTTACAGTTTTGACATATAAGGATTACCCTAACTTTCATCGGCATATGATAGAATAGTAGAGTTGGAATTGACTATTACAGTATTCAAATAAGGAGTTCCCAAAATGTCCACTTTTTCAGTTTACATGATTCGTCATGGTCAAACTTATTTTAATAAATACCGCCGGATGCAAGGCTGGTGTGATTCACCACTGACTACTGTCGGTGAACAAGATGCCATTAACGCCGGTAAGATGTTGCAAGACGTCACTTTTGACGCTGCTTATGCTAGCGATATGCCGCGGGCCATGAACACCGCCAAGTTGATCTTGCCGAATAGTGGTAACGCCGACTTAACGGTCACGCCAATGCCCGCATTTCGGGAAGCCTTCTATGGCTACTTTGAAGGCGATGATACGTCGCAGACTTGGTTCGAAATTGGAGCCCCTCATCAAGCCCCAAGCCTTTCTGATATCATTGAAAAATATGGCATTCACAAAGCTAAGGATTTCGCTAAAGAGGCTGATCCGTTCCACCAAGCGGAAAATAACGCTGAATTCTGGAAACGGGTTAACGGCGGCTTAGCTGAATTACGGCAACAGGCCCATGATGGCGATAAAGTCTTGCTCGTCAGTCACGGCAACACGATCTACAGTATTGCCGCTGAAGTTGCTAACTTAACGTCGCCAGCTCGGCCCCAAAATGGGAGCGTCACGAAGTTCACGATTACCGACGACACCATCACTTTGGACTATCTCGGTAAAAAAGACCACATCGAATAATAGGAGCAATCATGTCAAAATTTTCAATTTATCTCGTCCGGCACGGCCAGACTTATTTTAACCTCTACAATCGGATGCAAGGCTGGTCTGATTCACCGCTAACTGATAACGGCAAAGCTATCGCCACCAAAGTTGGGCAGGCCCTAGCCGATGTCGACTTCAGCCATTACTATTCTAGTGATTCCAAGCGTGCAATGGACACCGCTACCCTAATCAAAGCGGCCGCCAATCACGCTGACGAACCGTTGACACCGCTCGCCAACTTTCGGGAAGTCTTTTATGGCTATTATGAAGGTGACGATTGCAGTCGCGTCTGGTCACTGGTCGGTAAGCAATACAATGTGACTAGTTTGCACGAACTGCTCGCTCACATCAAGATCGAACAGACTCGTGACATGATGAAAGCCATTGATCCGATGCACGAAGCCGAAGATAATGCCACTTATTGGCAACGGCTCAACGGTGGCTTTGATTACCTAAAGTCCCATCATGACCACGGTGAAAAGGTATTGGTCGTCTCACATGGGACGACGATTCGGAGTATCGTCTCTCACTTTGGCCCCGATGTCGATATTACCACTGGGCCGAAAAACGGCAGTCTCACCCGCTTAGATGTCGATGGTGATGACATTAAAGTTGTTAGTTATGCGCAAGATTTAATCTAAGCTCAGCAGTCGCGTTGTCAATAGTTGGCAGTGCGGCTTTTTTTGATAGTCTGAGTTTTCCGTTCCGGTTGGGCTGGATTGATGCTGGAACGTGGTGGCCACGTTTGCGAGCCATAGAACAGCCTCGCAAGCCGGGCTTTTACTAAAAATCGCTCGCCCAAGTAAAACGACACCACTGAGCATCATCCCGCCCACCCTGCACTAAACGACCGGATCAACCCATTACGGTCAAAACCAATCTTTCAATTTAAAAAACTAGTTTAAGTCGTAGTGACCGGCCAATCAGCAAGCTAACTCGCAGTGAGACTAACCCGTCACTTTAATACCGATAATCCCAATAATCAGCATCGCAATAAAGACCCACGTCATCGGCGCAATAGGTTCCTTAAAGAATACCAGCCCCACAAGAATCGCCCCGACTGCGCCAATCCCGGTCCAGATGGGATAAGCGATACTTAACGGCAGATGTTTCGTTGCTAACGCTAAAAAGCCGAAGCTTAAAATCATCCCAATCACCGTGGCAGCCGCATAACCTAAGTGACTAAATCCATTACTTAACTTCATCATCGTTGCCCAAACCACTTCAAACAACCCGGCAACTACTAAATAAATCCATGTCATGCTCATTTCCTCCTAAATAAAAAACCGGCCAACGATTGCCAACTTCCGCAATGACCTATGGAAGTTGACGCACGCTGTCCGGCGACAGTTATTATTTAATTAATACCCTTACTCTAGCAAATTTAAAATTACCCGTCAAGTTCACAGGCTTGACAGCATATAAGCCGTTAAGGGTGTCAACGCTGTCGGCAGTTTGGCTGGGTCAAAGTACTTGGCCTGCGATGTTTCATTAGTGGTAGTTA
Organism: Lactiplantibacillus dongliensis; assembly: GCF_005405105.1. Classification (GTDB taxonomy): domain Bacteria; phylum Bacillota; class Bacilli; order Lactobacillales; family Lactobacillaceae; genus Lactiplantibacillus; species Lactiplantibacillus dongliensis. The sequence goes on from NZ_BJDK01000029.1 coordinate 32,638, forward strand.
CCAATTGCCCACCAGCAACCTGCCCACGATACAAGATCGTCACGCTGTCGATTACATCCCCATTCGGATAGACATAATGCATCTTTGGCCCACTGTACACGTTGACTAATCGCAGGTCGGCCACCGTTAAACCAGTTTCCTCACGTAATTCACGCTGGGCCGTCTGGACGGTAGTCTCGCCCGGTTCCGTGGAACCAGCAGGCAACCCCCACTGGTTATTGTCAGTCCGCTTAACTAACAATAATTGTCCAGCCGAATTAGTCGCTATCACCGCGGCACCGACCACTACGAGTGGCTGGTGCCCCACTTTTTGCCGTAAGTCTAAGACATATCCCAACCTTATCACTCCCATAATACTCACATCATTAATATTTCGATGCGCCATGTTATACTTAAACTACTACTATAGCATGGGGAGGTGTTGACTGTTAGCTAAAATATAGTGTTTTATAAAAAAATATTCATATTATCTAAAGAAAGCAAACATGGAGTTGGATAGTATGAATATGATCACCACAATGGTCAGCCACCTTTGTATTAATCGTGTAAAGTAGGTATTGATTGTGTAAATTTAGGATTAGCTTCGAGTTATTATGCTATATTGATTAAGTAACGTAATGAGTGATTGTTTACGCTAACTTTTACCGATGTTGAGGTGCTTATTAGCATGATTAGAACCCAGAAGGTCAGATTATTTCCTAACAGTCATATGCAGATGGCTCTCAATGATTTATGTAATTATCGACGGTATTGTTGGAACAACGCACTAGCAACCTGGAACGATTTATACGAAGCCTATTGCTTAAGCGCTGACGATAATCCCAGGCCTAGTCAATGGCTAGTTCGCAATGAATTAGTGGCGAATAAAGCTGACTGGCAGTACGGTTTGTCAGCGCGAACCTTGCAATTAGCGGTTGCTGATTTAGGAAATGCTTGGCAGAACTTCTTTGATCAAGCTCAACCTGATTGGGGGCGACCAAAGTTTAAGTCTAAGCGGGCACCGCGCCAAGGATTCAAAACTGACCGTGCTAAGTTAGTCGCGGGTAAATTACGGTTGGATAAACCACATAATGCCAAAGATTGGTATGATATCCGTTTTAATAGGCAGGTCGATTTAAGTGGAAACTTAAAGTTCGTTAGTATTTATCGTGAGAATGGTATTTATTGGGCCTGCTTGAATTTTGAAGTGACTATTGAACTGAAAATCAAGACTAATCAAGTGACGGCCGTGGATGTAAATGTTGGCCACCTGAACTATACGTTGGGTGTGTTAAAAACATTGCCACTCAAATTGAGTCGCTTGTACAACCGGATTAAGTTCTATCAACGTCAATTGGCACGTAAACGTCAAGTTAATGGGAAACAGGCAACTAAAACGAAAGCTTATCTTGCAATGAAAAACAAGTTGCAACGAGACTATCGTCAAGTTGCTGATTGTCAACATGACTTGATGCATAAGTTCACGACCATGCTGGTTACCCAGTTTGATACGATTGTGATTGAGGATTTATCCGTGAAGAAAATGCAAATGACGCATGTCGCATCGAAAGGCTTGCATCGATCAATGTTCGGGTATTTCCGTCAGCTACTAACTTATAAATGCCAATGGTATGGGAAAAAGTTGGTCCTAGCAGATCGACTCTATCCATCCACACAACGTTGTTCAATTTGCGGTTATATTAAGCAAGGTAAAGATAAAGTTGGTTTACAAGGTAATCAACAACATGGTACCCGTCATAATGAATACGATTGTTACCATTGTGGGGCTAAACTTGAGCGCGACGAAAACGCCGTGGCTAATCTATTAGCTTTGATCTAAACAAATATAATACGAAGGGGCTGGCTTAGCCCTTAAACTATCATAGCTGGTCAATGTGGTATTTCTAACTAGGAATACTGGAATGCCAACGTTATAACGGTAGTAAGCAAAATAAAAGAAAGGAAATATGCAACCTCTCTGAATGTAGAAGCAGAAGCTGTTTTTCTACGTTTCTCCATGTTTTGCATAGCAGCGTGATTGAATGTCCGAAATATTTGTCCAACCAGTCATTATCGCCGGCATGAACAAGACTGTCGCCAACTATGACTATGCGATGTCAGAACTAGAAGCGTTAGTCGAAGCGAACCACATGGAAGCGGCTTTACGCATCGATCAAAACCTAGAAAAACCCAATCCTGCGACTTTCTTCGGTAAAGGAAAAGTTGTCGAAATTAAAGAAATGGCGGAAGCCAAAGAATTGAACATCATGATTGTTAATGCTGATTTGACGCCTAGCCAGATTCGGAACTTAGAGACCGAGACTGGGTTACAAATCATCGACCGCACGGGATTGATTTTGGAAATCTTTGGTAACCGCGCTCGCAGTAAAGAAGCCAAGTTACAAGTTAAAATTGCCCAATTACAATATCAATTACCACGTTTACGGACTAGCATTTCTAACCGGCTGGATCAACAAGCTGGGGCCGCTGCTGGTGGTGGCGGGGGCTTTACCAACCGTGGTTCTGGTGAAACCCAACTTGAATTAAATCGCCGGACGATTCAAGACCGAATCAGCCATGCCAAGCATGAACTGAAGGAATTGAACAAAGACGAAGAAGTCCGTCGTGCGCAACGTGACAAAGCCGGCTTACCAAACGTTGCATTAGTTGGCTATACCAACGCTGGTAAATCGACAACGATGAACGGCCTAGTTAAACTTTTTGGTAAAGGTGAAGATAAGCAAGTCTTTGAAAAGAACATGTTGTTCGCCACTTTGGATACCAGTATTCGCCAACTCACTTTCCCAGATAACAAACAATTGTTACTGAGCGATACCGTTGGGTTCGTCAGCAACTTGCCGCATAACTTGATCAATGCTTTCCGTTCGACCTTATCCGAGGCCGCTAACGCTGACTTATTGATCCAAGTCATCGACTATGCCGACCCACATTACAAGGAAATGATGGCGACAACTGAAGAGACCTTAAAAGCAATCGGCGTTCATGATGTGCCGATGTTGTATGCTTACAACAAGGCCGATCTGACCGAAGCTAATTATCCGAACCAAACCGACGATCAATTGATTTATGCAGCTAAAGATGAAAAATCCATTCAAGTCTTAACCAAAATGATCAAAGCAAAAGTCTTCAAGGACTACATCACGACAACCCTCTTGATTCCATTCAATGATGGTGATGTGGTGGCTTACTTGAACGACCATGCTAATATTTTGAAGACTGATTACTTGGCTGACGGGACGCAACTCACCGTTGAACTGAACGCGGTTGACGCCCAACGCTATGCTAAATACATCGTCACACCAGCCTAAGCTGATCGGTTAACTAAAGCTACTCATGATAAGCGGATTGCTTGTCATGAGTAGCTTTTTTGAGTGCTAAAAAACATAGCCCATCATTTAGTTTCAAAATGTAAGATGCCTTGCAACCGTAATTGTAACCATGCTGCCAGAGCGGCTTTGACCATATCCAAGGGTACAAAGGCTGCCGCCATCTTCAAGCCGTTTGCCCAGCTTAAATGACTATAATAAGCCAACGAAAAACTGCCAAAAAAGTTAATACACAGGGCGCCACCGATGACATAGACAATAAACAACTGCCAGAAGTGCTGAGTTCCAAGCCAGCCCGATAAACTGCTAATGACTGGCACACAAACTAGATAACCTAACAAAAAGCCACTACTGGGACTTAAGAAAACCGCCGCACCCCCACGACCACCAGCTAATAACGGTAGCCCAGCGAAAGCCAATAGTAAAAAGAGGCCATTCGTCAACAGACCTACCTTCTTTCCCAGTAAGCCCCCGGCTAGCATAATGACCATATTTTGTAGCACGACTGGCACCCCCAACCCCGGGATGGGTAATGCAAACATGCCTGAAACAATAATTAGCGCTAAGAATAGACCCATTTGAGTAATCGTGCGTGATGTAAGCGGTGCCGTTGATTTGTCCATTTTGCTCACTCCTAAGTTGTTAACCTTTATTAAATTATTGGTTAACAACAAAATAACATACTTTTTTAACGGCGACAATTCCTTTTGTGAATAAAAACAATTTAAGCACACAAAAAGTAGCTAAAACGCACCATGCTGCAAGTTTTAGCTACCTTAAATTTAATTCTTAACGCGTCAACCGCGCGCTTTCCCTAATAATATTTTTCAATTCGACAGTTGAAACCACCGTCTCGTTAACCTTAATCGTCGTCCAGTACTGATTGTTCAGATGACGTCCCGGTTCAACACCCGCTGACAAGCGTAACGCCTCATTTTGAGCCGGCGTTAATTTAACATCAATCAACACTTGAGCGTCTTGGGTATACACCATCGCCACGATTTTACCGTTACGGCGGTGTTTGATTACCGAAAAGATGACCGTTGCTTTTTGACCAGGTCGATTAAACGGAAAATCCAAATAACCATCCGTCTGATCAAGTACCAGCTTAATCAGCTCAGTTTCAGTCATTGTCCACAATGACTTGCCCCAGTTCACGACTCGCCATCACATACTTATGAGCCGCCACAATGTCTGCCAGCTTGAAGACCCGCGGAATTGGAATTGCAAGCTGATACTGATTGATCAACTTGAACATCTCATCAATCAGCGATTGCTGGACAATTGTGGAATCAAAGACGGTTAACGTCTTCCCTGCCAACGTGAAAGGATTGAAGTTTTTCACAATCCATTCGCCTGCTAACAAGCCAATTAAAGAAACCCCGCCACCAGGATTCAGGTGCGCAATCGAATTCGTTAACGTGACCGTGCCAACTAGCTCAATAATTCCATCGAATTGGGCATCCGTATCCAACTGATTATCCACATCTAGCACCGCTTGATCCGCACCATTATCAATCAGTGCCGCTAATTGAGTTTGCCGGCGTGTCGTCGCCGTGACCGTTAAGCCCATGACTTTGGCTAACTTAATCGCCGCTAGTCCAACCGCACTCGTCCCACCGCGAACTAATAAGGTCTGCCCGGCTTTTAGCTTTAGTGAGTCAATCGCTCCGATGGCCGTGTAAAAGTTCTCTGGGTACTGGGCTAAGGTCACCCAATCACCAGCAAAATCAACTGGATACAGATTGGCATCGTCAACTAACGCATAGTCTTGATAACTACCATCGACTTCACGACCAAAGCCACCCATCATCGTCATCACTTTTTGACCAACTTTTAAAGGACTATTGGCTGAGACTTGACTAAGCTCACCAACAGCTTCGACCCCAATTACCCGGGGAAACTTGACTGATGGCGATCCGCCTGCTCGAGTCAATGCTTCATAGCGATGGACGCCAAACGCATGAATCCGCATCACGGATTGATGGTCGGTTGCCACTGGAATGGGCCGGTTAACTAAGTGCATCACATCAGGATCTCCAGGCTTATCAATAACCACTGCACGCATAAAATCATCCTCCAATTATTTTGCTTTTTCAATAAACTAAGTATAGAGTGTAACGTAACGTTACAGTCAAGTTTTAATTTGAGGTGCTTTGATGTTAACTATTCAGAAATTTGCCAAGTTAGCGGGGACGACCCGGCGGACACTAATTTTTTATGATGAAAAGGGCTTGTTTAAGCCCAAACAGGTCGCTGAAAACGGCTACCGGTATTACGCCTATGACCAACTTTACGAATTAACTTTTATTTTGGAATTACGGCACTTAGGCCTGTCGATTGCTGCCATTCAACAACTAAGCAACGACCGTCAGACCAACTCACTGGACACGGACTTAAAAGCTGTCCTTACAAAAATCGATGCGCAGATCGACAATTTGAGTATTCTTAAAACGACCCTGCAAACACGCTTTGATCAAGTGACTCCGACCGAATCCGTGACAAAAAATCAACCGTTCATCACCACCACGCCGGCGACCCAGTTCTGTCGGTCACGTCAATCGGTCGCCTGTACCGAAGCCGAAGTCGCCGAAATCTACACGGACTTTTATGCGCAATTAGGCAAACTCAAACTTGTCAACCAACAAGATTCCGGCTTTTTAACACAATTACCCCAGAGTGACGCCAACGGTTATCCCACGGCATCCTTCTGTATCTTAAAAGCCATCGATGCCCGCACCGATACGGGCGACTTACCACTATTACAAAAGCCAGCCGGTCAATATGTCGCCATCGACACGACTAATGATATGAAAAATATCTGTATTTCCTTACAGATCTTAGCCGAATATATCCAGAAAAAGCAACTTAAAATCAGTGATCAACTCTGGCAAATGAATTTGAATGAACAATTCACTAGTAAAGGCGCTTCTGATTTAGTCCGCTTACAATATCAACTTCAATAACCAATTCCAATTAACAAGCCGTACACTTTGATAGCAAAGTGTACGGCTTGTTAAGTTCTAAGTTAGCATTTTTTGCCACTTTGGTTGGCCCAGAATCGGCTGGAACGTGGTGGCCACGTTTATGAGCCACAGTACGGTCTCATAAGCCGGGGGTTGACTAACCCGGAAAATCACCGGCTAAGTCAAACGACACCACTGAGCCAATTCTGGACCGCCCGACGTTAATTAAGTGAATAGTCATGAAGTCACCAATAAAATTAGAGGCTATGCCTAAAACATTTAGCCGTATCTTCGGAAAGTATCCCGTAGCCTAACTAGTACCAAGTATTCCGTGAATTTCAATTTAAACACTATCTAAATTGAGACTAATCACCAACTTACCAGCAATCAACATAACCATGACGACCAAATCTACTACGCAAAATCAACCTATTTAATCAATGATACTAATTCATTAGCTGGCACTCAACTAGCGCAGGGCGGACTGGATGACGCTCAGTGGTAAAATTTGACTTAGCCGAGTGATTTACTCGGGTTAGTCAAAGCCCAGTTTGCGAGACCGCCCTTTGGCTTGCAACTGCGGCCACCACGTTCCAGCGTCAATCCAGGCCACCCGGAGCGGCAAGTTAACACCGATCACTAGCCATTTCAAATTAACAGAAAAAAGTCCCCCGCAATAATTGCGAGGAATCATCATTAATCAATTAGAATTCAGCGTTACCTGGTGTCCGTGGGTAAGGGATCACATCGCGAATGTTTTCCATCCCAGTGACATACATCAAGAGGCGTTCAAAGCCAATCCCGAAACCAGAATGTACAGTTTCACCGTACTTCCGAAGTTCCAAATACCAAGCGTATTCTTCGGGTGGCAAGTTATATTCTTTAATCTTTTCAGCTAATTGGGCTTGCCGTTCTTCACGTTGGCTCCCACCAATTAATTCACCGATTTGTGGCACTAACAAGTCAGCAGCAGCGACCGTTTTACCGTCATCGTTATCACGCATGTAAAATGCTTTGATTTCGCGTGGATAATCGGTCAAGAAGGTTGGGCGTTTGTAAACTTGTTCACACAAGTAACGTTCATGTTCAGCTTGTAAGTCCAAGCCCCATGAGACAGGGACGTCGAACTTAACCGGTGCTTTTTTCAATTCTTCAATCGCTTGCGTATACGTAATCCGCGCAAACTTTTCATCAATCGTGTTGTGTAACCGATCAAGTAAGTGTTCATCAACGGCACCGTTCAAGAAATCGAGTTCGTCTTTGGCATGGTCTAATAAATAACTAACTACATACTTTAATAATTCTTCAGAAACGACAATCGTGTCATCCAAATCAGCAAAGGCCATTTCAGGTTCAATCATCCAGAATTCACTGGCATGCCGAGACGTATGTGAGTTTTCAGCCCGGAAAGTTGGGCCAAAGGTATAAACGTTCCGTAAAGCTAACGCAAATGATTCAACTGGTAGTTGACCACTAACCGTTAAGTTAGTTTCTTTCTTGAAGAAATCTTTACTGTCATCAACTTTACCGTCATCAGTCTTTGGCAAGTCGTTCATATCCAAAGTCGTGACCCGGAACATTTCACCGGCACCTTCACTATCACTGCTGGTGATAATTGGGGTGTTCACATAGGTAAAGCCATGTTCTTGCAAATACTGATGGATGGCAAAAGCAGCTAATGAGCGAATCCGGAACACCGCATAAAATGTGTTGGTCCGAGGACGTAAATGTGCCATCGTCCGCAAGTATTCATAAGAATGCTTCTTCTTTTGTAACGGATAGTCGTTGTCAGAAGCCCCAACCAGTTCAATCTTTTGCGCATGAATTTCAAAAGGTTGTTTGGCATCAGGCGTATAAACGACCGTCCCTTCAACCCGGATCGTGGAACTTAATGGCAACTTCTTCAAGTCGTCATAGTTGTCCAGGTCACTTTGCATGACGATTTGAGCATTCTTGATGGTTGTCCCATCACTTAATTCAATAAACCCAACGCGCTTAGACCCCCGCACGGTCTTAACCCAACCGGTCAAGACAACGGTCACGTCTTCGGCGATTTGTTCGCCAGCGAATAAATCTTTAACTAACACTTCCTGCATAATAAACCCCTTTCGTGTGGCACAAAAAAAGACCCAACATCCCTATCACAAGGGACGAAAGGTCTTTCCGCGGTACCACCCAAATTATTTTTAATTTAAAAATCAACTTTAACTCACGTACTAACATACGCTCCCACTTGATAACGTGGTGGACACGGCTAGGCTTACTTGTAATCTTTCAGCCCGCAACAGCAACGGGGTTATCCAGCATCGATCACTCGACTAAGCTTGCACTATCCTTAGTTCGCTAAAACGGTGTTTTCGATGTGGCGTTATCCGCTGTTATTGTTTTTAATGATATATAACTATTGTTAGATTAGCACAGAACTGACTTTGAAACAACCGAAGTTTCAGGTTAAAAAAATCAGCGATTGTGCTCACACTTGCCACTCCGGGTCGTCTGGACTGATGCTGGAACGTGGTGGCCGCGTTTATGAGCCACAGAGCGGTCTCATAAGCCGGGCTTTATCTAAGCTGGAAAATCACCAGCCAAGATAAACGACACCACTGAGCATCATCCAGCCCACCCTACGCTAAATAATATGTTTATACCCATTCAAACTTATGCTGACCTTATACGATTAACTAATAAGGACACCGACAATAGTCGCAGTGACCAGCATAATTGCCGTGTCGAGACACTTAGCAGGGTGACTTTTACCCTGGTTAGTGTCTGGGCCGACTTTTAAGACGTGGTTTTCGGCTTGAAAGCGCCCTGCAGACCGCACTTCGGCTGCAGGTCTGCCCCACCGCAATCATGCTGGTCAACGGAGACGGACAACTATTAATACGATACTACGTTAAACCATTTGATGTTTTTGTCGCACGGCTGCGCGCCATAATGACCGCGCCGTCCATAGACTGACGATCACAATTAGCCAACTGAGCGCAGTTAACGATAATGACTTGACCACCGTTGCGGCAATGACCACGCCGACCATACCACCGACAATAATGCCGAACAAACCTCGATAGTCAACCCGATCACGGCGAATAAAATTAACCGCCGAACTTGGCATTAATAGCGCACAAGATAACATCATAATCGGAAAAGCCGCAATTGGCGTCAGTCCTAAAAAGTAAACCATCACCATACATGGCGCGTACAGGCCGACCCCCGCCGCCATTAATAGCCCGAGGATAAAATTACCACCAATCCCAATCGCTAATGGCCAACCGCGTAGACCGGTCGCATGATTAGCGATGCCGAGTAGACTGATCCAGCCTAATAACTTGGCTGCCATCATTAAGGCCGTCACAATTAACGCCACCGCCATAATTAATTGAATCCGCCGTTGATTCAGCTTGACCATCACTTCACTGCCGATAACCGCCCCGACCGCCGCTGCCACGACTAAGCTGATTAACGTCCATGGCTCCACATTAACCGTCGTCACAAAGAACAAGGCTTCAACGGCCGTAGGAATCGCATGGACCGTATTTAAAGTTCCCGGCAACTTGCGTTCGTCTTTTAAATAATGACTCGCTTGAAAAATGGCCGTCGTCGTTACAAAGCTTCCAATGCCTAACGTGTCTAAAAAGTCAGTCACGGCACCAATCGCCATCCCCGCCCCAAACTCACGGCCAGTCGTCTGATGCTGCTGTTGGCGGGCACCGTGCCATAACAACCCAAATAACCCCACGCTGCTTAGCGTCAGGAAACTCACAATTGCAATTACCATTTTCGTTCCTCTTCTCTCTCACCTTTCAGATTATACCTGACTTTAATTTAGCTGCCAAAAGATTAGCCATGCTCCTCGACTGATTGACCCGAACATTTCAAAACAGTTATAATCCGTATAATTATATTTATCGAACTTTTAGGAACATAATTTAACTATTAGTTCGTAATTCAGCTTAAAAATGCCCCTTTTCGCGTGATTTCTAATTGTCACCAACCGTATTATTTGGTATGCTAAATGCATTCAATTATTTACGCTGGCTTCTACAGCGAAAGTGAGGTCGTGCAGGCATGTCATCTGAAAAAACAGCACCAACCCTGAATCGCTCGCTCGGATTCTGGTCGGCGTTATCCTTAGTCGTGGGGACCGTTATTGGGTCCGGGATTTTCTTCAAGCAATCATCCGTTTTAGACAGTGCCGGTTCAACGACTAACGCGCTATTAGCCTGGTTACTCGGTGGGGTCATCACCTTAACCGCCGGGCTGACCATCGCCGAAGTTGGGGCACAAATGCCCCATACTGGTGGGCTCTATGTTTATATGGAAAAAATCTACGGGAAGATTTGGGGCTTCTTATCCGGGTGGATGCAAGTCTCCATCTATGGTCCCGCGATTATTGCTTCAATTGCGTCTTACTTAGGTATCTTATTAGTTGGATTCTTCCACTTAGCCAGTTGGTGGCAAGCCCCACTAGCGATTGGGGTCATCATCCTCATCGGTGTTTTAAATATGTTTGAAAATCGCTGGGGCGCCGCTTTTCAAATTGTCACTACTTTGGGTAAATTACTACCGATTGCGGCCATTATCATCTTTGGTTTGTTCTTCGGTGATCAAAATGCGTTCGGTCAATCTTTAAAGACCGTTACCCAATCAACAGGTAGTTTTGGGGTCGCGGTTCTAGCCACCCTGTTCGCCTATGATGGCTGGATTCTAGTCGCCAACTTGGGCGGTGAGATTAAAGAACCACAAAAAGTCTTGCCCCAAGCCATTATCTTAGGCATCTCACTCGTTTTGATTGCGTATACGTTAGTAACTTATGGGATTTTACACTTTATCCCCGCTGCCAAGATTCACGCTTTAGGTCAACAAACGACTGTCTACTTTGCTCAAGCCGCCTTCGGAACTATTGGCGGGCGCCTCTTAAATATTGGCGTCATTGTGTCGATGGTCGGTTGTCTGAATGGGAAGATCATGACGTTCCCCCGTATCATGTATGCCATGGCGGAACGGAATCAATTGCCTTTCTCTAAGCAACTGCGTTATATCAATCGCCAGTCACACGAACCAATTGTGGCGACAATTGTGATTTTGATTTTAGCCAGCATTATGATTTCATTCTTCAATCCTGACCGGTTATCTGATTTATGTATCTTTACAGTCTATTGCTTCTATGTCGCAACGTTTGTCGGCGTCTTCTTGCTCCGCAAACGAAATCATGACCGTGTCCGGCCATTCTCAACACCAGGCTTTCCAGTAACGCCCATTATCGCGATTCTCGGGGCGCTGTTCGTGATTGTCAGTGAGATTGGCTCCGATCTACCGGGCGTCTTATTATCGTTCATCATCGTCCTCGTAGGGATTCCAATTTATTACTACAAACAACATCAAACCGCCTAAACACGGCACATAAAAAGGCCATCCACTCGGATGACCTTTTTGTGTCTCTACGCTTGGTGCTAGCTAATATCACCTGCCAGTTGATTCCTAAAACGCTCGGCTAAATGGCTGAACTAAAACTAATCAATCGTAAGTTTTTAAATACTCGTTAGCTAGTGCTGGGCCCAACCAGAGTGATATTTTAACCAAACGTTGACGCTATTTAGTTGCTTTCGCTTTAAAACTCAAGTAATAGACTGCACCCACAATAATGGCACCTCCGACAATATTACCAAGGTAAACGGGAATTAGGTTACTAATAAATTGACCCCAAGTCGCGCCACCTTCGAAAACGGCGGCCGGAATCAAGAAACAATTGGCAATACTATGTTGGAAGCCAGCCGCGACAAAGATCATCGTTGGGAACCAAACGCCTAAAATTTTGCCAGCCGCATCTTTGGCCCCAAATGACATCCAGACCGCTAAGCCCACTAGCCAGTTACAGCCAATACCGGACACAAAACTCTGCCAAAACGACGCGGTGACTTTGGATTGTGCCATAGTAATCAAAGTCGTCTTAAAGACCCCAATGTGCGTCAACCCGACAAAGTGCCCAAAGAAATAGGCCACTAAGATTGCCCCGACCAAGTTAGCTACGGTAATCTCTAGTAAATTAACGACATACTTACCGATACTAATCTTCTTAGCATACATCGCCGTACTGATCGTCATCATATTTCCAGTCGCTAACTCCCCCCCGGCCAAGCAAATCATTACCAACCCAATTGGAAAGACGGTCGCCCCGACCAAGGTTGCGACACTTCCCAAACTAGCTGGAATCGACGCCGACACGCGGACGTTAGCCAGAAAGCTAATCCCAATCAAAGCCCCACCAATCATCCCTAACAGGAACTTGGTGAACAGTGAACGTTGGGTCTTGGCGGTTCCTTTGGCTATACTCTGCGTTAATATTTCTTCTGGACTAAACATCTTAGCATCCCCTTAGTAGCTTTTTGCTCAATATGCCACTATTATATATGAAAGCGTTTTCAATTGGAATAGGTAATCATACTAATTTCAACATTTCAGTCAATTAGTCAGGTTATAAGTTAAAATGATATTTGCCCTTTTGCTCGGAATAACACAATATACTATGGCACACCTTGCTTCGCCCTTGTTAGGCAACTTAACGAAACTAAATGTCAGTCACTTTTACGCATGCGTCTCGACATTCATCACTCTGACACTGAATCTAGCAGCCACTGTTGACTTTGGTTACTAGTCATTCCAATAGCTATGGGGAATTATTTATCAGCTTCTGATAGCTAGCAATAAACGTGGTCACCACGTTCCTGCCGATGCTGAACCAACCCAAACGGCAATTCAAATCCAATAAAAAACGTTCCAAGGTCATCGCCCCAGAACGCTCGCAACTGCTTATGCTAATTTCTTGTCCAATACCCGTGATAAGACCGACAACGCGTAACAAATAATGAAGTACATGACCGCAATCATGACAAACATTGGAATAATGTACGCGGAGTTTTGCCCGTAAATAATCTGAGCATGGTTCAGTAATTCTGGCAACACGATAATCGTGGCCAATGACGTATCCTTAATCAGTGAGATAAACTGACTCACAATCGTCGGAATCGTCTTCTTAATCGCTTGTGGAAAGACAATGTGCCAGAGGGCTTGAACATAAGACATCCCGTTAGCCCGCGCCCCTTCCATTTGACCGTAATCAACAGCCAAAATCCCGGAACGAATGATTTCTGCCAACATTGCGGATTCGAAGATTGTCATCGCCAAGACGGCCGCAAAGATGATCCCAGGTTTAAACCCCAGATGTGGTAGGCCGAAGTAAGTGAAGAAGATGATCAAAATCAACGGTAAGTTCCGCACAATATCAACTACAAAGCCTACCACTCTTGATAAGTATTTAATCTTAACATAGCGTAAGACACCCAAAATTGAACCAATAATAAAGCTGGCAATAATCGAGATAATCGACACTTCGACGGTCACCCAGAGGCCTTCCAGCAAGAAACGCATGTTGACCCACGAATAGGCTTCAATAAAGTTTTGCATTCAACGCCGCCTCCTTTTTAATTAGCTAACCGTTTTTCTAAATGCTGCATGTAATAACTGAGTGGTAACGTGATTACTAAGTAGAATAACCCAACGACCACGTAACTATTAATCGTATCGAGTGATAACGACGCGATCGAGTTACCTTGGTACATCAAGTCGAATCCGGCCACGAAAGCTAACACGGATGAATTCTTCACCAAGTTGATGAACTGGTTACCCAACGGCGGAATCACAATCTTAAAGGCTTGCGGCAACACGATATAGCGCATCGCTTGCCAGTAAGTTAACCCGTTCGAACGGGCACCTTCCATCTGACCGTTATCAACCGATTGAATTCCGGCTCGGACCGTTTCGGCGATAAAGGACGACGTATAGATCGTCAACCCAATCGTCCCGGCCGTGAAACCATCAATCTTGGCCACATACATCGGAATGATGACATAGAAGAACATCGCAATCACTAGCAATGGGATATTCCGGAAAATTTCAATATAAATCCGACCAATAATCCGCATCGCCCGATTCGGCAAGACTTCAAAAATCGCAAACATCGTTCCAATGACGGTACTGAAAACCAGTGCAATCACACTGGATAATAAGGTATAGCCGAGCCCCTGAATCAACTCTGACCAGTAGTGCGTTAGAATGTAAGCCATTAGCGCGACGCCTCCTTATAGTTGAAGCCAGTGACATTTCCGAACCATTTCTTCAATAAACGGTTATAAGTCCCATTAGCTTCGATTTCTTTAAGTGCTGCATTCACTTTATTTTTGAATGGTGCTTGCCCTTTATTGATGGCAATCCCATAAGGTTCTTTGGTAAACGTGCCCCCGACGACTTCGTAACCAGGGTTTTCAGTCGCCATCCCATACAAGATCCCATTATCAGTCGTTAACGCGACCCCTTGACCAGACTTAAGGGCGGTCATCGCTTGCGCGTAATCTGATAATTCCAGGACTTTAGCTTTAGGGGCGAACTTTCTAATATTCGCAACTGAACTAGAACCCGTTACTCCTAGGACCTTAGTGCCGGCTTTATTCAAATCTTTGACCGACTTCACAGCACTGCCCTTTTTGACTAATAAGGCTTGGCCGGCATCGAAGTAGGAGTCCGAGAAATCAACTTGCTTCTTCCGTTCCGGACTAATCGTCATCGTTGCGATAATCGCATCGATATTCCCATTCTTTAACAACGGAATCCGGGTTTGACTTGTAACTTGCACAAACTTGGTTTTGCCATTTTTACCTAAGATCTGTTTCGTAATGGCCGTCGCCACATCGGCATCGAATCCCTTAATCGTATTGTCCTGAACGTCCATTAACCCAAACAGCTTGGTGTCGGCTTTGACGCCCCAAGTAATCGTATTGCTGGTCCGATCATTCGTTAAAACATCTTGTTGTGATAACGATTTGCGACCACCGCATGCGGTTAAGACGAGCGTTAAGACGCCCAACATGCCGAGCACGCCCAGGTAACGTTTTAACTTTTTCATCAAATAACCTCCCCTGGCTGCTTAGTGTGTAATAATTTTGCTTAAGAATTGACGGGCCCGTTCATTGGTCGGTTCGCCATCAAAGAATTGTTCTTTCCGGTCATCTTCCAAAATCTGACCATCCGCCATAAAGACCACGCGATCGGCAACTTCACGCGCGAAGCCCATTTCATGGGTCACAACGAGCATTGTCATACTGGAATCAGCTGCGACGTTTTTCATTACGTTCAACACATCATCGATCATTTCTGGATCAAGTGCAGAAGTTGGTTCGTCAAATAACAAACATTTAGGCTTCATCGCAAGCGACCGCGCAATCGCGATACGTTGTGATTGGCCCCCGGAGAGTTGGCTTGGTAAATTACCGGCTTTATCAGCCAGACCAACACTGTCCAGTAAATCCATCGCTAACTTTTTATTTTCAGCTTCTGGTCGTTTTAAGACGAGTCGCGGTGCAATCATAATATTTTCTAAAACAGTTTTATTCGCATATAAATTAAAATGTTGGAAGACCATGCCGACGTTTTTACGAATCTTATTCATGTCGGTCTTCTTGTCCGCCAAATCAAAACCATTAACTAGCAACTGTCCTGACTGAACCCGTTCCAACCCATTAACGGTTCGAATCAAGGTACTCTTCCCGGAACCAGACGGCCCGATCAAAACAACCTTTTCACCTTCATTAATCGTTAAATTAATATTCGTGAGGGCGTGAAAATCACCATAATACTTTTCGACGTTGTGAAATTCGATCATTGACATATAACAGTCACCTTCGCTTTCCAATCAGTCTGAGACTGACGTTTAGAATTATTGCATTAATATTTGATGTTAAAGAATTCTTATTCTTCGTTAATGCTATTTAAATAGTTTAATACATAATTAGTCATTTTGTCAAAATCATAACCACCCGTAAAACGGGTGGTTTGCTCCAGGGCTATAAGCCCTATGTACTGGCCAGCGTCTCAAGGCGCT
>NZ_BJDK01000030.1 GCF_005405105.1 Lactiplantibacillus dongliensis
ATACCGAAATCATGCCGTCAAGAAAATTGCATAACAATTTTAATTATTTGATTGTCTACTTGACACGGAGCCGCGCCGATATCGCATCCAATCTTTTGTCCGTTTTAATTATTCGCTACGGTATTCGATAAATTCCAATCAACCGTCGCATGATAACTGTCTTGTCGCGCCGTACCACCCGCGACTTTTAGCTTCAAACCTTCCGCATCGCTAGACCAATTACCGGTCACATCCACGGGATCATGATTAGTGGTCGTGTTCGAGATTAGTGCTGTATCACTAGCAGTCGTAATCGGAATCTTCGTACCATCACTTGTCTGATAATAGAGCGTTGCCCCGAGCTTGGCACCAGTATCAGCACCTGTAAAGTCCGTCGCTAACTTGGCCGACAGCGTCCAACCTGAGTTTAATTTACCGTTATTTTGAACTTTCAAGTCCCCAGTCGTACTCGTTAACGCATATGTTTCGGTCGCACTCGAAATCAAATGATTACCGAAATCAAACGCCGTTGGCACCGACTGGAAGAATAGCTTACCGGCATAGACATACGTCACGGTAATCACTGAATTAGTAAACGTCCCCGTAGCATTGGCCGGCTTCGTCTTCAATGTATAACCGGTAATATCCGGTGCCGAGGTCGTATAAGCACTGCCGGCTGCGCCATTTTGAACATCCGCCGTGGCCAGTTCAGTGCCATCTTCGTCGACATATTTCGTGATAACCATCGCATCACTCGCCCAGACATACGTCCCAGTCATGGCGCTACTGCCATCATATTTCGCCATCAAATCAGCCGGCGTATACATCGTACTACTGCCGGTTTTGACCCATTTACCGTTATACGTCGTATTAGTTGGCGGCGTTGGCAAGTTCGACGCGTTGATTTTGGTATTAGTCCCTAACGTCAAGCGATCCAACTGACTCATCCCCGCAAACAAACTCCCTTGCGTCGTACTTTTGCGCATATCCCAATTAGAGAGATCCAGTGATGTGATCGCTTTACAATAACTGAAAGTACTCTTAAAATCGGTCACTGAGCTGACATCCCAGTGACTAACATCCAGATTCGTGAGGGCACTACAGCTGAAGAACAGACTACCAATCGTGGTTACATGCGATAAATTCCACTTGCTAACATCTAAAGTGGTTAACGCAAAACACCCGGAAAACATCGCGTTCATATCTGTCATACTTGAAAAGTCAGCGTTACCTAAGTCTAAGGTCGTAACTTTATCGCCCCAAAACATCAAGTAAGCACTCGTGACCTGACTGAAATCCATCTGACTCAACCCATTAATTGACGCGGCTGAAGTCAGGCTGGCAAATAAATAGCTGTAATCGGCTCCCGCATTTGCCGTAATTGGCCCATCAATCGAAATCGAGGTAAAACTTGTCATGACCGCATTCCACGGTGACGTTGGGCTGTCCTTGTGTTGATACTCGTACAATGATGACCCAAAGTTACCGCCACTTAAATGCAAGACTTTATTCGTAATCGTCCACGTCACGGTTCCCAATTGACCGGATGTTTGTCCGGCGACAATCGTCCCGGTACTCAGCGCAGCCGCTTTGGCTAACGTCTTTTTTGTACTGCTTGATGAGGAGTCCGCACTGTCCGTCGCGGCGCTGTCACTCGTAGCCGAACTACTAGTAGTCGCCGAGGATTGACTAGTGTGCTCGGCATTAGTAGTTTCCGTGGTTTCAGAATTATCGGACGCAGCATTGGCAATAGCCATGCCACTCGGACTAGCCTGCGTGAGGTCACTCGTTTCACTGGCTGTTATTGCTGAGGATTGGTTAGTTTCCGCGGCAATCACCCAGTTCGTGCTGGCCGACACCGTCGTCAGACCTAATAGTGCGACCACTGCTATCAGACCAAACATTCTATTAACTTGTCGCATGGCTAATCCTCCTTCTCAATAACGATTTTTTATATTATTTAAAAAATATATGTATTTTTCAATCACAATTATATTAATTAATAATGTTTACCCCGTCAACTAATTGCACATTTAGACTAGACCAACTAAAAAAGGCCTGCCAACATAACATTGACAGACCAAGACGTTCTGAAAAAATAGCTTAATTTCTATAATGAACTGAGCACGCCAATGCCCACACTCAAAATAATAAAGATAACAATCAAATCAATAAACGATAAAATAAACCCAGTAATAGCTAAGCCCCGTGGTCGTTTGAACATCCCGATAAATGAGAATAACATCCCTAAGAACCAAACCACAAAGCTAACGCCAGGAATCCAAGAGAATAGAAATGAGATCAAGGCTAAGACAAAGCCCGCGGTCCCAATCCCATTGCTTTGTGGGGCAGCTTGCACGTAAATATTATTACTGCCAGCTGCTTGGGTCATATCTTGAATGGGATCAGCAGTTGCTTGACTCGCAGTCGGTTGCGCTTGCGACGCGGTCGTATCAGCATGGGTCTGCGTAGATGTCTTGACCGCATTAACACCGCTCTTCGTCACGTGCCGTAATTGTTGTTCCATACTCGTTGGTTCAACCCCGTTAGTCCACGCATAGCTATATAACCAGACAACCGCCGCAATCACAGCAATCCAGCCTAATGACGCATGGTAGAACAAGACCCGCATGAGAAACGAGAAGACGAAGATACCAACAACAATAACTGCGGTCGTGGCCCAGTTCGCCATAATCCACTTCATCATCGCATCTAACCGCGCATTAAAATCACTGCCAGAACCCGTTGACTGATTGGTCGTATTAGCGGTCGTCCGCGTCGTGGCTGTCTTAGTGGTTGTCTCAGTTGCTTGCGGCTTCGCAGTAGCCTCATCACTTGTTAGCTTAAACCCACACTTGGGACAAAACTTCACCGTTGCCCCGACTTTAGTCCCACAATGAGGACAAAACTTTGTTTCTTCCATTTAACTGCCTCTTCCCTTTAATAATAATCATTACCCCCGATTAACCTGACTTTGGTTGGTCACCTGCACATCGCCAAAAGCACATTAATCTTTTATGCAACTATTATTATAACGTAACCTCGGCATTTTGCAGGACTTTCTTCTTTTTTCTGAAAGCAATGCTCACCGCCGATTGCGTTCAATAGCCGGTGGGCAATAAAAAGGCGGCGCTAATCTCAAAAATTAGCACCGCCTTTTACTAAACCCAAATCCCATATAAATCCGTAGCCACACTCGGATAAGCCAAAAACAAATCATGTAACCGTGTCACCGACACCCGCTGTTGAATCAGGATTGCTAAAGCATTAATCAACTCATCAGCTGTGGTGCTATAGACTTCCGCGCCAACTACAAGCTGGTTTTGCCGATTGACAATCAATTTTAACCGCGCTTGGTCATCATGCTGACGCTGGTAATTTAACCAATGCGCTAATGATTTTTCTCTAATCTGATACTGATCAGGCTCAGCTTGGGCTTGCATAACGGTAACACCGGCTTGGGCTAATCGTGGCAGACTGAAGACGGCCGTAACTGGCATCGGATATTTAATTGGAAAGACTACTGGCGCTACCAAGCTATCACCCAAGTACTTACCTTGATAGATAGCGTAGTTCGCCAACTTCGGTACCCCAGCTGCCGCGCAGTCCCCAAGCGCGTAAATTGACGGCTGATTAGCCCGCAATTGGTCATCCCTTTCGCCATTAATTGCCTTTATGGTAAATTAAACGAACTAACCAAACAAGCGGTTACACTTTATTTAGTAAACTATGGCAGGTATTAGTTAGATTAAACTTGCCACTCTGGTTGGACCAGCATTGGCTGGAACGTGGTGGCTGCTGAGCCAATTCTGATCCGTCCGGCGTTAATTGGTACAGTCTTAAAAGTTTTGCTAAGCGACTCCAATTCACTTGCGCTAGCTAAGAGACTGATTCCTAAAACGGTCAGGGGATTAAAATATTTAATTTTGAAAACAATTACTTTAAAGCACCCATCAGTAAAATAATCATCATTCAGACCGTTAACGGACACCCCCGCATTAATAAGATTATTCTTCCTAATCGCCACCATCAAAATCACCAGTTTGCAAGCTATCCAAATAATCCCTCACCTGCTTAACCGACCGTGACCCGTGCTAGATTTAAAGTTACTAAGTGCATTAATTGCGCTTAGGGTTAGACAATAGGCATTGATTGGAGGGAGTTAAGATGCGCAAATTTTGGCAATACCTTTTGTTAGCGGTTACAGGTCTAATCATCATGATTTTAAGTCCACCACTGATTAGCCAAGCGAAAGAAGTGACAGCTTCCGGTCTGGATGCCAATAGCTGTGTCATCAAAGACGCTCGAGGTAGAATCGTCTCGCACAGCGCGGCGCTATCGCCGGATAAGGAATATACGATTAACTATAACTGGAGAATCTCAAATACCGCTCGGATTCAAAGTGGCGATACCGTCCACTTCTACGTCCCAAATAACGTAGAAGTCGTGGGTGACCGTTCCTTTGATCTGGCAGGTTCCGGCAGTATCGGCGTCTGCGGGGTAACGAGTATTAAGTCCGGGTCACACGTAGGTCTGATTACGTTAAATAGCCGGTTACAAAGCATGTCGCAGCGTAACGGTTTTATTCGGATCGGTGTCATCGGAGCCGCTCCAGAGACACCACCGGAACCAACGCCGACGCCTACCCCAACGCCAACGAAGCCGATTTCCATGACTAAAGGCGTCAGCTGGGTCGACCCGAATCACCCAACCAAGCTTAACTGGACGATTCGCGTCAACGCCAACGGTAACACCTTGGATAATCCGGTCATCGATGATCAGCTCAGCGATAACCAAAGCTTCGTGCCGCAAAGCACGCGCGCGACCGATTCGCTCGGGCAAACCTTACCCGTTGCAACCGTGAACACGGGTTCAACGCTCTCGTTTCATTTGCGGACCACCGTCAAACGCAGTTTTAAGATCACGTATCAAACAACACCAAACGCGTCGTACCCTGCCCAATCGCGAAGCTTAGAAACCTTTACGAATGCGGCCGTTTATCATGATGATAACGGTCACAACGCTTCCGCGAATGCTAGTATCGACCGCACGCTGAAGGAGCCCGAACCAACCCCGACGGAACCCATCACCATGGAGAAGTCTGTTGCTTGGGCTGATCCCGGCACCTTCACTAAGATCAACTGGGCGCTGGCCATCTCAGCTAACAAGAACAAGCTGGTTAATCCGGTCATTGTTGATAAGCTAAGTGCCAACCAGAGTTACGTTGACGGCAGTGTTCGCGTCATCGACAGTACCGGTCAGGCGGCCACCGTTAGTGCCGAAACTAACGGGACTGAAGTTGAATTCAAGATTACTGGGACGTTTGATACCGACTTACACGTCACGTATCAGACCGAAAGTGACCAGCCAAGCGGCACCGAAACCTTTGCTAACATCGCCTACTACAGCGACGATAATCAGAATTCCGCAACTGCGCAGGCTGAAATCGACCGAACCACTGAGCCAACCGAACCAGACAAACCTGGCGAGGAAGAACCCATTGACATGACCAAGACCGCCACTTGGGCCGACCCCGGTAAGTTTACCAAGATTGACTGGCAGCTAGTCGTTGAACCGAACGATCAAAAGCTAGCCAATCCCGTCATTGTCGACACGCTCAGTCCCAACCATAGCTATCTCAGCGGTAGTGCTAAGATCACCGATACGACGGGGACCGCGGTACCATTTACCGTTGAGACCAATGGTAAAGTCGTCACCTTCAAAGTCACCGGCACCTATACCACGGCCTTGAAGGTCAGCTATCAGACGACGACTGACAATGCAACTGGTGACGAAACGTTTGAAAATAGCGCCGTTTACCACGACGACAATGGCAATACCGCCACGGCACAAGCAGCCCTCGATCGCGAAGGTCCCGTCGTTGAACCGAATAACCCTGATGAAACCACCAAACCAATTGCAATGACGAAACTAGCGGCTTGGACTGACCCGAACGATCAGACCAAGATTAATTGGGGTTTGGAAGTAGCTGCTAATGGGAACAAGCTCGTCAACCCGGAGATTATTGACGAATTTACCAATAATCAAACGTTCGTTGACGGCAGTGCCAAAGCTTACACCGCCAGCGGCACGAGCATTCCATTGACCATTACCGCAAAGGGCACTGAGCTGACCTTTAAGTTAAGTGGCACGTTTACGGAAAACCTACACTTGACCTACCAAACCCAAACGACTAAACCAACTGGTGCTGCCATCTTTGACAACGCCGCCATCTATCAAGACGACGCTGACAACAATGCGTCAGCGGAAGCCTCGATTGACCGCGATGAGTTGCCGGTTGAACCCGAACAACCAGTTACTAAAGATATTGGGATGACCAAAAATGCCGCTTGGGCTGATCCGGGCGCTTTCACCAAGATTGACTGGACAATCAAGATTGCCGCCAATGGCAATGACTTGCTGAATCCTAAGATCACTGATGACAGTAGTACGGACTTAACCTATGTCGACGGTAGTGCCAAAGCGATAGACAATACTGGTAAAGTATTGCCTGTTAAAGCAACGGTCGTGGCGCACCAGCTCGTCTTTACAATTACCGGCAAGCTCACTAACGACTTTACGTTAACCTATCAGACCTTAGCCGCCAGCGGCAAGGACAGCTTCGCTAACGCCGCCATCTATGAAGATGACAACGATAATAACGGTTCGGCGCACGCCACCGTTGATCGCGACGAAGCAGACACAACGCCAAGCGAACCAGACACGACTGAACCTGAGACACCTGGCCAGCCTCAACCTGAACAGCCAGGAACACCGCAGCCAGAACAACCGGGCGTACCAGCACCGGAAGTTCCTGTCACCCCTGAACCTGAACGCCCAGCAACGACCACCCCAACGCATCCGGCCAAACCAAGCAAGCCTAGCAAACCTGGTATCACCAAGCCGAATAAGCCGAGTGTGTCCAAGCCAAGTCGGCCAAGTCTGGCCAAACCGGTTAAACCGGTTAAGCCTAGTGCCGAGAAGCCGACCGTCGCGCCATTTAAGCCAAGTATCGCAACACCAACGACCGCCATTCCAGCCATTCCAGCCATTCCAGCCACTTCAGCCCCCGTCACTAGTCAGCCAAATTCGCAAACGGCACCAGCCGTAACGAATGCGGCGACGACCAATGCGCCAGCCGAGACTGAAACACCGGCCAACGTGCTTCCTGGCAAGCGGTTACCACAGACTAACGAACATCCAGCCATTGATTTAGTAATGATTGGCCTCGTTAGCTTCTTACTTTGTTTGTTGTTAGGCAGTTACAGCTTCCATCGGCATGCATAACAGGCTTCATTAATGGAAGATACACGAAACGACCTCGTCTTTAACAGGCATTAACCTGTTGAAGATGAGGTCGTTTTCATCTACATCGCTTAGTATTAGTCAGCGTAAACTGGTTGCTTTAGCTAAATTAGCAATCGGCTGGAACACGGTGGCTGCATTTATGAACTAAGCTTTACTAAGTTATCAGACTAACTAATTCAGTTGCTTAAAGGTACTTTACTGATGACGCCGATTAAATGGCCAAACCAGCCAAGTCAGCAGCATCATACCTAAGACCGCTAACCAATTTGATGATTGTTCATTAGTTTGCGGTAAAATTACTGCTTTTTGATCCGCTGAGTGCTTTGCCTGACGTGGCATTAAAGTCGTTGATTGATGAACACCCGTCGTCGATTCCTTGTCGTCAGCTGGTTGATCAGCCTTCAATGGATTCGTCTGTCGCTTGAATTCAGTTCCATCATTGACGCCATCACCGTCTGTATCGGCTTCCAATGGATTCGTGTGTAATTTAACTTCTTCGCCATCACTTAACCCATCACCATCTGTATCAGCTTTTAGTGGGTTCGTGTGAAGCTTAAGTTCTTCGCCATCACTCAGACCGTCACCATCCGTATCAGCTTTTAGTGGATTCGTGTGAAGCTTAAGTTCTTCGCCATCGCTCAGGCCGTCACCATCTGTATCGGCTTTTAGTGGATTCGTGTGAAGCTTAAGTTCTTCGCCATCACTCAGACCGTCACCATCTGTATCAGCCTTTAGTGGATTGGTATGAAGCTTAAGTTCTTCACCATCGCTTAAACCATCACCATCCGTATCGGCTTTCAATGGATTCGTACCATTCTTAAGTTCTTCGGCGTCACTCACACCATCACCATCTGTATCGGCTTTTAGTGGATTCGTACCGTTCTTGAGTTCTTCGGCATCGCTTAAGCCGTCACCATCCGTATCAGTCTTCAATGGATTCGTACCATTCTTAAGTTCTTCGGCGTCACTTAAACCATCGCCATCCGTATCAGTCTTCAATGGATTCGTACCGCTCTTGAGTTCTTCAGCATCACTTAAACCATCGCCATCCGTATCAGCCTTCAATGGATTCGTACTGTTCTTGAGCTCTTCAGCGTCGCTTAAACCGTCACCATCCGTATCAGCCTTTAATGGATTCGTACCGTTCTTAAGTTCTTCAGCGTCACTCACACCGTCACCATCCGTATCAGCCTTCAATGGGTTCGTACCGTTCTTGAGCTCTTCAGCGTCGCTCACGCCATCGCCATCTGTATCGGCTTTCAACGGATTTGTGCCATCCTTTAGCTCTTCGGCATCACTTAATCCATCGCCATCTGTATCGGCTTTCAGTGGATTCGTGCCGGCCTTAAGTTCTTCGGCGTCACTCACGCCATCACCATCCGTATCGGCTTTCAGTGGATTTGTACCGTTCTTAAGTTCTTCGGCATCACTTAAACCGTCACCATCCGTATCGGCTTTTAGTGGATTCGTACCGTTCTTGAGCTCTTCAGCGTCACTCACACCATCGCCATCTGTATCAGCTTTCAATGGATTCGTACCGTCTTTGAGTTCCTCGGCATCACTCACACCATCGCCATCTGTATCAGCTTTTAATGGATTCGTGCCATCCTTTAGCTCTTCAGCGTCACTCACACCATCACCGTCTGTATCAGCTTTCAATGGATTCGTGCCATCTTTTAGCTCTTCAGCATCACTCACACCATCACCATCCGTATCAGCTTTCAACGGATTCGTGCCATCCTTTAACTCTTCAGCGTCATTAACACCATCGCCATCTGTATCGGTCTTTAAGGGATCCGTCCCGGCTTTAATTTCAGCTTCATCACTGACACCATCGCCGTCCGTATCAGCTTTCAATGGGTCAGTCCCATCAGCCAATTCCGTCGCACTTGACACGCCATCATGATCAGGGTCGGCTGAATAATGCGTGATTTCTGGGTTTTGCGGATCAATCACTTTGACCACTGTCGCAGCCCCAGATTCATCCGGCAAGACGGTCCCAGTACTAAATGGCGCAATCGTTTGTGGGTTGACCGGCTGACCGTCAACTATCTCACTGACCGTCTGCGTATTGGTCTTGGGATCATTTGTATAGACCGTGGTATGGCCATCATTCCATTCTTTAGTCACTTTGACGACGTTACCATCTGTATCTTTTTCGGTAATCGTCACGTTGCCATCAGCATCAACCGTATGACCCAGAATCTTCAACTCACCGGGAATAACTTGCACATCATAGTTTGGATTCATCGCCGCTACTTGAACCGGATACGTCCCCACAGCTTGACGCGTTGGCCGTTGATAGCGAAGTCTTAAGCTGGATAACGTTTCACCGGACTTTAAGGAGCCGTCAGTTAGTTGAACAACTGTCTGCGGATCAGCGGTACCGGCATATTTATCAGCGTCATCGACCCGTAACGTTAACAGGCGTCTGGTCACGTTTAACCGACCAAACAACATCCGATTAAAGGTATAGTTCGGATAGGCCGCCGCAACTTTTTTCTGTGCCAAGTCGGTCAATTCAATCTGGTAATCGCCACCCGCTTGCAAATCGTTTAATGGTACAATCTGTTGCTGAGCATCGACCACTTGGAAGTCACTTTGCTGCAGGTTACTTGGCATATCCGGAATACTCAATGTGCCGGTAAAGCTTGGTAGATCACCATAAGTCGTGGCCGCTGATGCAACCGTAACGTGGGCCGCTGCCGGCTTAATCGTCAAGTATCCTGTCGAAATAGCCACAATATAATTAGCACTAGTCGCGGTCCCGTTAATCTCATACTTGCCGACATTTTCACCTGGTTGACGAGTCAGCGTCACCCCTAAATCAGTCTCAGTATCGTGACCAACTAACACCGCGCTTGGATCGGCTAAAGTAAACGTTGGATCAGCTTCACCATACGTTTTGGTCAACTCATTGGCCTGAACACTGACTTGCTTCTTTAAGATAACTAATGTCCCCGTACCGATTTTTACCGTGTAATTCTTACTATCACTAGTCCCACTAATCGTATAATCGCCAGCTTGATCACCAGCAACTCGCGTCAAAGTCACCCCTAAAGCCGACTCAGTATCACCGTTGACTAACACCTTTTGCGCATCAGCGGTTAAACTCAACGTTGCTGCGGGCGTCCCATAAGTCGTGGTACTGTCAGCCACTGTAACACTAACATCACGCTTAACAATTGTCAGTTTGCTAGGTGTTACGGTGACCTGATAATTTTTACTCTTACTCGTCCCAGTAATCTCATAAACGCCGACATTTTCACCAGGCGCACGGGTCAACGTGATCTCAAGCACACTCGCGTCAGTATCACTATTAACTAATACGCTGGTTGGCTTAACTAGGGTTAGGGTTGGATCGGCATCGCCATACGTTTTGGTTTGATCAGCCGCTGCCACCGTTACTGCCCGTTGATCAATGGTAAAGGTCCCCGGCGTGACGGTCACGTCATAGTTAGCGCTAGTTGCCTGACCAGTAATCTTATAACTACCAACGTCTTCGCCAGCTACTCGCTGCAATGTCACGCCTAATACGTTAGCATCGGTATCGCCATTAACTAGCACATCGGTTGGCTTCGTCAAACTTAATTCAGGATCTGCCGCGCCGTAAGTCTTACCCGTATTAGTCACCGCTACCGTCACTGGTCGTTTATTAATCGTCATAGTCCCGTTAATAAACGTTATGGCATAATTGGTATCATCGGACTGTCCGGTAATCGTATAACGTCCAACTGTTTCACCAGCATCCCGATTGGTTTTAATATTTAAAGCTGCGACATCATCGCCGTTCGCTAAACTATCAGGCGCAATCGTATAGGTTAACGCTGCGTCTTGATCACCATACTGCTTAGTCTGATTATCGACTGTTACCGTCAAGGCTTTGGCCGCAATTACAAACTGCCCAAGCGTAACTGTCACGGCATAATTGTGACTCGTGGACGTTCCGCTAATCGCGTAAGTACCCACACTTTCACCAGACAAGCGTGTTAAGGTCACCGCCAAGTCAGCTTCGCTATCACCCTTAACCAGACTATCTGTGGGGATTAATAACTGTAACTTAGGATCAGTCGCACCATAGACTTTACCATTATCGATTGCCTTAACAGTCACTGCCCGTGGCGTAATCTTCAAACTACCCTCATTAACTTTAACCGTATAATTACGATTATCCGCCTGACCGCTAATCGTATATGTGCCGACATTTTCACTGGTATTGGTCCGCGTTAAATCTAGGTTTAAGTCACTCAATTGATCGTTATAGCCGAACGTGCCATCAGTCAGTTGAGCCGTATAGATTGGATTAGGATCGCCATAGGTCTTCGTTAATTGATCAGCCGTCACCGTGATTGCCCGTGGCGTAATCGTAAAGGTCCCGGGGTTAACCGTAACAGTATAGTTCTGATTAGCTGATGTCCCGGTAATCTTATAAGTTCCTTGATTTTGTCCAGTTTCACGCGTTAAGTCAACGGCTAACGTCTTCAACGTGTCGCCATCAACTAACCCCGCCGCTGAAGCTGCCGTTAACGTCAGCGTTGGATCAGCGTCACCGTAAGTCTTTTGACTATTGGCTGCCGTCACGGTTATCGCTAATGGCGTCACCGTTAATTTAGCCGTTGCAAATGGCGCTGCTTCGGTATAATTCTTATCTTGTGTCAATGCAGCTTGCGCAGCGGCGGTAAACCGAAGCGTGTAGTCGCCACCGACTTGTAACTGCTTAGCTGACATCAAGTCGCCAGTTTTAGTCTCAATGACTTCAAAATCACTTTGGCTAAGCGGATGGGCAGCCTTGGCTGCGCCAAAATCACCCTTAAATTCCGGAAAATCACTCCCGTAAACGACCGAAGCATCAGCGAGACTAGTCGTTGTCGCTAATGGCTTAATTGAGAACGTTCCAGGTGTCACTGTAATCGTATAGTTAGGATTTTCAGTATCCTTGGCGTCTCGCATAATCGCGTAGTCGCCAACAGCTTCCCCAGTATCGCGAACTAATTGGACACCTAGGTCCGACAACTTATCTTGATTAGCTAAATTCTTGGCTGAGTCAGCAGTCAAGGTTAACACCGGATCAGGATCGCCATAGGTTTTACTAATATCTTTTGCGACCACCGTGATTGCTAACTTTTTGACACTTAAGGTCGCCGTTCTAAACGTAAAGGCGTAATTGCCATCCGCCGTCAAAGCAGCTTGTGCGGCGGCGGTGTACTGAATCGTATAATCGCCGCCTGCTTGCAATTGGTCAGCGGTCACAACTTTGCCAGTCTGCTGATCAACGATTTCAAAATCAGCTTGATCCAGCTGATGTGCGGCATCAGCTCGGCCCAAATCACCCACAAAAGTCGGGGTATGGCCATAATCAACGGTTGCATCTGCCAATGTGGCCGTAACTGGTAAGGCACTAATCGTAAAGGTCCCGGGTGTGACTGTGACCTGATAGTTTGGATTCAGCGTCGCAGTCGGAGCTAACGTAATCGGATATTTACCCGCATCTTCACCAGTTGCCCGCACCAACTGAACCCCTAAACTCGCTAATGAATCTTTGTTAACTAAACCATCAATCGAATCGCTAGTTAAGTCCAGCACTGGTTCGCCAGGGTCACCATACGTTTTCGCATAATCCTGCGCTGTCACAGTGATTGGCCGAGGCGTAACGACCAACTTAGCAGTGCCAAAGGTCGTAAAGTGATAGTTTTTATTTTTAGTTAACGCCGTTTGCGCGGCGTCAGTATACCGAATCGTATAGGTACCATTGACTTGAAGATCGCTGATGGTCACTTCTTTACCAGTCGCATCATCGACTTCAAAGTCAGTCTGGCTAAGCGTATCGTCAGTATCTTTATCCAGATTTCCGATAAAGTCCGGCCAGTTGCCGGTTGCATCGCCACCATACACGATGGTGCCGTTAGCAATGCTAGGTGCTGTATCTAACGCTGTGATCGTTACAATTGCCGAGACATATAACCCTGCATTACTATTCGTGCTCAAGCTCTTTAAGTAAGCTCGGCCAGCATCAGTCAGCTTAAAGATATACGCACCAACATTTTTAGGCGTCACCGCGACCCCATTAGGATCATCAGTATCAAAGTACTGATAATAATCCGGATTATTGAGCTTTTGTAATTGCGTCTCCGTTACGGCCCCAAAATCCTTTCCCAAACTAACCGTTGGGAACTGAAGCGGCGTACTACCATAGACCTGTGACCATGAATTAAATGTCGCTAAGCTATTAGTCGCAGCTTGATTAGTCGTCGTCATTTCCGTTAAATCAGCTTTGAAACTCACTAACAGGTTTTTAACTTCTTCCAACCGGGCATAGCCGGTCTGACCGTCATGATAGATTGTCGTGGCATCAGTCTGCGCTTCCGCATCTTCAAAGGCCGCTTTCGCTTGGCCGTTGGTAGCTGAAACCTGATTATAAATATCTACAACCGAATCTAATAACGTCTTGGCACTGTCTTTTTGAGCTTGCGTCAACCCGGACAGCGCAATAAAGTCATCGTAGAGCTTTTGAGTCTGGGCTTTATAATCATCCGCCTTAGCTTGATTCTCAGTCGCTTGTTGATCCCAATAAGTTAAGGTCGCCGCGGTCGGCAATAGAATACTGCCCGTCGTTTGCGGCTGTTGCGCATCAGTCGAATCCGTCGCTCCAGCAGTCCCCACCGTTGACCAGTAGTAGTCGGCGTTCGTAATCACTTTGCCACCACTAGTCACAGCTTGTCCGCTACCATCAACTAAAACCTGTTGATTCAAATCATCGGTAATCGATTGCCCGGTCCCGACCGTTGCTTTCGTCGTAACCGTCTGACCGTCCACCGTCTTCCCAGTACTGGTATAATAATGGCCAATCGGATTGGCAGTGGTACTCGTTGTCTTGGTTGGATCCGTCTGCGTGGTCCCTTGATCAATTGGTAGGTTATCATGCGCAACCTTGTCACCATTAACTGGCGCAGCTAATGTAACCGTCGTTGGCGTATAACCCGGAATAGAGACAATCACCGGTTCACCAGCCACCGCCACGACCGTTACTGGATCTAAGCCCGGAATTGCTTGTTGAGTTGCTGCATCAACCGGCGTTACTTCGGCAGTAAAGGCCAACCGGACCGGGACCGTTAAGCTTTGATCATCGGCATCCGTCACCGTATAAGTGTAATAAGTTGCATCGGCAATCGCTTTATTGCTAGTACCGCCGATATAATGAACCGTGCCACTATTGTCAGTAGCGTTGGTCCCATCGATGACGTAGATATTCCCCGCTGAATCAGTCGGCAACACCGTCACTAATGACGGATCTTTAATTTCACCATCCGCTACCGCCCGATCAGCCGCCGCTTGGGTAGAGAAGACCGAAATCGTATCCCCAATGTTGGCGACCGCCGTGACATCGGTATCATTAAGTAAAGCATCTTGATCGGCCGAATCCACTAACTTAACGGTTAATGGAATGGTTTTTGGCGTATAACTGAATTTATCTACTTTAGCCGAATAATCGTTTTGGTTCCCACCGGTCGAGGCGGAGACTGAAATCGAATAACCGGTACTGACATCACTAATCTTACGCGTTAATGTCGCGGTTCCCAAAACCACCGTCAGCATTTGTGTGGTCGCATTGTAGTTCATCGTGAAATTATTTAACGTGTTAACACTGCGATCGTTTAAACCTGCTTGACTAGCGGCTTTCCAATCATTTTTATCAGGATATTGCAAATCACCACTGCCATCAGTAGTTCGCCAACCAACATAGGGCCTATCACTAGGATCATTGTAATTTGAATTATAATATTCATCAAAGACTAAACCAAAAGCATTACTCAAACCGCCCAATCCTAACAGACCACCTGAACCGCCCTTAGCCGCTTCAACTGGGTTACATGGTGCAAAGATAAAGCCAACACTATCACCCCCACCATGATCCTTACTCCCAATCCCCAAAGCACCACTCATCGAGAAATTATGACTAAAGTCAATTTCATGCTCGAAAGAAACATGCGCGGATTGATGCCCTTGAATACTCGTTGAATCACCAGGTGAAGAATAGTATTTGTGCGGATCATTACTTGTTAGTGGAAATGACCCATCTGCCGCAATCTTTTGCGTCACCGTGTTATCAGTTGGATCATCATCTTGATCATTACCACCACGGTTTTCAACCGTATCAGTAAAGTGATCGGCAATTTGATCCGCAGTTAAATTAACCTGGGTCGTGTCTACCCCAATATTAGTTGGTTGACTGGTCGATAAAACGGGGTATTTATTAGTCGGCGCTGATTGAACAACCGCGGCACTTCGCACGGATCTAGCTTGCATTAATGACCGGGGGCTAACAGCTCTGGCACTGGTCTGAATGGGCGCTACGGCGCTACTACCGCTAGTGGCAGCCGATGACGCTTGTGAAGTCGTCGAAGTTGCGATTGAACCCGCACTACTAGTGGCTTGCGATTGCGTTGAAGCCGTTGTCGGTGTAGCGGCGCTATTTTTCGGCGCCGTTTGACTAGCCGGCGCCGCTGATTTAGCTGTGCGGTCTGGAGCTGTCGACTGCTGACTAGTCGCCGTTGACTGGGTCGCTGGGGCCGTTGACGTCACAACAGTCCCAGTCGTCGCGGCACTTGCCGTCTGAATCTGAACCGCCTGCGCCAAGGTTAGTGCTGATAACGTTACGACTAAGCCGCCAAAGATCCGCGTCTTCACACACCATCCCGTATGTCCTTTATACAAAATAAAGTGCTTTTTAATTTCTTGACTGATCAATCTTGGTTTCAAAATTTAAATCCCCTTTTTAACTAAAAACACGATGCAGATCAAGCTTGCTTAACTATGTTTTTTATTTATAAAGACTACTCATTTGTGATTTTTGGCCGTTTATAAAAAGCCATTTAATCTTGCTAATAAACCGTCCTAAAATACGGCGATGCGTGATTGATGGCCCTACTAACTTAAACGGGTTGTTAATATGATAGCTACACAGTTGATTGACGTTAATTAACTATTCGAACAAACATTACTTTGATTTAATCCGTTCAGCACATCCGTTAACCTATAAATGACTGAGTAATAATTTTCCACCGGCAACGACAATTTCAACTAACCCCCAACAAATGCCAACAGCCTCCTATTAAAAGTATTTCAAGCGCTTACATTAATAAGTATTTGAGGCAAAAATTAAAATAATCTAATTTATACATTATAAACTGATAATGTCAATTAGCATTACCATTATCGATATATCACTGCTAAGTGCCTGTATTTAATACATTTATAGACCTATACCAGTCATACCGTCATCATTTAGTTACTGCTTCTTATCTTTTAAATAAACATTAGCTATGAACGTAATCAGCAATTAATCGAAAAAATCTAATTCATATATAACTAATATCCACACCAATCCAAGTATAGTATTGAAACTCCCAACATACAAGGAACGATAAAATCAGCCCCTAGCTAGCCAAATGCTTTATCAACGCGGATTAGCAAGGATTTACGCTTCAATTGTCATCAAATAATTAGTGACAATTTATTAATTAATACGCTAACTTCACATACTAACGGCTAGCCACCGTTACCGGGTGGACGCACAAAAGAGCTTTAACCTGTCTCATCAGGTTAAGGCTCTTGCCAATATATTCGTCATTGTTTACGATCAACACCACACGATTAAGGCGCATCAGTTAACGCCCACGTGACCGTGCCGCTGTAGCTCGTCGTGCCACTACCTGTATAAATGCTAGGCTTGGCCTGCAAATAAATACCAGCTTTGCCGATACCGGATGGCTGATCTGACTGGGTCTCCCAGCCATTCGTGACATTGATGCTATCTTCACCTTTAGTCCGGGTACCACTCGCCACCGTTTGGCTAGTTGCCAACGATTGTGCTTGACCAGTCGCATTGACATACATCAATTGACCGCTCAATTTGTGAGTCCCATCAGCAGTTGCAAGTGGCGCGGCACTAGCCGTGACTCGCCATGCCGATCCAGTCGCCCGAGTATCCGAGATTTCAACATCCGGGGCACTTGTCGGGGCAAATAAGGTCGTTGTGTTTGGTACCTGCAAGCTACCATAGCTTAACTTATCGCTAACCGTGGTAAATTTAAGTTCACCAGCGCTTTTAGTAATTGTAATCTTCACATCGTCTGGTGCTTTCACACCCTTGCTGGTTGCGCCAATATCAATCGTCGTACTGTCGCCGCTAGCTAAATCAGTCAGCTTTTTAACTAAATCGCTGTCAGTTGAACTATAAGCCGCATCAGGATCAACGTCCGCTGTCATCGAGTCTTGAACTTTAAGCTTAGCCTCATTAGAAATCCAATCTATGACCTCGGCATCCGAAGTTAATGTTTCCAATTTCGACGGGGTAATTGTCAAATCCTTTGAACCTGCTGAAATCACCGGCACTGACATTTGAAGATCAGTCGAAGCACTCTTCGTATCACCCATATCGTTACTTTCATACACGGTAATTTGACCTGAAGACATCAATGGTAGTGTTGGTGTCAACGTGTACTTGCCATCCGCGTCCGCAGTCGTCGTCACCGCGTTGCCGTTCAATGTTGCCGAGATAGCCGCACCTGGTTCCGCTGTACCGGTAATTTTGGTATCGTACAACTTAACTGGTTGATCAATCGTGATATCTTTCATGTTATTAAGGGTCGTTTCATCTTGCTCAAACTTCCCGAAGCCATACGCCATCCAGCGTGTACTGCCATCCGGGTTTGGCGTCGTCGAGCTAAATGTTACCCCAACATAGATTGGCAATTGCAGGTCTTGAGTTCCTAACTTTGATAAGTCCACGCTCAAAGTTTGTTTAGAGGTTGAAAAAGTGGCACTAGTCCCTGAAACAGACGCTTGCACGGGTTTACTCGTCATCAACGATTTCCCGCTAGAATCAACCACGTCTAAATAAGCTTTGCTAAAGGAAAATCCTTTTGCCTGTAACACCTTATAATCATTGTCAACATTGACATAAATCTTATCAGTATACTTAGTCAACCGATTACTTTGAATATTGTTCGCAGTAACGGTCGAAAAGGCAATATAGTTACTAATGGCATACCCATCTTCAGCCAATAACCGGTCACCATTAACGGTCTTATAAGTAGCGGCCCCCGACGTACCAGAACCAGCAGCACTGACAGTCTGGGTACATCCCCAGCTAACGCCTAATAAAATCACCAGCAGTAAGGCTAATCGGCGCCATATTAACTTATATGTCATTAACTCTCACGCCCCTCTCGTGATCGGCGCCACTGCCAAGCAATCACCAGCAGTAACAGCCAGCAGATTAAGAGCAGTCCGCCTAAGATGACCATTAACCCAGCACTAACTTCAGCTGTTTGCGGTAACTGCCCTTGTCGTAAGTTGGCTGCAGCTGACTGAACCGCCCGCGACCAATTAGCTCGCTTGGGGGCCTGCTTATTAGTTGGTCCAATCGTATCGGCCGTGGACTGATTTTGTGTGCCATTAGGAATCTGCTGGTTGCTTTGCCGTAACTGATCGGCGTCAGCATCAGATTTTACAATCGTCACGCCGACTTGGGTTCGGTAAGTTGTGACGGCTTGACCAATTGTCGTCGGGCCAACAACCCCTAATACCAAGACTAAAATGAATCCCCACCATTTTAAACGATTTCTCAAAGTTAACGCCCCCCTTTTAGTTTCAACTAAGCTTCTGCTTGATCAGCATTACGCCGCCGTTTGACTAAGTAGATAATCAGCCAAATCAATAGCATTAATAGCAACATTCCAAGTGCTCCTAGACCGACCAGTAACCAAACATTCATGTTCTGCCGATCACCAGCGGCCATATTTGCTTGCTTAGCCGCGGCTTTGGTGACCGTAAAGTTACGGTCAAAGACCCAGCGATGGGCACTATTCTTAACAACCATATGCAAGTGGTAGCGACCTGGCTGTAATTTGGTTTCACCAACTAATATTGGATAGCGAAAGACGGTATTGGGCGCCATTTGAACATCGTTTTGTTTCAAGTGTTTCACAACTTTACCATCGCTTAATGTCGTGACGGTCGTGTCCATTTTCAGATTAGGAATAATGACCGCCATTGGGTTACGCAGATCAACAATAATGCCACGATGATAGTTGTAAGTTCCGGCATTCACTTTGCCTAACACCAAGTTAGGTGCTGGTACCTTACCAACTGTATACTTCATCCCAATCACATAGGCATACGCACTACGGATATTATTCGCATTCTTAACTGAACTTGTCACTTTACGATCGACCCGCTTGAAGAACCAGCCACCTAGGATAACGCCATGCGCCGTTGATTCGGGCACTTTGACTTTCGTTGTCACAACTTTTTTACTATCCGCCGCAACCGTAATCGTCTTGGCGCCTTGCACCTGACTGATCTTGCTCATTGGCGTCTGTAAGGAAGTATCAAATGACTTCGGGACATTTGTATAATCAATCGTCCCAGCCGAGTTGGTCCACGCCGTATGAATCGCCATCTGCACGCGAATGTCGCGATTGGTTGAATTATAGATCGTGGCTTTCAACGTTTCCGTTTGCCCTGGCTTCATCTTCAAATCATAAAATGAATTCTTGGTATTAAGCTGATTCTTGGGCAACTTGGCGGCCACACTAAACCCGACATTGTTTGAAACGTTGGCCGCTTGACTCACTAAGCGTCCCCAACCGCTCAGTAAACCAGCCAATAAAACCAACCCGAATATTGATAACCTTTTAACTAAACGCATCATTGAACTCCCCCTTGAACAACTTATTTTTACTATGTAGCGCGAAAAAGGCGCTCATTTTAGCGATGATCACCTTTTTTCGCGAAATGATTTATTCAACTGGTGTGTCATTTAAAGTCCAAGTCAAAGTTCCTTTATAGGTCCCGGCTTTGGCGTTAGCTTCAATCCCAGTCATGGTAATGTTATCTGGTGAAAGCTGGAAGGCCGTCTGACCAGCCCCAGCATCTTTGGCAGCGGTGTAAATTGTGGCAGCATTACCATTTTCAGTCGATAACGCCGCATCTTGACCATCAATCCCGGTTGCATCGCCCGAGTTATTGACGATATTCTTGGCGGTATCATTCGCACCTAAGTTAATCGTAGCGCCTTTCAAAACATCGGTGGCACCCTCTAGTGTTAACGGCGTGCTGCTGACTTGGACGTTCCAGCCAACACTAGTCCCACGAGTATCTGAAACTTCGGTGACCAGGTTCGTATTAGGATCGGTGCCATTGAACTTTTGCGAGG
The DNA here is from genome assembly GCF_005405105.1 of Lactiplantibacillus dongliensis. Classification (GTDB taxonomy): domain Bacteria; phylum Bacillota; class Bacilli; order Lactobacillales; family Lactobacillaceae; genus Lactiplantibacillus; species Lactiplantibacillus dongliensis. Next base: position 20,507 of record NZ_BJDK01000030.1, read on the forward strand.
CAACTGTAATTTGGCCTGGCGTGTCCGCATTGCTAATATTCTGGGTGTTGCTTGAGACCGCTTTTTGATGCCCGAAATCAATCGATGGTGAGACGTATAAGAAAGATAATGGCCCAGTTGGATCGACAGTCGCACCACCGGGATCTTTGGCACCATCAGGGTCAGTTACTGTCTTACCGGGATCTGTTGGATCAACTGGATTAATAACATTTTCTGGTGGTAAAAATTCCACGTCACTAGTAGTTTTACCACTCGTTTCGGTTACTGCTTCAGCATTCGCCGTTAATGGTAAAACGCTCCCCAAAGCTAATGCCCCGACTAACACTAAACTGCTTACTCTTTTATTCATGATACAAAACACTCCTTTGCTTTAAATCCCCAAATTTTTCGGCAATGTTGCCAGTTAAGTAAATAGGCGAACCGCTACTAGTGACATTGCCTTACAGCATCCATAAAATAGTCGTCCATAATTGCTACCAGTCTTATTCTGTTGCCTATGTCAACCATTTACGACACTCATTGTAGCATGATTTTTATATTTATAATTATCATTATGTAAGAATAACGAATTTACTAACTGCCAATGAGTAACGTTATCAAATTATAATAATTATCATTAATTAGATTTCACGCTATTATCCCTTTAATATCAACGATTATAAAGAATTTGTTTATAACTTATTTTATTAAATTATTATTTATTCGACCATTTTGGACAAATTTAGCCATTTTTATTTATTCGTTAGTCAGTTGAAATTACTAATCAAAAATCGTATATGTGCTTATATAGTTAGTGCTAGGTCAAGTCGCCGGGTGCCAGCATTAACTCAGTGGTGTCGTTTGACTTACTTGGGTTCGCTTTTTAATATATACAGCCATCACCTTCCAGCCAATTCTGGTCCAATGATAGCAGTCACACCAAGTAGGCGCTGCTTCTAAACAAAAAAGCAGTCTACTAAGATTTACCTAATCAAATCCTAGTAGACTGCTTCTTATTCAATTACTGTATCTATCAAAAGTTATTTAACCCGTTTATTCCCAATCATAGTCAGTCGGATCTTGCAGTCCGCGGCCCGTCGCCTTGTCCAACATAATCCGTTGTTCAAAGTGCGCGACGTTACGTTTTGTAGCTTTGACCATGTCTGGGTTAACCGAAACATAATCAATCCCGCTTTGAATCAAGAAGTTCGTGAAGTCAGGGAATTCAGATGGTGCTTGCCCACAGATTGAGACCGTCTTGCCATCTTTATGCGCAGTCTTGATCAAGTGGCGAATTGCCCGTTTAACGGCTAAGTTCCGTTCGTCAAAGAGACTGGCAACTTGATCATTATTCCGATCACAGCCCAAGAGTAGCATCGTCAAGTCGTTAGACCCAATTGAGTACCCATCGATGAACTGGTTGAACTTGTCGGCTAAAATGATATTTGATGGAATTTCGGCCATCATGTAAACTTTGAAGTCGGCATTCCGAACTAAGCCTTCACCGGCCATAATGTCGGTGACCCGTTGTGCTTCAGCGACCGTCCGTACAAATGGAATCATGACGTTCAAGTTCTTCAAGCCGTATTCGTTGCGAACCTTCTTAACGGCGCCCAATTCGAGCTTGAACGCATTAATATACTTCGGATCGTAGTAACGGGAAGCTCCCCGCCAACCTAATAAGTCCGCGGATTCGTGCGGTTCATACTTTTCGCCGCCTTTAAGCTTCCGGTATTCACTCGACTTAAAGTCTGACAACCGTAAGACGACTGGCCGTGGTGCCATGGCCCGGGCAACCTTCGAGATGCCTTCAGCCAACATATTAACGACTTTTTCAGGATGGCCTTGTTCGATCAAGTAGAGTGGATGTTCGTGAATGTATGTGGTCCAAAGGAATTCTTCACGCATTAACCCAATCCCATCAGCCGGCAAAGTCGAATACTTTTCCGCTAACTCAGGATCGCCTAAGTTCATCATCACGCCAGTAGCCGTTGGTGCAAAGGTTTCAGCCGCGACAACTTGACCAGCCGCAGCGGTTGCTGGGGCGCTCTTCTTCAAGAGGCTTTCAACCTTGCCTTGATAGACAACCCCATTCTTCGCATCGACCGTCACCACATCGCCAGTCTTCAAAACTTCTGTCGCAGCGACATGCCGGCTTTCCGTCCCAACGATACATGGAATCTGCATTTCCCGTGAAACGATGGCCGCGTGACACGTCATCCCACCATTATTGGTGACAATGGCAGCCGCTTTCTTCATTGCTGGTACCCAGTCCGGTGACGTCATTAAGGTGACTAAGACTTCACCTTTCTTGAATTGATCGATATCCTTGGGGTTATCAATGACATGAACCACGCCACTGGCTAAACCAGGACTAGCTGGTAAACCACGAACAACCACTTTTGCATCTGCTTCAGCGACCACGTTATCATCTCCAGTTGTGCTGGTCTTATCTTTATTACGCTGTGACCAAACGGTTTCTGGCCGTGCTTGCACGATCCAAAGCCGGTTCGTGTTCACATCCAAGGCATATTCCATATCCATGTAACAGCCATAATGTTTTTCGATTTCTTTAGCGTAACCGGCTAACTCTAACACTTGGCTATCGGTCAAGACCGGCTTTTCTTGTAATTCAGCGGGAACCGCTTGTTCTTTCGTCCCACCATTAGCAACCCGCATCAATTCAACCGGTTGTTTCACAATATTGCGTTCAACAATTTGCATCGAGCCCTTGTCGATCACAAAGTGGTTCGGGGTGACTTTCCCTAAAACGATGTATTCGCCTAAACCACGAATGCCATCGATCACAATCTTGGTGTCATCCCCATTAGCAACGTTAACGGAGAACATAATCCCCGATGCCTTGGAGAAGACCATCATTTGAACTGCGGCCGATAACGCGACTTTCTCATAAGGGAACTGTTGCTTATGACGATAGTACGTTGCGCGATCCGTAAACAGCGATGAATAACACTGTTGCACCCGGTTAACGACGTCCGCGGCGCCCTTAATATTGAGATAAGATTCCTGTTGACCAGCAAACGAAGCGTTCGGTAAATCTTCCGCCGTGGCTGAAGACCGAATGGCAACGAATGGATTGGACTGTCCCATCTTATCGGCTAAGTCCACATAAGCTTTTTGAATATCATTTGCAAGATCCGTTGGCATGGTCGCCCCAACGATCAAGTTACGAATCTGTTCGCAAGTGGTATGTAGTTCATCTGAATCTTCGTAGTCCTTAATGCCTTTTAGTAAGGCATTAACTTTATCGTTTAAGCCCGTAGCTTTCATAAAGTAACGGTAAGCCCGCGCAGTAGTGGCAAAGCCATAAGGAACCGGCACCTTCATTGAAGACGTCATTTCCCCTAACGATGATGACTTCCCACCAACTAAATTAACATCTTCACGATGTAAATCCTTAAACCATAAAACATTTGCTGTATCGCGACTACTCATGATATTACCTCCCTGTAACTGTTAACATCAACTTCAGGTCAAGTTAAGCTGTTCCAAAAAGTGAAAGCGTTTTCATTTACAACTTCATTGTAGTTCACCGATGCACAAAGTGTAAAGCCGATTTCACACTTTTTGTTTAAATTATTCTAAAGCCTCGTAGAACGACGACAGCGCTTTAGCTGGTGTTTACAAGGACACTTTATTATCGATAATTGCCGGTATCATCCAGAAGCCAGCAGTTCAACGGCGGCAATCCAACAAAAAAAGAGATAGCTTTAACTATCCCTTCTCGTTTAAATTACCACTTTGTTGTCATTGACTGGCCCCATTAATTGCAATTGAAAATTAGCCATTTTTGTTATGAAAAGTGATTAACGTCGCTAGTCGTCAACGGCTTTTAGCAAGGTCTTTAAATCCGCTTGCTTATTTAACACCGTCACTAATTGTTGTCCCGTCTTTTCGTAAGTCATCGATTCAAAAACGTTAACCAATGTTTGCGCATCATTAGGTGTGCTTATCTGTAACGTTGTCAACTTGGCAAAGATGTTAACACTCGGATTCACATCAAAGATGGCGGCCACGTCTGGTAACATCTCACCCAATGGTAGCTTATTCGTATAGTTGCCGCTACTAAAATAGGCGTGCAAACAGAACATTAAAATCGCCCGTTCGTACATTGACAATGCGGCTAACTGCTTCTTTACTTCTGACATCTTTATCTTACCATCCTAAATTTTGACTTCTTAAGTATCATAGCACACTGCCGGCGGGTTCTTAAAAAGTCCGACGGCTTTTACTAGCCACTAAAGACAATTCAAGCATTTCGCAAAATGCTAGTTTCAAAAATCATGACTCATTTACATACACGATAACTCAAAAAGAGATAGCAAAAACTCTCTTTTAAGAGACTACATCACACATTGCATTTAACAAATCCATAGCAGCTTTTTCACCAGGTCTTGGTAACATAATTAAACATCAATATCAGCAGAAAATATTACTCATTCAGTATCAACAGCCTTTTTCTCTAAATCGATATTCAAGAATTTAATAACATCTATCATATGAAACACTTTGTACCCTTTATCATGAAGCTCTTTCACCCGTCTAGGCATTGGATCATTTGTTATGATGACGGAATTTGCAGATTTAGCAATTGACTTATAAATTTTGGCATCTATTCGTTCTTGAATTTCTACCTTAATCCTATTGATCAAATCATCTACATTACCAGATCCATCCTTAAAATAAAGTGGCTTCATTAAATTCAAAGAGTACGTTGGAACGACTGTTTTTTTCAAGGAGATCATATCTACGTCATCATAAGTCTCAGCCTTATCAAGTAATCCGTAATGTTCTTCAACAACGTTTCCAACAATTTGGGGTGTCTCCAAATAATTAAACTTTCGCGCACCAATATCTGTCTTTTCCGCCGCAGAACTTAGCCCACCAATGTAACCCATTGGAACTTGAATATTTGTCAAAACATTATCCGCACTTAAAACTGCCCTCATTGTCATATTCTTTAATTCATGAGCCATCGATTTAGTTAAATGCTGCTCAACGTAACGGTAATCAGATGGATACTTATCTTTTACTTGTAAAAACAAATCATTTTTATCCATCATCGATTTTCCATCGATTCCAATGCCTACATAAAAAATCTCACCTGTTTCTTTAATGTACCATTCATAAACATTATAATTGTCGTTCGCTTTGTTTTGCTGACCAGAATCAGTAACTGACGTTAACTCAGATAACACTTTCTTTCCGGTATGACCGTCACGCGTACTCAGTAGCACTGATTCTGGAATATTATGAACCAAGGCTCCACCAATAAACTGTCCTTGCTCATCAAGCATCACTAGACTCTTATCTAATTTTGATTTTTCATCATTCATTAACGCATTAACAATTGCACTAGCTGTCTCATCATCGGCCGAATAACCAAGTGTTAGTAAGAAGCGTAATGGTTTATCAATCTGCTTTCTTTCTTCGATTTTCTGTTTTAACATCTGCATCAACCGGCAAAAATGAACTGCTTGTTGATAACTATCAGTTATTGTCCCAATTGTTTGATTTGAAATAGCCTCAGTTTTAAAATATGCTATTATCATGTTCCCTTGAACAAAATAATTAATCTTTTGCATCAGTAGTTGAAGCTCGCCCATCTCTTTAGACGGCACATTCTGTTCTTTAGATTTTAATATCTGTGCAATTGTGCCACCGACCAATTGTCCTTTACTATCTAGATGTAAAATAGATTCTTTGACCATTGACTCTTCATTTGCCAATATCTCTTTTGAAATACGATCTATATCTTTGCTCTCCCCATAGACTGGCATTAAATACAAGCCAACCTCATTCGATAATTCAAGATGTGTTTCCATTTTTCCTTGATTATCTCTCAGATATTCATAGACACGTTTAGAATAATCACTTGAATCATCAATAAACCGTTCATAATTTTGCCAATCATTTTGTTTATTAAATATGACAATTAGAGACTTGAACCTTTCTTCATAAAAATAATTGAAGTGAAAATCAAAATGAAGTTGCGAATGATGCTCCTCCTTTTCAGAAAGTTCATCTGACTGTCGTTCGCGTTGAGCTTGTTCCGCAATCTTTTGTTCCCGTAAGATCCTTATCTGACGCTTTTTCTCCAATCTTTCTACTTCTAATTGTCTAAGACGATTTTCTTCTTGCTTGATCTGCTCTTGTCGCGCCTGTTCCAGTTGTGCTTGGTGCTCTTGCTCTAATTCTTGTTGCTCTTTCTGCTGTTGTCTCTTCTTACCATCTCGCGCAACCCAGAAAACAACCCCCATAAATACAATCACAAAAACAAATCCCATTTTTTTGCCCCTTACCCTTTATTTGATGACCTCTCCTCTAGAGCTGTCTATTAAAAGTATATCAAATGATTTTTATAGTAAGCAATATCAAATTTAGTGACTATCGAATCAGGTCCGATTGTTTTATCGCTACAATATCTCCTGCATCCCAGGTTGCAAGAATCCAGTTAGGTTATTAAAGGCAGTTTTACCAAATTCTGTGTACGTTCGCTCTAAAAACAAACTTGGAGCATAAAATAAGGACCAGCAACCACTATTGGGTCACTGGTCCTTATTTTATTAGCCACTCTATGCTAACTCAAACTTCTGGAAATGGGCTTTCAAGTAATCCAACGTCAAACTTTTAGCCGTTTTAATCAACTGCTTAGGTTCACCACTAGCCATTAATCGACCCCCAGCCTGACCGCCTTTAGGTCCCAAGTCAATTAAATAATCGGCATTGGTCATCAAGTCTAGATCATGGGTGATGATAATAATTGTGGCGCCTTTCGCCTTCAAACTATTAATCACGCCCAGCAATGTTTGGACATCTTGAGGATGCAAGCCCACAGAAGGTTCATCAAAAATAAACAGTGTTTTGTTTTGACGCTTATTCAAATGACTCATCAGCTTTAACCGTTGGGCTTCACCGCCCGACAAACTCGGCGTGCTTTCGCCTAAATGCAAATAGCCTAGACCCATCTCATCCAACAATTGTAACTGTTTCTCAATCTTAGGGACGGCTTCAAAAACAGCTAAGGCATCACGGACGGATAAATTCAACAAATCGACAATGTTATAGCCATGCCAGCGAATCTGCTGAATCTCATCCTTGTAGCGCGTGCCATGGCAGTATGGACAGACTTCTTCCATATCTGGTAAATATTGAATATCCAGTGTAATCGTGCCGAGCCCACCACATTGCTCACAGGCCCCTTGCTTATTATTGTACGAAAAATAAGCAAGACCGTATTTTTTAGCTTTGGCAGCTGGCAAACTCGCAAATAATCGCCGTAAATTATCCATAATTGTCGTGTAAGTCGCAATTGTTGACCGCGTATTTTTACCGATGGGCTTCGCATCGACAGACACGACATCGGTTAGATGGGTTTTAAGCCGCTTCACTTGTTTGGGCAACGCTGCCTTTTCATTAACCGCTTTGATCGCGGGCACTAGACTATCTAAGATTAGACTCGTCTTCCCAGCACCGGAAAAGCCAGTGACCGCTGTAATTTCATTACCCGGAATCGAAACAGCCACGTCGTGTAAATTAAAGTAATCTTGCACTTCGAATTCGGTCGTCAACTCACTCGCTTTTTTAGCAGTCGGCACCTTAGCATGCATAATCGACGCTTGACCTGAGATATACGGGCCAATCAACGATTTTGGATTACCGACTAACGATTGCGGCGTACCTTCAGCGATCACCTTTCCACCAGCATCGCCGGAACCGGGACCAATCTCAATCACCCAATCAGCCGCTTCAATGATATCGACTTCATGATCAACGACCACTAACGAATTTCCTTGGGCAATCAGCTCTCTAAAGATACGAATCAAGCCTTTGACGTTATCTGGATGTAGCCCAATCGACGGTTCATCCAAAACATACAACACGCCAGTCGTCTCCGTTCGAATCGTCTTGGCAAGTTGGAGTCGTTGTAATTCACCGGTAGACAACGTATTCCCATTGCGTGCTAACGTTAAGTAGTCCAGCCCTAGTTCCAGCAGTGGCCGCAACGTATCCGTTAAGTTTTTAAATAGAATGGTCGCCATCGCCGTCATTTCTTGTGGCAAGTCTTGTTGGGCTTCAGCTTGCCAATCAGCTAAAGTTCCCAGCGTGAGATCCGCGACTTCGGCAATGTTCTTACCGCCAACTAATTGCGTTAATAATTCCGGATTCAAGCGTGTCCCATGACAAGTTGGGCAAACTGAAAAGTGGAAGAATTGGTTCACCTTATTAATTGCGCGTTCACTTTTAACCGTTTTAAGTGAATCATAGACCGCCGCATGGGCATTTTCATACAACGTTTTATCGGTATGGAAGACCCGCCCCGTTGACGTCCGAAAGTCGACCGGATATTGTTTCTTCGCGCCATTCAACACAATGTCTTTTTCATGATCAGTTAAGTCTTTATAAGGAACATTGATGCGCACGCCCAGGGTTTCTGCCACAGTCGGCATAAAGTTCCGACCAGGTAAATGCCATGACGCTACGACCCCTTCAGCCAGGCTCAAATTCTCATCGCCAATTAATTTGGCTTCATCTAATTCCCGAACTTTCCCGGTCCCATGACATTCTGGACAAGCGCCACCAGAATTGAAGGCAAAGTCTTCCGCAGACTTCGCCATAAATTCAACGCCGCATTCTGGACACGTCACATACCCCATCTTGCTATCGGCGCCACCGGGAAGGTCCATCGACTGCGCCACTTTGAGACTAGGCGCCAGTCGATGCCCGTTGGGACAAACCATTGAGCCCAACCGTGAAAAAATCAATCGGACCACGTTGAACAATTCACTCATCGATCCGACGGTTGACCGTTCAGACGGGACACTCGGCCGTTGACGTAAAGCAATCGCGGACGGAATATGCTTGACTTCTTGGACTTGCGAACGTTTGCTTTGACCAATACGCCGCCGTGTATAGGTTGAGAGTGCCTCTAGATAGCGCCGCGACCCTTCCGCATACAAAATGCCCATCGCTAACGAGCTCTTACCTGATCCCGAAGGCCCTGAAATAGCCACAAAGCGATTTAGGGGAATATCAACATTAATATTTTTTAAATTATGGACGTTACCGCCCCGTACACTAATATGTTCAATCTGCTTTTCATTCGTTACCATAATTAGCCACCTTTAATCTCAATCCTAACCTAATCCAGATTATTTTGAAAACAAACCTACATTGGACTCAGCTTTAATCATAAACTGTCCCGTTTGGTTACAGTCAATAGGAATAACGAAATTTATTTACAAAAGTTGGTCATTTCATCATCAAGGCCACTAATCCACCATAGCTTTAATCACAAAAAAAGAGCCTTTGGATTTTACAACCCAAAGACCCGATTACCTCATAACGTAAATTATCAGGATTTTCGAGCATACCCGACCATGGGTACGCCTACGCGTCTAATCATACCATGACTGGACACCGTTTAAAAGTCAAAATTCATTATGACCATAATTAAACCTTTATAAGTGGGTATTTCACGTTTGATGCGTTGGATTAAGTTACCACTTACGACTTACCTTTAATACCTGAGACGAGATTAATCTGTTCCTGACTATTTTCCCAAAGTTCTTGCGGCGTGTAGACATCTTTATCAAAAAGAATCACTGCGCCATTCGGTTCAACCCGTGCATTTGAGCCAAACCACGCCCAAGTCGGTGCCATTAGCAAGTTAAGCCGGTTGCCCTTCCCCCGCTTAGGCGACCACGCCGACACATAATTATCCATATAATGAGTTCGCATATATCGAGTCTGACCATTATCAAATTCGATAGCTAACAAGTTCGCAGCCATCCAAACCTTGACGGCCTTTGGAAAATCCGGTGACATCATTAACCCCTCCTCAAAATTGAGCTAGACATTGGCAAAAAACAGCTTTTCTAACCGCGACCAATCTCAACAACTTGTCGCTGTTTTGAAAGCTTTAGGATAGTCGCATCAATGCCATTTAAGAAAGCGCTATCATTAATCTCATATTAACACGATTTCAACTAAACGGACGATTTAGTTTTAATTACCAGGTTAACCAGTACGTTGCCATCGATGCGCTTCGACCCCTTCGGCGATGGGTAAAGTGACGACTACGGTTGTTTTACGGCCTATAGCTAGTATAATACAGGTATGTCCTAAATCTTTTACCTAAGAGGGGTCTTAGCATGACTGAATATTTTCTTGTTAATCACCAAGATTATTTCGCGGCTGGCTTTATTGTGAATAACGGCGCCGCGTATATCGATACCACGACGGGACTCGACACCGCAGCAACCGCCAAGACTGATGATCCGGCACGGGCTAAAGCCGCGCTATATCAACAGGTGCTGACTCGCCCCACTGTCGGTAGTGAACGTAACCAATTAACTGAGCCCGAACAAGTTCAGCTAACTCAACAACTTGATGACCGATTTAAAGTCATCAGCACGGACAACTTACAAAGTTGTTAATCCACTTAATCCGAGGCGATCATAATGACCGAAAATATTAAAAAGAACGAGACTAAAAAGGATGACAATCCATTTTGTCATGCCGGCATGACCTGTGCGCCTGGCTGTGGTTGCGCCAGTAGCGATGGCATCTGCCGTTGTCCAATGATTTCAGAACGCAAATGTGCCTGCGACGGCTTCTGTGGGGTCCCTAAACACTAATAGCTGACCTCTTCATGGCGCTGAAGTTGTCCCATTTTAAGCACAATTACTCAAAACGTACCGTCAAGCCTCAGATTACTACGGCTTGACGGTACGTTTTTAAAATATCATAAGTATTCGGCGCTAATCTAAAGTCAACGCCTGCTGGTTGGACTTACCGCCTACCGGTTGAATAACTGAACTTAAAATAATCAATCGTTAACTTTTTAATCCCCGTTAGTTAACACCGGGTGGGCCAGAATTAGCTTTCAAACGCGGCCACCACGTTCCAGCCGATTCTGACCCAACCAGAGTGACAGTTTAAGCCTACTAGCACCAAGCGTAATTGTTAACTCATTCAAGTAACCCTTTCATTTTTCACTAGGATTAAAATCATCGGCTGAAGAAGCGGTAACACCGGCGTAAAAGCTCCTCAGGCGATTCATTGTAAACTAAATCAAGGTCATGACGCGCCTTGAGCTGCGCTTTACCAACCGTCGCTAACAAGCTGTGCGACACCCCTTCACTCAGCAGTAACGTATAGTCAATTTGCTTGGATAATGCAGTAGTCGTGATCCATGAAATACTGCGTTCTTGATCATTCACGATTATCGGATCGATTCCAAACGAGCGGAACATCTGATTGAGTCGCTGTGTCCGTTGCCAAGTAACCACCAGCACCTTTTTCCCAGTCAACTTAGCCACGGCATCCGCCGGCAATAAACTTCGGTAATCCTTACGCGCATGGCGTCGGTGTAGCTGTACCTCATGCTGCAGTCGTAATTGGCTAGGTGTAACATCACGAAAGACCGTCGTAACCAAAACCCGATTACCATCAATTTTCCCCGCATAAACAACGTTCTCCGATAGCCGTTTCTTAGCCGGGCCAACACATCGATACTGTTGATAAGCCTGACCATTAACTACTTGAAAATAATAACCGCCCCGGTGCTTAACCAAATAACCAAAAATTCGGTTACCATCATTCACCATCACGTCTTCTAACAGAATCTTCCGATACTGCTGATAAGCACTCGGTAACCACTTAACAGTCCCTATCCGGTCAACCGTTAGCTCACGCATCACCTGATCTACTAACGGCAACGTTGTTAACTGCGACTGATTCTTAGGCTGACGTCGCAACTGTATGTTTTCTTTTAACAACATTGCGGTCCGTTCATGCGCTCTTTGAAGGGCAGTATTCAATCCCATCACTTGGTGTTTAAAATCATGATGCTGCTTAAGTTTCTCTTTTTCTTTAGCCGTAATCGGTCGTTGTTCCTGATTAAGGGTTGCTTGCCGCCGCGCTTCGGTCATTTTTTTCTCAGCTTGAGCTGCAATAATCAAACTATACGTGAGCCAATCACTAGCCCCGTTAATATAAGTTTCAGTCTGTGTTAATCGGTGTCGAAGATTCTGCTGATCTACCAATACTTGGTCACGACTCTGTTGAAGCTGTACAACCTGAGCTTTGGTTTGTTGCAAGTTCGCTTGCGTTGCTTGCAATTGATGCTTCATTTGGTGTAATTGTTGCCGCAATGCATGCGCCTGATCTTGGTCCTGTTTCGATTGTTTAAGCTTGTTTAATTGCCGTTTTAAACGTCGATTTTCTTGTTTTAACTTAGCATCTGGCTTCTCTTTAGTAGCCACTACTGGTTTTGGTGTTGCAGGTGCAGCCGTTGACACATGGCGCTTGCAATAACGCTCAATTAACGCCTGCTTAGCTTCTCGTGCCTGGTCTTGATAGTCAAAACGTTCAGCTTGATCACTCTTTTTATCAAGTTGATAAGTCATCTTTTTCACCCCATATTCCCCTCCGCTCAACTAATTTATTTAAGTGTATCACGGATATTGCGAAAGGGGAACGCACGTTTATAGATGGGTTAATGATTTATACGCTACACATCATTAGTTACAGCCGAAAATATTTTTTCTTAAATATTCAGGGAACAATAAATTCATCATTTAAGCTCAACTAAAAAGGGACCGATACCAGATATCGGTCCTCTTACAAAATGACTAGTGACTCTATCTCTGCCTTTGACAACTTAACAGCCAATTTTTTGTTCACCCGCTGATACACCAACTTGGTATAACAAACATGTTTTTTAATTTGCACTAAGTGTCCCTGAGTAATTAGATTTACATTTTCGTCTGTCAATTTTATTTTCCTTTCCTAAATACTTTTCTAGTTACTACTGATAATATTTGTCCTAAAAAGAGCCGCCCCAGATTCAGAGCCGCCCTAATTTAATTGATAATTATTTTTCCAGCTTTGTCTTGATTAACACTAAAATTGCTGACACAACACAATTCAAACTAAAAATTGATTTTTCTTATTTCAATAACCATCATTTAATTAGACGATAGTATTGATTAGGTGACGTCGGTGCTCCTGCAACTCTCTCCAAAATTCCCATTACAGTTAAATGTTTTAGTGCATTTCTAACCGAACTCAGACTATAATTATCTACAGCTGCCGACAATTCACGCGTACGGACTGTTCCATGCTCATACGCGAGCCCCACAGCTGCCTGTTCAATAAAGTTTAATTGTTTCCAGTCTTCTCCAATTTTTGATTCTAAATCATCATTTGAGCTCTACAATACTAGCTACAGCTCCGTAATTCTCTTTCAAGCTCTACAGTACTAGCCACAGCTCCGTAATTCTCTTTCAAGCTCTACAATACTAGCTACAGCTCCGTAATTCTCTTTCAAGCTCTACAATACTAGCTACAGCTCCATAATTCTCTTTTGAGCTCTGCAATACTAGCCACAGCTCCATAATTCTCTTTTGAGCTCTGCAATACTAGCCACAGCTCCGTAATTCTCTTTCAAGCTCTACAATATTAACTACTGTTTTAAATACTAAGTTTACTTTTTAGTATACCAGCTTTTAAATACTATATATGTACCAAAAAAGAGACAGCCACAGCCATCCCTCTCAAATTCATCTATTTACTTAGCTACTTCATGATTTTCATCCAACATATATTGGAATTCAATCGTCCCAGCCAACAAGTCGGCTTTAAACAAGCCTTGCGTCCCGTTGTTTTCATCTGACATCACAACGAAGTAACTAGCTCCTTCGTCAACGACGTGTTGGAAACTCACGTATTCGCCCTTAAAACCATTCTTACGAAACAACCCAATAATCCGGATCATTTCGCGTTGTGTGACTTCGTTTGCTGCTGTTTCACTCATGTATTCAAATACCCCTATCAATTTCTCTTCGTCTTAACCAATCAAATCTTATGCTTTACATCTATATAGGTGCCACGGGAATTACGGGGAGCTTTTTCACGCCACTCACAATTCGCTAAATCTTAATGGCTAGTAACCACTATCTGACTTCAACTCAGCCAACTTATCTTCAATTAACTGATTCGCAATGCCAAAAGCTTTCAGTCGGCGTTTGGCTAAAGTCAATTGCGACTTATACCGTGATGGATTTTCTTTAGCTTCAAAAGTCTTCACAACTTCACGAATCTTATGCAAGGTTGAATCAATTTGCCGTTTGGCTTCTATTAATTCTGCTTCATCATACATGCAAAGTCCCCCTTGATTTTTAGAAAATGCATCAACTAACTTGAAAGTGGCAGTGTCCATTTAGCGTCCACTAGCGGCCGTTTGTTGTCATTAATTGCCAATCTAATCCTAAGTTATCTCAACTTAGCCAGTTTTAAAGCCATAAAAAAGCGCCCCCCACTAAGCGGGCGCTTCTTGAAAATCTAGTAAATAATCAGCTGATTATTTGCCTAACTTTTCTTTGCCTAAAACGTTCAACTTTTCGTCGAAGTCATAAACAACTGGTTCACCAGTAGCCATTTCCAAGTTCATGATATCATCATCAGAGATGTTTTCGATGTACTTGCTTAAGGCACGTAATGAGTTACCATGGGCTGCGATGATGACATTCTTGCCATCAAGCAACTTAGGTGCAATTTGGTCTTCCCAGAAAGGCATAACCCGTTCCAAGGTAACCTTCAAGTTTTCGCCACCAGGGACGATGTTAGGGTCTAAGTCAGCATAACGACGATCGTTAACAGCTGAACCTTCATCATCAGCACTCAATAATGGAGGTAAAACGTCGTATGAACGACGCCAGATATGAACTTGGTCGTCACCGTATTTTTCAGCGGTTTCCTTCTTGTTCAAACCTTGTAAAGCGCCATAATGACGTTCGTTTAAGCGCCAAGTCTTGGTTTCAGGAATCCAAAGTTGGTCAGATTCTTCCAAAACATAGTGCAATGTCTTGATGGCACGAGTCAAAACTGAAGTGAAGGCGTAATCGAACTTCAAGCCGGCTTCGGCAACTTTCTTACCAGCAGCCTTGGCTTCTTCAACACCCTTTTCACTTAAATCAACGTCAACCCAACCCGTAAATTGGTTTGACAGGTTCCATTCACTTTGACCGTGACGAATCAATACTAATTTTGCCATAGCAGTTAATGACCTCTTTCATTTATTATTTACTTCATTCATTTTACACTGAAACGCTGAAAAATCAAAATATTATCAGGGTTTATTTGCAGAATCATGATGTGAATTTAAACTTTTTTTCAAATGTAATTGCGGTTTTAATCCGTGAACCGGTTTCACACCGATAATGTCTAAAATGAAGTTAAAAATCGGTACTCCGACGATCAACCCCCAAACACCAAAGAGCCGTTCACTGACTAATAAAACAACAAAAGTGTAAAAGACGGGAATTTCTGTCCGGCTCGCCATAAACTTCGGATTCAACACGTATGCTTCCAGCAGATGTACGACCGCAATCATGACCACCATATAAACCACATACTTCAACCCACCGACTGAATAAGCAATCAGACTTAGCGGAATCAATGAAATAATCACCCCCGCCACCGGAATCAGGCTCAATAGAAAGATCATCAAGCCCAAACTGATCAGCTGTGGCATACGTAAAAACGCCATAAAGATCAGTGTAATCACAGTGTTCACAATCGCAATCATAAACTGGGCTTCTAGGACCACGCCAAAGCTATTCACAAACTTCTTCGCAAAAAAGTAAACATCCTGGAAGAACCAACCAAAGGTACTCGTTAAAAAGCGTTGTGAAAACCGATGCATCTGGCGGTCTTCAACGGTAAAGAAGAAACTCAAAACCAATGACAAGAAGAAGGTGACGCCCATATTACCAATATTAGTAATGTACTTAAACACCACTGAAATGCCCGTTTTCACTTGCTTAATGATATCGGATTCCTGAAAATACGACGACACCCAGCGTAACAATTCATTCGTATCATTCGAGGGATTTTGATAGAACTCGTAGACGGATTGAAACGTCATTAACGTCTGCTTAATCAACTGCGGCAAATAGGCCGTCACCGCAAAGTACATCCCCAGCACCACTAACGCATACACCGCTATCACAATCAACGCACTCGGTACTGGCACGTGCTTTTGAATCCAGCGCACCAATCGCGTCACCAAAAAGGTGAAAATAAACGTTAATAAAATGATACTCATCATGCTAGATGCCAAATACAAAATCACCACAATTAACGCCAATACGCTGGCCCGCCGCAACCGGACGTTATGAACAAAGTGTGACCAAAGTTCCAAAACATTCAACTCCCTTTAAAACGCTCCCTTTCATTGTAACTGAAAACGGTTTAAAAAAATATGAAACTGTGATGCTTATTTCAACTTTCTATGGGTTTATTTTCATGAAAGCTTGCCACTCTGGTTGGGTCAGAATCGGCTGGAACGTGGTGGTCGCGTTTTTGAGCCACGGGGCGGTCTCAAAAGCCGGGCTTTGACTTAGCCGGAAGGTCACCGACTAAGTCAAACGACACCACTGAGCCAATTCTGACCCGCCCGGCGTTATCTTAACGATGTATTTTTAGCTAGACGGTTAATTTTTAAAATACCCAGCTCTACCAATAACCGTCAGATAAACAGTTTTGAAGACTAAGATAATTTCAAAACTAACCCTTATTGTCCGTGCCCAGCTCATCCAACTAATAGCTAGCCCAGTCGGAACTGGCCAGAAATTAACGCCGTGGCGAGCCAGTTAGCCGGTGATTTCCCCGGCTTAGTGGCTGGGCCGACCTTTAAGACTTGGGTTCTAGGCTTAAAGGCGCCTGACTGACCGTACTTCGGCTGTCAGGTCCGCCCCACCGCGTTAAATTTCTGGACAGTGGAGACGACAATCGATAACACAATAAAAAACGTGTCGGTAACTAAGGTCAACCCAAAGTTACCGACACGTTAGTTTTCATACTTTAACTATTTAAGAAAAATGCATCTTCAAGCTTTCAAGACCCAAGGCTTGATGAATGATTTCCGAAGCGCCACCTAACAAGGCCGCTGACTGCACGTTCTTAGTAGCAATGATTGGTACTTGCCGGCTTGGCGAGGACATCTTAGCCGTCATGTTGCGGATATCCGTCAACAGTTGTGGCAAGATTTCTAGCACGCTGGTGTTCAAGACAACCACATCCGGTGCAAAGGCCGTTGACACGTTCGCAACGACTTTTGACAAGTAGTAAACGAAGTCATCAAAGACTTGCGTTACTTCAGGATTGTGGTTGATATAATCATGCTTAACCGCCGTTAAATCTAAGCGATCGACATGCTTAATTGCCTTTAACTTCGCCCAAAGTGACTTTTCGGATGCATAGTCGTTGGCCGATTCCATATGATTTTCGAGCTTCCGGTCTTCCAGTAAAGCCGTCCCAACTTCACCGGCTTCACCTTCATGCCCGGAGTACAACCGTGAATCCGCCACAATTCCGGCATGAATCTCGTCACGAACGACCACGGAGACCACATTATCGAAGATCTCATTGTCGTGGAAGTCGCGTTCAAAGACCGCCGTTAAGTTGGCTTTCTTCTCGAGCATAACTGGTATCCGCAGTTTATCACGCAAATATTTTGCCAAGTCAAAATGTGCTAAACATTTAATTGGCGTCTTTAAAATCTTATTTTCATAAATGATACCGTCCAAGGCAATTGCGACCCCCATCAAGCCGTGGACCGTGCCATAATCGTCAACGTTACGCAATTGATCCTCAATCAAATCAATCACATCAGTCAACGTCATATCCGTTGTCTTAAAGCTTTGGAAATGCAGAATCTTGCCGTTGAAACGTGAATACATTAATTTGACCGCCGTCTCTGACAAATCGATGCTAGCCACAAAGCCATAGTTAACGTTTAATTCAGCCATGACTGGTTTACGACCACCATTCTTGGTGCTAACACCGCAACCAATTTCCTTGATGTACTGCGCCCGCAAAAGCTGATTGTAGATATCAGAAACCGTCACCTTATTCAAACTTAAGTTCCGTGAGATTTGACTACGACTGATCGGACCTTCATTGATAACTTGCTGAAGAACCTGTTTCTCGTTGGTACTGCGCATGACATGTTTATTAATAATCATACTTACATTTCGGTGTCCACTTAAGTTTTATTGAATAGCCTTTTAAATGCCGAAGTTCGTGTTACTCAAAAGTCCTTCTGGCGCTGCCATGCATCCAATAAGACTTACGTTCACCTTAACCCCCTAGTCTGTTAATATTCTAAAGCATCAAACTGAAATAGTACACAAAATAGTCATATTTATACCCGTTTTGACATTTGACGGCTTAAAAAATGCCCCAATTCGCGATACAAATTCTGACTGCCCCCATTTTGTTCCGCTACACGCAAGAAATGAATTTATTCACTCTTACTCATCTATTTATAACAGTTTTTATAAAAAAATCACCGATTCACACTTAAAATTAAGCGTTTTCTCGATGATTGTAAAGTCAACTACCATACCGGCGGCCAATTTTAAATTATTTAAATAATTTTTTTGCTGCTTGAACTGGTGATGTATGCTCGCTAGCCGCCGTCTGTAGCACGGTTCGAACGTCTTGGTCGCTTAATGCATCTGCATCGATGCCAGCTTCCTTCAATTCAGAACGCGTTGACTTGATTTGGCTGCTAGTCACGGCTGAACCATTGACGGCCTGCTGTGAGCTCGTCACGGTGTATTCATTGCTACCAGAATAATTTTTAGCCGCACTTTGTTCTGCACTGGTCAAGCCAGAGCTACTGCTATTAGCTTTACTCTTGGCCGTACTGCTACCCGTTGAACGATCATTGTCTGATTGGCTACTCTCGTCATCCGTCGTTGACTGACTACTTTGCGAACTCCCATTAGCAATCACTGGCGTCGAACCCGTCAAGGATTTCAAAGCTGCGTTATTTTGCTTCCGTAAAGCATGGGCCTTTTTGTAAATATCCTTATAATAAGACTGACTAAAGGTCTTACTTTGGAAAAGCACGGTTAACACACCATTAGAATCCGTAAATTCATTGGATTGATTTAATTCCAACGCTTTTTGATACTCACTCGCATAGGTCTGCCGTTTTTTCAAGATCTTCTTAATCAGCTTCAATTCGGTCTTCGCCCGGGTGACTAGCACGCTGGACCCGTTTTTCGTCTTGGAGACGGTGGTAAAGCTCGTCTTCGCATCTGAAAACTGCCGTTCTTTGATGGCATTGGCACCGTCAACATACGTTTGAGTCTGTTCTAAATAACGTTGTGCGGCCGCATCGTTGGCTTTCGTCCGTGACGCCCGACTGAAGAACGATTCTGCTTGTGTGTAATTTTTATCTTGAATGGCTTCTTTACCATAACGCATCGCTGTTGTATACGCAGTCGTCTGTTCGCGGTGCTTTGAATAGGTATAACCGCTGACACCAATCACAATGACTGCTGCGACAATCACCCACATCCACTTTTTCAAAAATGACACCCCCATTAGTTGGTTTCCATAAATTAGAACCTAAGCCTATTATACATTGTTATGCCGATTTTTTAAGGTTGAATCTCCTCGAACTTCTATCAGTTTCTCGAATATCTTGAAATTTAATAAATTATTAAATGACGAACCGCGACCCACCATTTAGTTAACCGTTTGCACACAAATGTCTTAGAACCAAGTGCTTACATTCCCATTTTCATTGGCGTATAATATATTCTGTATTTTTAATCGAGAAAGGATCCTTATTGTAATGCTAGAAAAGACTTTTTATCGCAGCTTGTTAAGCCACTCTTTCAATATTCCAATCCAGGTTAACTATTGGGATGGCACTAGCGAAAACTACGGTGGCGATGGTACTCCCGATGTAACAATTACCTTTAAAGAAGCCATTCCCATGCACGATGTTACCAGAAATGCGTCAATTGCGCTTGGCGAAGCTTACATGGATGGTAAGATTGAAATCGATGGCAGTATTCAAAAGTTGATTCGCTCAGCCTATGAATCTGCTGAAAGCTTCTTCAACGTCTCTAAATTCAAGAAGTTCATGCCCAAACAATCCCATTCTGAAAAGAAGAGCCAAAAAGACATTCAGAGTCATTACGATGTGGGTAACGACTTCTATGAAATGTGGTTAGACCCAACGCTGACTTACTCTTGTGCCTACTTCCAAAATGAAGATGACACTTTGGAACAAGCGCAAATCAACAAAGTTCACCACATCATTCAAAAGTTGAACCCTGAACCTGGCAAGACCTTGCTAGATATCGGTTGTGGCTGGGGAACCTTGATGTTGACAGCCGCCAAGGAATACGGCTTAAAAGTAGTTGGGATCACCTTATCCCAAGAACAATACAACTTGGTTGCTAAGCGGATCGAAGACGAAGGCTTAAGTGACGTTGCTGAAGTTCGGTTGGAAGACTACCGTGAACTTGGCGACGAAACTTACGACTACATCACCAGTGTTGGGATGTTTGAACACGTTGGGAAAGCCAACTTGAAGATGTACTTCGAACGCGTTAACCATTATTTGAAACCAGAAGGCGTGGCTTTATTGCATGGGATTACCCGGCAACAAGGCGGTGCTACTAATGGTTGGTTAGACAAGTACATCTTCCCCGGTGGCTACGTTCCTGGGATGACCGAAAACTTACAACACATCGTTGACTGTGGCTTACAAGTCGATGATGTTGAAACCTTACGTCGGCATTACCAAAAGACGACCGAACTCTGGGACGTCAACTTCAATGCTGCACGCGAAGCCATCGAAGATAAGATGGGCACCCGCTTTACGCGGATGTGGGACTTATATCTCCAAGCTTGTGCCGCTTCATTTGAATCTGGTAACATCGACGTCATGCAATACCTTGTCTCAAAGGGACCTTCTTCACGGAACTTACCAATGACACGGGAATATATGTATGATGACAACACCGTTAATGCTTAAAGCTTAATCAAAAATTGCGCTTAGTCAGCTGACTAGGCGCAATTTTTTTGTATTATCGTTTTTTCCGCTCCGGGGGGACTGGATTTGACGCTGGAACGTGGTGGCCACGTTTATGAGCCAAAAATGCGGTCTCATAAGCCGGGCTTTCTCTAGACCGAGTAACCCACTCGCTCAAGAGAAATTTCACCACTGAGCGTCATCCAGTCCCCCCTACGCTAATTAATTTCACTGTAGTACGCTTGACCGCACTTTCCTTCTAAAACAACAAATAATATAGGCCACTGATCCCAATAAATGCGTAAATACCGCGCCGAACTAGTTGGATATTCATGTGGGTTAACAACCGGGCCGCAATCGCGGTGCCAATGAACGCGCCTAACATACCGATTAGGATCACTGGAATCACGGCAACCGTTAAAATGCCACTAGCGACTCGAATACTAGTGATGTAAATGATATCGATTAAGAAAAAGGTCTGCATATTAGCCGTATAGTCGGCAGTTGACTCTGATAGTGATAAGAAATATAACGCCATCAACGGGCCACCAATTCCGAATAAGCCATTGAAGAAGCCAGAAATAATCATAAAGCTACCGGCAATATAAAACGGATACCGTTGCGTTCCTGCTTGTTTGGATAGCGTAAAATAGATTGCCAAGCCGACTAATAAGCCTCCCAGCAATAACCGTAATAATTGCAGATCCAAGACTTGGCCCAAATGAACCGACCAGGCAGCCACACTGGCATAGACGATAAACGGTATGATGATACGTTTGAGCTTTATGGCTTGATGATAGCGCCCAACCAACATGATGACACTGGCTGCCATAATTAAACCCGCCACCCCCGCACTTTGATCGATGGGAAGCAACGCTGGGAGAAAAATCATCATGATGATTGCAGCGCCAAAACCGGTTAAGCCTTGGACCAGACCAGCTAGAATAGCTGGCAAAATGATTAGCAATTGTGACATTTTTGGGCGCCCCCTTAGTCTATTGGCAGAATGTGTTCACCCTACAAAAAAAGACCGGTTTCCCAGTCTTCATAAGCTTAATCGTTAAATATGCAGTACTAGCACAAATATCATAACTGCACCTAAGCCAATCACCACCGACAACGTCATTGAGCGCGTGCGATAAGCGACGATACCCACTAAAATCGATGAAATAATCAGGCCTAAATTACCGGAAGTCATAATGTTGTACTTACTATCAACGAAGACACTCTTGACCACTAGCGCTGTAAATAGCGATACAGGGACAAAACGCATCCATTCGTTAAACCATTCCGGAATTTGCCGCTTCGTGAAGAATAGCAACGGAAAAAAACGTGGAATAAACGCCACGATTGCACAAAAGATAATCAACCAAAAATGGTCCATACTAGTCATTGAACTAACTGATTGCATAATCAAAACTCCTCGGTGCCCTACTTGTCAGATTCTTCCATCGCCGTTTGGCTAGTTGGATCGTGAACCTTATATAACAGATGACTTTCCGGCTTACGTGCTAATAAATGGCGCTCGATAAAGTAGCCAGTCAACGATGCGATCAACGTTGCCACTACTAAGCCTAACGTACTCTTCATCAAGACCAAGAAGAAAATCGTTAAGACGCCTGATAACGCACAGACTAAAATTGTTAAACGACTCTTTGTTTGCATAACTGCCATATAAATAAATAGCGCCGTCAAAGCAAAATCAACCACACTCAAGTTGATGGTCAACGCACTCCCAATCAAACTGCCGATAATATTGCTGACAGTCCAGAAAAGTAAGGAATAGTGTTCAACCAATAGTGCTTGCGTGGGTTTCCAATGTTTATCCGTTGCAAACTTCAAATAGTTAACCGCGTAATTTTCATCATTCATCGAAAAAGCGAACGCAAAAATGAACGGTAACGGCTGGCCCTTAAGGTAACGTGATAAACTCGACCCTAACAGCGCATACCGTAGTTCTAGGAAAAACATCATCAAAATAATTGTCGTCATTGGTGCATTGATAGTTAACATCGATGCAATCAAAAATTGGGCACCACCGGAAAAGACCAACACTGAAATTAACGCTGTCAGTAGATGGTTGAACCCGGCTGCATGCAATAAGACCCCACAAGCTAAACCAATGGGGATATAGCTAAGCCCAAGTGGCATTACTGTCCGTAACACCGCTAACCAATTTGGCTCGTTCTTTTTCACCAAGAATGCCTCCAGTACCATACCAGTAAAGAATTCTAGCAACATTGTGTGATGTCTATTTGCTTAGACATTCGGGTTTAATTTTAACATGTTTCAAGCTGCAATCCTACCTTTTCACCGATATTGTTCGGTTTAAGCCCATATGTAATCGTTTCCCTAAGTCCGGTGCCACTAAAAATGTCTCCCCAAGATTACTAAATCATTCGGGCGTTGATCTAATTCAGCGACCGCTGGCAAGAAGCCCCATTGTTCAAAGCCAAACTTCTTAAATAACTTGATACTCGGCAAATTACTGGAAAAGATATAGGCCACTAACGTTGTTAAGCCGACCGTGGTCATCTGAGTCGGAATCAATGTCAAGACCTGACTCCCCACGCCTTGACCTTGAACACTTCGATCCAAATAAATTGAAATCTCTGCTGTCTTAGCATAGGCAGCCCGACCATAAAATGGCGAAAAGCTCATCCAGCCGACAACTTGGTCATCAGCTTGGACAACCCATAGCGGGTAATGATTGGCTGAGTGAGCTAAGAACCACGGCCGCCGCTGATCCACCGTCACTGGTTTGAGATCCGCCGTCACTTGATGGCTCGGAATCGTTTGGTTATAAATATCCACAATCAATGGTAAGTCTGACATGGTCGCCGTTCGTAGCGTCACATCCATGTTATCAACATCCTTTCGAAAGCTCTTACATTTTCGACCTAATTCCATTATACATTTTTATGCAGTTAGATGATATTCCTTTTTCAATCAGTTTATATCACTATTTAAGTCTGTCTATCGTTGTGATGACTGATCATTAACTTGCCGCTCCGGGTGGTCTGGCTCGATGCTGGAACGTGGTGGCCACGTTTGGAAGCCTTAAGGGCGGTCTTCCAAGCCGGGCTTTGACTAAGACCGGGAAAGTCACCCGCTCTAAGTCAAACGACACCACTGAGCATCATCCAGCCCACCCTGCGCTAATTAATCGACCAATTGGCTAGTTAGTGGTTAGGGTCAAGACCAATTAGATCAACGGAAAGCAAACCTAGGTCATCATGTACAGCCGTTTCGTCCCGAAAATCATGTCCTAGCAACCAGTCTAACCCACTACAAACATGTTAGTGAACTGGCACCAACGCACATTTTAAATAACGCTCTATTGACTAATACGAATTCTCTATTAGTAACCGGTTAATTAACGCCGGGCGGGTCAGAATTGGCTCAGTGGTGTCGTTTATCTTAGACGGTGATTTTCCGCCTTAGATAAAGCCCGGCTTATGAGACCGCCCTGTGGCTCATAACCGCGGCCACCACGTTCCAGCCGATGCTGGCCCAACCAGAGTGGCA
>NZ_BJDK01000031.1 GCF_005405105.1 Lactiplantibacillus dongliensis
ATATGGTGGAAATAGTGAAGCAATGCGTTCCCACTGGTCATCTTCAAGTTCATAACGTTTAGGCACTGTCATGGTAAAACCTCAATTCGTTTTTACCAAGATTATACCTAAAAAAGATGTTTTCAAACAGACCCTAATGATTTTTTCAAATGTGGCAAGATTCGTCGTTCGATATAAGCTAAGACACTAGTCGCCTGCGTGGTATCCATAATCGCATCGGCCTGGGCCTGAATCCAAGCCGGAGCAGCCGGGACGGCAATCCCAGTATGGGCGTGTTGTAATAACGTCAAGTCATTCTCGCCGGCACCAAACGCAATCGTTTGATCCGCCGTAATCCCTAACCGCCGACTGAGTGCCCGCACCGCCTTGCCTTTATCCAAACCAGGTTGAATTAAATCCAAGCTCCCGATTTCACCAACAATGGGTTGGGCCAAGCCCGCCAGTTTAGGTGTCAATTCATACTGAAGTTGAGCGGTTAAAGCCGGTGGGCAAAAGATGTTAAACTTCACAATCGCCGCATTGACCGCCGCCAAATGATGGACTTTCGCCACATCATAGTAATAATTTTGCAACCGCGCAAGCAAGCGGGGATTCGTTGCTTGGCTAACAAAGACATTTTCAAACCCGCACATCGCGATTCTTACTTCTGGATACGCAGCCAGAACCGTTAAGATCTGGCGAACCTTTTCCGGCGCAAATGTACTGGCAATTAGTGAAGTCCGTGGCTGCATCGTCTCGGCACCGTTACTACCGACTAACCATAAATCAGGATACGCTTGGAATTGTTCTGCCATCTCGATTGCTTGGCGACCACTAGCAATCACCAGTTGCACCCCCGCTTGGCGTAAGGCAGTATAAACTTTTTTAAAGCGTGCTTGATCTAAATTACCGTGACTATCCAGTAACGTGCCATCAAGATCCGTTGCAATTAATTTGACTGGCATGGTTATCACCCATTCTTGTTGAATTTATGTAAGCGGTTTCTTTTAACCTTTTCTAGCTTACCGATAATTGTGGAAAACTGCAAGGGGATGGGGATATAAAAGGATAGCCTTTTTGTGCTTGGTGGTAGTTCAGGTTGCCACTCTGGTTGGGACACAGTGTTCCAGCGTTTTAGCACGCAACCGGTAGGCGACAGCTTTGACTAGCACTAAGCGTCGGCTTTTTAGATAGTAGGCATACAAAAAGCAGCTTTCAGTTATTAGGCTGAAAGCTGCTCTGTTTGTTAGGTGAACTGCTGAATTGTGTTGCTGGGCTACTTTTCTTGCCGAAACGTGTTCGGCCCGACTGCCCCCTCCGCTTGCTACGCCAATCAACCATGCCGGAAAGTTAGCCGATCAATGCTGGACTGTTTTTGCTGGGCTACTTTTCTTGCCGAAACGTGTTCGCTCGGACTGAAGGCTCCGCTTGCTACGCCAATCAACCATGCCGGAAAACCACCGACATCATTGATTGGCTAGGCAATGCTCAGGAGCAACCCGTCGGACCTCACACTCTTTTCTAAAAGGCACCCCCACCAGATCCGCCACCAAAACCACCCGAACTCCCACCAGAAAAGCCACCCGAGCCACCGGAAACTGAACTGACATTGCTGGCAGCATCTAAAGCACTGGAAACCCCACTGCCAATGACATCGGATAAATCGACGTTTACGTTGTCGCCAACGAAGAAGATTGGATAATAAATCCCCAGTCCCGTTGCTAATGCGGCAGTACCAAAGTCGACTTTTAACTTCGCCGTCACTTGTTGCGCCAAACCAAACGCTGCGGCATACGGTAGGATTTGTTCCCACAAGATGAGGTCGCCAATTTCAGCGGTATTAAAGTGTCCAATATCCTTCAGCATGCGTTGAAATCCATTGATTTGATTAATTAACACTAACCCCTCATCGGTATTAATCGTCAAGTGACGATAGTTAATTACGGCTAAGCTTGCAAAGCCAAGCGTAACGGCCACCGTCACTAGCCCGGTCACCATCGCAGTCTTAGGACTAATGAGCAGACCACTCAACGTTACCAAGATACTCAAAATAAAGATGACAACACTAAAGCCTACCCAGTGATTACGAATCGAAAAGTTGGTGGCGTCTTGGTACACGGCTACTTGCTCATCGATTGCTTGCTGCCAAGCCGAGAACCAACTATTCAATCGCCCTTTTTCGTCCCGTTCACCGAACGCTTTAAGGGCTTTGATAGTCAAAGTATCTGTCGCGGTCACTTTTTTAAAACAATGCGCCAAGAATGAATTACTGAGTGGCTTCAATTGCACTAAAGTCACATCTGGCTGGCGTTTAGCTGGTGTCACTGTTAGCTCCAATTCATGATCCGCTGCTGCCTGCAGGATCTCAGCTGACAAAGCTTGCGTATCCGGCGAGGCGGTTCGCCACAAGGCTTGGGCGACGGCCGGCTTCACGGCTGGGACGTCAAACGCATGGTTGATTGGAATTGGCCGCTGATGCTGATTTGCCGGATGCCGGCGCAACCACCACCAGATGCCAAGTAACGTTAATCCGAAAAGTACCACCGCTGCACTATAAATTGCTTTAAACACCCAAGCTTGGCGCTGACGCTTTTGATTAGCCGCTTTAGCTAACGCGGCTTCCTGCCTTTGGACCGCGGCTTTACGTTTTTTGGGACTCGTCCGCCGATTGGTCGCTGTCACACTAGTTGGAAACAGTAGATGACTTTCAACAAAACTGTTAGCGGGATTGCGTGGCAACGTCATGATGACTCGCCCAGCCTTTTTATCAACTTTAGTTTTCCCAGCTAAAGGGCCATGCGTCCAAGCTTGCAAAGTAGTGACTTGGGTGGCTGGCAACTGAATGGTCAATCGGACATCTTTAAGCGGCTCATCCCAACCGGTACCAATAATCTTCCAATTAAGTTCGGCCGTATCGGCATAATTCGTGACCACCCCTAGCAGCCGATATCGATACGTGACGCGTAACTGATCGTCGTCTTGCACCGTTCGATAGAGCTTAACCCGCAACTGCTTTGGGGTTTGTGTCAGTTGGTACGTATTTGATTGGCCGCTTTGAGTTGCCTTAGCTGCAATCGTCGGTCCGTTATTTAACTTCGTCGTCACCTGTTCAAACGTCGCCCCTTGGATTCCCCGTAAATCCTGAACATTAAAGACCCCGTGATAATCATCGTCAAAGTCATAGGTCATCGCCTGGGTCACTTGCGCACTACCGTCTTTTTGCACCTCAACCTGCATATCATAGTGATTAATCGTATAGTCGGCATATCCAATCAGTGGTCGCCAACCTAAAAACGTCAACGCCACCAATAAGCCGGTCAACAATCCCCATTGTCTTTTACGCATCAACGACACCTCCTCCACTTCCTTTAATGACCCTAGTGTAGCATACGCTGATTGGCTAACGCCGTTTAACGCAACTTAGGTTTAAACGGCCAGTTTATTACTAGTAAAAAACGATTGCTAAGCACTTGGCAACTACCAAATGCTTAGCAATCGTTGCATTTTAAACGTGTTGACTCGTCAAATGTGGGAGCGCTAAGAAAATCGCTAATCCAATCACAAATAACAGACTCAGTGACGCTGCGCCAATCGTGGATTTTCCCGTCATTTGCGTGACGACTCCGACCAGGACGGGCCCCATAACCGCTGAAAACTTGCCTAAAATATTGTAAAAGCCAAAGAATTCACTACCAGATTGCTTCGGAATCAAGCGCCCGAAATATGACCGGCTCAAGGCTTGAATTCCGCCTTGACTCGTCCCAACTAAGACCGCTAAAATCCAAAAATCAGTCGCTGAAGTCAAACGTAACGCGTACAGACAAATACCTAAATAAATAATAATCCCCATCAAAATCCCGGTTCTAGTTGACGTTTTATTCGCCAGCCAACCGTATAAGAGTGAAAACGGAAACGCCACTAACTGAACCACCAATAAAACAATCATCAAGGTCGTGGTCGTAATCCCCATATCCATCCCAATCGAAGTCGCCATTGTAAAGATCGTATCAACGCCATCAATATAGAAGAAATAAGCAACTAGGAACCACGCCGCAGCGCGATAGTTACGAATATGCTTCAGGGTTAACCAGACCCGTTTAAAACTAGCCGCAACTGGATGTGCATTAGGCTTGAGCGCGTAGACTTGATGGACATTACGTAACAACGGCACGTAAAAGATGATCCACCACGCCGCGGCTAACCCAAAACTCCAGCGGGCAACCCCGTAGCTGGACAACTGACCAAACCCACTGGTCAACTGTAAGACTAAGAATAAGATAAATGCTAAGACCCCGCCGAGATAACCAAAGCCATAGCCATATGACGAAACCCGATCCATTTGCCGGTCCGGAGCCACATCAGTTAGAAAACTATCATAGAAGAGATTACCACCTGAATAGCCGATAATCGATAGAATATAGACTGCCAGCAGCCATTTCCAGGCGGTGGTTGGGACGATGCTTAAGCCCAGCGTCATCACCATACCGACAATTGAAAAGAGATTTAACAGTCGTTTCTTGGCTTGCGGATAATCCGCTAAAGCGCCTAATACTGGTGCCAGAATCGAAACAATCAAGGTACCAAAGCTGTTTGCATAGCCCCAATACGCCGTCGCATTGGCTGGCGAAACCCCGTTACTTTGGGCGATGGCCTTAAAATAAACCGGCAAGACCGCTGTGGTGACAATAATGCCGTAGCCAGAGTTGGCCCAATCATAAAAAATCCAACTCCACTGCTGCTTGTTAACCTTCATTTATTCAAGTTCCTGCTATGCAAAACATGAAGAAATGTAGAAAAACATGACTGATTTCCACATTTAGAAAGGTTGCATATTTCCTTTCTTTTATTTCGCTTACTACCGTTATAACGTTGGTATTCTAGTATTTCTAGTTAGAAATACCCAAACATTGAGCGATGTAAGCCTTTTGATGCGACATGCGTCATCTGCATTTCTTTCACGGCTAAGTCCTCAATCACAATCGTATCAAATTGAGTAACCAGCATGGTCGTGAATTTATGCATCAGATCATGTTGGCAATCAGTAACTTTACGATAGTCTCGTTGCAACTTGTTTTTCATTGCAAGATAGGCTTTCATTTTAGTTGCCTGCTTCCCATCAACCTGACGTTTACGTGCTAATTGACGTTGATAGAATTTAATCCGGCTGTACAAGTGCATCAACTTGAGCGGCAGTGTTTTTAACACACCTAACGTATAGTTTAAGTGGCCGACATTCACATCTACAGCTGTCACTTGATTGGTCTTAACTTTCGGCTTAATTGTCACTTCAAGATTCAGGCAGGCCCAATAGATACCATTTTCACGATAAATACTAACGGACTTTAAATCTCCACTTAAATCACATTGCTTATTAAAACGAATATCATACCAACCCGTAACATCACGTGGCTTATCCAACCGTAACTTACCTGCGACTAACTTAGCACGGTCAGTTTTGAAACTCTGCCGTGGTGCCCGCTTGGACTTGAACTTTGGTCGTCCCCAATCAGACTGTGCTTGATCAAAGAAATTCTGCCAGGCGGTTCCTAAATCAGCAACAGCTAATTGTAAGGTTCGAGCTGACAAACTATATTGCCAATCAGCTTTGTTCACCACCAATTCATTGCGCACCAATCGTTGATTAGGTTTCGAATTATCGTCAGCATTTAAGCAATAGGCTTCATACAGTATATTCCAGGTTGCCAGTGCATTATTCCAACAATAACGTCGATAATTACATAAATCATTGAGTGCCATCTGCATATGACTATTAGGAGATAATCTGACCTTCTGGGTTCTAAGCATGCTAATAAGCACCTCAACATCGACAAAAGTTAGCGTAAACAATCATTTATTACGTTACTTAATCAATATAGCATAATAACTCGAAGCCAATCCTGAATTTACACAATCAATACCTACTTTACAAGATTAATACAAAGGTAGCTGACCATTGTGGTGATCATATCCATACTATCCAACTCCATGTTTACTTTCTTTAGATAATATGAGTATTTTTCTATAAAACACCATGTTTTACTATATTTTAGCTAACAGTTATTGTCCTCCTTAAAGACACCATCAAGACACCGGCCAGGTAACGGCTCCTTGAATTTAAGTCCTAATAACCGGGCGAATGTTGGCGCTTCATCCACTAAATTAGCCGTTTCAATCCGCGCACCCGCTTTAATCGCGGGACCATTAAAGAGCAAGGTCGTCTGATAATCTGGTTTGGTTGGGTCATAGCCATGGACACCGTGATAACGGTCTGGCTGTCCTAATGTCGCGGGATGTACCGGTTCAACAACTAACGGCCGCCGACTTTCATCCGTGAAGTAGTAACCGGCCTTAGCTTCCACCATCAACGCGCAGGCTGGATCAGCACCGCGCTTAGCTGCGGCTTCCCCCGTAATCACCGTCTCGACGCCTTCGACTTGTTCGATCAGGGCTTTTAGCTCATCCAGCTGATCAAATCCTTGCGTGTAGATATAGGTCGCGCCATCCGCCGTCTTCGCCATGACCGTCCAATCATCTTCGAAGGTCTGATCCGGTCGTGGCGTCAACCAACCCTTTTGCGCAAATAGTGTGTTCAAATGAATCATGTGCGTCACGTTAATCTGATAATGGTCGCCTAAAATCACAAAGTTAGTGTCCGCAAACGTGCCAGCCGCCTTAGTCGCTTGAATGAGTTGACCGACATGCTTATCTAACCGATGTAAAGCTGCCATCGCTTCTTTAGAACGCACCCCATAACGATGCCGCATACTGTCCATATCAACTAAGTGAATCATCGTTAAGTTTGGTTTTTGATTTGCTAACGTATCGACGGCACAAGCGGTGATGAATTCATCCAGTTGTGGCTGCTTAATCCCATTGCGTAAATGGCCGTATTTATGATTCATTTTCAGTAAGAATAGTGGTGAACTGGCCTTGATTGATACTAAGACTTGATTAGTCCAAATACGATTCGGAAAGATTTCGGCCAAATTATATGTAATCTTACTGCCAGCGGTGACTGGCCACAAAAAGGCCGCGGTCGTCATCTTCTTTTGACGGGCTAAATCATATAACGTCGGCACCTTGACATCCTTTTGATACCAATACCAATCTGGTGAACGCCGTTTGGGCTGTAACTTGGTATTATTCACGATGCCGTGGACCTTCGGATATTGACCGGTAATAATCGTAGTATGGGAAGGATACGTCAGCGTCGGATATATTCCGGTTACGGCTTTTACCCAGGCACCGCCAGTCATCAATTGATTTAAAACTGGTAATTCAGCTTGGTGTTCCCGCAAGTCGCGAAACCCCAAGGCATCTAATGAAATGATGACTAAATGTTGATTGGTCGCCATCTTAAAACACTCCTTTACGTTTTCAATAATGAGTTAATTTTCAGTGTTCGTTGTACTTGCCACTCTGGTTGGGTCAGAATCGGCTGGAACGTGGTGGCCGCGTTTATGAGCCACAGGACGGTCTCATAAGCCGGGCTTTGACTAACTCGGAAAACCACCGACTAAGTCAAACGACACCACTGAGCCAATTCTGACCCGCCCGTCGTTAACTAACCGAATCATTATGAATTAGTGATTGAATCAGTTATTTAGCCGAGAAGTTGGGTTCTAAAATGCTCAGCCGTGTCGTTGGCCTTAGTGCGAGTGGGGTGCTCGGACTTAGGCCAAGGCCAGTTTTGAAGACCGAACTTTAGCTTCAAAATGGCCCATGGCGTTCCAGCGTTTTAGAACCCAACCGGCAGGTGGCAAAAGTCAACTAGCAACAAGCCCTTTAAAGTTCCAAATAACTGTAGTCATAATCTAAATTATACCGCAGATTTTTACTGGCAAACAAAAAGCAGCCAAATAAATGACTGCTTACTCACTGAAATATTTAAAACACTAATTTACTTATCTAATCTCGACTGCCCGTGCATGGCGTGAGTGATAGACCCGCATAAAGTTCTTGGTACTCGTCCAATAAACCTTATCTGGCCAGCCTTTCTCCATATAGGGGTCAGCAACTAAGAATCGCCCCTTTTGATAACCAACTAACGCCAAGACGTGATATGGGCGCTGACCTTGCATCCATCAAATCCTTTCTAATATAGCACTAACCTAAAAAAGCCGTGGCACTGCCACGACCTTCATCACTGAACTATTTTGCTAATAAGTTCTGTTCCTGCAACCAATGTAAGACTAACGTCGTCCATTGAGCCGCTTGTGCATTCACATACTTAGGCTTGTGCGGCTTTTCAGTCACGTGATTCGCCAGCGCTAAGCCATGAATCCCGGCGCCAAATAAATGATATTCAGTCGACACCTGTAAGTTCATCAACGCTTTAACATACGCCATCGAATTGTAGGCAGGTACCAACTCATCCGTCACCGTCTGCCAGACAAACGTTGGTTTAGCGGCTGCCGTCGCCGTTTTTTGTGCCGCCCACAACGTCTGATCTGGTGTCACTTGATTGCGGTACGTGTCAGTGGTTGGAAAGCCGGCCGTGAGATCAATCACTGGATAGCCCAGGATGGTGGCCGCAAACGACGAGGCATAACCGTCCAAGCCATACTTAGCAGCTAATTCCGGATTGGTTGCAATGCTATTAAATGTGGCAGTAACATGCCCGCCAGCTGAAAAGCCGGCCAGAATAATCCGCTGCGTATCAATATGATGGCTGACCGCATGTTTTTGCGCCCACGCAATCGTCGCGGCAACTTGTTGTAACGCCCATGGATAAACTGTTTCGGTGGGCGTAATCAACTGATAGTTCAACACAATCGCATGCATGCCTTCCGCCACAAACCGTAAGGCAATTGGTGACTCTTCACGGCCGGAATGATACGTAAAGCCGCCGCCAGGGCAAATAATAATCAGCGGATAATCAACCGCCGTTTCAAAATCTGAAATCTGATCTAGCCAATAGGCCGTTACTTTAAACGGATGAGCATTCGCCGTTAGTTCTTGTTTTTCAATTTCCATGTTAGTATCCCCCAATTAACTTAAATCCCCATTTTTTGTTTACGCTTACATTATAAATTTCGCCAACGATACCTGTCAATTTTATCCGCATATATTTTACAATTTATTCGAATATTTATTTTAAATTGACCAACATTTGTTATAATGGGCTTAACAAACTTAAACATGAAGGTGACAATATGACTAAAAATACCTTTGATCGCATCTACAAAACCTTAAAGGACCGCATTTTAAAGGGTGCCTACAGTATCAAGATGCGTTTACCAATTGAAGACGATTTAATTAAAGAATTCGATACGAGTCGCTACGCCGTTCGTAAAGCAATTAAACAATTAGCGGATGAAGGCCTCGTCTATAGTGTCAAAGGCCGCGGTGTGGTCTTATTAGAACACACCCCCCAGACCCAACAATTTAACTTAAGTTTAGGTCAATTATCCGGCATCAAAGCCATGAACGCTGATCGTCAATTAGACTACCGGACCGATGTCGTCAGCTTTAAACAAGTCATTGTTGACGCTGACCTCAGTGAACGCACTGCGTTTGAGATTGGCATTCCCGTCTATGCCATCCAACGGGTCCGCCTATTCAACGGCCATCGTAATGTCATCGATATTAACTACTTCAATGCCCAGCTAGTGCCTGGCATTACAGCTGACATCGCGCGCCAGTCGATCTATCACTACATTCAAGATGACCTGCACGTTAAGATTGCTGTCGTTAAGCGGATGCTACGTGTCGATTCGGTCCGCAAAACCGACCTAAAGTATTTAGAACTTGGTGACAACAACTGTGTTGGCAACATGATCAGTATTGCGTTTAACGATGCTGGCCGACAATTTGAATATACCGAATCCCATTTTATTCCCAACGAATTCGTCTTTACCCAACTGATTCGTAACTAAACTTTACCAACTCAAAAAGTCCCTGCCGACCGCTTCGGTCAGTGGGGGCTTTTTGAGTCTCAAGGCTTATTTGAGTGATTTTTCTGGAATCATGGATAACAAATGTAGACGATTCATTCAAATTATTATTAAAAATATATTCGAATATATATTGACTATTTAGCCATACCGATTATAATAAATGTTATAAAAGCTAATGGGGGTTAGCCTTTACGCCACCCGACCAATTTCGGGTTGGCAACGCAATATGGGGTCAAAGAATTAGGTGTGGTTACAGGAGTAAAACTAAAAAATAAAGGTGGCCAGCGAACGACTAGGCGTTCACCGGCCACTTTTATGCGGTACGGCTACCGCAACCGACTGAGTTTAGCGCACAACAATTTTTATAGGGGGGAGGCATAGATTTAATGCGGCAGCTGACCTTCATCAGTCGTGGGTGCCGCAATCGTCAGCGTCGACCGGCGGGGCAAGATCAACGTGGGCACATAATAGAAGCTGACCTGAACATCGGTTGGCCCATATTGTCCCCAACCATTCGTTGGCGACTGTTCATTCCATTGATAACCAGGGATCAGCTGCGGCTGAAGGTCATACGCCGTGGCGTAGTCGCCTTGATGGACCACACTCGGAGCCAACTTCTGCTGCGTGCCCGCCAAATAATAATTAACCGTCACTTGCCCCAGCAGCGATTCCACCGGCTGTTGACTTGCTTTCATACTTTCACCGTTCTAGTGTGCCATCACCACTGCAATCACACACTAGCCTTTCTCACTCAGGTTTCAACTATGGTTTAGCACGCCGCCTAGCTAGCCACAATCTTAAAGCTACCGCTCATCATTGAACCACGCTTGTTTAACCAACTATCCAGTTCGTCAACTTAGCAAAGTAACTACCCCCCTTACAAATCCATTAATAACAATGATTCGCGCATACTCACCAATGGGCAGTTCATCGCCAAATTCAACATCACAACTTTAATTCTATGACTATCAGCTTTCCCAACTACCAAGCTAGGCACATCGATCACACGATTAAGTTTGTTCAATCACCGAACTTAACCTAATAACAAAAGCACGGCCAACCATCGCTGGTCAGCCGCGCTAAGGGAATCATGCTTAGTGTTCATGCCGTTTCTTACCAAAGCCTAAGAACCCGAACAAACCTGATAAAGCTAACATCAATAAGCCAAGGAAGCCGGTTGGTGCAACACTGGCTTCACTAGTCTGTGGTAACCCGGCCGCTAAATGACGATAGGTACCAGTCTTACCAGCAAAGTGCTTACCAGCAGTTGGCTTAGCTAATGGTGACCGAGTCGAGCCAACAATCTGACCTTGCGCATTGTAAACTGGCACCGTTGCCGTTGCCATTGGTTTAGCCAATGTCTTCGCAGTCGTTGGCCGAATCAAATGTAAGGTCTTACCAGTTGCCGCCGACTTGGTGCCGGTCTTAGCCGTCTTAGTTGTTGCCAACTTGATAGCCTTAACCGTCTTTGGCGCTGGCTTAGCTGCTTTCGCAGTCGGTAGCTTAGCAGCTGGTGTCGTTTTGGCTGTCGCCGTTGGGGCTTTAGTCGTTGTCCCGGTAACTGTCGCCGTATCCGTTGGGGCAGTTGTTGGGGTCGTTGTTACGGGTGTACTATCGGCATCGTAGACGATCCGCTCAGTCAAATCTGTCGTGGCTGGCGTGACTGCACTAGCTGACGTTGCCGCAGTTTCTGGCGTATAGCCATCAATAGTTGGGGCTTCAGCGGCCGTAAAGGTTGGGGCAGTTTCTGGCTTCCAAGCACTGTACGTCACTGCATCGGTCACATTATCAATCGTCGCGTTGCGCGTAAAGGTGACCGTTTCTAATGAAGCTGGGGCAATCTCTTGGCCATCATCATCGACATAGTCAATCGTTTCCGTGACCGTCTTCGTTAAGTCCAGATCAGATAAAGCTGGAGCTGCAACTGGGCTGTCTGGTGTTAACGTCGTCGTCTTATGGGTTAAGGTAATGGCATAAGTTGGCGTGTAGTTTGGATCTAAGAAGTACGCCCCGGCATCAGGGAAGTCATCACTCGCAACCTGATACCCTTCTTCTTCATAGAAGTTGATTGTTGCATCTGGCGTGTAGGTTGAAGCAGTCCCTACTAACCCGGATAGTGGATAAGTCTCCAAGACCCGTTTAGTGGTGCCATCAACAAATTCAACTTCAGCTTTGGCCGTATCTGCTTGATAGGTCAATAAGATATCGCCGGCTTTAGCGCCTAACTTCCCACTAATTGGTAAGCTACCCGTGCCCAAACCCGTATACGTGTAAAACGGAATCTGAGTTGGTTCTAAGGCATAGCTATCATTAACTTGCCCATCAATCGTGGATGCTGGTAAGAGTGGTTGTCCATTTTGATCCAAGTAATCCACGGTAATCGTCCCGGCTTTTGGTTCCGGTGTGAAGCATAAGTTAATCGTCTTAGTACCAGCCGCATAAGTGCCAGTTAAAGCACCACTAACTGCGGCATCAAAGGTATATTCAGGTAACGTCGTGTCTGCTGACAAATCATACGCTGCCCCCAACTTAGCACCGGTCAAGGTTAACGCAGGCTTGATGGCGGTACCAGTGGCGGTATCTAAGAATTGAACTACTAACTCTGGCGCAGTAGTTGCTGCTGCGGAACTAGCCGTGCTAGTAGCCGCTGAAGAAGCTGCTGAGCTAGCAGTACTAGTGGCAGTGGACGCTGCTGAGCTGGCTGCACTAGTAGCTGTGGAACTTGTCGCTGGCGCAGTTGAAGCTGCTGAACTAGCCGTGCTTGTGGCAGCGGAACTCGTCGCTGGTGCCGTTGAGGCTGCTGAACTGGCTGTACTTGTTGCGGCGGAACTTGTTGTTGATGCGGTCGAAGCGGCTGAGCTGGCTGTGCTAGTAGCTGTGGAACTTGTCGTTGGTGCGGTCGAAGCCGCTGAGCTGGCTGCACTTGTTGCGGTGGAACTCGTCGCTGGTGCGGTCGAAGCCGCTGAGCTGGCTGTGCTTGTTGCGGTAGAGCTTGTTGCTGGCGCAGTTGAAGCGGCTGAGCTGGCTGTGCTTGTTGCGGTAGAGCTGGTTGCGGTAGAGCTGGTTGCTGGCGCGGTCGAAGCGGCTGAGCTGGCTGCACTAGTAGCGGTGGAACTTGTTGCTGGTGCGGTCGAGGCCGCTGAACTGGCTGTACTTGTTGCAGTGGAGCTTGTTGCTGGTGCAGTTGAGGCTGCTGAACTGGCTGTGCTTGTTGCAGCGGAGCTTGTTGCTGGTGCAGTCGAAGCGGCTGAACTAGCCGTGCTTGTTGCAGTGGAGCTTGTTGCTGGCGCAGTTGAAGCGGCTGAACTTGCGGTACTTGTTGCAGTGGAGCTTGTCACTGGCGCGGTTGAGGCCGCTGAGCTAGCAGTACTAGTAGCTGTGGAACTGGCTAGTGGCGTTGTTGCCGTGCTAGTGGCAGTTGAACTTGCTAATGGCGCAGTTGAGGTTGCTGAGCTGGCTGCACTGCTTGCCGTTGAGCTTGTTGCTGGTGCAGTCGAGGCTGCGGAACTAGCCGTGCTTGTTGCAGTGGAACTCATTGCTGGTGCAGTTGAGGCTGTTGAACTGGCAGCACTACTCAATGGTGCCGTACTACTTGCGGTACTGGTAGTTGCTGCGGAACTTTCAGGCGCTGCAGTTGAGCTAGCAGCGGAAGTCGTACTTGTCGCCGCCGTAGATGCAGCGGTTGTTGCAGAACTGGTCGCAGTCGAACTTGATGCGGCTGGTGCCGTACTCTCAGCGGTTGAACTAGTGGTACTAGTTGCCGCCGCACTGCTAGGTAAAGCCGCACTAGAACTCATTGCGGCACTACTCATTGTTGTCGCTGTTGCCGCTGAACTGGCAGCCGAAGCCGTACTTGTTGCCGAACTAGAGGTCATCGTCGCAGTACTAGCTGTGGTCGTTGTTAATGTGGCACTACTAGCCGTCGTCGTTGCTGCTGAAGAGACTAATGGTGCAGTGGTTGTCGTACTGATCGTATCGGCGTGAATTGGTTTAGCAAAGGTTTGCGTCCCCAACAACACCCCGCCAAACGCTAAGATTAATGATAAATACCATTGTTTACCTGCTTTATATAATTTATAATGCCCGCCGATATTCTCATTGTGTTGTAACTGTTTTAATCGCATACTTTAGAATTCCCTCTCTTAAACCTGCGCAATTTGAAATTGCACTCTAGGTTTAACATGGGTCTGGATTGGACTCAATCAGTAGGCCAAAATAAGCCGCGTTTTAAGCCGTATTAGACCAGAACACGCGTTAGTAAGCTTTCTTTAAACTTAATGTCAATCATTAAAATTTTCATTGTTCATTTAAGTGAACATGCTTCTTACTTATTGTCAGTAAGCCACCAGCAAATTGTTTAATTCATAATCATCTTTAAAAAGTCATGCAGAAACGGTTCCTATTGATCAAAAACCCCATAAATAGAATTCGCATTCGTTAAGTAACCGAATTGACGACAACCGTAAACTGATTAAATAAGGATAGTGTTCAAACCCATTTAGAATTCTTCTAATTTATTGCCCGATTACCTCGGCAATAATTGCGTAATTTTAAAATAATCATTACACTATTAACTGTAAAAGGCTTGCTTCATAAATTTATCATTGAAGCCGGCCGATCTACTCGGGGGTCAAGGAGTATACACAACGTTCCAAAATCAGGGGGATTCAAATAAACGGACTTGAGGCGCGCACCTCAAGTCCGTTTATTGTTATTGCTGAATTAGTGACAATCCGTTTACTGCGTCTTTTCAAGTTGTCGCTTTCGACGCCGGCTTTCCCACGCGATCAAGATAGTCCCAATAGCTAAGACAAAACCAGCCGCCGCTACAGTATGCAGATGACGATTATCTGTTTGTGGTAAGCCTGTACCATTTAAAGCTGTCATGCCTTGCGTTCGAACTTGCTCCAATCGAGCAGCCCGAATGGGTTCATTTGCCGTTTGAGCGCGAGTAATGGCTGAATCCAACTGGGTTAAAACAGCCTTACCAGCATTTTGACGAGCAGCTTTATTGGGTGTTGCTAATGCCGCATCCATCTTTTTTTCTAACGCCGGTTTCGGTGCAACTGCTTCATCATAGTCTTCGGAAAACGAATATGGTTCCTCATCAGCAACCGAGATTTTATCACCTTGTTCATCGGTGGTCCCATCTTCATTAGTATCAGTTTCGGTTGCTGGTAATTCCGGATCAGTTGTTGTTGGATTTTCCGGCTCTGGTGTTTCTGGATCGGTCGGTGTTGGATCTGGATTTTCTGGTTCTGGTATCTCTAAGTCTTCCGGTTCTGGCTCTTGTGGATCTGGGTCTGGGTCTTTCGGATCCGGGTCTTTCGGATCTGGATCTTTTGGATCCGGGTCTTTCGGATCTGGATCTTTTGGATCTGGATCTTTTGGATCCGGGTCTTTTGGATCCGGGTCTTTTGGATCTGGGTCTTTTGGATCTGGATCTTTTGGATCTGGGTCTTTCGGATCTGGATCTTTCGGATCTGGATCCTCATCACCTTCACCATTATCTTGTAAATCCCAGCGATGGGTTTCACCCGTAATATTAACTGTTTCAGCAACTAAATTGCCGTCAAAGTTGTGTCTTTTTACATTAATGGTTGCTTTGGGAACCAGTAAGCTACCTTGGAAAGTACATCCAAAAGCAACCTCGCCTATCAGCTGGTTTCCAGTCTCATTAGTGTTATAAAAGTTCCAAAGCAAGTTATTCCCACTAAAATCTTCAGTTTCCCCATTGCCACGACCTGTACCATCCTTATATTCAAGTTTAATTGGAGATTTCACAGCATAGTTGTTACGCCTAGTATCAACATTAATAATCACCGTAACGCCGTTCGTCCCTGTTTCCATTCCAACAAGGGTCAATGGCCGCTCAAACGGTAAAATCGCCGCATCCAAATTAATCACAATTTGATTATTAGCATTTTTCTTTAACTTGGTTAGGTCAATTGTCCGATGATTTTCGCCACCTAAATCAGCTTCAACAAGTTTATGCTGACCTTCAAGTTGCGCCAAACGTTGATTAGTTTCAACTAATTTCTTGAATTCTGAATCAAAATCAAGATACGTTTT
This sequence comes from Lactiplantibacillus dongliensis, assembly GCF_005405105.1. Taxonomy (GTDB): domain Bacteria; phylum Bacillota; class Bacilli; order Lactobacillales; family Lactobacillaceae; genus Lactiplantibacillus; species Lactiplantibacillus dongliensis. The sequence continues at coordinate 15,951 of NZ_BJDK01000031.1, forward strand.
TCCTGATTGATCTTGGTGAACCTCTTCCGCCTTTAAATGGTCTAAATAAATTCCTTTTACTTTTGGACGATGGGCTTCCCTAAGATCAATTTCTAAAGTTTCACCGAATACCACTTTATTTTTTCGGCTATCGGTACTAGCTTCAAATGAACTGCCAGCAATTGCACTAAAATCTTGAATATATGAAATCTCAGTGGCTAACTTTCCAGAGTTAATTTTCGTACCAAAGTTACTCCTACCCTCTAAGTTAGCTACTGCAACATTACCATTCGTATGAGCGCCTAACACAGCCTCTCTAGCAAAAACATGGAAACGTGAGGCCACTCCCAACAGATTATTATCCTGTTTCAAATGTGGAAAATCATCATACACGGAGCCACCAGACTTCGGCTTCGGAACAGTAGCCGTCGCGGATTTAGCCGCACTAGTGGTCGCCTGACTAGCTTTATCAGTATCGGCTTTAGCTTTAGCTTTGGCCTTTGCTTTGGCCTTTGCTTTGGCCTTTGCTTTGGCCTTTGCTTTGGCCTTCGACTTCTTTTGAACAGGCGGTTCCGCTAAAAATAGATCCGTTACCGTATAAACTTCGGCTTCAGATGTTTGTGTGGTTTTCTTTTTCGCGGCGGCCTTCTTTTCAGCCTCGACTTTAGCCGCCTCACTGGCTGCCGCGGCTTGTTGCGCTTTTTCTTCGGCTTCAGCTTTTTTAGCGTCTTCGGCTTGTTGTGCTTCGGCCTCGGCCGCTGCTTTAGCGGCCGCCTCACTTTCATCCTTAGCTGCTTGATCATTATCAACAAGCGTTTCAGTTCGCGGATCGCTACTATCTGCTTCGGTTAAGTCATTGGTTCCCATGGCAATTAGTCCTAACAGACATAAAATACCTAATGCGACAAGCCACTTCCAACCAATCCAAAGTTTCCGTCGTTGTGTGCGTTTCTTTTTCATATGCGTACACCCCTTGCTTTTTTAATCACAAACCATCTAAATCAGTCGTTCTCATTTTAAATCACACCTTTCCTTTAACGTTTTGCCAAATCAACCTTATCAATTTTTGACAAACTTATTATCTTTATAATATCCAACGTATCACTGTCTCACAACCATTATGCTCATTTTAGGTAAAAATATATTGACTTATAATAAAATCACAATTCCGTTATTTATTAATCATCTTATATCGATTAGCTTAAAATATAATTCACAATAGAAACCATTTATCTTAACGATAACCGACAAAAAAAGTGTAGCCGTCAGAATTGGCTACACTTTTTTATCTAATCTAATTGCGACGCTTCCGCCGTAAAGCAGCACTTCCAAGTACTAAGGTTGCCGCTGCGAGGCTCAAACCTAAGGCAGCCGCTGCATTAGATTGGCTTTCATCCGTTTGTGGCAAGCCGGTTCCATGCATATCCGCTACCAATTGTGCCCGTAAAGCTTCCAACTTAGCAACCAAGATTTGGTCGCCGTCCGCTTTCGCTTGCGCAATCGCCGCATCGAGTTTGGTCAATAAGGCTTCTTCAGCGTCTAAACGTTCTTCAGCTGTTGGTTCAGCTAAAGCCGCGTCTAATTCATCTTCAAAAGCTTCTTCAACCGCCATATCATGATCTTCAGAATAGAAATATTCTTCTTCATCATCGACATCCGGAACGGCTACATTAGGATTTTCTGATTCTTCATTACCATCTGTATCTGGTTTTTCAACCGCTTCATTGGTATCCGTATCGGTATCTGGTTCTTCAGTATCAGGCGTTTCCGGTTCTGGTTCTTCGGTACCTGGCTTCTCAGTCCCCGGTTCTTCAGTTCCTGGTTCCTCAGTGCCTGGTTCCTCGGTGCCTGGTTCTTCAGTCCCTGGCTCTTCGGTACCTGGTTCTTCAGTGCCCGGCTCTTCGGTGCCTGGTTCCTCAGTCCCTGGTTCTTCCGGATCAGGATCTTCTGGTTCAGGGAATTCAGGACCTGGATCTGGTGTCACATCAGGTTCTTCTGGACCTTCCTCATTATCTTTATTATTTTGTAAATCCCAGCGATGGGTTTCAGCATTGACGACAACTTTATTAGCAATAATGTTCCCATCAACGTTTTGACCAGCAATCACTTCAGCGGATGGCGCCAAAATACTACCTTGGAACGGTCGATTAATATTAACAGTCCCAGCATATTGTTTGTCACTCGCCGTTGAATCAAAGAAGTTCCATAATAGATGGTTATCCCCAAAGTCTTCAGTTTCATGGTTATTCCGATCTGAGCCATCGTCATAGACTACTCTGATTTGCGAATTAATATTGTAGTCGGCTTGACCCTCAGTGTCGACATTGATAATAATCGTGTGCCCATCAGGATCATCTGAAAGACCTTTGATTGTCAGTGGCGTATCACCCGCTAAAACATCTGCCGTTAAGTTAACTACAATCCGGCCATTTTCATCTGGTTGTAAATCAGTAACATCAATCACCCGATTATTACGATCTGGAAAATCACTAGCCGTTACATTAAGTTGACTATCTTTCGTACTTAACTCTGTATTGGTTTTCTTTAATTGGGCAAATTCTTTATCGAAATCGATGTAGACATTGCCGTTCTTATCTTGGTAAACTTCCTCAGCTAACAAGTGATCGATGTAGACACCGTTGACCATAGGCCGGTTCGGATTGCTGACATCAATTTCAATCCCATCACCAAAGATGACTTTGTTACTCCGCGTGGCCCCGTTTGAAACAAAGGAGCTCCCCGCAATATTGGAAATATTTTGAATGTATGAGATATCTTTATCCAAAAGTTCTTCAATAATATTAGTCCCAAAGTTAACGTTACCGATCAAATTACCAACCGCAACGTTCCCATTGGTGTGGGCATTCAATTCTGCTTCGCGCGCAAAAATATGGAATTGAGACGAAATCCCTAAGATATTATTCAAGTCAGGATAATCATCATAAACAGAACCACCATCTTGCACGGCATCGTTGGCTTTAACAGTCGCGTTGGCATTCAAACTACTCTTAAACGTCCCAAATGAGGTCCCATTACCCAAATCTATTGAGGCTGGTTGAACCGTATCGACCGAACTAGCAGTCGTCTTTTTTACGGATTCAGTCGTGGCATCACTGTTGCTTTGGGCGGCCTTGGCCGACTGACTTTCAGTCTTAGTCGATGTCCCTTTTGGCTGCGGTGTTTGTTGCTCAGTAGTCGCTACCGACTTAGTTTCTTTAGCAGAACTTACCTGAGTCCCACCTTGTTTAACCTCATTCTGGTCATGACCAGATACTTGGCTACTACCTGAACTACTGCTGTTCGAAGACTGGCTACTTGAACTCTGACTGCTCGATTGACTACTACTGCTACTAGACTGCAAAACTTGTGAACTTGAAGAACTCGATGACGACTCACTCTTAGCCGTACTTTCAACACTAGCACTGTTACTAGTAGTATCAGTATTGGCATCAGCACTCGCGGTCACCGTCGCACCGCCTAACGTCAACAACACAGCACAAGCAAAGGCCCACCGACGGCCAATCTTGTACATCTTAAAATGTGTTCGTTTACTTTCCATACACTTACACCCCACCTAAAATTATAGCTTGATTATTCCCTTAAAAATCCGTTAATTCACTTTCTATTTTCACGCTTTTTCAGATAACAATCAACCGCTATTTATAATTTTATTTGTATGAAAACATCAACCTAAAAATAGCTAGCAACCGCGTTAATATCCGGTTTTGCACAATTAAACATCTTGAACAATTTAAAATAAAGATAGTTAAATATTCGTTTTAGTTATACTAAGATTCAATGACGAGTAACCGATTTTCAAAGTACAAAAAAAGACGGCAATCAGTTTGGATTACCGTCGTATATTTACTTAGCTAAGTCAGATTTAATCACCATCAGTTCACTGTCAACCATGGCTTTCAAGGCATGATGTTCATTGCGTTGCATCTGCACAATTCGCCCTGGGTAGATGGTCTCCGTCCGCGTCTCATCTGAAAACGCGATTCGACCTTTAATCGGCACCACAATCACCTCATAATCCACAAAATGCACCGGGGTCGCTTGACCGGCTGCTAACACCAAATGCGTTACGATTTGGTGTGGCGTTTCGACTAAATTTTCAAATAATTTAATATCCGTTTTACCTGTATAGACTTCCATAGTTAAGCCCTCACTTTTAGTCAGATTGAATTACTGACCCCAGTATACCTACTAGTCAGGGGGCGCGGTCAACTTTACCTTTTGCACAATCTTAGCGAACGTTCGTTTGAATCTTTACACAAATATGATAGTTCCATCTCAATTAATCAGTGATACTTAGTAAGTCACCGGATCATTTCGTGTGAGTGGAAGGGGGGAATCTTCTTGATACAGACTTTTGTGGCTCCGCTTGTCGTGGCACTCATTAGTGCTTGGTTTGCGCACTGGTTAGAAACGCATGACCATCACCGCAAGTAAGTACACGGTGACAACTAACCCACCCGCTTAAGATCATTTAAGTGTTAAAAAAGCCCTCAACTGTGACGAATTGAGGGCTTTGGTGCTTCTTGATACAGACCTTTTAACCACTTATATTATAGCAAGTTCTCATCGAAAAAGCGACCACGTCACCCTCAAGCTTCTACAACCTGACCAATCGCTTCCCCAGCCGTTACTGTCCCTGAATCCGGGACACGTAAAGCTTTAACGCACTCGCCAGCATTAACAACCACCACCATCGTTGTCGCGGCCTTACCAGCTTGATGAATCTGCGCTAAATCCATTCGGGATAACGGCGTGTTGACATTAACATGATCCCCAACTTTAACTAAGGTCTCAAATGGATTGCCATTCAATTCAACCGTGTCAACCCCCATGTGAACTAAGACTTCCAACTTATCCGCTTGAATCCCCACGGCATGCTTCGTCGGAAAATAACTAACGATCGTTCCTGCAATGGGACTAACAACCTGTTCACAATCAGGTTCAACCGCAAAGCCCACGCCATACTGATCACTAGCATAAACGGCATTTTTAACTGACTTCAACGGCACCAACCGGCCCTGTACCGGCGCGCCAAGCATTAATTTACGATGATGTTTGAATAGTCCCATGAGAACGACCCCCTTGCTTGATTTCACTACTTACACTTGGTGCTAGTTGAAAGTGCGCCTACCAGTTGGATTCTAAAATACTGGAACGCCATGAGTCATTTTAAAGCCAAAACCCGATCTTCAAAGCTGACCTTTCCCTAAATCCGAGAACCCTGCCGAACATTTTCGAACCCAATTTCTCGGCTAAGTGACTGAACTGAAAATAAGTAATCATTAACTTTTCAATCCCCGCTATTTAACGCCGGGCGGTCCAGAATTGGCTCAGTGGTGTCGTTTATCTTAGTCGGTGGTTGTCCGACTTAGATAAAGCCCGGCTTTTGAGACCGCACTATGGCTCAAAAACGTGGCCACCACGTTCCAGCTGATTCTGGGCCAACCAGAGTGGCAACTTAAGCCAACTGGCACCAAGCGCATTACTCATCTTTCAACAACCCAAGCATAACTTATGAGACGCGTTTCAGGTCAAGTGAAACTAAATTTATTTTCGTTCGTAACTAAATGTCCGTGCAACTTGACGCATTAATGGGTATACTAGCAATTGAATTCGGACCATCCTGGCACCAACTATTGGAGGATTTATTATGAATGATAATCGTCGCCGCTTGCTCGCTAAAGTCGCCTACCTCTACTACATTCGCGACTACACGCAAGCCCAGATTGCACAAGAACTCAATATTTATCGCACCACGATTAGTCGGATGTTAAAGCAAGCCCGGGAAAATGAAATCGTTGACATTAAAATCAACGACTTTAACACCGATTTATTTAATTTAGAAGAACAGTTGCGACAACGCTATCACCTTAAAAATGCCGTGGTCATCGCCAGCGAACCTCACGCTGACCACCAAGCAAAAGAGCGCCGCTTATCCAACGAGGCGGCCCTTTATCTCAAACAAATCATTAAACCGCACAACATTGTCGGCTTTGCATGGGGCTCCATTCTGGCTGGTATGATTGGCCAACTACACCATCCGATGCAAACCGCCGCGACTTTTGTGCCGTTGGTGGGTGGACCGAGTCCATCGAATGCCCAATATCATGTCAACGGGATTGTCTACGATGCCGCGCGGGCCTTTGGAGGCCAGAGCTTGTTCGTGGATGCCGCGGCCGTGCAGGAATCCCAATATATTCGTGACGGCATTACTTCCTCGCAATATTTCCATGAAATCCGCCATTGCTGGGACAACTTGGATATCGCCCTGTTAGGTATCGGCGGCCCACTAACCAATACGAGTAGTCGCTGGCGAGACTTGTTAACCCCGGCCGACCGTGAATTACTAAAAGAACGCCAAGCCATCGGGGATTGTTGTTGCACCTTTTTCGACAAACACGGCAAGATCTTACGCGGGGATTTATTGAACCGAACCATCGCGATTCCTTTGGATCAGATTAAGCAAGTTCCTAACGCGATTGCAATCGCCCGCTCACTGACGAAAGCCCCCGCCATCTTAGCGTTACTTAAGATGGGAATCTTGACCACTTTGATTACCGACGCCGAAACTGCTCAAAGAGTGCTTGATTTAGATAACTAGCACATATGTGCAATATTTAGCTAGTTACTTTCGTACGAAACCCCGTCCGCGTGGTCCCGCTCGACTATTCCCATTGAAACGAATTTCCAAACACTAGTCAGCGCTTTCATTTCTCGGTATAGTGAACTTGTAAAAAACAAACAGGGGTGAACATCATGGAATTCTTATTAGACACAGTTCATATTGCAGACATCAAAAAATACGCAGGTATTATCCCATTAAGCGGCGTGACATCTAACCCATCGATCGTTAAAAAAGAAGGTAAGATTGACTTCTTCAATCACATGAAAGCGATTCGACAAATCATTGGCTTAGATGCTAGCTTCCATATTCAAGTCGTTGGTCAAACTACCGAAGCCATGGTCGAAGATGCCCACACGATTTTGAAGAATGTCGATGACCACGTCTTCATTAAGATTCCAACTAACGAAGCCGGTCTAGCCGCTATCAAGCAACTCAAGAGTGAGGGCGTTAACGTCACGGCCACCGCCATTTATACGAAGTTCCAAGGTTACTTAGCCATGAGTGCCGGTGCCGATTACTTAGCACCTTATTACAACCGGATGGTCAACATGAACATCAATGCCGATGAAGTGATCGGTGAACTTGCCGCTCAGATTTGCCGTGAAAATAGCAACACCAAGATCTTAGCTGCTAGCTTCCATACGGTGCAACAAGTAAACTCCGCCTTTGAAATGGGCGCCCAAGCCGCCACCATGAGCGCTGATATCTTGAACACCGCTTTGACGGCACCCGCCATCGGAGCAGCCGTTAAAGACTTCACCAACGATTGGGAATCAATCTATGGTGTTGGCACGACCGTTACCTCATTGAAGTAAATCAAGCAAACGAAGCCCCACCAACTGCATCAATTACAGTCGGTGGGGCTTTTCATTACTGTCTTAAAATTTTATGCATCGGTTTACCCTTAGCCAGTTCATCGACCAGCTTATCCAAGTACCGTATCTTTTGCATTAACGGGTCGCTAATTGCTTCAACTCGATAGCCACAAATCATCCCGGTAATCAAAGTCGCCTGGGGGTTAAACGCGGGGGCCGCCGCAAAGAAGCTTTCAAAGCTAGTCTGATCCGCTAGCAGTTGCTGTAACTGCTGGTCACTATAACCAGTCAACCAGCGAATGACCTCATCCACTTCGGCGGCAGTCCGGCCTTTTTTCTCAACTTTTTGCACGTATAATGGGTAGACTGTCGCAACTGGCATCGAAAAAATCTTAGCTTGAGCCATCCTAAATCCCCCTAGTCTTCAAATTGATTGGTGTCACTGAGTTGCTTAAACCACGCAGCCGACTTCTTCAAGGTCTTCGTTTGGGTATGAATCTCATCACGAATCAAGCCGTAGCGGTTGTGATAGGCGTGATTCCATGACCAGCAGTCAATCGCCGTCCATACAAAATAACCTTGGCAATTCGACCCGGCCGCAATGCCAGCCGCTAATGCGTTTAGATGGGCCCGCATGAAGTCAATCCGATAGTCATCTTGAACTACTCCTTGATGATCTAAGAAGCGCTCTTCATGTGCAACCCCCATGCCATTTTCCGAAATGAACCACGGAATATTATGGTAATTTTTCTGGATGTTTTTCGCAATATCCGTCAAGGCCGTGGGATAGATTTCCCACCCGCGATCAACATTCATCACCCGCCCTGGCATCGCGTAGTCTTTAAAGTAAATATCCGGTAGCCACGGTTGTAAGCTGGTTGGTGAAATGTCTGGTCGTTGAACACGGAAAGGATGGTAATAATTCACACCAAGCACATCCACTGGGTTAGCTGCAATCAAGGCCAATTCCGCCGGAGTAGACGCCCATAAGACACCATCCGCAGTTAATCGGTCCACCAGTTTCGTTGGAAAATGACCGAGTACCGCCGGATCCAAGAATAAGTTATTCGACCACAACTTAGCAAATTCAGCTGCCGCTTGATCGGCTGGATCATCACTAGCCGCGTACGCTGGGGTCAAGTTTAAAATAATCCCGATTTGATGGTCAGCTTGGGGGCAGTACTGCCGAAAAGCGGCCACCGCCTTGGCCGAGGCTAAGTTCAAGTTATAAGCCACCTGCACTGCCTTGGGACCATCAACAACTTGTGGATAGTGCCAGCCATACAAGTACTGCCCATCGACGACCACTTTTGGCTCATTAAACGTGAACCACTTTTTTACCCGGTCGCCGTAAAGCTTAAAGCATTGTTCAGCAAACTTAACAAATAAATCTACCACATGTTTCGACTCCCAGCCGCCATATTGATCGTAAAGTGCCACCGGTAAATCAAAATGATGCAAATTAAGATACGGCTCAATCCCACGCGCCAGCATCGCGTCAATCACTCGATTGTAATACGCGACCCCCGCTGGATTTAAGCTGGCCGTCTCAAAATCATCGATTAAGCGTGTCCATTGAATCGAGGTTCGCAAACCGCGAATCCCCGCTTGCTGCATCAAATCCAAATCATGCTCATAGTCATTATAAAAGTTAGACGCTAAGTCTGGTCCCACCCCAGCATCAAATTGTTCCGGTGCGGTGGCAAACCAATAGTCGAAAACATTTTGGTGCGGTTTATGGAAATTACCTTCTGTCTGGGGGCCAGATGTGGCCGCCCCCCAGACAAAAGCTTTGGGAAAACTGGTCATGTTTGTGTCACCTCATTGTTTGGTTGCGTCTAGATACACGCTTAAGGTCAATACGCGCTAACTATTTTTCAAGCCAACCATTTAATTTCCGTTGGTTAACGGCGGGCGGCCCAGAATTGGCTCAGTGGTGTCGTTTATCTAAGTCAGTGATTTTCCGACTTAGATAAAGCCCGGCTTGGAAGACCGCCCTTTGGCTTCCAAAAGCGGCCACCACGTTCCAGCCGATTCTGGGCCAACCAACGTGGCAATCGAATCTAACTAATACCAAGCGTCCTTAAAATAAATATCAGTAATTACCACTACACGCGGTCATAAGTCTGTTCAAAATCAACGACCGCCCCACGCAGATTGGCCTCATCATGATACTGACAAGTCACGACATTTGGTTTGATCGAAGCAATTTTAACTTGTGCCCGAATCTTTTCAATCTCGCGTTCGATGCCAGGAATCAATTGTGGATTATTAGAGATCGCCCCACCAATCACAACCTTTTCAGGATCAAAACTATATTGTAAATTATAGATCCCTAAGGCTAGCGCATGATACAAGGTGTCCACTTCTTTAGTCGCGGCAGCATCGCCTTGCGCAGCTAAGTCGAATAAGTCTTTCCCACTCAGCTTTTTAGCAGTTGGATTGGCTTTTAGATACCGGTTGACTGCAGCTGGCGCGGTTCCTAGCTCACTCAACGTCCCTTGATCATTCATCAGCATAAAGCCGAATTCACCACCGAATAAATGGGCACCATGCCAGATATGATGGTTGAAGATGACGGAACCGCCAACGCCAGTCCCAATCACTAGGAAGACGAGGCTGTCCACATCTTTACCGGCACCACTCGCTAATTCCGCTAACGCGGCACAGTTAGCGTCATTTTCCATGCTGACGGGCAAGCCGAACTTTTCAGCCAGCTCTGATTGAATCGGAAAGTTATGAATATACGGAATCGCACTGGCACCTTCCACGACCCCAGTCAGCTTATTGACTGCCCCTGGTGAACTGATAGCGACCCCCACTAACGGCCATTGCTGCTTCATTTCAGCCACTTCATGAGTCACTAATTCAAAAAAGGCAGCTTTGGTCGTCGGCGTTGGTAACGCATGATGCGCCTTTAATGCCTGACCATCCCACACAGCAAACTTGATCGACGTCCCACCAATATCAATTAATCCTAACGGTTGCATTTAAAATCCCTCATTTTTTCGCAAATAATAGCGTTTTGATTTCAGCCGGTCCTAGTCGATCACTCGCTACATCTGGTAACGGCTGTTCAAGAAAGTTCACCGCCGTTGCTGGTGTCTGACAGCAGCTCACGTCTAATGTAACCGGTTGCTTAGTTAAATTATAACCTCTTAAAGTCGCCCCGGCAGAATTATTTGCCCGTTTGAAACTAGTTACAGCAAATTCTAAGGTTCGTAATTGCAAATAAGCATCGTCCGCCGCTAGTTCACCGGCATGCCAATCCGTCGGCTGAACACTGAATGGCACTTGGAAGTTACGCGCCTGTTGATAACTGACCAGCCGTTGTTCAGTCGTGCCGTCATGTAATTCCAAACTATACTCGCAACTGAACGCCCCTAAACACTGTGCTTCTGGCGTTGGGAAATACCCCCAATCGCCCATTTCGCCGACTGAGCGCAATAGTGTCACCGCAATCGTACCGTGTTTTGGTAAAATCTCGTACTCGTTCAACCCTAGATTACCAATCGTGACCCCATTTTGCGCATCATGTAAATTAACGAACGCCTGTTGATGTTGGGGATTAGTTGGATTTTGCCACGTAGCTGCCGGTTCATTCGAACGGGTGACCGTTTCAAAAATCGCATCGCTCGTGTTCGTTGTCGCCGCTAAGTTAGTTTGGAACAACACCCGAACGCGATGATCGCACATTTGATTATCAAAGCTGGTCTTAAACTTTAATTGGCGACTATGCCGGCCTAAACGCATGCGCGTGGTAATCGTTAGTGGCCGCGTGGTAGTCGCCCGCTTCGCAGTGCGTTGCGTAATATCCACGACCGCTTGTTGTTCGGTTAATAACTGATCGTCGGCCGCCACAGGAATTGCTAGCTGATTAATCAGTTCAACTTCAACACCCAAGGCATCATCATGGACGAGCCGAACTTCAGTTGGAAAGTCCGTCGAGAGAATCGCCTGGTTATCGGCAGTTTGCCGGTAGATGTACTCATTCCCCATATCACCCGTATCTTCAAATACCAACATCTGGTGGTAGATATGCCCAGTCTCCCGGTTGGTGATCGTCAAGCTGCCATCACTCGCAACCGTCACTTTCAGCCATTCATTACTGAATTCATGCTCACTAAATGCCCGCCGTGTCGGTCCTTCAATCGGTGTGACGGTTTCCTTAGCCGCTTGCAAGGCCAACGTCTGCCAACCATACGCTGGTAAGCCGGTCACATTAATTGCAATCGTGATTTCAATGGCTTGATACGCCACTCGGAAGCGGTCTTTGGGGAGGTCATAATGAAACTCAACGGCTTGCTTGACAACACGAAACGGTACCGCTTGGCCACTAGCATCGACCAATTGTAGCGTCGGCAAGGCCGCTAATTCGGCTACTAGTTCGGCTCGTTGCGCTTGAATCGTCATCTCCGGACTAAAGTTCCGACGATCCCATTCGATCGTTACCTCAGTCTGTCCGGACTTCACAAAACCCGTAGTATTGACCACCACAAATGGCTTGGCATCAGTATCAAAGCCCGTGGTATCAATGCGTTGGGCTAAGGTGTTCAGGGCATCTTGCGCCAAGTAGCGCCCCACTTCCGTTGATTTGGCAAACCGGGTTAACATCTCGCGGTGAACCTCATCTACTGAACAGCCACAAATACTATCATGGGGGTGGTTCTGTAAGAGTAGTTTCCACGCATAACGGAAACGGTCATGCGGGTATTCAGCGGCCGGATAAGCCATTGTCGCCAACGGTTCCGCGATACTATCAAGTAACCGTTCATTGCGCGTATTGGCCTGCTTTAAGTAAACCCGGCTAGAAGCCGTATTCGCCAAGGTATACCAGCCATTCGTTTCTTGGCTCGTCAGTTCCCCTTTAATCGTACTCAGTTGGGTTGGCAAGCTAGCTTTTAACGCCGCTAAATAATCGGGAAAATTTGAATGCACGAATTCATAGTCTGGATATAGCTCATTCGCCACTTTAATCGCCGTGGTCACATCAGCTTGCACCGGTTCGTGATCAACGCCGTTCATCATCAATAAGTTATCAGTTGAGGCATAAGCTTCGGCATCGGCCAGCTTTTGATCCCAGTACACTTTAGCCTGGGCCGGATCAGTTGGAATCTCATTACCATTGCTATACCAATTAGCAAATAACAAGCCTAAAATCCGCGTTCCATCTGGCCCTTGCCACCACATCTCAGAATATTGCGACGCATAGTCGGCACCACCAGTCTGATTATTAAAGCCAGTCGGCGTCACCCCACGACCAAATGCAGCCGTCTCTAAGTCCGCCAACGCCATCATCTGCGGTGTTTGGCCCATATTACCGAACGTATCTGGGAAGTAGCCCAACTTCACCTCATCACCGTACGCCAAAGCTTCATCGCGACCAATCACCATATTGCGTACATTGGCTTCCGGACTGATCAAAAAGTCATCTTGCAAGATGTAAAATGGCCCAATCCGTAACTTACCCGCAGTAATCGCCGCTGCCAGTTCTGGCTTGCGTTCCGGCCGTACCGCCAAATAATCGTCTAACGCAATCATCTGACCATCCAAATGAAAGCTATCAAAGTCAGGATCATGCTTGAACAAATCCAATAAGTTATCAATCAACGTTACCAACCGCATGTGATGTTGTTCAAATGGTAAGTACCATTCGCGATCCCAGTGGCTGTGAGAAATAATAAAGACCTTTTTCTTAGTCATCGTTTTAATCACCTTTCGATTTTAAACCCTAGCGTCGTTAACAATAATTCGCAATACATCATGTTGGCCCAGGAGAACCATTCGCGGGTAAAACGGCGGTCGTCATTGACATCAAAGGATTCATGCATCAAATCCGTCCCGCCAGTCGTTTGAACCAGGGTCTGTAAGGCCTGTAATTGTGGTCCGGCCGCGCGCGTCGTTAAGCCTTCCATCACAATCGCAATCGGCCAAATATAATTAACCGGCGTATGCGGACTGCCTTGGCCCGCGGCTAGCTTGCCACTATAGTAATAGGGATTTTCTGGACTCAATAAGGTCTGCCGCGTGCGCATGTAGTTATCGTCGAACAAGTCACAATAACCCAGATACGGCGCACTCAACAGGCTCGGCACATTGCCGTCATCCATTAACTTAGCATGGCCTAAGCCGTCAACTTCATAGGCATAGACTTGTTCGCCATTGGCATTCTGCGTATAGCCATACGTTTCAATGCCAGTGCGAATTTCTTGTTGTAACTTTTTAGCCGTCGCAACAATCGTCGGTTCATCCAGGACACTGCTAAAAATCTCTTGCAAATATCCCAGAATCACCACGGCAAACATATTGGCGGGAACGAGATACCCGTATTCACAAGCATCATCACTCGGCCGAAAACCAGACCAGATCATTCCCGTCTCGGCCACCGGAGTCCCTCGACCGTCTCGCACCAATGAATCTTCGGGACGGTCTTTGGTCCGCACAAAGCGATATGGCGAACGGTCATGATGTTGTTCGACGGCAAAGGTCCGCAGTAGCGCCCGCACCCCATTGACAAAGGTCGCATCAAATTGTTCAGTCACGCCGGTATTGCGATAGAGCAGATATGCTAACTGAACGGGATAACACAAAGAATCAATCTCAAACTTGCGTTCCCAGATCCAAGGACCCATCTCAGTCTGATCGCTTTGATGGCCTTGACCGTTAGCGGTTTCATTAAAAGCATTGGCATACGGATCCAATGTCATATTAAAGAATTGCCGTTGGACGACGCGGGTAATCAAATCCGCAATACCAGGATGTTCCCGGGCTAATACAAGATAAGGCCGTACCTGGGCCGTCGAATCGCGTTGCCACATCGCCGGAATATCCCCGGTCAAGATAAAGGCCCGCCCGGCAGCATCATCTGAAATCGTCGTCGCTAGCGTATTTAAAAACGTCTGCTGAAAAACCTGCCCATAACGGGGGTCCAAGTCTTGACTCAACTGGCTAATCTTAGCCACAAAAGCGGTCACTTGGTCGTCAACATAATTGGTTGTCATCTGCTCACCTCATTATTTGATATATCATTTTCCGTTATTATAGCATGTGTTTAATAATTGTCTATATCAAATGCACTCGTTTTACTTTCCTTTTACCCGCTTAAATGATATATTAATGGCAATCAAGGACAACGGAAGTGAGGAACCATGCCAAAAAATGAACCGCGTTATTTAAAAATTTATCATGATTTACAGCAACAAATTGCCAACGGTCAGCTCCAACCAGATGAACAATTACCAACCGAACTGCAGCTGGCCAAAACGTACGCCGTCAGCCGAATTACGTCTAAGCGGGCCTTAACCGAACTAGAAAGTCACGGTCTAATCTATCGCCAACAAGGTAGCGGTAGTTTTGTGCAACGCTTACCACAAACCCAAACCGCACAACAACTACTATTAGTCTTGCCATTTCCAACGGATGCCGGACTCGGCGACTATGCGTCCGGCGTTAGCCAAGCAGCCACTGCGCGCGGTTATCAGACCATGACGATGGATACGGAGAACTTTAACCAGCTGAGCCTCCGGGACTTACAGACCCAATATGCCGGAATTATCTATTTAACTCAGAACTTGTACGCCGATGCGGAACGACTCTACCAATTAAAGCTAGCCCATTTACCGATTGTTTTATTGGATAAACAATTTCCAGAACTCGGATTGCCAGTAGTGGCTGCCGACAATTTTACTGGCGGACAATTAGCTACTGAACACTTAATTCAGCTACAGCACACGCAAATTCTGTTTTATGCGCAAGCTGAATCCGTCTTACCGAGTTCCGTATACGACCGTTACTTCGGGTATTTAACGGCCTTGCACGCTGCTAAGCTGACCCCACCGGCACCGCTTGCGCAACTGGCTGACTTGAATCAATTCACCCCGGGACAGTGGGTGCGCTACCTTAAGGATCATGCCATTACCAGTATCGTCGTCGAAAATGACCTAACCGCGATCAAACTGATGAACGCGCTACGTGATACCGATCCCGCGTTATTTCAACGCCTATCGATCGTCGGCTTCGATAATATTCAAGCGGCCAGCTTAACATACCCGGCCTTAACGACTGTCGCCCAAGACTTTCAAGGGATGGGCGCTAAAGCTGTTGACCGGTTACTACAGCCAACCACGACTGACATGCTCATTAAACTACCTGTTACTTTAATCCCACGTGATTCCACCAAACCAATGGTGCCCTACTCAAAGGAGGACTAGGTCTCATGCACATCGACCAACTTGATATTCGCCAAGGAACCGCCAACTCGCCCCATCGGTCAAACGGTAATTGCCTACCATACGTTGGCGTGCCAATGGGAATGAACTACTATGTCGCCCAGACTAATGGCGCGGCCAATAGCTGGTTTTTCCAACCAACTGATTCCCAATTTGAAGGGATTCGCGTGACCCATCAGCCCAGCCCTTGGATTGGCGACTACTGCCACTTTTTAATCACCGCAGTACAGTGGCACGATCCCCAAACCAATCCCGACTTTACTGGCAACTACCAGCCAGACCGGGCAACTTTCCAAGCGAATTATTTAGCAATCTACGATGACCACTTTAATGTTCACAATGAACTGACACCGACCACTTACGGGGCAGCATTACGCTACCGCTTTGATCGTCTGTTAGCGGAACACCATGGCCTACAGATTCAGCTACCCGATGACGGCGGCTTTCGACTGATCGATAATCATATTCAACTCTATACCGCGGACTATCATGGCGGCGAAGACCCGAACCTAACGATGTACGCGGAACTTAGCTTACCAGCCATTGATATTGCCCACTCTGGCTACTATGATGACCAAGGTACTTGGCAAACGACAACTGAAGCGACCGGCCACCAGTTGACCCTTTTAGTAGCCACGCCAGCCATCGACTTTGACGCGCGGTTAGCCACGTCGTTTATTAGCGCTGAACAAGCGAGTTTAAATCTCAGTCGGATTAGCCAGCGGTCATTTGGCCAGCTTAAAAATGAAAGCGCCAACCGTTGGAATGATTACTTAGACCGGGTCAGCGTTCGTGATCATCATGCAGCGGTAGTGCAAACCTTTTATACTTGTTTATACCGTTTATTCCTCTTCCCGCAACGGTTTTACGAAATCGACGCTAAGCGGCAATCAATCCATTACGATACGACGGCTAAAACGGTCAAGCCCGGCATTTTATATACCAATAATGGCTTTTGGGATACGGCTAAATCCGTTTACGCCCTCTTTTCAATCTTGGCGCCCGAACTCTTACCCAAATTCTTACGGGGCTTTTTGACATCGTATCAAGAAACCGGCTTTTTACCCCGCTGGCTGGCACCGGATGAACGTGGGATGATGCCGGGGAACTTAGTGGACTCCATTATTGCGGAATGCGCTAAAAAAGGCCTCGCTACTGACTTGCTACCGGAGCTGCTGACAGCCATGATTGACAGCGATACTAAGCCCGCCGAAAACAGCCGTTACGGTCGAACGGGGGGCGCTGACTATGATCAGTACGGTTACTTGCCCGCTGATCAATATCCAGAAAGCGTCAATCGCACGCAAGACTATGCTTATAGCGACTACTGTATCGGCCAAGTTGCGGCCGTGTTAAAACAGCCGCAATTGGCACAGACCTATTGGCAGCAGTCAAAGCGTTACCTGAACTTGCTTGATAAGCAAACGGGCTTCTTACGTCCTAAAAATACTGATGGCAGCTTTAAAGCCAACTTTGCGCCGGACCGTTGGGGTGGCGATTATACTGAAGGTAGTGCCTGGCAAAACAGCTTTAGCGCCTTTCATGATATCGATGGCCTAATGACGGCAATGGGTGGTCCTGACAAACTCGATGCCCAATTAACTGCCCTATGTAACACCCAACCGACTTATCAAATCGGCGGGTATGATATGGTCATTCATGAAATGACTGAGATGGCCGCCGTTGATTACGGCCAGTTAGCCATCTCTAATCAACCAAGCTTCCACCTCCCGTATCTCTTCGCCTTAGCTGGGCATCCAGAAAAGACCCAAGTCGTGGTTAAACAATTACGCAAGTTATTCGACGCTTCGGTAACTGGCTTTCCTGGTGATGAAGATAACGGCTCAATGTCAGCTTGGTTCATCTTTGCTTGTCTGGGCTTTTATCCCGTCTGCCCCGCTGACGCCGAATATGTCTTAGGCCTGCCTGCGTTCGATGAAGTGACATTACATCTCGCTGATCACGATCTGACCTTAACGACCGCTAACAATCATGACCACAATAATTTCGTCCAACAAGTCACGCGCGAT
Source organism: Lactiplantibacillus dongliensis (assembly GCF_005405105.1). Lineage (GTDB taxonomy): Bacteria > Bacillota > Bacilli > Lactobacillales > Lactobacillaceae > Lactiplantibacillus > Lactiplantibacillus dongliensis. The sequence goes on from NZ_BJDK01000031.1 coordinate 33,649, forward strand.
GGACAAGCATTCCAGGCGACCACAATCAGTCATGCTGATTTAATGGCGACTCAACACTTGGCAACTCGGCTGGGATTAGTGCCAAATACACGCTAGATTTTCTTTGTTACTTCGAGTTAGCTAGCGTAAATTTGCCACTCTGGTTGGGCCAGAATCGGCTGGAACGTGGTGGCCACGTTTTCGAGCCACAGTGCGGTCTCGAAAGCCGGGCTTTGACTAAGCTGAGAAAACCACTCAACTAAGTCAAACGGCACCACTGAGCCAATTCTGGCCCGCCCGACGCTAATTCGCAGTGACTTAAAAATACTGTTTAATCATGTTCAACCGGTGACTTTTACTTAGTTATTGGTCTCTAAAACATTCAGCCGTATCGTTGGTTTTAGTGTAAGTAGTCCACTTGTAATTAGGTCAAGACCGGTTTTGAAAATTTCATTTGCCGTCTCAGCAGTTTAAAGAGCGACCGCTAAGGAGCAAATTCAACAGATACCCAACGTCTTAATTCACTAATTTCGAACAATCTAAAAGCGACCAGCCCAACGATATCATTTTCGTTAAGCTGGTCGCTTTTAAGAGGTTACGATTAAAATTCAAAAGATAGCTCAATACCAAATACACCATCATCGTAATGGCCGTATTTCCAATATATTCTACTATTTCTAACTGATTAAATAATCACTCAAACCAACTTTAGTCGTAGTGACCAGCCGGTTCGCCGTGTCGAATCACTTGAACCGGTGAACTTCCGGTTTTAGTGATTGGGCCAGCTTGTTAGACGTGGCTTTCGGCTAACAAGTGCCCTGCAGACCGTTTTTCGGCTGCAGGTCTGCCCCACCGCGAATCGGCTGGTCAACGGAGACGGACATCTATCGACTAGTCTAACAAGTAGTATCACACCGGCCGTCGCTGATGTTGTTGCCGGTACTCTTTCGGTGAAATATCACAAATCACCCGGAAGTTTTTATAGAAATAACCACTATTAGTATAGCCGATTGCCAACGCAATGTTATTAATGCTTTCATCCGTTCGCGCCAACATCGACTTGGCTTGGTCAATGCGATATTGATTCAAATATTTTGAAAAGCTCGTATGCACTTCTTTTTTGAATAATTGGCCTAAATAAACTGGATTAAGGTGCAACCGCTCGGCCACTTGTGTCAACGATAAATCATGCGCATATTCTTTAGCTACGATATCGACGACTCGATTAATATTCTGCGAAAAGACATACTGCTGCTTGGGTTCATAGTCCGCAATCAAGGTTGTCAGACAGGTCTCTAGAACCGCCATGGTGGGCGCTTCATCAATCGCGTTCAATTGATCTTCGTAGGCGCGATTACTGAATGATTGATAATTACTAATCGCATTCAAAATGAGAAACGCAACTTGCCGCGCATATGAAGGTACCACGTGTTCAGTAATGAGTTCGGCAAAAATTGCCTGAACTAATTTCGTCATTAACGCTTGATTCCCCACTGCCAGTGCTTGTTTAAATTCATCGAGTGACACCTTCGGAATCTCAGCTTGCCGCAGCCATTCGGTCCGGGCTGAACCGGATAGAAACGGTGCCTTTTCTTCATAAAACTGGTACAGTTCCGCCAACGTCTGGGCTTGTTCCAGACTTTCACTCAAGCGACCCAGTTGATTCACCCGCTGGCCAACCGTAATAAAGGCGGTCCCGGTAATGAGCTGGTCAGCTTCCAATTGTCGAATAAATTGATTCAGTAAAATATGGGTTCCCGCAAAACAAATGATAAGTTGGTCGGCAGCCGGATAATATAACCGTTGCGCCTGGGCATCGCAGGCTGCCATTAATGGCGCCATCGCTGGCACCACGTTACAACAGACCACGGTAAATTCATGTTGATCAGTGGGAATCCCAGCGCTAGTTAACAATTGCGCGGTTTGTCCAGTGGTTAAATCACCGGCTACTAGCCGTTCAGTCTGCATTTCGACATAATAATGCTGCGTTGCTTGCTGTTGTTGCCGTTCGTCCAATCGCTGCTTGACCTTAGTTAAGATTGTCGTCAATTCGGTCGCACTCACGGGTTTCAATAAGTAATCCATCGCGCCTAGACGCAAAGCGGCTTTGACGTAATCAAACTCTTGATAACCAGAAAGGACTAAGACCACGGGTGGTTGTGGTAACTGCTGTAATTGTTGCATCAGTTCAATTCCGGTCATCTCTGGCATCCGTACATCGGTAATCACTAAGTCAATGACCTGTTCCCGGGCGACTTGTAACGCTTGCTGCCCATTACGCGCCGTCTGAACAATCGTAAACCCCAATGCGGTCCAGTCGACGACCTTAGTCATCCCTTTTAAAATCATATATTCATCATCCACGATCATGACGCGTTGCATCGGTTGTCCCCCTCACAAAAGTTAGCATCACCGTCAGTCCGCCTTGTTGGTTCCGAGTCAGCGTCATCGTCGCACGCTCCCCAAAGTAACCTTGTAGCCGTTCATACACATTGCGCAAACCAATCGAGGTCCGTTCGCCGGTCACTTGTTGGCTTTTGATCTGGGCCTGAACGGTTGCTAGTTGCGCCGCTGACATCCCCCGACCGTTATCTTGAACTTGCAAGTAGACCCGCTGCTGACCATCTTGCCAAGCTTTGACACTGACCACATTATCGGTCCGTAAATAATCAATTCCATGCGCAAAATAATTCTCGACTAACGGTTGCAAGATAAACTTTGGAATCGTCAGGTCCGCTAATATTGGCGCCAATTGCAATCCATACGCGATTTGGTCAGGAAAACGCATCTGGTACAAATAAATGTATTTCTCGATAAATTCAGTTTCTTTGGCCAACGTAGTCGTGGGCGATTGATCGGTATTGTTCCGTAATAACGCTGCAAATGCATAGACCACCTCTGCCAGTTCATTTTGATCCTCCGCAACCGCGTACATTCGAATATATTCCAAAGTATTGTACAAAAAATGCGGCTGGATTTGCGACTGCAGGGCCTTCATATTCGCATCGCGTTGCTCGATCTCTAACTGATAGATCTGATACACATAAGTGTTGATTTCATCCAGCATCTGATTAATTCCCGTCGCCATTATCTTCAAATCGCCAGATTGTGCGGGCACTTTTAGTCGCACTGCCAGATCACCTCGACCGACCAACGCCATCGATTGAATCATTTGTTGCAGCTGGAGGCGATACCGCCGAAATGTCAGCCATAACCCGCCAAATAAGATGACATCAATCGCTACCGCTTCAGCCCCTAACGTCCAGTTTTTAAGCCGTTGCTGCTGCCGGACAACCGCCCGATCAGTCATCGCCACCAAGATACTGCCATCCGCCAACTTACTAGTGCGATACCGATACTGTTGGGCAAACGCGGCTGAGCCGGACGCTTGCCGGCCAAAGGTGCGTTGTACCCGGCTGACCGTCTGGCGTGCTGATCTTGCTGTCACCTCACGGCCATGAAAGTGGTAGCTGGCTTGACCAGTCGGTGTTAAGGCCAGCACTTGCAAGTTAGCGCCACGGTTCAACTTGTTAAGTGCCGTAGTTAAGGTCTGCGTCTGATACGTCAACGTCAAGGTACCATAACCACGTAAATTGGCATTATCCACAAATGGATAACTAAATTGAAACCGTGGCCGTGAGCTCACGCGGCGCATGGTCTTATAACCGCCTGGCGTCTGTCGATCCGCAACAAAACTAGTCTTGAAATCGCTCATTGTGATTCGGACTTGTTCAATCGTTGGATTGCTCATTAAAAGCTGCAACGTCTCATCTGGCAAATAATAAAAAGCTTCATGATTAGAGGTCGTCTGACTATACGTCAAGTAAGCAGCGGGATTTAACTCAAAATACTTGTTCAGATTTTTGACCTGACTGCTCGTACTAGTCAGATGCTGGCCTAATTCATGCACCTCGCGCGCATTGGCCGTCACTTGATCGGCGACTTTGTCTAAGCCATTCGTGAGACTCGCATCGATGGCGCGATTATCATTGGCAGTTGTCGTGGTCCCCATATAAAGCGCGAACAGCCCGATCACGGTACTCAAAAGGACGGCGTAAGTCGCCATTAATTGTGAAAAATTATAATTACGCCGCCATTTGAACATTGACCCCCAACTCCTCATTTAAACTAACAATGACTGCCTGGTGCTACTATCGTCGCTCTGCTTGAGCCAACATTTTAGCAACCAACCGGCGGCAACTTTAACGATTACCAAGCGCTAACTGCGTCTGTAATTGCTGGTACCATTGCCGACTAATAAAGGTCGTCCAGATCAAAACTAACGGCACCGTCCCAAACAAGATCAAACCCGGAAATTTATACGTGACAACCACGATGATTCCGTAGCCACCAATGGTTTTTAACACGTTAAAGAAATTGCTAAAAAATTGCATAACCGCTAACTTCAACAAATCACGCGGCTTGGCCTGATACGCACCAGCTAAGATAATTAAGTTATTGAACACACAACTAAATAACAAAATCGCAAAGATTAACACAAAGTCTAAAATCAAAAAGCCAATTCCCCGCAACTGTACGGCTAACCAGAGATTCATCAGTAACAGGCCTAGGAGCACCGCACCACTATAAAAATAAACATTGCCCGCTTTGAAATAACGTTTGAATAAGTTAGTGGCCGCTTTAACCGTGTCCAACTGATAACGCCAGCCGTTGTGATGATATAAATCACTAATCATTAATAATGCCGGTCCGATACCGAATAATCCTCCACCAGCGAAACTGAACAACCAAAATAACAAGCTGAGTTTAATAATCGTATAACTGCGAATAAACGCCTTTTGCAAGCCTGTACTAATCATTATCATATCCCCTTTAGCGTGTCTTGTCGCCAGTTTTCGGCAACCTTTAATAACATTATCATCAATCACACTAATTATTTACACCAGTAAAGACGCTCGCATTTTTTAGATGCGCGCGTCTTTAGGTTAAATCATGTGTGGGCTACTAGTCGCAGCGCTATTGTTTGGCTAAAAATTCTGTATATTGCTTCTGTAATAACTTTTGAACTTTGTCATAACCGGCACCTTTTAACGCTTTATCCATCTTCTTGATGGTTGGCTTTGGATCAGAAGTCCCGGTATTCAAGCCGTCGATATATTGATTCATGACGTTTTGAATATTGGTAATTTCAGTCTTCACACTACTGGTATCGGGGGTAAATCCAAGTAATGGTGAGGACTTAGCCGCCTTAATACTGGTATCCCGTTCTTTGATCATCTTGTCCGTAATCGCATCGGTCGTATAGAGATTCTTGTTGTTCCCAGTCATCCAGGCGCCCATTTGGTTCGATGGATCATACTTAGACGTTAACTTAATCTTATCCGTACCGGTCTTCTTGAAGTCAGTGCCTTCCGCACCCCAAACTAACCCATTTAACAAAGTCTTATCCGTGTTGATTAGGCCTAAGACTTTAACAGCTAGTTCTTTATGTTCAGAACCATTACCAACCACCCAGTCAAAGACTTGTGATTGCGACAAACTCTTCAATGGCACCGTAATTGCTTTGGATTCGATTGCGTCTTTCTTACCCGCAGTGTTGTTCAACTGGAAATCACCATAATCGAATGGGCCTTGCGTTTCTTGGCGCGCGAACCAGGTATTGCTGGCAATTGGATAGTCGGTATTGCTAGTTGCCGCATCTTGAGAAATATAGCCTGCTTGGTAATACTTATGCATCGCGGCTAAGCTAGACTGCATTTGCGCCGTATCATATTGGTTCACAATCTTTTTGCCGTTAGCGCCCTTGCTAATATCAACGGCAAATGGCAAGGTATTACCGAGTGGATAGTCAAAGTTGGACTCGACTTTGAACCCTTTACCCGCAGCTAAAGCAACGGTGTGCTTATCCTTTTCATGGAACGCTTTTAACGCACTGTTCAACGTTTCGTATGAGTTCACTTTGCTGATATCAATGTTATATTTGTCGACAAACTTTTTATTGAACGAAATCACTTGGGTTGAATAAACGTTGGCATTTACTGGTACCGCATACAATTTACCGTCGATCTTATTCCCTTTAATATAAGCAGAATCAATCTGCTTGTACGCTTCCGGGGCATACTTCGGTAAGAGCTTAGTCAGATCAGCGTAAGCACCCTTTTGGGCATTAACCGCATAGTTATCGGCCTTAGCGATATCGTAATGTTCCCCAGAAGAAACGATGACCGACATTTTTTGTGAATAATCGCCCCAACCAATATACGTAATCTTTAATTTGGCATTCGCTTTTTTTACTAAAATTTTGTTCGCCCGTTTGATCATCGCATCGTATTGTTTCGGTTTATCCCCGATTTGATACATCGTTAACGTAGTGGGCCCCTTAGAACTTGAACTGCTTGATGATGATTTATTGTTGCCGCAAGCTGATAGTGTGATTGCTAAACCAGCTGCTAACCCCGTAATTGCAACGACCTTTTGCCATTTTGCCATTTTATTTTCGCACCTTTCTTGTGTGTGTAACTGTGACTGACCTAACTTTTTGGTTGTGTTTTGATGACTGCAACGTGTTTGGTAAAGCTGGGGGATCCGCTTGCTGGGCAATGCTCAACTCTACCCCGCTTTGCCGCTCGCACTACTTATTCTTTGACCCCACCAATCGTCAAACCCCGAACAAAATACTTCTGGAAGAATGGGTAGCTCAACGCGATCGGCGCTACCGAAATGACGACCATCGCCATTTGAGTGGCTTCTTTGGGAATATTCGAAAGTCCGGTTGCGTACTGTGCCCCTTGCGTTGCATTTTGCGACAGCATTTGAATATTGGATTGAATCTGCATTAGCAAGTATTGTAACGGTACTAAGCGTGTGTTTTGAATGTACAGCAACGCGTTGAACCAATCGTTCCAATACCCTAAAGCCGCAAATAAGCTAATCGTGGCAATCCCCGGTACCGCTAATGGTAAGACGATTTGGCAGAAGATCCGCATTTCACTGGCGCCATCAATGCGGGCTGCTTCGATAATTGATTCGTTCACTTGCCGTTTAAAGAAGGTTCGCATGACGATAATGTTGAACGGGCTGACCGCCATCGGTAAGATCAAGGCCCATAACGTATCTTTGAGTTGTAGCAAGTTCGTCATGACGATGTAGTTCGCTACCATCCCGGGGGTGAACAACATCGTAATCAAACAAAATAACGTGAAGAACCGGCGATAACGGAAGCTTGAACGCGAGATTGAATACGCGTAAGTCGCGGTAAACGTGGCATTAATGGCCGTTCCCAAAACGGTCACTAACAACGTCACGCCTAAAGCGTTCAGTAATTTACCACTCATCCGGCTCAGGTATTCATACCCTGCCATACTCCATTGGGCTGGCCAGAATTGATAGCCATTCGTAACCAAGGAGTGTTCACTTGAAAATGAAATGACGATAATGAAGATCAAGGGTAGTAAACAAGAGATGGCAAACAAGGCCACCAAGATGTTAAAACAAAGGTTTGCGCCGGGACCAAATGAGCGAATCTCAACGGTTGAAATTTCTTTTTTACGCCACATTTGCGTCCCTCCTAGAATAGTGCGGATTCTGGATCAACCCGCCGTACGATAAAGTTACTGGTCATCAACAGGATGAAGCCGACTAATGATTGGTATAAGGCTGCCGCACTCGACATCCCAATATCTCCGGTCGCCGTTAACCCGTTGTAAATATACGTATCCAGCACTGACGTGACATTATACAAACTACCTGAATTTTGTGGGACTTGGTAGAACAGTCCGAAGTCCGCCCGGAAAATATTCCCAATGGCTAAGATCGTCATCAAGGTCATCAACGGTACTAACGCTGGTAACGTCACATTCTTAATCTGTTGCCACTTGTTAGCGCCATCAATTTCCGCCGCTTCGAACAAGGTCGGATCAATACTCATCGCACTGGCAAAGTAAAGGATACTGTTATATCCAATCCCTTTCCACGTCCCAACGAAGAGCAAGATAAACGGCCAGAACTGTGGCGCGTTGTACCAACTAATCGCTTTACCGCCATTACCGGTAATCATTGAGTTCAACAAACCTTGGTTCGGGCTTAAGAACGCATAAACGAAGTAACTAATAATGACCCATGATAAGAAGTACGGCAGTAACATCGACGTCTGGTAAACTTTGGTTAACCGCCGATTACGCAACTGACTCATCACAACGGCAAAGAAGACCGAGATGATCAAGTTCAGTGAAATAAAACCGAGATTATAGAGCACGGTGTTTCTCGTAATGACCCAAGCGGCATTCGATGAGAATAAGAATTCAAAGTTCTTAAACCCAACCCACGGGCTACGCGCCAGACTCGCCACAAACCCGTTCGGATCAAATTGAAAATCTTTGAACGCAACCACGTTGGCAAACACTGGAATGTAGAAAAAGAAAATCATCCAAATGGCACCAGGAATCACGAACAGTAATAAGGGGGTGTTATCACGGACACTGTACCAGAAGTTTTGACGGTTCTCTTTTTTTCGAGCCGCCTTTTCTTCCGGCGTTTCCGGTTGAACAGTAGGCATCTCAGGTTCTGGATTCGGCATCTTCCCCCACTCCTTTCTTAATTTAACAAGTGTATTGTAGCGCTTACAACTGAACTGAAACTAGACATAAAGTTAAGGCCTTTATCTATATAATTAAGGTTCACTTTTGCCGCTCCCAAATACTTATCATAGTTGTTGATTGATCGTCTCCGTTGACCAGCATGTTCGCGGTGGGGCAGACCTGCAGCCAAAGTGCGGTCTGCAGGGCACTTGTCAGCCGAAAACCACGTCTAACAAGCTGGCCCAGACACTAAGACGGGAAACCACCGCTCTAAGTGTCTCGACACGGCGAACATCCTGGTCACTACGACTATGATTGCGGTGCTCATACAACTTTTCTTCAAACAACAAAATTGTATTAAACCAGTCGTTACTCATGGTGTTAATTAGCGTAGGTTGGGCTGGATGATGCTCAGTGGTGAAATTTGACTTAGCCGAGTGGTTTACTCGGGTTAGTCAAAGCCCGGCTTGTGAGACCGTCCTTTGGCTCGCAAACGCGGCCACCACGTTCCAGCATCAATCCAGACCAACCGGAGCGACAAGTTAAGGAACCCCTTAAGCCCCAACCGTTTGGCCGGAATCAATCAGGTCTTTTGCCAGTAATAGGCAACCCGTTAAGCCAGCATCATCGTTTAACGCAATCCGCTGAATGTAATTGTTCAAATCCGGGGTAGTCGTATAAGCGGCCAGTTGGGACTTAAATGCTTGGCGAATCAATGGAAATAATTGCTCCTGATGCATGACGCCACCGCCAATCACAATCCGATCGGGCGAATAGCTCAATGTGTAATTCACACAAGCTTGCGCAATATAATCTGCTTCTAACTCCCAGACAGCCGGATCAGCCGCTAAGGCTTGGGCTGGCTGTCCAAAACGCTGTTCTAACGCCGGACCCGAAGCTAAACCTTCTAAACAATCGCCGTGGTAGGGACAAACGCCAGAAAAATCGTCATCAGCGCGATGATTGATAAAGATATGTCCGGCTTCCAAATGATTGAAACCTTGTAAAAAATGCCCCTGATAAATGACGCCGGCGCCAATCCCCGTGCCAACCGTGAAATAAACTAAGTTTTCCACATTTTTAGCCGCGCCTAAGCGATATTCACCATAAGCCGCCACATTCACATCCGTCGTCCAATAAATAGGAATGTTCAAATGCGTGCGCATATAACCTAGAAAATTCACATTTTCCCAACCAGCTTTGGGCGTTTGCGTAATATAGCCAAAGTCTCGGTGTTGGGAATTAACCCCAATCGGGCCAAATGAACCAATCCCGATAGCGTCAACTGGATGTTCCTGAAAGAAGTCAACGACCGCCGCCAACGTTACGGCTGGGGTCGTGGTCGGAATTCGTGATTGCTCACTAATCTGACCGGTCTCGTCGCCGATGCCACAAACAAACTTCGTGCCACCTGCTTCAATTGCACCTAATCGCATCGTTAGCCCTCCTATTCGATTGTTAGTTGTGACTCAGGATCAAAGAAATGCGCCTTACTCATCTCAAAGGCCATCTTCACCGTGGTCCCTGGTTCGTGATAATCCCGTGCATCCACTTGAGCAACAAACTTACTGTCACCAATCTTGGAATACAACATCGACTCGGCCCCTAAGAGTTCCGAAACTTCCACTTCGGCGTCAACCACGGCATCGGCCATCGCCTGAATCGCAATCTGTTCCGTATGGATATCTTCTGGCCGAATCCCAACAATAATCGGCTTACCGTTATAGCCCTTTTCAACTAGTCCTTTGAGCTTTCCTTCTGGCACCGCCACTACCAAGCCAGCGTCATTGATAACTTGCCCGTCGATAAGCTTGGCATTAAAGAAGTTCATCCCCGGCGAACCGATAAAGCCCGCCACGAATTGATTGACCGGTTCGTTATATAACTCACTTGGGGTTCCAATCTGTTGTACGACGCCGGCCTTCATAATCACAATCCGGTCAGCCATGGTCATCGCTTCAACTTGATCATGGGTCACGTAAATCATGTTCGTTTTCAAGCGTTGATGCAGCTGTGCAATTTGCGTCCGCATCTGGACCCGCAACTTAGCATCTAAGTTAGACAACGGTTCATCCAGCAAGAACAACTTGGCATCCCGGACAATCGCCCGGCCCAACGCAACCCGTTGCCGTTGTCCACCTGATAGCGCGGCGGGTTTACGATCCAGATAATCTTCCAAGCCTAAAATTTCAGCGGCATTTTTAACCCGCTTGTCGATCTCGGCTTTATCCTCATGCTTGATCTTCAGTCCGAACGCCATATTGTTATAGACGTTCACGCTTGGTGCTAGTTGATTTGGTTTATAGTATCCACTAATAAGCATTGTTCTAGCCTAGCTTGAAAGCCTCTTGCT
>NZ_BJDK01000032.1 GCF_005405105.1 Lactiplantibacillus dongliensis
CTGAAAATACTAATATCCGACCCCACAGACCTTTTGTATCAAGGTGTGTGGTCTGTTTTTGTACTTTCAACCTTTAGTTAAGGTGTAGAGCAAGTAAATCGCGATAATGACCACGAAAAACGTTGCTGAATTTTTAACTAATAGTAACCCGGCGACAAAGATCGCCGTATGTGCCGTCAGTAGCCCGGGATGTTTTCGATAAACGTAGATCCCGACCAGCGCGGCAATCGTCAAAATAGGCAACACGTAATCAACTAACAAGTTATTCAACCGAATGGCGATGTTAAAGACATACGTCACTGCCAGGGTGAAGCATAACGTTAACGACATGAGGGCGCGTGTCCGATCGCGCAACGCCCCGAAAATCGCATAGGACGCCGCCCAGATTAAGATAAATTGGCCGACCAGCATCGTGCCATCACTGAATTTCGTTAAGGAAACAAAGTCGGTGATAAAGAGGGCGGTAGCGGGCGGATATGATGTAAATGAAATAATCGTATCACGAGCGCCGGGCAAGCGGCCTTCAAATGTTAAAAATTTAACGATAACCGCCCAGTGCGAGAAGTTGTCGTAATGAATGAGCGGACTATGATATAAGACATCCGCCATCGCGAGACCGAGCGCAATCATCCATAAGTCAAAAGTATGCAACCCTTCAAATTTGAGCCGGCCTTTTCCCATGAAGCCCAGCACAAACCGAATCCCAAATAAGAGGATACCCAGTCCAGTTACAATCCAGATGCCCCACCGTAGTAGTTGCAGCATTGCAAAAGCATACAGTAATAGAATCTGGACTAAAATCGCGGTAATCCACGCTAGATAAGGACTAATCCCTAAGTAGCGCAGGGTCCCATCGTAGCCAATCAACGCAACAATAAAAATAATTAAACCTAACCAAGCCATAAAGTGCCCCCATCTAACTAGTCATTAAGCCTGCAAATTGCCCATCAAACTAAACATCAAAACCGAGTTAGCCGACTGACCCGCCGTTCTAACTTCTGCAAGCGAATCATCACGTTGGTGTAAAGCTCATCGAATGGTGAGATCCACGTGTCTTGCGTCAGTGGTAAGGTGTCATTGAACCCATTGTAAATGAGTTGTAAATAATGATTGCGGTCATCGCCATTGGGAACCGTCAATTGCACACTATAGGCGAAGTCGGCATTGTAGTGGCTGACCCGCATAATCTTGCCGGTCAAGTTCACGTACTGACCGTGTGATGGCAGTCGTAGCTTGACGGTTTGTCCTTGTAAGAGTTGTGAATGTTCCAAGTCGCGGGTGTCACCGCTGAGGCGAAATGAGAGTCCGCCTTCAGACGCGTCATTGGTGCGCATATCTTGCCAACTGTTGCCTAGCCAGATATCACCGTCAATCTGACGGGAAAAGCGTTCCGTTTTGCGATATACTGGCCGACCCATCGCGATAAACAGACAGAAGCTTAAGTTGATAAAGTGCATCAACAACCAGAACGTGATGACACTCCCAATCAGAATTTCGGAGCCAAACTTACCATAGTTGAATTTGACGATGGCAATTAAGGTGACTAGCCAGAGTGAAAAGTACGGCAAGATGTACAGCTTATCAATAATTGAAAAAGTCACGTTTTTTTCGGTCACTTTGAACTTCTTCGCCTTAACACCCAGTGTTTCTAAAATAACTGGAATGAATAAGTAGGGCGCAAAGAAGGTTTCTTGAATTTCACCCCAACGTTCGTTCCGAATCGAATCGGACGTATCTTTTAAGACGTAATGTAGTAAGAAGTACCCGGGCGCCCAAACAATCATCAGAATCCAAAAGTTTGCCATGACAACTTGAATCTTAAAGAGTGCGTAAAGAATTGGCGCAATAATGTAAATGATTCGTCGAGCAAAGGACCACCAATATAAGTACGTATTGATCAGAATCAGGCGGTTTTTCCAGCCGAGTTTCGGGTTAATAAAGATATGCAAGTTGCGGCAACTTTGAATAACGCCGCGGGCCCAACGTGTCCGTTGCTTGATGACGCCTTTTAAGTCGATCGGGGTAATCCCGCTAGACTGTGGCTGCGCCGTTGCTAGACTGATGTAGCCGGCCATGTTGATCTCAGTTCCCAGTTCGAAGTCTTCCGTCAAGGTGTCGGTTGGAAACCCACCGACTTTATCGACGACTTCGCGTAAGAATAACGCGTTGGAACCGGTGAACAGTGCCGTATCATTACTCCCATTTAAGACGTTCACATCACGGGAGAAGAAGTCTTGTTCGTTCGGTACGATTTTTTCAGAGAATAAGTTAAATTGAAAGATATCGGCGTTATAGAAACTCTGAGGTGTCTGCACGAACCCCAGTGGTTTCACATTTTGGTCATCGTCAGCTAATTGTTTAAAGTTTTCAATAAATAACGGTACGGTGTCTTTTAGAAAGCCAGAAAAGGGAATCATATCAGTATCGAAAATCGCAAATAATGGCGAGTGTAAGAATTGTAACGTGTGGTTAATGTTGCCGGCCTTGGCATCGTGATTATCATCCATTCCAAAATATTGGGCGTGGTATTCAGCTGCTAAGGCTTTAACCTCGGGCCGATTGCTATCATCTGAAATCACGATATGCACCTTATGCGGGTCGGGATAGTCGATGAAAGTGGCCGCATTGACTGTCTTGCGGAGCAATTCAACGTCTTCGTTATGGGTCACGATAATAATATCAACGTCCGGTAATGGTTGTGTATGATCGTAGTCCGGAATCTTTAAGTTGAGCTTGTTCTTAAATGCCAGCATCCGAAAGAAGATTAAGATGAAGGCGGTTAAGTTCGACATGATCTCACTACCAACTAAGAGTAAAGCAAAAATCAAGACCAAAAGACCTGCGTGCCAAGGTATCGTAAAAACGACTCGCCAAATTAAGTAAATGACTGAGAGGACGATTGCTAAAACGTAGGTGATTTTTTTAATGATGGACATGTGATGGCGTTCCTTCTTTGAAAATAAAATCGCGTTGAATTTGATAACTGATAATAAATAAGATAAAGTCAACGATCATCTTGGCTAAGGTCGGCATCCATTGTCCGCTAGTCGTAGGCAGTGCCCAGGTCAACAGGTTGGTCAAATAACCCGAGGCAAACATCTGCACTAAAAAGAGCAGGCCATACTTGATCAAGGTCTGATGACCAGCATGATCGAAGACCAGATGATGATTGATCAAGTAGTTAGCGATGGACGACAAGACCCGTGAAATGACCGTGGCAATCAGGATACTGTTGAGTACGTGATTACCGATCAAAGAGATGACCAAGTAGAACAAGCTGATATCAATTAAGAATGAGGCCAGCCCACTGGCAGCAAACTTAAAGAAGCGCGAGTAAATCGCGATTGAGTCACGGATCACGCGAAAGTGCGATGACTTATTCCCATCTAAGTAAATCGTGGGAATGGGGGCTTCAGTCACTTTGACATCATATTTGCGCGCTTCCAGTAACATATCGAATTCAAATTCAAACCGGTCACCTGGAAAGTTGATTAATTGCTGGGCGTAGGTCATTGGAATGACCCGCAAGCCGGTCTGGGTATCGGAGATCGATTGATGCGTCAACAGGCGCACCAAACTACTCGTCAACAAGTTACCAAAGCGACTGCGAAACGGAATGGTCTCCGTGAATTGACGGACGCCAATAACCAAGTCGTGTGGCGTCTGTGCGAACTGTTGTAGACAATGTTGCAGCGCGGCGACGGTGTGCTGGCCATCGGAATCCATCGTGGCAATCCCGGTCAGTTGCGGCAGTTGGCGCTGACAGTAGTCAAAGCCAGTCTTTAAAGCCGCGCCTTTACCACGATTCTGCGGGTGATGCAGAATATGTAAACGTGAATCAGTTAGTGTCCCCAATTGCGTAAAGATGGGTTGATGCTGGGCATCGCTGCCATCATCGACCACAATAATGGCGGTGATGGGTGCGGTGATCGTAATAAGTTCATTCATAAGTTTTATTAATTTATTATCCGGATTAAGTGCCGGAATTAGTACTCCGATGGCGGCCATTGTCGTTACCCCTTTTGTTTAATATACCTAAATAATGTTAATGATATATCAATTTAATTATAACATTGATTTACTTAAACTTAATAATTTATTCTGATGATGTCAGTTAACTATTTTGTTCCTCTAGTGTTGGTGGAACAGTTACGACATGCTGGTTGATTAGTCGTCTCCGTTGACCAGCCACTAACCTAAGCAAAAACACTCAGCTAAGTGGCTCGACACAGCGAACTGGCTGGTCACTACGACTAAAACTAAGTTAATTTTTTTGCTATAAGGCTATAGTTATTTTTTCAACCATTGAGCGTCAAAACTGATGGTTGGTCTAGTCTCGAAAAAACACTGGTACAAGAAAAGTATTTCAGAAACTAATCCTTCTGCTAGAATCGTTGTTTGACTCCTATTACAAGGTCCCAGTTAATTAACGCCGGGTGGGTCAGCATTGGCTCAGTGGTGTCGTTTATCTTGGTCGGTGATTTTCCGACTTAGATAAAGCCCGGCTTGCGAGACCGCCCTATGGCTCGCAAACGCGGCCACCACGTTCCAGCCGATGCTGGCCCAACCAGAGTGGCAAATTAGTACTCAATTACCGCAGTGCCAAATGATCCAATTCATTGTGAAAGTGTGTCGGTTTCTTAGTCTTAGCCTGACTAACATGAATATTTTTAACCCGATGCAATGTTGTTGGCGTAACTTTGAAAATCCCGGTTTTGAGCCGTTGATGATACACTTGCCAAGCCATCTTAGTGAAGGTCCGATGCCATTCGGGAATGACCACATATTGATACTGATTTAAAGCCGTGCGGAACGCTTTTTTCGATAACATAAAGTTTTCTTGACCGACAACTTTATCGGAGAAGAAGTAGTAGCGACCCACATAGCCAGTAAAGTAATCGTTGACATCATTAATGTGTGGATCAACGAGTAAGATCTTCGTATGATTTAACGTCGTGGTCTGTGGGGCCAGCTTGGGTAACTGCACGGGTAATTCTTCTTTACCAAGTGTGTTGTTGTATTGAATCCCGTTGATTTCTGAGAACATCAGAATGACGGAAAAAATCATCAAGCCTAGCGCCAGAATCTGATACATATTCTTCGTGATGATCGAGTGAAACGACCGTAGTGATCGTTTAGAAATCCGTTGTTCAAAGTAAGCACGGTCCATCGCGACGACTAGTGCCATCGCGCCTAACATCAAATTTAGAATCACCATACTTGATAAATAGCGTTCACAGCCGTCTAACAAGATGGCTTCCGCGTATGGCATGGAGACGATATACATCGCGAAGACACTGATGTAGTAGGCGATAAAGCTGATATCCAGGGCGATTAAGGTGGCCAATAAATTATTCTTTTTATGCATGAATAGGCGAATGACGATCCAAGCAATCAAAAGGCTTAGGTTGATCAGCAAAACGCCTCGCGTTGATAGCGAATTTAAACTGAGAATTTGTTGGAGAAACTTATGCCCAATCTTCATGATGACCGTTGAACTTTCCCCAGCTAGCTGATGTTTATAAGCTTGGGTACTAATCTGATGTTTTGAAACGGCCGCAAAGGTAGCGTGAACATGTTGATTCCACCAAAAGAAAGGCAAATAGCCAGCGCTCATACTGAGTGCTGTCCAGCCTAAGCTTTTCCCGCAGCGCTTAAACCAATGACCGGTTGGCTGTTTCATAAGGACATAAAATAAATAGCAACCAATCATGACGACATACATGGCCCCGGAGTTCTTAATGAGCAATAATTCAGCACTAAAGATGGCGGCGGTGAATACCTGCAGCTTAGGGTGTTCGCGATACGCGTAGACCCCAGCAATCCCGGCAGCAGTGACGATTGGTAAGATGAAGTCGACTAACAAGTTATTCATCCGAATCGCAATGTTAAAGACATTGGTAATTGAAATCACGAAGCAGAGTGTAAAGGCGTTCAAGGCGCGAGAGCGATCCCGTAAAACGGCGAAAGTCGCATAGAAACAAGCCCAGATTAATAAGAATTGGCCGAGTAACATGGCGCCGCCACTAAAGCCGACCCAGCTGACAAATTGCGTGATAAATAGCGCTGTTGCCGGTGGGTAGGACGTAAAGGTAATTAACGGCTCAGCCGCAGTTGGTAGATGCCCTTGGAACAGGAGAAACTTAACAATCAATGCCCAATGCGAATAGTTATCATAATGTAGTAAAGGACTAGCGTAGAGGACTTTACCGAGGATGATCCCGATAGCGAGCATCCAGATATCAAAGTAGTGAATCCCTTCAAAAGCCAACTGACCGCGCTTGAAGAATAGCAGGGCAATCCGGACGACTTCAATACTGACCCCAAGCAAGATGACAGCCTTTAACGCAAATGGTAGTAGATTGAGCATTGCAAGCGTGTACAATAACAATGTCTGCACAATCATGGCCGTAATCCATGAGAGGTACTTATTGACACCAAGTTGCCGTAGCATCCCGGTGTACCCCAGTTGGGCGATTATAAAAATGATAAAGCCAATAACTGACACGATAGTCACTCACAATCTAAGCGTTAAGAATTTTGGCGCATAAAGCTGGTTAAGGTTCGTTCGATATTTTTAAGGTGCATTAGGACGTTCATATGCAACTCGTCCAGTGGCGTAATCCAGTTATCTTGTGCTTTTGGCAAGAGTTGATTATCACCATCATGAATCAGCTCTAAATAGTTGTTCTGGTCACGAGCCTGCTCAATATTAATCGTGACAGCATACCAGACCGGTTCGCGTTCCACGACGCGCACAACTTTACTGGTAAAGCGGATCGGGTGATGGTGACGATATAAGATGCCGCTAAAAGGTTGTCCTTGCGGCATGCGAATCGATTGATCTTTGAATTCAAAGGAGAAGCCGCCTTCGGAAACGTCTCGGGTGGTGAAGCGGGCCCAACGATTAGTGCCAGGAATCAGGACTTTCCCGGGGGCTTCGCGAGCAAACCGCTCACTCTTACGATAAATATCGCGCTTCATTGAGACGAACAGGCAGAAGCTCAAGTTGATAAAATGCATCACGAGCCAGAAGGTAATGACACTGCCGACAATAATTTCGGACCCCCACTTGCCGTAATTGAACTTAATGATAGCCAGTAACGTCATGGACCATAAGAATAAGTACGGTAAGATGTACAACCGGTCTTTGAACGAGAACTTGACGTTTTTTTCAGTGACTTTAAACTTTTTAGCTTTAATCCCAATCGTTTCCAGAAAAACGGGAATAAATAAGTAGGGCGCGAAGAAGGTTTCTTGAATCTCGCCCCAGCGTTCGTTGCGAATCTTACTAGAAGCATCACTTAGAACATAGTGTAATAGGAAGTAACCAGGTGCCCAGATAATCATGAGCACCCAGAAGTTCGCATTAACAACTTGAACTTTAAACAGGGCGTATAGCAGTGGCGCCGCAATATAAATCAAGCGCCGGGTAAACGTCCACCAATACAAGTACGTGTTGATGAGAATAATCCGGTTAATCAAGGAAAGTCGCGGATTCCAAAAAATATGCAAGTTGCGACAGCTTTGAATGACACCGCGCGCCCACCGTGTCCGTTGCTTAATAACCCCTTTAACATCAACCGGGGTAATTCCGCTAGAGACGGGTTGGGTTGTTGCCAGACTGGTATAACCGGCCATATTGATTTGGGTGCCGAGTTCGAAATCTTCCGTAATCGTATCAGTTGGAAAGCCGCCGACTTCATCAATGGCGGCGCGTAAAAAGACGGCGTTGGACCCGGTAAAGAGTGCCGTTTCGTTGTAGCCGTTAAGCACATTCACATCGCGCGAGAAGTAGTCTTGCTCATTGGCTACGTAATTTTCGGAGAATAAGTTAAATTGAAAAATATCGGCGTTGTAAAAACTTTGTGGCGTTTGTACAAAGCCAAGTGGTTTCGTCTCGTTATCATCTGCGACTCGCTGTGCCCAATTAGTCGTAAAAAACGGCACACTACTCATGAGAAAGTTCGAGAACGGAATCATATCCGTGTCAAAAATGGCGAATAACGGTGAATCCAGTTGTGCCATTGCATGGTTGATATTACCAGCTTTGGCTTTCTTGTTATTTTCCATCGTGATATAACCGACGTGGTACTCAGTCGCGAGCTGCTGGACCTCGGGACGATTACCGTCATCAGCAATATAGATGTGGACTTTATATTTTTCCGGATAATCCATAAAAGTGGTGGCATTAACCGTCTTGCGTAGCAACGCCACGTCTTCATTATGAGTCACGATTAAGACATCGATAGCGGGGACGGGCTGCGATAAATCAAATTTAGGAATTACTAGTTTATGGTTCTTTTTAGATTCTAAAATACGGAAAATAATCAGCACAAAGGCCGTTAAATTCGATACAATTTCACTTCCAACCAGCATTAACGCAAAAATCAGGGTGAATAAATGGGCGTGCCACGGAATCGTAAAGAGTACCCGCCAGAGTAAGTACAAGACGGATAATGCGATTGCGAGCACGTAGACGATTTTACGATGCCAAGAAATGCGCATAGACATAGTACCTTTCTATTAATTATGATGTTATTTATAGATTAGGAATTCGTCTGCTTAGAAAAAACGGCAAAGTCGATAAAAAATCCAATAATTGTTAATTAGCGAACAGTTAACTAGCATCAAATATGAATTAATGATTAGTTTTTAATTTAGTAGTTATTCAAAATTATCACTACTAAGTTAAATTATACCGTTAATTTTAATAAACTAAAGATTGAAAATCTCAAACCTAAGCTTACTTGTGAGAAGTCCCAAAATATGGGACACTAAAGTTAATTTAAAGGACGGTGATGGGTGATGACCAAGCAAATTTACTTTTTATGTACGGGGAATTCTTGCCGTAGTCAGATGGCAGAAGGCTTTGCTAAGCAATTATTACCAGCGGACTGGACCGTGGCCTCTGCTGGGATTGAGCAACATGGGTTGAATCCACGGGCAGTTCAAGTGATGGCTGAAGTGGGGATCGATATTAGCCAGCAACAATCAACTTTGATTGATCCGGCGTATTTAGCGCAATGTGATCTAGTTGTGACTTTATGCGGCGATGCCCGTGACCGTTGTCCGGTAACCCCGCCTAGCGTCAAAAAGTTGCATTGGCCCTTACCAGATCCCGCCCAAGCAACTGGAACTGAAGATGCACAATTATCGGCTTTTCGGTCGGTTCGTGATGAGATTAAGCAGCGTATTTTAGCATTAAAATAATTAGGAAGTCGTTATTGTTACTTTTAAGACGTCTTACACTTATTTGTCTGATAGGTGTAGGGCTTTTTGTATGAGCAAATATATTAGTTACACGTTGTGCTAGTTAATTAACAATATTAGTTAGATTCTAAATAACAGGCCCCAATCGTGGAGTTATCGGGTAAGACAGGCATTGGTGAGTCAACACAAAGAAAAAATGGAGTCAAAACCTAATAAATGAGCAAATACTCTCGTTTACTAGGGCTGCCTCACAGCACTTTAATGTACCAAAAGAGGGGCCTTTTTCATTGGCTCGGTTGATACTTGAAATTCTTGTGATCTGTGGATAGTCAATTTTACCTTCTGGTTGATATTGGAAATGGCCAATCTGAGTTCCACAACCATATTCTCATCAATTTACTGTGACCTATCAACGAATTTGTGAGTTAACCCGTTTTTATTTACACATACAGAAGGATATCAAATACCAGCGTACGTTACTTCATGCGGTTCTTCAACAAACCTTTCCTGAGTTGAAACACCTATTCTCTAATCGGCTATCTAAACTTGCACTCAACATTGTTAACCTATTTCCACATCCCGATTTAGTCACTGAGCTTTCTCAGACAAAAATTAACTGAAATTATTCATTGTTAAAGCGATGATAAGATTTCAGGTTTGTTTGTATAATTGAATATTAAGAATTTAAGAACAAACCGGTGGTAGTTTGGTTAATAATTATGGAATTTATAATGTAATCGGTTAACTCGTACAGTTTACAGCTTGTCTATAATGTGTTTTTTATTATTGTAACCATAAATTTAATTTTTAAATATTCATTGTAACACTTGAAAAACATACGTATACTACATCAGGTAGTTACGAATGTAATTGCATTTATTCAATTTTCTTGCAAGAAAGTTATTTTAATATTATTTTGAATGAAAATTATTTCAATAATGCGCAAGGGATAAGTGACGGATATAAAGCGCAAAAAGCCGCAACAATCTATTTTGCTGTTGATATGGATATTGAAGATGGAAATATACCAGGTACGGTTATTCCTTACATTACTGGCGTAGCTGTTAGCTGTACGCAATATAAAATTGGTATATACGGTACTAGAAATGTCTGTACCAAGGCAACTGAGACAGGTGTAGTTTCAACCTGCTTTGTTTCTGATATGTCTACTGGTTATTCGGGTAACTTAGGTTTCAAAATGCCAAAAAATTGGGCATTTGACCAATTTGTCGAATATAACCTTACTGCCGATATGGGAATTGACCAAGTCGCTGCTTCAGGTCGCGATGAGGGAACATCGGAGTTTGAGGCTTGTGACATTACACCCGCTAGTATCATGGGAGATATAGTTAACAGTGTTCCAGCGCTGGCTATCTTTGCTCAAACTAATTTTACTCTTGAAATGAGAAAGGATATTTATACGCCAATTGCAGATTATCATTTGAAGTGGTCAGATAAAATTACCGTTGGTGATGACAAGAAATTGGGAAAAGTTGATATTACGAATGGCAGGATTACTACTAGTTTAAACGCGCCCCTTCAACATTTTCCAAATGTTTTTAAACAGAAAGACTCCGATGATGCCGAAACTCTATTCAATGAATTAGCGCCAGCAATAGATAACGGATTTATTAAAGTTGGACCAGTGGCAAAAGATGGACGCATTGGTATTAAGATGATTATTAGTGCGAAACAAGAATCTTGTGATAATTCCACTATTAAGATTTCAGTTGAAATAGAGATTTATTGGAATGTCGGAGGACTACCAATGGAAGCACCACAGGAAGTAGAAGTCTATAATGACATCGAAAATATTCAACGTCACATAGTATCAAATCCAGATCCTGATTTAGTTTATGTGATTGTGTTGGGGCTTGCAATAGTTGGTGTTTTAGCAATTGGCTTTTCTACCGCTCCAGGAACAGGAGGGACAAGTGCTAGTGCAGCATTATTATTAGTGTCTGGAATGGCTTCGACTCTCAAATAAGGTATAGCTGAATAAATATTTGCTGGGAAAATTAATAATTTTTGTTTAATTAAAGGTTAACAAATGGGGTGGTTGTTAAGACCATCCTTTTATATATGTGTAATCCGACTTAATTTAGGTACACTGAGTTTATAGGTATCAAATAAAAATGAATGGTGGTCAGTAAAACAATGACATTTTACCCGAGCAGCTTGCTGTTTAATTTTTTTGATCATGAAGACCTTAATTATCTGGTAACGTTGTTTACTTTTCTGACAATTTGCAGGGTGTTTGTAGTTATTATAGACGGGTACTTTAAAAGACAAGTTAAATTATATGTTTCCAAACATATTTTTAAAAAGGTTAGTTACACAGATAAGATGTTAAATAAAGTAAGCAAGTTTTTTCGAGTGTTAGAAATTATGGTAATGATTACAACAACTCTGTCAATTTATGAGCAATCTGAAATTTTTGCAATGTTAACACAATTGATATTTACTATTGCTCTGTTTTTAAAATTGTTTACCCAGATGAAAAGAAATTGGATTTGGAAAAAGTTGAAAAAGGTAATCAATAAAGAATTTGAAAAGTCGAGCCAGCAAATTAATGCAGTTAATAAGCTTTATCGACTACTTATAATTCAAACGATAATCGAAGATATTTTTATAATACCGATATATCTGTGTGTCATGGAATTTGTAGGTTTATTTCCCTATCTGCTTTCAGATCGGGGATTTTAATAAAAAAGACATAAGATAATTCATAAGAGAACAGGAATTAATTTAAATTTATGTCAATATAATATGCATGAAGCTAGAAGCTGTTAATTACTTTGTAGGTAAGACTTTATTGGTGAATATGATAATCTTGAATGCAGTGTTAGGACGGATTGAAAATCAACCGGAACCGTGGAGACTGTAAGTTGAAAGCCCTTAATCTAGATGAGACCTGTAGCACACATAAAAAGATCAGTAATGCCTTTAAGAAAGGATATTACTGATCTTTTGAACCGTATCTCTTTTAGTCTCTAGGAAACGTATCAGTTTTTAGAATGCACTCTTAGGTACTCTAAAAACAAGTTGGGCCACAGCATTTGAACTACTTTTATGGAAATGCTGGCTGACATAAATGAAATCACCCTTTAGTTGGATGCCTTCGACTTCGTTGTCATTTTTTCTATTTGCAAATTGAGGGTAAGACAACGCAACGATGACACTTGGTGTCCCGTGTCCCCAGTAATACTTGCCAATTTTAGGTATTTGAGACTGGGAACCACTGGAAATGTAGATTGCTTGACCATCGGAAAATTCAAATCCTTGGAAAGATACACCGTTAGGCACTGACCATTGACCATTGGTAAACTGGGCCTGGCCTTTACATGCCTCACGTACTCGAAGATCGTCATAACCACCCCATTTAGAAGCTTGATTTTCTTTGCTATCCAGAATCGTATTTAGGGTATTGACATTGTAGTATGAAAATTGGATGCCTGCTGCGGTGTTTTTCATCCAAATCATCAGAAAGTGTGTGTCACTGGAGAGCGCAGCTTCAACACGGTAAACCTTTCCGTAAGGTTTACCGGTTTTATTAGCTGAATCAATACCGGCTAAGCGTGGAATGTCAGTATAGCTGTTGATGGTGGTATTATCCCTGAATTGAAGTCGCCCGATTTGAATTCCCCAGTTGAAATCACCTTTTTCTAAGCCTTTAACCGCTAAATTTGTTGCTTTACAGACGACCCAAAAGTAATCTTTTCCTTTATGGGAGAAGTATTGTAGTGTTTGACCATGACCGAAATTGTATAGCGTCATTGTTGAAACGCGAGTTGCAGTCTTTTTTGCTTTATTCATTCTGCGCTTGGACAAAAGTTGTTTAACGCCACCTTTGACAAACTGCAAAGCGTAAGCGTTGGTTGTGCCAACATAAATAGATTGGACAACGTTACTGTTAGGAAGCCCAATAAAAGTAAGCTCTAGGTCGGCATTGGCATTTTTGAGGGTGACTTTGGGTTGGATAGCCTCTTCAGTTGGTTCGCTAGACTTAAGTGCTTCTGGATGCTGCGTCATGAATTTATTGTAGGCAGCTTCTGTTTCAAAGTTCTCAGGAGTAAGAATAATCTCTTCAGCGGATACTAAACCGGGGCCATCGTCCATATTTAATGATTTTTTATCGTCTTCATAGTAATCGGAATGAAGAGAAAAACAAGCACAAAATATAATGTTTTTATTATTGTAAAAATACAAAATACATTATAGCAATTCTGTGATATACTGCGAAGAAATGGTTGAAGGGTATTTGTCATAAGGAGAAAAAGATGAAGAATAACAAAGTAGTTTTAACTAGCATGATTGCCATTGGAATGATGTCAGGTATAATTTTTACTAATGAGACGGTACATGCAGAAGGGCAATTCGGACCATATACAGAGCTGGAAACAAGTGGTTCAAAAAGAAATGTAGAAACAACTGGTAAATATGGCTTATTTACTAAGCCAGAGCGTGATAAGAGTGCCAAAATGGTCCTTTCACGGTCAATCATGAAACGAATGGGAACTTACACGCAAAAAGATCGCGCTTATTATCTGTCACATGACCATCGGAATGACACCTATAAAGGATCTCGTTATTATTTCCGTGTCTATGGATATCGACTCGCTGCCGATGGTTCAGTATATTATCGGGTTGTGACGATGAATGGTAAGTATCATGGTTACGTATACGGTGGTAAAAAACTAAACAAGTTTAGTGGTGGGATAAAGCACGCACAAACGACTACAGTCGCACAGATGCAATCTGATTTTGACTGGAACTGGGAATACTACCTGGCTAACTCACCGGTGATGACGGCGCCAAACTATACGCAATATAAAGCGAAGATTGTCACTAATGATTACATTAATAATGGTCAGGATCGATTACAGGTATTTAAGTCAAAAGTTATTACACGAACACGTGAGGGCGACAAATTCATGTATGTACGAGATTTAGATAATAAAGAAATCAAGGGATGGACGAAGCGAGTTAGCTCTGATTACCAACTTTAAGCGGAGCGTGGTAAAAATACGAAAACTTTAGGACTAAATAGAAATTGAAACAATCTAGATGCGATTACCAACCAACTGTCCCAATTAAGCTTGTCGCACTAATTAAGTGTCCGGTCGTTACTTAACGGTAACGGCTTTTTATATACCCTAAATTCAATGATTACCTGGACACTGAGTGACACCCCCACTTGCTAAACTAAAGTCATCAAATACAAGAGGAGTGACTAGTGACTATGCCAATCAAAGTAGCGGCCTTAAACAGTATCTATGCCGACCTGTATGAAATCGTCGGTCCGGAAAATGTTGAAAAAATATTTAGACAGCAACGGGGCATTCAGGTGACGTTTCCCACCCATCTCTATGATCGAACGAAGCTGGTCCCGATTATTCGGATGGAGGCACAAAATTATAATGTGCGTGAACTGGCGCGGATGTACGGCTATTCAGAACGGTGGGTGCGACGGGTGCTAAAGTCCGCAACTGACGAGTTCAAGGAAGGTGACTAGGGCAGTGCCATGTAAGGTCACATGCATTAGTCAGCTATCAAAGACCGCCACGTTCTTATAAATTTAACTTAGGAGGTGAGGGTGTTTGCGGGAGTCAGTGGATCAAAGCGCGTTGCAGCCTTTTTATCAGAAATTAGTAACCTTGGTGGGTGAGGAAGGGATGTGGGCCGTGTTCGATTATTACAAGGGCAGTCAGATGACATTACCGCTGCATTTGTACAATCGTGAACTGGCCGCCGAGCAGATTCGGCGCCGATTCAATGGTCATAATCAAGCCGAGTTAGCGCACTATTATGGTTATTCTCAACGCTGGGTCGTCCGAGTATTGGCTGGCAAAGCATGAGACGGTTAAAAGGATTAGTTTAAATTTGGAGGAGATTCATATGGATTTTGCAGCATTGTTTGATTTTAGTCATCGGGTCACTAAAGATACGGTCATGGTTAAGACAGTCGATGGTCAAGTTGATCGAAAGGTTGTTAAAGGGTCATTTAATTGGTTAGGATTCTTGTTCACTTGGTTCTATGCGGTGTTGAGTTCGAAGTATAAGACGCCGGGGTTTGGGACTAAAGTTGGTATCCCGCTTATTGTAATGATTGTGATTAATTTAGCTTTACAGGTCATATTGGGTCGGTCACTCAGTTTAATTGTTGACCTTGTTTGGTCAGTTTTGAATGGTTTAATGTTTGACACCTGGTTCAAGCAGCAATTAATCAAAAATGGGTACACAGAAATGGTCAATCCGGCATAAGCCATTAATACGGAGTTGTTCGAGTCAGTTTGCTTGAGCAACTCTTTTTTATTTATAACTAGAGCCAAATAGAACTTTCCCTAACTATTCGCCCAAGACCTATTGTGTCCCCTGAATGGTTAACGTATACTTTCATTAGATAAAGGAATTAATGGAGGGATTATTGTGAAGAGACAGGGTCGAGTTTGGCAGTGGCTATTGGGGTTGGTTAGTTTAGTCATCGTTTTACTAGTCAGTCAGGTCGCATTGCCAGCGAAAGCGTCCGCAGCGAACTTTAACGCGACGGATTCGAACTATTTAACATCAGCAACGGTCATTAATGGGCCAGATTTTAAGCATGGCGATACGATTAATGTTCAATATAATCTGGACTTTGGTGATCAAGAGCTGAAAAGCGGAGACACGATTACCGTTGATTTGCCAAGCAACTTAAAAGCTAAGTCTGTTGGTGATACATTTAATGTTAAGGATGCCGCTGGAAATACCGTTGGGACTGCAGAAGTGACTAGTGAAGGTCAAGTTGTGGTGACCATGAATGACCAGTTGGAAGGTAAGACTAATGATAAGATGACACTTAATCTAGCGACTAAATATCGTGGCGATGATTATGGTGAAAAGGATGTCGTCTTTAATGAAAATAATCAGTCAACCATCAATATGGTGTCCAACGATGCTAATATGTCTAAAAAAGGGACTATCCAAGCTGACGGTACCGTTAAATGGACTATTTTAGTCGATCGTCGTGAAATTGATATGAAGAATGTTAAAATTAGCGATACGATTGGTGACTATCAGACGTTAATTAAAGATATCAGCGTTTATGATGGGGAGTGGTCAAGTAATTCTTCATATAAGCGTCGGGATAAAATTAGCTCTGATAAGTATGATGTGATTTACCATGATAATGGCTTTGATCTAGCGTTTAAAGATACGGTCAGTAATTTAGTGGTAATTGATTATTATACTAAGATTGATGATGAAAGTTTAATTCATTCTGGTTATAAATTCCGGAATAAAGCCGTGATGACTTGGGGCGGCGGTACTTCTGGCGGCTCTAATTCCGAAGAAGCTAATGGAAAGGTTTCATCATCCACTGGCAACGGTGGGACTGGTGATGGGAATGAGAATACTCAAAAGCCAGATCCCGACCCAGAACCTACTCCCAATCCTGACCCCGACCCAGATCCGGAACCTGAACCTGGCGATGGCGACGGTGATGGCGGGACAAGTGTTGGTGTTGAAGAACCAGATGAAGAAGATAATGGGACTACTGATACTGATGAAGGTTACGACAAAGAATTCCCAGAACCCGAAGAACCTGATACAGATACGAATGTAAATCTTGGTGAAAATAGTTCTTCTGAAAGTTCGAATTCCAGCAGCGTTTCATCAACTGACGACAAAAATGAAGCAGTGACACCATCTGAAAGTAGTTCTACGAAGTCAGCATCTGCAAAGACGACAAGTGAAGCGACCGATGCTAATCGGGCAGCCACTAAGCCATCTAGTGCTAAACAGGTGACGGCTAAATCCACGCCAACTACGACTAATACGGATCATGCTCAAGCGGTTACGAAGAATCAAAAGTTACCACAAACCAATGAATCTAAAACCAGTCATCAAGCATTAAGCTTGATTGGCGGATTAGTCGCCTTTTTAACATTAGGTACTGGCGCTTTAATTCGGCATTGGTTCTAAAAATTGAAATGTAGTTACTCAGAAAGTCTGTCAATTTGGCAGGCTTTTTTGTCGGTCAAACGTAAGGAACTCTACCAGTCTTAAGTGACTAGCAGTGCTTAAATCAACTGACTATAATTATATTTATAAGAACGATGCAGGAGGGGTCATTTTTGGAGGAAGACTTAGCCAATCAAGATTGTTGGCATCCGTTATTACGGGAAATGAGTACATTAATTGGTCCGACAGCCACGTTACAATTTTTCCAGACTTACCAGGGAATGCGGATTTCAATTCCCGCGCATCTCTATGATAGTGCCTTGGTTGCACAACGGATCTTACAACAAGCACCGCATCACAATGCTCAGGCATTGGCCACCAAATATGGCTATTCCCGGCGTTGGGTTAATTTGACGATTCAGACAGCAAAAGGAGATCATCTAAAATGACGCTTTAGCCTAATTAGTTGTAAATTAGTGGATAAGCGTCATCAGCCTGCAGTGACGATTTTAGTCACTGTTTTTTAGTCTGGTGAGTTAATAATTGACGCGCCATGTTGACAGCGTGAAGCGGTGCGTATATACTCATTAATGTTTAGTGAGTAACTACTCACTTACTAAGAAGACTATCAATAAATACAGGTTATTAGGGGGCAAAATTATGGGTCAAGCAATGATTGATTTACAGCATCTAGCTAAGCAGTTTGGTCACCAAACTGTTCTAAAAGATATTAATTTAACTGTTAATCCGGGTGAAATCGTGGGGCTGATTGGACCATCCGGGGCTGGTAAGTCAACAGTTATTAAGGTGGCTCTCGGGATGGAAGTTGCCAGTGGCGGTTCTGCCAAAGTCTTTGATACGACGATGCCGAACCGTGAGTTGCTTGGGCGTATCGGGTACATGGCGCAAACTGATGCGCTGTATGATGCCTTATCCGGCCGGGAAAATTTAAAGTTTTATGGCTTAATGAAAGGACTCGCCAAGCGTGAGATTAACCGAGAAGTTGACTACGTGGCGAAAGTCGTGGATTTAACGGCCGACTTGAATAAACGAGTTGCAGGCTATTCTGGTGGGATGATGCGGCGGCTATCCTTAGCAATCGCGTTAATGGGAAAGCCGGACTTATTGATTTTAGATGAACCCACCGTTGGGATTGATCCCGCATTGCGGCGACAGATTTGGGCTGAACTTGGTCGGATTCGAGATGAAGGCCGTAGTATTTTAATCACGACCCATGTGATGGATGAAGCTGAACTCTGTGATCGCGTGGCTTTGCTATTAGCTGGTAAAGTCATGGCACTCGACACACCAGCGGCCTTGAAACAACACTATCAAGTTGCGACGATTGAAGATGTCTTTTTAAAGGCGGAGGGGGTTGACTAATGCGAACTATTGGAATTATGAACCGGGTGCTAAAGGAGCTCTTCCGTGACAAACGGACGTTAGCTTTGATGTTTGTCGCCCCCATCTTAATCATGTTACTCATGAGTGTGATTTTTAACACCAATTCAGCAACTAATGTGACGGTTGGCACGGTTTCTGTGAGTCACAAGCTGAACCGACAAATGGCTGATATTAAGCATGTCACTGTTAAAAAATATAACACCCAAGGCGCCGCTAAAAAGGCGTTAGACAAAGAAACTATTGACGCCATTGTTAAGAAGAACGGTAGTAATTACAGCTTAACGTACGCGAATACCGACTCGACGAAGACGGCGACTGTAAAATTAGCGTTTAAGAATGCGTTGACGGCCACGAGTATTAATCAATTGAAGTCTGCTTTAAAGCAGAGTACGACAGCAACCGTTAAGCTGCGGGCTCAGCTCCAAGCCCTTCAAAAACAACAAGCGGTGGCCAAGGCTAAGGCTAGTGGTCAGGCGGTTGCGGCCCAACAAGCGGCTACCACGACTGCCACTAAGTCGACTAGTCAAAAGTCACCGAAGATTACGAATCATTATGTGTATGGTGATCAGGATACTGGTTACTTCGCTAAGATGATGCCAATCTTAATGAGCTTCTTCGTGTTCTTCTTCGTCTTCCTGATTTCTGGGATGGCCTTATTAAAAGAACGGACCACTGGGACTTTGGATCGACTATTAGCGACGCCGGTTAGACGGTCTTCGATTGTCTTTGGCTACATGTTAAGTTATGGTATCTTAGCAGTTATTCAAACGATTCTAATCGTTGTCGTAACGGTCTGGTTACTGGGTACCGAAGTGGTTGGAAACATGGCGAGTGTGATTGTGATCAACTTGATCTTAGCGTTAGTAGCGTTGGCCTTTGGAATCTTGTTGTCGACGTTTGCCAATTCTGAATTTCAAATGATGCAGTTTATACCATTGGTGATTGTGCCACAAATCTTCTTTTCTGGGATCATTCCTTTGGATTCGATGGCCGCTTGGGTCAAGGATATCTCGTATATTATCCCCATCAAGTATGCGGGTGATGCGGTTACCGATATTATCATGCGTGGGCGGTCCATCTTTGATTTAGGTTTTGATATTGGCATCTTGCTCATCTTCTTAGTTGTCTTGACGTTCCTCAATATTGTGGGGTTGAAACGTTATCGCAAAGTGTAAGGGCTTGAGCCTGATACAGCAGTAAGTTGGCGCAATTGACCGCTTAACGTATACTAGAGAGGCAAGCTTTTGAAAAATGAACGTGGGGTACCAGAATGCAAGTAAATAGTGTAGAAACTTTATTTAAAAAGACGCTGGCGAATTCGAAGTTATCCGCTAAGCAGCAGGCTGTCCTGCAAGTCAGCTTAACCTTATTTGCCGAACAAGGCTTTGATCGGACTAGCACAAGTGAGATTGCTAAGGCCGCCGGGGTCTCTGAAGGGACGGTCTTTAAACAATTCAAGACTAAGGAAGGCATCTTACAAGCAATCGTCAATCCGGTGCTGGCGCATGTCGTGCCAATGGTGGCGACGGAATTCTTAGATGAATTGAAGACAAATGATTTGAATGATCTGGAGACTTTCTTGCAGTATGCCATTCAAGATCGAATGATGTTTGCGGTTGAGAATCGGCTACAAATCAAAGTCTTTGCGCAAGAAATGAGTCGCAATCCTAACATTGTGGCGACGTTATCTGCCAAGCTAGAGGCGATGGTGGCGGGCGAGTTAGGGACGGCGTTGCAGCGGTTTAAAGATCGCGGCGAGCTGGTTGATTGGCCCAATATGCGTATCGTGCGCTACTTAGTCGGCACAGTGGCCAGTTATGTGCTGCCCCAGATCTTCTTTGCACCGACGGCTGATTTCGATGCCGCACAGGCCAGTCGTGACGCGTTGGATTTCTTGATGCATGGTTTGGCTCCTGCCAAGTAGGTTGAGCCGAAAAGGGCCAGCAACTGATTAACGGTTGTTAGCCTTTTTCTTGATTGCTGCACTGATTTATCAAGTTGATTTAAACGAACCTAAAGCTATACTAATAGCTGGGGGGTGTTTTGATGCGGCGCAAACTTAATGCTGGGTTGTTGGTGCTAGCCATCATTGTCTTGTTGTTGAGTTCAATTACGAAGCGGTCGAGTGCGGCCGTGACAACGATGACGTTAGCGGATTTCCCAGTCAGCTGGCAACGGACTTGGTACCACTATGATGATAACGGCGCTTACGATACGGTGACCTTTAAGACGCATCAGTTCCGAGCTGTTGAACGCCAAAGCGGGACGACTTATCAACATCGATTGCAAGTTCATCAACGGGTCTTAGGTTTAAATCCTAGTCAACTGGTGCGTCACCCGACGTGGGCCGTGGCACGGCAACGAGTGATGAGTGGCGTGAATTGGTTGAATGTCCGTAGTTGGAATCAACTGTTGGGAACTGGCTGGGATTTTAAAGTCAGTCAGCAGCGGTTAATGGGACAGTCGGTGACGATTCTCAGTCAGACTAGTAGCTGTGGGACTTGGGCGTATGAGCATTATTTCACGTCTCAACAGTTGGCTCGTCGTTACCATGATATGCACTTTCCAGGGGAAGTGTACGGCACATCTTATTAAGTCAGCGTTAGTGAGGGGCATGGTAGCCTTAAAGAGTATGTCTGGTTTTTTAAATGGAAAGCGTGGTTATGTGAAAATGATGGCTCAGATAATTAAAAAGGCGATGGCTGCGGCTAGTGGTTGGTTCAAGATTAGTCTCGGGTTTGCTATTCTCAGTATTCCGATTGACCTGTTAAGGGGGCACCCGATTTTAAATGGCTTGTGGCATGATTGGCTAGTCGCAAATACCGGGTTACGGTGGCAACTACTGGGCGTTGTGTTAGCTGTGTTAGTGGTGGCTTGGCTAGGGTTGACGCTTATTTTTGCTTTAGGTTATGGGTTGGCTGCTTGGCTGAAGAAGCAGGATAAGGTTAAATCCTCCGATTAGGTGATGTGTCAGTTTAGCGTTACACTGACGACCTAGGGAGTGATTGTGATGCGTTTAAAACCATTGTTAAAAACAACTTTGACGGCGGGGTTACTTATTACCGCAATTTTAAATCTGTTTCACGCCGCTCAGCTAGTGAAACAGGCGCGACAAAAATCGGTAAAATGAACAAAAATTGGGTTGACCATCTTGGTCGAGCCAATTTTTGTTTACTTTAATTTTATATATGTTATTATCAACATATGAAAGGAGTAACATATGATGGCTAAACCAAAGTTAATTCCGACACAGCAACTACAAGAGTCGGACCGAATCTTTAAATTACTCAGCAATCCGATTCGGTTACAGTTACTGTACGTCTTGGAACAACAGGCGCTCAATGTGAGTGAACTCGGGGCATTGTTGAGCGTGGAACAATCGGTCGTCTCCCATCAATTAGCCTTACTGCGGCAACATCAGCTGGTGAGTGCGCACAAAGTGGGGAAGGCGAGTTATTATCAATTAGATGATCCGCATATTTTAGATGTGATTAATGAGATGTTAGCTCATGCGGATCATGTTATTCGGGGGGCGCGACATGGTGAATAAGACAACTTTAGTGAAACAAAGTATGCGAACAGAGTATTTTTCAACGGGATGGATGGTTTTTGAATTTGCGGTCGGCTTAACCGCGGGACTACAAGCGGGGTCGATTCTGTTGATTGCGTTTGGATTGGATAGCTTTTTGGAAATCATTGCTGGCGGGACACTGATTTGGCGCTTACGCAAAGAAGCACTGGGGGCACCGCAAGCTGAGATTGAACGCGCGGAACAACGGTCATCATTAGTTGTTGGGACGGTTCTGTTAGGGTTATCGGTTTATGTGACCGCAGTCTCTTTATTTAACTTATTCACCCACCAAGTTGCCAACGAAAGTCCGATGGGGATGGCGATTGCGGTGGCGTCAGTAATTTTGATGCCGTTATTAGCCTTACGAAAACGGCGCTTGGGGCAGGCGTTATCGTCACCAGCGTTAGTTGAAGATGGCATGTGCAATATTACATGTGCTTATATGGCAGGAACGGTGTTGATTGGCGCTGTGCTTACGAGTCTACTTAATTGGTGGTGGGCCGATTCGGTCGCAGCACTAGTCTTAGTCTATTTTATTGCCAGTGAAGGCTGGGAATCGTTCCAAACGGGTCGCGGTAAAAGTGAATAAAATGGCATAAACACTGATTTGACTGGAAAAATTGTGGATAACTTCCAGTCAAATCAGTGCTTTTTTAGTTGTCCACTGGTGGATAACTTTTATTTTTGGTCTAGTTAATCACTTTGAGTGGGAAAACTGTGCGTAAGTTGGGGGATAAGTGCATAACTATGGGGATTTTGTTAGTTTAGGTTATTAAATATTGGTAGGACTTTGGGGGTGATTGGGTGATTGGTCTGTTTTTTTGTTTTGGTGGATAAGTTTTGAGGGCTCTTTTTGCTAGTTTTAGTGCTGAAACGTGTTCACTCGGACTGATGACTCCGCTTGCTACGCATCCAGCACTACTCGGAAGTTCGCCGAGTAATGCTGGATACTAGGCAATGCTCGCCATCAACCCGTCCTCGTTCACACTCTGTTATTCCATCCAAGAATAACAAACCCGCCGTTTTCGAATTGAACCCCAGCTCCCCAGACCGTATGCTAAGTATGTAAATTTTAAAGGAGATGATCATTGATGGCGGAACAACCATGGGACTTACGGCGGGTGTTGGCTGAGCTTAAGGCTGATCCTAAGCAATATCACGAAACCGATGTGTCCGTTGATCCCAATGCTGAACTTTCTGGAGTTTATCGCTACATTGGTGCCGGTGGTACGGTGCAGCGGCCAACGCAAGAAGGGCCAGCGATGATGTTTAATAACGTGAAAGGTTTTCCAGATACCCGGGTTTTAATGGGATTAATGGCGAGTCGGCGCCGGGTGGGTAAGATGTTTCATCATGATTACCAAACGTTAGGCCAATTCTTGAATGAGTCGGTTTCAAATCCAATCGCGCCGGTGACGGTCGCGGAGACTGATGCACCTGCACACGAAGTTATCCACAAAGCCACTGATGCTGACTTTGATATTCGGAAGTTAGTGGCAGCGCCAACCAATACGCCCCAAGATGCGGGGCCTTATATTACGGTCGGTGTTGTCTTTGGGTCAAATATGGATAAATCCAAGAGTGACGTGACGATTCATCGGATGGTCTTAGAAGATAAGGATAAATTAGGGATCTATATCATGCCCGGTGGTCGGCATATCGGCGCGTTTGCCGCTGAATATGAAGCGGCTAACCAGCCAATGCCGATTACGATTAATATTGGGTTAGATCCGGCCGTGACCATTGGGGCGACTTTTGAGCCACCGACCACGCCATTCGGGTATAACGAACTCGGTGTAGCCGGTGCGATTCGACAACAAGCGGTCCAATTAGTCGATGGGGTAACCGTCGATGAAAAGGCAATTGCGCGTTCTGAATATACGTTGGAAGGCTATATCATGCCAAACGAACGGATT
The DNA here is from genome assembly GCF_005405105.1 of Lactiplantibacillus dongliensis. Classification (GTDB taxonomy): domain Bacteria; phylum Bacillota; class Bacilli; order Lactobacillales; family Lactobacillaceae; genus Lactiplantibacillus; species Lactiplantibacillus dongliensis. The sequence goes on from NZ_BJDK01000032.1 coordinate 24,046, forward strand.
CAAGAAGATATCAACACGCATACTGGCAAAGCCATGCCAGAATTTCCGGGTTATGATGGCGATGCCAATCCGGCGTTACAAGTTATCAAAGTGACGGCCGTTACCCATCGCGAACATGCCATTATGCAAAGTGTGATCGGCCCTTCCGAAGAACATGTCAGCATGGCTGGGATTCCGACTGAAGCCAGCATCTTGCAGTTAGTGGACCGTGCGATTCCTGGTAAAGTCTTAAATGTGTATAATCCGCCGGCTGGTGGTGGAAAGCTAATGACCATTATGCAGATTCATAAGGAAAATGAAGCCGATGAAGGGATTCAACGCCAAGCGGCCTTACTCGCGTTCTCAGCATTTAAAGAATTAAAGACCGTGATCTTAGTGGATGAAGATGTGGATATCTTCGATATGAATGATGTTATCTGGACGATGAATACGCGTTTTCAAGCGGATCAGGACTTAATCGTCTTACCTGGTATGCGGAATCATCCCTTAGACCCCTCCGAGCGGCCGCAATATGATCCTAAATCAATCCGCTTCCAAGGGATGAGTTCGAAGTTAGTTATCGATGGCACGGTGCCATTTGATATGAAAGACCAATTCGAACGGGCCCAATTTAAAGAAGTGCCGGATTGGGAAAAGTATTTAAAATAAAGTGTATTTTGAGTTGAACTGACTAGTGATGATCGCCAATACCGCCAGTTACGGGCATTAATTAGTCAAATTAACTAAATCAATTAAACAACAGTGCTGATGAGAAGAATTCATTGGGACTGTTGTTTTGTTAACTCAGTGATTTGTGCTTGCAAGTTCAGCGGATTATTAGAATTGGTCGCTACTGATCGTGATGGTTAACGAAGGCAAAGATTCACAAAAAAAGATTGCAATCGGTTACAATTGTCGTATGCTTAATAGTGAAAAGATTCACTTAGTCGAAAACCAGTTAGGGGATGCAAAACATGAATCGAGTAACGCAATTATTAGGAATCCAATATCCCATCGTCCAAGGGGCCATGCAAGAAGTTGCCACCGCTGAGTTAGCGGCGGCGGTCGCTAACGGTGGTGGCTTAGGCATTATTGCCGCTGGCGGAAAAACGGCTGAAGAGGTTCGGGCGGCCATCAAAAAGGCGCGTACCTTAACAGATAAGCCGTTTGCAGTTAACTTAATGTTAATGGATCCGAATACGCCGGCGATTGTGAAAGTCATTATTGACGAAAAAGTACCGATTGTAACCACGGGGGCTGGCACGCCGAAGAACTATATGGCGGACTTAAAAGCAGCCAATATCAAAGTTTTACCAGTAGTGCCGAATGTTAAAATTGCCAAGAAGATGGAAGCCCTCGGTTGCGATGCGGTGATTGCGGAAGGCATGGAAGGCGGCGGCCATATTGGGACGTTGACGTCGCAAGTCTTGTGGCCTCAAATTGCCGATGCCGTTTCGATTCCGCTGATTGCGGCTGGTGGGATTGGTGATGGTCGTGGGATGGTGAGTGCAATGGTGGCCGGTGCTGAAGGGGTTCAATGTGGGACATTATTCTCAATTGCCCAAGAAAGTCCGGTTGGCGATCAGTGGCGACAAGCCGTGGTTGAGGCTACGGATTCATCAACGGTTGTCGTTGGCAGCACGATTCGGGATGCCAGTCGGATGCTGATGAACCATAAAGCCGAAGCATTGAGTGCGTTGGAAGCCCAGCCGGTGTCACGCGAGGCTTTTAATGATGCGATGAGTGTCGGCCTGCGGAGTGCCGTGTATGAAGATGATGCAACTGATGGGGTCATCTTTAGTGGGGCGGTCGCGGGCTTGATCAAGGAAGCCAAGCCAGCCGCTGCGGTGATTCAGCAATTGATGACGGAAGCTGAAGCGATTATTAATCATCAAAAAATCGAATTGAGTTAATTAGCTGAAGCGTCGATAAGAATCGACGCTTTTTTGAAGTCATTATATACGTGAATTACGTAAACTTCATGTTATACTAATGCTAAGGATCGAAGAGGGGGTCTCGACATGAATCAAGTTAAAGTGATCCGTCAACGGTATCAGATGAAGCGACCAGATTTTGCGGCGCTACTCGGTGTGTCGGTGCGTACCTTGGAAGGTTGGGAAAGTGGTCGGTTTACTCCCAGCGGCGCGGCCAAAAAATTGTTGCAAGTCATCGGTGCTAGTCACGAAGCGTTCGCGCAATTGCAACGTTTCAAAGGAGAAAGTCAAATGATTGAATTGGAACGAGATCCAGAAGCCCTGACGATCATGGGGGTACCGTTTGCAAGCCCAAAAGCTTATCAAGCGGCTGTAAATGCGATTGCTAATAACATGTTTGAGGGTTATGTTCCCACTGTGGAAGATGTTCGCCACTTGGTGGATGATGCCCAAAGTCCAATTGATCCACGTGAGATTTTAAAGCAAGTCGAAGCCGAAGAACATGTGGTGACGCATGACTAACAACTCAGCTTGGAATGCTTATCTTCAACCAAATGGGGTACTGAAAAATCTATTAGAGATTGAAGATGTTGATAAGTTAGCTAAGGTTGAGTATCGAACAACGATGGCTCGGCAAGATTATTTAGAACAGCAACATTTCTCACTACCGAATGGCTATCAAATTCGTGGTGAAAGTATTGATGATGTGTTACAAATTCACGGTTTTTTATTTGATGGACTCTATTCTTGGGCTGGTAAGTACCGTAATGTCGATATGATGAAAGGCCAGACGTCATTTTTAGAAGCACAGTTTATTGGCGTTGCCCAAGGGGAACTAAATCGTGAATTAGCGGAACTCGCAACGGTGAGGCGTGGTGATAAAGCACGACTGGCGCACTGGCTTGGCCAGGTAATTTCAGATTTTAATTATATGCATCCGTTTCGGGAAGGGAATGGTCGCACGCAACGGGTCTGGGCGTTAGCGTTGGCCTACGAAAAAGGATTCAAGTTTAACTTGGTTCCGGATCAGGCGATGTACGACGCTTATTTACAGGCTAGCATTGAAGATGATGCTGGCATGATGCAACATGTTTTTGAAGTCTATTTAGAACCACTTGATTAATCGAACAGCCCCGTTGCCATCAATTGGTAACGGGGCTGTTTGGGCAATTATTCTGGTTCACTAGCCGTTAAAAAATTAACTAGATCAGCCATCAACTGACTACCGGCACGCTGTGGATAAATGAATTGTAACTGGCTGAATACTGGAATCGGTAATGAGCGCATCACGAATTGGTCATTCATAAAGGGGGCTGCTGAGCGTTTGAATAATAGTGTTACATTTTGACTATTAGCTAAAGTTGCCATTAATGTTTCAATATGCGTACTTTCAAAGAAAATATTTGGTTTCAAGTTTTGTCGTGTGAATAACGACATGATCAGCTCGTAGACCCCGGAACCAGCTGGCAAGCTGACGAGTGATTGATGAGCGAGCTCGTGTAGTCGAATGGTCGGTTGCTGAGCCAATGGGTGGTTAACCGGTAAGATGATTTTGAGTTCGTCACTTAACAAGGGCTGCTTTTGAAAGTCGGTTGGTTGTAACGCGCTGGTCTGGGTATCACGAATAATCGCCGCTTGAAATTCACCGGCTAACAAACGGGCTAAAACGTGATTGCCTTCGTCTTCAATTAACGTTAAGGCGACATCGGCGTGGTTACTGTTAAAGGTCGCAATCTTAGGTGCTAGATGATATTGGCTAGAGACTGGAATAGCCCCGATAGTCAGTTGGCTAAGTGTTGACGGTCGGTTGGGCGCTAAGGCCTGCATCATAGCTTCATAGTCGGCAATCATTTTTAAGGCATGCTGATAAAACGTTTCACCAGCGGGGGTAATCTGTAGGCGCCGTTTATTGTAGGTATTGAGGAGTTGAATATTTAGCTCGCTTTCAATGGCCCGCATCCGCTTTGAAAGTTCAGATTGTGACATATGCAGTTCAACGGCCGCGTTCGAAATATGGCGCAATTCATACACCATAATGTAGGCCTGGATATCATTAATCGTCAAAAATTGTCACCGCTTTCGTTGAAAGATTGTTAAGTTAATTTCTATTCTAACACCGGATTTTAGTCGCGTCTGGCGGTGGTCAATTTATTAATAAGAAATCGCTAAAATCGGCCGCTTTTTAGCCGGAAAAACTTGATTGGCCGGGGCGGCTGGTCCACAATAAACGTGGTTTGAGAGACCGATTAAAATACGTTTAAGGAGTTGAGTTTGATGATTGCGACTAGTTTAGCTTTCTTAGTAGTTTTAGTAATTGGCATCTTGTTGAGTGGGGTCTTCTTCCGATATATGGACGCTGGTGCTGGCGTGTCGTTCGGCTCGATTAAGCTCGGCGATTTACGGACTGAATTCTTAAATATTGCCTTGATGGTTGGGTTATTATTATGGGCATTGATGTTGATTCATTAATTTAGCAATTATTAGGTCGCGTGGCTCGAAACTTGAGTCACGCGATTTTTGTGTCGACACGCGGCTGAATGCTTGCGTTGACAGGCCTAAACTCGCTATAGTGTTACTATGATTGATTTTTTAGCTGAGTTAAAAGTTGAAACTTGGTATACTGGATTGTTAGCAATTAACTGATAGTTGTCACTCTGGTTGGTCCAGCATCGGCTGGAACGTGGTGGCCGCGTTTATGAGCCTCAAAAGCGGTCTCATAAGCCGGGCTTTGACTAACTCGAGAAAATCACTCGACTAAGTTAAACGACACCACTGAGCCAATGTTGGCCCGCCCGGCGTTAAATCGCGTTTATTTATCGGTTAGTGAGCATTCAATTAATGCGTGCCGCTTAGCCGAGAGGTTGGTTGCTAAAATGCTCAGCCGTGTCGTTGCCCTTAGCCCGGTGGTTTTTCCGAGCTTAGGGCAAGGCCAGTTTTGAAGACCGTTTTTTGGCTTCGAAATGGCCCATGGCGTTCCAGCATTTTAGCAACCAACCGGCAGGCAACAAATATCAACTAGCCTCGGACTTAATGAACTTAATTTTTGAATGGAGATGATGGATGTGGTCCAGTCAGCTTACTGGCAACGCATTGCCACTCAAGCACAACAGGAGCAACGGCCATTTTTTAGTTTGGCCCCGATGGAAGCCGTGACCGGTTCCGTCTTTCGGCGCGTTGTGATGCGCGCAGCGGCTCCCGATAATTTTTATACTGAATTTACGAATGCTTTGAGTATTACTCACCCGAAAGCCAAGTTCACAACGCGCGGTCGCTTATATATTGACCCTAATGAACAGCCGAAACCGATTGTTCAGCTTTGGGGGAATAGTGGTGAAGACTTTACCAAAGCGGCGCAGGAAGTCCAACGTCAAGGGTACGAAGCCATTGATATTAACATGGGCTGTCCTGATATGGCGGTGATTAAGAATCATAGCGGTAGTGACCTGATTCGGCATTTTGACCGGGCTAAGGCCGTCATTGATGGGGCCCGTCAGTCGGATTTGCCGGTTAGTGTTAAGACTCGGTTAGGGTTCGATGACTTGAACGAATACGAAACGTGGATTCCATTCTTATTAAAAGAACAGGTGCCGGTCTTAACCGTACACGTGCGGACGCGTGCGGAGATGAGTAAGGTGCCCGCCCATTATGAATTAATCGATAATTTAATTCAGATGCGTGATACTTTGGCACCGGACACCTTGTTACAAATTAATGGCGATATTGCTGACTATCAGGCGGGGCTTAAGTTAGCGCAAGCCCATCCTGGGGTCGATGGGATTATGATTGGCCGCGGTATCTTTACAAATCCATACGCCTTTGAAAAGGTCCCACAGCAACATTCGACCCATGAATTGTTGGAACTATTACGTTATCAACTTGATCTTTATGACCAATTTGTCGCTATGGGGATTCAAGGCCATTTTGCCCCGCTGCAACGGTTCTTTAAGATTTACGTGCGCGGCATGCGCCATGCGGCTGAGATTCGCAACGACCTGATGCAGACCCAAACGACTGACGAAGTCCGCGCCATTATTGATAAACTTGAAGCTGAGCTGTAAACGGCTAACTTGCTGAATAAGTTGAAATAGGTTATCCTTTAATATGTAATGACAAATTAAAATTAAAGAGGGCTATTAAACATGGAAAAGATTACTTTGAATAATGGCGTTAAAATTCCCCAATTAGGACTGGGCGTCTTTAAAGTCGCTGACGATCAAACCTTAACTGATTCGATCAACGCAGCGTTGGCAGCTGGTTATCGGCATTTCGATACGGCTAAAATCTATCATAATGAAGACGGCGTGGGCACCGCGTTAGCCAATGCGGACGTCAAGCGTGAAGAGTTATTTGTGACATCTAAATTATGGGATAATGTGACGACTTACGATGAGACGAAGCGGGCTTTTGAAGCCAGTTTGAAACGATTGAAGCTGGATTACTTGGATATGTACTTAATTCATTGGCCTAGTGCTGGCTATAATGAAAAGTGGCGGGCAATGGAAGACTTGTACCACGATGGCTTGATTAAAGCGATTGGGGTCTCAAACTTTGAAGCCAACCATTTGGAAAAGCTACTCACTACGGCCAAAGTCGTACCGGTGGTGGATCAGATTGAAACGCATCCATACTTCCAACAAACAGCTTTGCATGCCTTGTTGCATGATTTAGATATTCGTCATGAAGCTTGGGGTCCACTCGGCCAAGGCAAGAGCGATGTCTTGACGAATCCGGTACTAGCCGAGATTGCGGCGGCCCATCATAAGTCAACGGCCCAAGTGATTTTACGTTGGCACCTTCAACGCGGTGAAATCGTGATTCCTAAATCAATTCACCAGAAGCGCATTGAACAAAATATCGATGTCTTTGATTTTAAGTTAACGGCGGCCGACATGTTAGCCATTGCCGGTTTAAATAAAGATCAACGAGGCTCGTCTGACCCTCAAGATGAGGCTTGGTTAGCCAAGTCAACGACTATGGAATAGGCCTCATTAACGCAGCTTACTAGTGACGTAAAGTCATTGATAAGCTGCGTTTTTTTCTAAAAAGTTAAGAGCGTTCTAACTTGAACTGAAACGTTGGGCTTCGATATACTAATGGTGAACCAGTGACTGATCTAGACTTAATGAACAGCTATTATGAGGGGGAATTAGCTTGGTAGTTAATCATCAGAGACACCGTTTCACTGCTGCGAATGGGGTTTTTAAAGCTTGGCTGAAGACGAGCTTTATTAGTGCCACTGCTCAGTTGAGTCAACTGGCGAGTTGGGGCTTAACCAGGTCGCGGCCGAAGCTGGTCCTGGTACCTGCACGTTTGATCTTGAAACCGCCTCGAGATTGCGGGAAGCACTTAATAGAAGATTGAGAGTTAGCGATTTAACGAGTTTTTCGTTAAATCGCTTTTTAAGCACCAGTTGGTAGATTGACAAGTGTGATAGAAACCGCTATCATTTAATATGTAATAACTTATTAAACGGAGGTCTTTAAAATGCCAGCCTATACAATTGATGATTTTTCACGGATGATTGACCATACGAACCTACATGCCGATGCGTCCGCTGATGATATGAAAAAACTCTGTGATGAAGCTAAGCAGTATCACTTTAAGATGGTGGCGATTAACCAGGTTCAATCTAAATTATGTTCAGCCTTACTTAAGGGGACCGATATTGGTACTGGGGCAGCCATCAGCTTTCCACTCGGCCAGACAAGTATTGAATCCAAGGAATTCGATACCCAAGATGCTATTAAGAATGGGGCCAATGAAATTGATTATGTGATTAACATTACCGAATTGAAGAATGGTAATTATGATTACATCAAGGATGAGATGACCCGGATTGTGGCGATTTGTCGCCAATCCGGGGTACCTTGCAAAGTTATCTTTGAAAATTGTTATTTAACGACTGACGAAACCAAAAAAGTTGCGGAGATCGCGAAGGCAGTCCGGCCTGACTTCATTAAGACAGCGACTGGCTTTGGCACTGGTGGTGCAACGGTCGCCGATGTGAAGTTAATGAAATCAGTTGTCGGCAATGCTGTTAAAGTGAAGGCGGCGGGCGGTATTCGCAATTCAGATGACTTCTTAGCCATGATTCAAGCCGGGGCTGATCGGATCGGCTGCAGTGCCGGGATTAAGATTATTGAAGCCTTAAAAGAACGGTTCCGGGTGGATCAGATCGACCACATTGAGATTGACCGGCCGTATCCTAAAATCACACAGTAATTAAGCAAGGTCATCGTTTGATTTAGGCGATGACCGTTTTATGTTATGATGATACATCATGACAAAATGCAGAAGGGGGCGGTCGGATGACTGAGTTAGCGAAGCATAAACAAATTGAATTGGATTTATTGAAGAAGCTTAAAGATGGGACCTATCCACCGCAGACCTTGATTCCTAGAGAAGTCGACTTAATGGCGCACTATCAAGTCAGTCGGCCGACCGTGCGTCAGGCGATTCAATCGCTGGTTGACCAGGGCTGGCTTGAAAAGCGTAAGCGCCGGGGCACCATGGTTAAAGCAAGAAAGATCGCGCAAGCCTTTACCCAAGTTATTGAGGGTTACAATGATGAAATGCAAAGTAAAGGCCTTAAGCCGCAGACGAAAGTGCTCTTGTTTCAAGCTGAGACAGCCACCGCGGAAGTCGCTGAACAATTGGGGTTAACTGTTGGCGCGCCGGTCTACAAGTTGGTCCGGTTACGGTATGCTAATCAGCAGCCAATCGTTTTACTGACCAGTTATCTGCCAGGCACGGCGTTAGTTGATCCGGCCACAGTTGATTTTACCCAAATGTCGTTATATGCAACGTTGAAGCAGGCGGGCTTGGATGTGACGCGTGTTCGGCGGCGATTAGACGTGTTAACGGCCGATGAAACGACGGCTGATTTGTTGAACGTGGCGACGGGGGCCCCGTTATTCTACTTTCATACGCAAGGGTTAACGGCCGCGGAGGTGCCCGTTGAGTATTCGATTGCGAAATATCGGGGCGATGTGAATACCTTTGTGATGGATCTCAAGCGGGAAGATTGACGGCGGTTAACTTTCGTGCTAAATTTAAAAATGACTAGTGGTCAATTTAGCTAAGTTGATCACTTTTTTTGACTGAAAAAAAGCGATAATGGAGGTGCGGTATGGTTAATAGTCTGACGCAACAGCAAAAGCAAGACCGTGCGCAACGGATTGGTGACGCGGCGTTTGCGCTCTTTAGGACGCAATCGTTTGGCAAGATTACGATGGCGGCGGTTGCGAAACAGGCGGGCGTCTCTAAGGGAACGTTATTTAATTACTTTGAAAGTAAAGAAAGTTTATTTATGACGATCTTGCTGGATGGCTATCACCAGTACTTTGACCAGTTGATTGCGCAGATTAACCAGCGACCGACCTTTGACTTAGCCGACTTTGTGACATTACTGCTGACAGAGACTGGCAACTTGATTGATCATCATAGTTTATTGGTTCGGCTGAATGCCTTACGCGGCCCCATCTTAGAGCGGGGTGCGAACATGAGTCAGACGATTACTCATCGCCAGAGCTTTTATGCGACGAGTGAACGCTTGGCGACAGCGATCCATCAACGGATTCCGAGCTTAAGTGTCGCTGAAATTAGTCAACTATTTATCGTTCAAACGGCGATGATCAGTGGGATGATGAACTTATCCGGTCTTGATGAATTCAATCATCAACGGCTTTTTGATCATGACTTTGAGCATTTTAAGATACACTTGAAACCAGATACGGTCGCGACTTTTCGGTATTACTTGCAGGGTAAGTACCCGGCCGTTCATTTAGAATAGGAGCCTTTTTTGAAACCAACAAATATCCGCAATTTTGCGATTATCGCGCATATTGATCATGGTAAATCAACCTTGGCCGATCAATTGATGGCTTTAACGCAAACGGTCAGTGAGCGGGACCAGCAAGCCCAGTTATTGGATGATATGGCTGTTGAGCAAGCTCATGGCGTTACCGTTAAATCACGTACTGTGCGCAACTTTTACACTGATAGTGACGGCCAAGAATATGAATATAATTTAATCGACACTCCTGGACACGTGGACTTTGCGTATGAAGTCTCTAAAAGCCTTGCTGCTAGTGACGGCGCAATCTTGTTGGTCGATGCGACTCAGGGCGTTCAAGCCCAGACGGTGGCTAATTTTCGCTTGGCGCAGGCGAATCACCTTGCTATTTTGCCGGTTGTGAATAAAATCGACAGTCCCGCGGCAGACATTGAGCGAACGATTGCTCAGATTCGCCAGTTATCACCAGCATTAGCTACCGTAGACCCGTTAAGAATCTCGGCAAAAACTGGTCAGGGCGTTCCAGCCGTTTTGGCGGCGATTAAAGATGTTTTTCCAGCACCAACGGGTTCAACGGTGGCGCCATTGAAAGCGTTAGTTTTTGATTCTCTGTATGATTCATTTAAAGGGGTCATTGCCTATGTGCGTCTTGCAGCGGGGACATTAACCCCCGGGATGGACAATCTATTGATGGCCAATGCAACGACTTTCACGAATAAAGCGATTGGCGCGTTTACGCCTGACATGACCCCGGTATCGCAATTAGGTGTGGGTGAGGTCGGCTATGTGGTGACGGGGTTAAAAGACCCCCAAGCATTGCGTGTTGGGGATACGCTAACCAGTCAGTCTGAGCCCACTGCGCAGCCATTTCCCGGCTATCAACCGGCACAATCGTTAGTCTTTGCTGGCTTTTATCCAAAAAATAAAAAAATTCGTGAGTTGACCTTGGCTATTGAAAAACTCGCCTTAAATGATTCTTCATTCCATTTTCAAGCGGAAGTTTCCGAAGCTCTCGGTCCGGGGGTTCGTTGTGGCTTTTTAGGGATCTTCCATCTCCAGATTATTCGCGAGCGCTTAGTAACTGAATATGGACTGGATGTCTTAACAACGGCGCCCAATGTCACGTATCGCGTCCATTTAAAGGGTGTCGAGCAACCGAAGCTTATAAATAATCCAATTAACTTTCCAGATTTTGATCAAATCGAAATGACTGAAGAACCCCTGGTCAAAGCGACGATCACCACGCCAAATGATTTATTGGGCGCTGTGATGCAACTGGCTGATGCGCATAAGGGCCAACTCGTTGATATGGGCAATCAAGGCGACCTGATTGAGTTGCAATATCGGCTACCCTTGGCAGAAATTGCATATGACTTCTTCAATACTTTGAAGTCGCTCACCCATGGTTATGCGACGTTGACGACAGCTTTTGACGGGTATGACTTAGCGGATGTCGTGAAAGTCGAGGTGCATCTGAACTACGCTCGAGTGGATGCTTTATCGTTTATTGTTCATCGTGCCGATGCCCCAGATGTGGCGCAACAGCTCGTGCATAAGTTGAAATATGTTGTTCCCCGCAAGCTCTATCCGATGCCAGCACAAGCGGTGGTCGAGGGCAAACCGTTGGCACGAGTCGATATTCCGCCATTACGAAAGAATGCGGCAGTTAATGGTGAACAACGTAGTGTTTCGAAGAAGCAGGCATTGCTGCGACGCCAGAGTGTGAATAAACGGCAAGCTGCGCACAGTGACTTACAGTTGTCACAGGAAGTATTTAATGCGATTTTGGATTTGTCACTGTAAGTTCCAGTGGTGTTGGTCAGACAATTATTCATCGCCAAAGTTTTTATGGGACGAGTGAACGCTTGGTAACGGTGAGCCATAAACGAATTTCGAAGCTAAGTATTGCTGAGATTAGTCAACTATTTATCGTTCAAACGGCGATGATTAGTGGAATGATGAACTTATCCATTTTTGATGAATTCAATCATCAACGGTTCTTTGATCATGATTTTGAACACTTTAAGATACATTTGAATCCTGATACGGTCGCGACTTTCCGGTATTATTTGCAGGGTAAGTACCCGACTGTTCATTTAGAATAGTGGCCTTTTTTGAAACCAATAAATATCCGAAACTTTGCGATTATCGCATATATTGATCATGATAAGCTAATTTAGGTCAAACAATTGATAATTGATGAATTTAACTCAAATTGACAGTGAACGGTACTGGCAAGCGAAAAGCAGCAACTTTGTAGTTTTTACAGGATACGTTTAGTACAGTTATGAATTTGGTATTGCGAATAAGAGGGTTTTCGTTAGCAACTATAAAGATAGCGTTTCAGAGATGTGATTAAAATTTCTGGAGCGCTATTTTAAGTTACATTATTTTAAGACATAATAGCTATTCATGATAGTAAATCGTTAATACTAGCCATATAATAAAGAAAACGCTTAACAAAACAGGAGATGGAAAAATTGAAATCAGAAGTATTTTTGAAAGAACATTTAGGGGATTATTTTAAACAAGACCTATATATAGCTCCAGAAATTCCAGATAAGAAGTTAGTGAATGCCGCCAGTAAAATTGCTAATGGCATTGATGCCAACTATGTATTAGCAATTATTGATTCAACACTTTTTGGTAGTGCTAAAGATGGTATTGTCTTTACTGGAGATAGCGTTTATATCAAAAATGGTATCTCACATTATGACTTGATACAGTTTAAGTATGACCAGCTCAAGAGTGCTAAATATCTTGAGGAACGTTGGCAAGATAAGGATGATAAAGAACAAGTTCGGCAGACAATTACGGTTGAACTAGTTGATCAAGATCAACCGGTAGTATTAGTGGCAAATAGTGACTTAATGGAACCAATGGCGCGGTTGCTAACAGATATTAGCACTGAAGTTGATGAAGCTGAAACAACTGAGCAATTACTACAATTAAATGATTTAAGTCAGGCGGCTATTTCTGCGTACTTAGAGTTAATTGTTAACTTTTTAAAGCGTGATGGTATTTTGGATGAAAGTGAATATGCTAACTTAGCTGGATTATTAGGAACAACAGAAGTTGATGATAAGACTAAGGATGACTTAATGGCTTATCGTTTGGAGCCGAAGCAAGTCCACGATGATGGAGAGCTGTTAACAATTCTTAAGACAGAAGTACCATTAGGAAGTCAGACAACTATTTTTCAATCGCTAATTAATAATTTATTAGGAATGATGACTAGCGATGATAAAGATCAATGGAAGCAAATTCCAGAGTTTATTAACATTCAGCATCAGTTAGAGGTTACGGATGAACAGGTCGACTTTTTCTTAAAAAAACAAGTTCAGGATCAAGAAATCATTAAACAACGCTTAAATGATAAACACGCGTCTAAAATTCAGAATCAACTAGTTTCATTGGGAACCGGAGCTGGGGCTTCATTGGCTGCTCTAGGTGTTACGGGATTGGCAGTTGGCGCCTTTGGTGAACTAGGAATGGGAATGTTGGCTTTTGCAACTATGTCGACCGGTGGTTTGGCGTTGGCGGCTGTCGGGATTGGTGCAGCGGGTATTGCAGGTTATCAAGGTATTCAGAAGTTATCTAACGGCAACACTGTCGAAAAAAGTGATATTCGACAGTCACTGCTACAGAAAACGGTTACCCGGCAAAGTGCTGCAATGACGTTATTGATGGGAGATATTAACTATATTACTGATCGAATTGATCAATTAGTTAATACCCAAGATTTTGCTAATCAAAAGGATGCAGCAATGGCTGATCAGATTGATAAATTACGTCAATTTATACGTCAATTGCAAGCAGCAAAAAATGCTAGTGCGACTGCTAAAGCTTCGCAAGGTGATGGTGAACGTGAATTGGTTATGGCAGATTTACCAGATGCCCTAAACATCGAAAAGCTAGAAGATCTGCTAGCACAGAGTAAATATGCGACTAAATTTGGTGAAATCTTGGAAGGTTGTTATCATTTCCGGGATGGCGACAATCAATTAGATCGTACTGTTGGTTTGCGTTACTTAAAAGCAGCAAGTCAGATTTTAACCCAGATTGGTTATTATAAAGTTGCAACGGCTGCTAATGTAAAGAACATTGGAAAAAAGGGCTTAGCATTTTTATCAGATAAGTTGAGTTAAAATTGGAGTGATTTTGCAAGATGGATGATGATTTATTAAATGATGTTGCTAAAATTTTAGCGACTCAACATCATGAACAAACCGTTGCAAATCAGCGAACTGATGAGCTAAATCAGGCATTGAATGGTGTTCAGGGTGACCTGGAAAAACAATCACGGACTCAAGTTGATGCCCAATCTGCTCTTGATGCATTAGATGCGGAAAGCGTGGCTGATAATCAATTGGATGAGCTTGACCAAATCCTAGGTGATATGGAACAGATTTTAACAGCTAAACCAACTGTATCTAAGCCAGTAACTAAATTTAAGCCTTTAGATTCAGTAACGCCGGCAAATGATTGGACGAGCTTAGTTCAAGCGTCTAATGAGTATGCTGATCGGCATGAGTTGGACTTATCAAATCCATATTATCAAATGATGTCGACTCGTGAATTTAGCGAACTATCAACAGAGTTGGTCAATAAATTTCAAATTTCACGTTTGCAGAAAGTGGATTATGTTTTTAGTAGTGTTGTCGGTGTGATTATGGGGTTGGTCGATGCGTTATTAGTTGGCCGAATTAAGACCGGTAAAGATGCTACTGGTCTACAAAAAACAGTTGATCAAGGGTTTGATAAGATTGTGATTGGTGCTGGTCGTTTTAGCCGACAATCTGAGTTACGGTCGCAAAAAGCGGCAGCTATCAAAGGCGCAGCCGGTAAGCTAACACCATCTCAATTAGCACAGTGGGATCAACGTATTAAAGATGCTGGTAGTATTGATAAGCATCGTGCAATTAAAACGTTAGAGAAGAACTTTAAGGTTAGTTATGATGCTGCTAATAATGCCAGTATTATCGGTGATGGTATTGCCGGCATGAGTGCAAATAACCATCATTTGAGATCTTTAGCCCATGATCCTGGAATCTTAGGATTAATTACTGGGATTGTTGATCAGTTAACAGGCAAAGCGACCTTTATAGACAGTACGGGTAGCATTGTTCGCGCAACAACTACTAATATGGAAAAAGATGGTGTGATTCAAGGACCACTACCAGTTCGGATTGTCAAAGCGACTGAAAACTGGTTTGGACATATTTTATCTGATGTGGCCGGATCAAGTGGTGCTAAAGGACGTGGTGCTGGCGTACCAGGACCTTTTTATGCAGCAACACAATCATTGAACGTTGGTTCGATATCAATCAAAGGGCAGGATATGACTGTTGCTCAGACTAGTGACTGGCTATATAAACAAGGACTTGATTTTCGTGCTTTTGCGGCACAATCGATTCCAGTATTAGTTGGCGAAACGCTGATTCGGATGTATTGGTTTGCTAAGCAGCATTTTTATTATGGGTTGTCTGTGCAACAAAGCTTACCAACCGGAAAGAATCCGGATGTAAACCGATTATTATTAACGATGACATCAGTATTTGGTGCACTAGATTTTTCAGATGCAACCGTTCGTTCTGGCTTTTTTCAAAATATGGGAGAATTTTTATTAAGGTTAAATTATGTCAATGCACTTGATTTGGGCTTTCGCTCTATTCAGGTAATGCGTAATGAGGCTAAACATAGTCAGTTAACTGAAAAGATTGATCGTGATATTCAACAAGAATGGGATCGGATTTTAATCCCGTAACAAAAATTCGTCGCAACTTTTTTGCGGCGAATTTTTGTTTACTTATAACGAGCTTGCATCTTGGTTAACTCCGTTTTAACCTTTTCAACAAAGTCACTCGGCCCTAACACCTTAACTGCAGCGCCTTGGCTCAGCAACCACATCATCACGCCGTAGTCACCTAGGACTTCAGCTTCAATCACGACACTACCGCCCTGATCTGGTTGACGGTAACGTTCATGGTCATTTTTAGGGTCAAACGGTTCAACTTGGCCATTGGCGAAATACCGTTGCACGACTTCCGCGGTTGGAAACCGATCTAAGGCGGCTTCGACGATACCCCAGAATTGGAACCGTACTTTTAGAATGTTGCCAGGATACATAAATTGGATACGCTTGCGAAATTCACCATCGTTAAAGCGATCACTTCGACTGCGCGTAATCTGCTGACTAGGTTGGCTCGGGCGGTATGTTTTGATGCGGTCAGCACGGTAGAACAACGTCGTCTGATGCTTGGCGTTGTAGCAGGCAATATAGAAATAATATTCTGAAAAGATGACCGCTTCTGGCAAAATCGTCCGAGTCACTTCAAAGTTTTCGCGCCGTTGATAAGTGATGGTCATGGTCGTTTGATGACGAATCGCATCACTGAAAAACCATAGTAAGTTAAGCAGTGACTGGCCATGATGAACCGGGGTGTAAAAGATTTTTTCATCACCGATGATGCTTTTAACGGCTTTACGACTAGTGGGCTGAATGAGGTTGGTCAGACCATCTAATAAGTCGTCTAATTCTGGCTTTGTAAACGCGCGGCTGGCGAGGACAATCTTGGCGATGGCCAGAACATCACGAGCAACGAGTTGGTGTTTATCGGTGACTTCGTTAGTTGGTGTGTCTACCTGAAGCTCATAACTTTTGTAAGTCGGATTGTACTTAATCTGTCGAGGATCATTGATCGTTGTTAAAAAGTCATTGACGGCATTAATGTCACGTTGAATTGAACGTGGGGTGACATTATAAGCAGCTGCAAGTTCGGCCTTTTTGAGGCGATTCTCATTGATCAAGTCGTGATAAATGGCGAGTTGGCGTTGACCACTAGTTTTAAAATCTGTTGCTGCCAAGATGAACCACTGCTTTCTGTATAAATTGTGAGTCGTTAAGTTCAGTGTAACAAAGTTCGGTCAAGTTGCACGTTTGAAAATTAAAGCCACTTTAGCTGGTCGTTTTCAAGTAAGAGCACAAGTATAAGTGCGGTATCGAAAGGCGGTTGAACTGATTATAATCAGTAAAAAAGGAGTGTGACCAACCAATGACAGAAGAGGTCGATATTCGAGCCCTGCATCAATTCTACCGCGGATTAAGTGATTTGATTGGGGTCGATGCGATGTTAAAAATCTACCACCAATATAAAGGTATGCAAATGACAATTCCTACCCATCTATATGATCGACAATTAGCGGCCGCGAAAGTCGTTGCGGAATTTGATGGGCACAATCAGCAAAAATTAGCGCGCAAGTATGGGTATTCACAGAAGTGGGTGCAACAAGTATTACATCGCCAGCAGGTCTAATCTAATAAGGAAAGTTGTAAGTCGTAATCAATTGATACGGCTTTTTATTTTGCCCATTTGGTGGACACTGGCTGTCTATAGGGGTCACTATACTGAAGCCATCAAGTTGAGTTACCGGTACAAGTACTTGGAGCTGTCCAAAGTGAACTGGTAATCACTAAAGGAGAGACGTAATGATGACTATTGCAATGACACAAAAAATGACGACGAACTTATTTGATTTTGCTTGGTGTGGCAATTCGTACACGACATCCTGGGATCAACATATCCAAAACTTAGCGACATTAGTGCGACCAGAAGCCTGGGGGCCGCAGAATCAAGTGTTAAAAAATTATGTCAGCTATACCTTTGAAAATTTGGCGATTGCGGTTAATCAAGGTCGAGTAACGGCTGAAACTTACTTTCCAACAACTAGTTATGGGATGTGCTGCTGCTTTAATACAGGACTATTCACCCAATATGATGAGCCCATCTATGCTTACTTTAAACGCAATGAATTAGAGGCTGTCCAAGCTTGGCATTTAAAAGGCTTTAAAACGGCTAATGCGTCGGAGTTGTTAGGCTTTGAAACCTTACCTCAGCGCGTTCTACTGCCACCTTTAGTCTTGTCGCTGGACTGTGAAGTAAGCTAAGGGGGTGTCCTATGTTACCATTCAGTTTACGGTTGCTCATGCCAATGAATTCCAAAACAGGATATCAACTAGAACATCTAGTTAAGTCACCAATTAAGCCACGTCAACCAGGGTGTTTCGGAACTTGTGGTCATGAAAACAAAGAAGCGAAAAACAAATGAGTGAAAAGAAGAATCTATGTCAATCACTAAAGCGAATTAATGGACCAATAGTCTTTAGTAGACTAACTCGTGGGAATAATTGAAAGGAGTTTGTCGAAAGTAGTTGAAACGTGTTAATGACAGTAATTAGTACTTTGGGAATAATAAAAGAGCCCAGAAATATGGGCTCTTTTAGGTTTGGCTATTTGATGTTTTGTTCAGTTTTTTGTTGGCTTGTCTTTGTTTCCTGTTTTTTATTTGACCCAAAGAGAATTTTTACGATAATTACAAGTAGTGCTAGAATTGCAATTACCCCAGCAACACCTGCTAGAATCAGAACAATCCCTTCTATAATAGACTTCATATTTCCTTCAATTGGCAGGACGCTAACAATTGCTGCGGTTGCTCCAAAAATTGCAATTCCTAAAACGCCATCGAAGAAAATACGGCTGGATTTTGAAATGTCTAATTTATCAACTAGAGTAATAGCTAGATTTAGAATTGCTAAAACAGTAATCGCGGCAAAAATCATACCAGCAATTGCGATGTCATTGTTGATACTTACATCGCTAATGAATTCTGAAATAGTGAAACAAATTAAGGCCACTAAGTAAGTTAAAATACCGATTTTGTTAAAGGTTCCAATACTTTGAATCGATTTGCGATCGATGATTCCAAATAAGATAATTAATAAAATACTAACGATTAAAATAATTCCTCAATTGTCAAATCAAGTGCAACACTAAGAATCTATTCTTAGAAGTGGTCTAGTTGCTAAGCTAGTTCAGGCA
>NZ_BJDK01000033.1 GCF_005405105.1 Lactiplantibacillus dongliensis
TTCTCCCCATACAAAAACTCCTCTCTAAGTAAACAAGCTTTAATTATTTGCTTGTCTACCCATAGAGGAGTATAGCCATCCAATCTTTTTGTTTGGCCATATTTTGAACTAATTGTCAAAGTACACGCTGGAATAAAACGGTTAAATTGCTTAAACACGATAACAAATATGTGACGATAAAATAGTATTAAACTTTATTTTATACAATTTAAATCCAAACAAAACGCTTTCCTGGGGTGTTAATTTATATTTAAACAAATAATTTTATAAAATAAAGTGCAATTAGTTGATACCTGCTACATGGTTAGGTATATTCATTGTATAGTTTGGCAACTAGGTGACCAAACACCAAGTTGTTTTTTGCTGTGGCGGGTAGCTGAGTAATTAATCAGGACAAGGCTCCACACAAACTTACACCATCAGAATATTGGTAGAGGAGTTGGTGGTGATGCACAAGAAAACGATGGTTATGATCTTAGGTGCTGGTGCGTTATTTGCGTGGGGCTGTTGGTTGAACAGTACCGTGCAAGCGGCTAATCGGACTGATAGTCAAGCAACGGTGCGCTTTTATCGGTCCAAAACGTCCGCCACAACGACGACTCACGCCGGTGACCAACTGCATGTTAAGGCAACGTCCAAATCAACTCAGACCACTAAAAAGTCACGCGTCATTAGTAAAGTGATTGCGCCGACTAATTCGACCACCACCACGCAACCTGCAGGGATAACCGGCTGGCTGCCACAGACTAGTGAGCAATGGACGATGTGGTTAGTTGGGTTAGGCGTGATGATTTTAATACTGTTAATCAACTTTAAACTTAGGAAAAGGGGAACACAATCATGAAAAAAACACTCTTAGGACTTATGCTCTCAGTCTCATTACTTGCCGGGGCGGCAGTGACCGCTAACGCCGCAGAGGATGCCCCACAAACCTCCAATGGCGAAGTGACTTTCCAAGGGGGCTCGATCACGATTGATAATGGAGATACGTCAACTGGGACGAGCGCGGCTGACTTGAATTTTGGGACGCATGATATTTCGACGAGTGATACGGGGACTTATGATAATACCAATGCTAGTGCCAAAGTTTCCGTCGAAGATTTACGAGGGACTGCCGCTGGTTGGTCCTTAGCCGTGTCACAAGGGACGCAATTCACGAGTGCCACTAGTAAGAAAGAATTGACTGGCGCCGTGATTACCTTGAACGGGGTCTTGGATACCACTAATTCTTCAACGGGCGCGGATGCGAAAGTGAATACCGGCGTAGCTTTAACACCGGGCACAACTGCGACTGGGACGACGACCCCGATTATGACGGCCGCTAGCGGAACCGGTAACGGGACATCAGTTGACAATATTTCAGCGTCAACATTAGCGGTGCCAACCAGTACTGCTAAAGTATCGGAAGCCTACAATACGACATTGACTTGGGAATTAGCAGCAACGCCAAGCAATAGCTAGACAAAAATTTAAGGAAAATAACGCGTGCCCACAAACGGCCGATTTTCCGAATTAAGGGGAGGAATTGGCATGGCCAAACGATGGCAATGGTTAGGATTAGGTTTATTGATCGGCTTACTAGGATTAGGGACGGGCTTACACGCTTCGGCGAATACGGTCGGCTTTGAAGTTGCGCCGGTCGCCTCAAAAGCGCAAGTTGATCAATCGGTCGCGTACTTTGACTTGAAGTTGAAGCCGAAACAGACGCAGACGTTGGCGGTCAAGGTGACGAACACGAGTAAAACGGCCATTACGATTTACCCGTCGATTGCTAAAGCCACGACGAACTTGAATGCGGCGGTCGAATATAAGCATATTCCGGCCGATAAAAGTATCGATCTACCGGCGCACTTTGAGCAAGTAGTGACGACTAAGACAACGCAATTGAAGCTTAAAAAAGGCGCTAGTAAGGTCGTTCACTTCAAAGTGCAGATGCCTCAAACAGCCTATAACGGCGTGTTAGTTGGTGGCTTGACCTTCTTGAAGAAGGCCGATAAATCACAGAATAAGTCTTCGGTCGCGATTAAAAACCAATATTCGTATACCATTGCGGTCGTTTTGCATGGCAAAAAAGACCTCACGAAAAACAAGTTGACGTTGGGGGCGATTAAAGGCAGTCAGAGTAATCACTATAACCAGATTACACTGGCGCTGGAAAATCATACCGCCGCGTTCTTGAATCAATTAAAGACTAGCGTGAAGATTTATCATCAGGCTGGCAGTAAAGTCGTATACCAACAAAAGAATGAACATGGTCAGATGGCGCCAAGTTCGGTCTACGAGTTGCCATTGAAGTTAGGCAAGCAAGCGTTAAAGCCGGGTAAATATACGGCTAAAGTCAGTGTGGCTTCGAAGAAGCAACACTGGACGTTCACTAAAGACTTTACAATTACGGGTGATCAGGCGAAGAACTTGAATCAGACCGCCGTAATTGATCAGCAGACGAATTGGTGGCTATGGATTGTGATTGGGGTGTTGATTCTCTTATTACTCTTGTTGATTATTTGGTATATCTACCGAAAACAACGCAAGATTAAGGATTTGGAACAACAATTGCAGGAACAAAAAGACCAGCACAAGGATTAAGCAGTGTTGAAAATTAGAATTTTTGGAAAGTCGTTAACGATTTGGCATTTTTAGCCAATCGTTAGCGACTTTTTTGTTGTCGATTAGGTTAATGGTCAAATAGCCTGACTGGGGTTAAGTCAATCGAGAAAGCTGTTGTAAAAATCTAACTGGGTCTGAAATAATGACTGGCTTAATATTGGTCGTACTTAAGTATTGAGTTAGAGCACTGTTTTTTCGTTGAGCTAAAATACTAGTCTAAACCGGTTTATAGCAAGATTCTTAACATGATGTTCGTGATCAGTAAAAAAACATGAGCGTATCTTTTGTCAGCTGAATATCAATTTGTTAAGTTTATTACACGACATAAAGTTATCAAGTCAATTAGATTTAAGTTATTTCATTCTGATGACTAATGTGAACAGGAGGCGATAAGACACTAAATTAAATGGTGATCAAGATAAGTGCTACTGAAAAAACGACCAGAAAAATGACGACTGTAACGCTGGACAACCCCCAATGAGGAGGCAGCCCTGATGAAAAGACAGCTAATCATTGCCGCGCTAAGTGCGATTACATTGTCGGTAGCGCCCGTGACTGAGCGAGTGAAAACACCACGAGTCGAAGCAACGACTAGTGTGCAAGCACAGGCAGATGCCGAGGCACGAGTAGCGGCCGAAAAGGAAGAGCAGGAACGCAAAGAACAAGAAGAAAAGGCCAAAAAGGAAAGAGAAGAGCAAGAACGAAAAGAGCGCGAAGAAAAAGAACGACAGGAGAAAGAAGAGCAAGAACGCAAGGAACAGGAAGCGCAAGCCCAAAAGGAAAAAGAAGCGCAGGAACGAAAAGAGCGTGAAGAACAGGAACGCAAGGCTGAAGAAGAAAAGAAGCAGAAAGAAGAAGCTGAGCGACTGGCGGAAGAAAAGAAACAAGCTGAAGAACAAGCTAAGGCTGAAAGCAAGGCCAAGGCTGAGGAAGAAGCTCAAGTGGTAGCTGATAAAGCTAAAGATGAAAGCGCAATCAAGAAAAAGGAAGCCGAAGAAAACGCTAAGAACGAGAGTGAGGATAAAGCGAAAGAAGCCCAAGCAGAGAATGAAGCTAAGGCCGAAGAAGACGCTGAGACTCAGAAGACAGACGCAACCAAATCTGACGATGAAAAGACGGAAGACGAGGACGTAGATAAAACTAAAGCTGAGGACGACAAAGACAAAGCGGATAAGAAAGATTCCGATGGCAAGTTAGCTTTAGTTAGTGTACCAAGTGTCAGTTTTGGGACCGTTGCCGCTGGTCAAAGTCATAACGCCAAGGCTACTGGTAGCTTAAAGGTTGTTAACAGTCAAAAGAAAGCTGGCTGGATGGTCACGGTTAGTGCCAATGGGTTTAAGGATGCTAAAGGGCAAACCTTAGATGGTGCCATATTAAATCTAAATGCGAGCGGTCAAACTGTCAGCGGTGGTGATAATAGTAAGCTTCCGGTAGCGCAATCGGTTGGTAATCTAGTTAAAGGTGGGACGGCATTAAAAGCAGGTGTTGGGACGACCGGGACGTTTACAGTAAATTATGCGGCTGACGCATTTGGTATCAAGTTACGAGGCTTGGCACCAACAGGTGAGTATAATTCCCAGTTAACTTGGGAGTTGAAAATGAGACCTTGAATTTTTATTTGATCGATATGGACAAATGCATAATAAGCACATATTAAAGGTGGTGATGATCGGTGTTATTTTAATTAGAAATGCTAATTAAGAAGAATTGAAATCAGTCGCTTAGAAATGGGAGGATAAGACTATGAAAAAACAATTGAGTTTAATAACGCTTGGTATGTCAGCAATGTTGTTTATGCCAGTTATTAGTCAGGCTAAATTGGAAGATAGTAGTGAGGCAGTTATTAATGTTACAGGAAGTAGTAGTAATGAGTTGTCTTTAAAAGAAGTTCCCAAAATTGAATTCAATACGGTTGAATCCAGTGACGGTCTGACAACTGCTGATGGTAAAATGCCTGGACAACTACATGTTCTTAATACTAAAGAGGATCATTATTGGGAGGTTACTATGAAAGTCACAGATTTTAAAAGTGACAGAGGTATGATTTCAGCTAATACACTGAAATTTGAGCCAGGGGAGTCAAACAGCAGCAGTCAGATCAGCGATCTGTCTTCGGTATTGCGTCCATTAAATTGGGAAGCCACAGGGGGTAGAGTTTTGTTTAAAAGTATAGGAACGAGTGACAGTCCTAAGTATGCAGCGGGGGATTTTTATCAAACATATAAAAACCCTAAAATTACAATTCAACCGTGGACACCTTCAGGAAAATATACATCTACATTAACTTGGAATTTAAGTCGCTGATATTTGTTTTAGATTGGTTGAAAAATTTGAGTTGGCTCAGAAATGTGATATTACAGAATTAAAAGGAGGTAATTTATGATTAAAAAGTCAGGTTGGATTTTAGGATTACTCGTCGGGCTGAGTTGTTTAAGTCTCACAGCTTCGGCTAATGCAGAAAAAAATGAATTTTTTGTACAACCTGAGTTACCAACTAATCAGGTTAAAAATAATACTAGCTACTTTGACCTTAAAATGAAATCTGGTCAGAAACAAGTTATATATATTAAGATTAATAATGGTGATAAAGTTAGAAGAAAATATGATGTTAATGTAAATCTTGCAACTACTAGTAATGGTGGAAACATTGACTATACCAATGAAAATCCAGAAATTGATACGTCACTGGGTTTTAATATTCAGGAATCAACAAGTAATAAAAAAAAGGTTTCAGTAGCAGCTAAAACAAGTAAACGTATCCCAATCAAGGTAGAAATGCCAACCGGGTTGCTTAAAGGTACTGCTTTAGGGGGTATTGTGATTAAGCAACATGTAATCGATGACAAAGATAATACTAAGAAAGGTGTAGTTGTTAGAAACCAATTTGCTTATAGCATCCCGTTGCAATTGCGTGAACAAACCAAGCAGACAGTCAAACCAACCATGAATTTACTGTCAGTTGGACCGCAAAAAATTGACAATTATAACTACATTACTGCCCAACTTCAGAATCCGCGGGCCGTTATCATGAATGACTTAAAAGTGACCAGCTACCTTACCAAAGCTGGTAGCAATAAAAAGTTGTTAAAGACGACTCGAAAGGATATGCGGATGGCACCTAACAGTAATTTCCACTTTGCATTAGGCGATGGGACCAAAAAGTTGGCGGCCGGTAAGTATACGATGCATGTCAAAGCTGATTCGGAACAAGGCAAGTATAAGTGGAACTTTAAGAAGAACTTCACGATTACCCCCGCCAAGGCTGAGTCATTGACGAAGACGGTGCTTGAAGCAGATACTGCTGAAACAACTAACTGGTGGTTAATTGGTAGCTTAATCGCCGCAATTGCTGCTTTAGCCAGTGCGTTATTCTGGATGATTTATCGTAACCGACGTGCAGCTAAATAAGACTTAAAATGAGATAAAAGAAGGCTTGAATTGAATGAGAAGCAGTAAGAGATTCATCACCACATAATTGCGATACTGAGGATTTACTTAGTATCGCTTTTTTGCTGCAAAAAGCCTGCCAAATTCAGAGATGTGAATTCAGTGGGTTCTAATCATATTTCAGCTAATCCTTAATAACCCCAAGCACTCATCCCTTGCACCTCATACAAACTGACGGCGGCATCCACTTGTGCTTCTACCGAGCCACTACTAATATGCATATTCTGGAATAGGCCATAAGCACCGCTAGAACTATTTACAACATAAGGTTCCCAGTTAGATTCGCGGGTAATAATGGTATTCCAAGTAGCTTCCGAAACGCCAGTCCGTGAAGCCATTTGACTTAACACATAGCTTTTTAGGTTTGTGCCGGTGTAACTTGATGATGAACCGGTACTACTGTTTGAACTTGTACTAATTGTGGCCGTTGTTGATGTCGCTGTCGCATAACTAGTTGTTGGTGCTTGACGATAACCATACCGCTGAGATTGATGTGCCGTATAAGTTGGTTGGCTAGGGGCAGTCGTGGTATCGGCGTTAGCGGATAGCCCACTGACAACAACTAAGCCGGTGGCGATGGCGGACGTGGTTAAGAGATTGCGTAATAATTTTTTCAATGGTAGAACTCCTATTCTATGATTCTGTGTCTGAGTTAATTGCACTCGAGTTTTTAGTTAATCGATTGGGACTGAGTTTAGCGTGGCTAAGTTACAACTGTGTGTCAAACGCGTTAAAAAGTTCCGGTCTAGATGGCAGCTTGATGATGAGTTGAGATTTGTCGCTATTGTTGGCGGTGACCGGGGAGTTGTGGAAACGTGCTGTTGGATAATGGTGTCGATGAAAGTATTGGGTGATGGAAATATGACAAAACTAGCTAAGCTGTACATTTGAAAGTGGGGTTAAGAAAGGGTAAGGTCGTTTGTATGCCAGCCGTAAAAGCCGTAAACTTAGGCTATTAAGCAAGTCATAGGGGGGCTAAATCGTGGGCATAAAGATTGGGCTAATTCTCGTCGTACTGGTTGGACTGGTATTGGCATGGCGGTTTGCGCGATTGAAGCAACAAATTATTAGTGATCGGCAACACTATCACCGCACAATGTTGCCACAACAAATTCGGGCTAGTCGGCGCTTCTTTTATCGGACCGAAATTAAGCAGTCACCGCGGTTACGCTGGCTGATGCGGTTGGAACGAGTCGGCTTAATTGTGGTCATAATTAGTATCGGGTTGCCGTGGATCGTGACGCCTGCGCCAACGCCGGTAGTGATTGTGGGCATGGTTGGACTACTAATCGGTAGTGTCGTTTTTGTCAGTTGCAACATGTTGTTGAATCGACAGCTTTTGGCAACGACAGTGGTCCCGGATCAACCGGCAACCGCATCTTTATCCGTTACGCCAAAACATTTTGCGGATCAAGAATTGCGATACTTTAAAGTCTTGAATGGTTTGTTTTTGATTGCGGCGATTCTTGGGGCCCTCTTAATGTTGGGCCTGGTTCAGAATAATGAGGCGGTTCAACGAACGAAAGTCGTCACGAAAGTTTCTGCGGCTAATCAAAATGTACGGCAGATTCAACGCTTGGCGGTGGGGTCGCAACGGCTATCATCGCGGGCGAAGATGACGCTTTTTTCAATGTATTATAACGATATCACTAACAAGGATTTGGATACGGGTAGTCGCTACACATATCATGTGATTCACGATCAGACGGTGACGTGGTACGTGTTGATGCAGGATTCTGAGGATGATGGCGTTAGCTTTTACTACTTAGTCAAGGAAGATGGCCAACATCAGATCCAACTCTATCGGTTCAACGATCCGACTGGTGATAAGACCGCTTTGCATGGCTTGGTGCCGGCCTATACGCCGTATTACCAGACCAAAGTGAAGCTCGGTCAGTTGACGACTGCTTTTATGACGCAGAGAGGCTATCAATATATGATTAAAAAGATGCACCCGGGAAAAGCTTGGAGCTTCTGAGCTAATTAGTTGACCTTTTTAACTAAAACCCGTATGTTGAAAGTAACACTATAAATAAATTTATTAATCAGGGGGTTTGTCAGATGGCAGCAGTAACGATTTTCGGTAAAGGTAACATGGGTCAAGCAATTGGTGATGTCTTCAAGCAGGGTGGCAATCAAGTGACTTATTTAGGTCACAGCGATGCCGTCACTGATCTTGGCGACATTGTAGTACTAGCGGTTCCTTATCCCGCCGCAATTAGCATTGCCAAAGCCAACCAAGCCGCGTTAGCGCACAAAGTCGTCGTGGATATTACCAATCCATTGAACTTTGACACTTGGGATGCCTTAGTGGTGCCAGCTGATAGTTCAGCCGCCGCTGAAATTGCCGCTTTATTACCAGAGTCAAAAGTGGTTAAGGCGTTTAACACGACTTTTGCCGCAACCTTACAAAGTCGTAAGGTTGGCGATGCGCAAACGACAGTGATGGCCGCTAGTGATGCGGACGATGCTAAGGCAGTTTTAGCCGATGCTTTAACCGATAGTGGCGTGGCCTTTGTTGATGCCGGTTCATTGAAACGGGCACGTGAATTGGAAAGTTTAGGTTTCTTACAGATGACATTGGCTGCTAAAGAAAAGATTGGCTGGACTGGCGGCTTTGGTGTTATGAAGTAAATTAGTTTTTAAGCAATACCGATTGCAGTGGGCAACTCATGGCGATCGGTATTTTTTTGACGACAAATAATGTCGTTTGGGGGCTAGTAATTTTTGCACGGTAAATTTATAATAAACTCATTAGACAGGTATATTAGTTTTGGGGAAAGCTGTTTAATAAAAAATACTTTGGGGGAGAGAATTGTGTTAAAGGTAAGTTGTTTTAGAGATACTGGTGTTATGTATAATGCTGATAAGAAATGGTTGATGTTGGGTGTGCTTTCGTCAGCGTTAGTGTTTGGCGGGTGGACGTATCAAGCGCAAGCGGCAACGACAGTTGGGAAATCTGTGGCAGTAGTCGCAGAAACAGTTAAGCCCGCTGAAGCCACGTCGATGTCAATGGCTGGGACGAGTCAAGTGCTGCCATCAAACCAACTGGTTCCAGAAGTAGACACGCCGACTAGTGCGACAGCAGTCACTGTGGAGTCAGCTGAATCGGCAACATCCGCGACGAGTGCTGGCGCGTCTGCAGATTCGGAACAGTCAATGGCTACATCGGCGGACGACACGATGTCCGCAACCGCCGGGACGCAGGTATCGTCGGCGGTAACTAGTCAGGCGACATCCAGTTCAAGTGTTGCGGAATCCGCGGCAACTTCGGTAGCACCTACGAAGTCGGTAGTACCAGTTGTAAAAGCGAAAGCGGTGACGCCGGCCGAATCCATTGATGCTTGGATGCCGAATAAACAGCTACAACAAATCGTGTTAGTTAATTTAGCCGTCGCCTTTCCAGATGAAAACTGGCATCAAGTCAGTGATATCACGAAGGAAAGTTTGGCAAGATTAACAACGTTTGATACGAATAATTGGACGACGATTGATGGCAAAAAGTGGGAATTTGGTACGCATATTGATGGTCAACAGTCCTTTTCCTTGGCTGGCTTAGAGTACGCTACCAACCTAACGAATTTGCATTTAGGTAATAATCTTAACTTTAATCCGGGGTCAGTGTATGGGGACATTACCGATATTACGCCACTCCAAGGCTTGACCAAGCTAACCGATTTGGGCTTAGAGTTGAACCGGATTAGTGATATTACCCCGATTACGGGACTGACTCAAATCAAGAATCTAGACATTCGTTATAACCAGATTGTTGATTTATCGACTTTAAAGCTAGGTCAATATGCAGATCTGAAGTATGAAGGCCAAATCATAGAGAATCCAATGGCCTATATTCCGATTAATCATGAATATACCATGCATAATCCAATTAAAGCGCCTCAAGGGGTAACTTTAGGTAATGTGGAAGCCGGACAATATCATGAGTTTTTTAATATGGTCGGTTTTACAGCTAAAGGGGAACCAATCTACAAATACTATACGGCTTCTGGTGGCGGTTATACATTGAACGGCGATCAAATCACTTTCCATAAAATCGATGATCAAATCTTCCTTGATGGCGATGAAGACGAAGGTGAAACGACCTATCCGCGAAAGTTCTATATGTATTTAGTCGCGACATTTTTTGATGCCCATGGCGAAATCGACGAAGATGGTGAGGGGACGCCATTAGTCACTATCTATACACCGTACTATAACTTAGGCGCGCCGGTTACGGTGAACTATGTCGATGAAGCTGGGCATGCCATTGCGGATGCTGAGAAATTGAGTGGCGTGATTGATGATGACTATCAGGTGGCCGCTAAAGAATTCGTTGGTTATCAGCTGGTTGGACCAGATAGTGTTGTGAAAGGGACGTATGGCGAAGACGCCCAAACAATCACCTTCACGTATCGGGCGGTAATGGGCACTTTAACAGTCCGTTATCAAGATACCGAAGGACGTGAGTTACACCAACCTGATGAGTTTACCGGTCAGGTTGGTCATCAATTTAAGTTAACTGCGCCAGAAATTGCTGGCTATACGTATCAAGTAGTGCCGGGTCAATTAACGGGCACATATGCGGAACAAACGATGACTGTGATTCTCACGTATCGGCAGAATCCGACTAAAGTTACGATTAATTATGTGGATGATGATACCAATAAAACGCTGAAAACTGATACATTGAGCGGATTACCAGCCAATACTAGCGATTATCAGATTCAAACGATTGTTCAGCAACAACATAAACAAGGTTACCAATTAGTCGGGACGTATCCAACTGGCCAACTCCAATTCGGCAAGAACAATCAAGTTGTGACAATCCACTTTAAACATCAACGGGTGCAAACGTCGCAACAACATGTCTTTACCCAAACGATTCATTATCGTTATGCCACTGGCAAGCAAGCTGCGGCCGATGTAGTGACGCAACTGACTTTCCAGCGCCAGGGTCGGCAGGACTTAGTGACGAAGCAAGTGAGTTGGGGCGCCTGGACACCAGCAACTATTAACTTGCCGGCTAAAGTGTCGCCAATGATTGCAGGTTATCAAGCTGACCAACTTAAAGTGGCGGCGCAGACGGGAATCACGCCAACGACGCGTAATCGTGAATTGACCGTGACTTACCATCCGTTGGCCGTGGGACCGATTCGCGTGATTTATCGTGATATGACGGCGGATAAAATCTTACAAACCGTTAATTTAACCGGCAAGTTTGGTAGTACTAGTAATTATCAATTAGCTGCACAGCTGGACAAATATAAGCAACAGGGTTATCGCATTGTCAGCAGTACCTATCCAACTAATGATGTCACGTTCGGGACTGAGCCCCAAACGTATTTAGTGCAACTAGCCCACCGTCACAATTCAGTGACTGACACTAAAACCGTGACGCAAACGATTCATTATACCTATACCAATGGGGCCGTGGCCGCACCGCTGCGGCAGACCACGTTAAGTTTTCAACGTACCGGACGACAAGATTTGGTCACGGGGAATACAACTTGGCAAGCTTGGACCGGAACTGAAACCACGTTCCCAGCCCAAGTCTCACCAATGATTAAGGGTTACAAAGCGCAACAGCCGGTCGTGGCGGCTGAAACCGGGATTACTGCCGAGCAAGCGGATCGTGACCTAACCGTTATTTATATGCCAGTTGATAATGGGTCTGCAGTGACTGATTCAGAAGGTGATCATTTGACGACGGGGACCGATGAACGGCCAGCACATGGCACCCATCGACCAGCTGTTAAGCCGACTGCCACCGCACCCATTGAAACGGCAATGGTGGGACAAGGTGACCAGTTACAACCTAGTCAGCCAGTCCTGCGACCGTTAGTCACGCATCCAGCATCGCAGCTGCCCCAGACGGATGAGTCTAGGACAGGTCATTGGTTACCACTAATTGGTCTGTGGTTATCAGCGCTAGTCGGTGGCTTTGTGTATCGCCGGCGTCATTAATAACTAGTCAGTGTCCATCTGCGGGTGGGCACTTTTAATTTGGGTTGAATCTTATCGTTGACAAATGTAAACGATAAGACTAAACTGGTTTTTGAGGTTTACAAGTGTAATCATAAAAATAAACAGGCTAAAGAGAGAGGTTGGTTTCAAATGACAAAAATTTTAGTGTTGATTGGTGGGTTGGCGATTATCGGGTTCATTCTTTGGTGGTTCTTCGGCAAACATGCCGTAGCTAGTGTCGACGCGACTGTGACCGATCATCAACAAAGTGTCGATATCGAAGTCAGCGGGGGTTATTCACCAGAAAATGTTGTTTTAAAACAAGGGGTGCCCGCAGTTCTGAACTTTACGCGTAAAGATGCGTCCAGTTGTTTGGATCACGTGGTCTTCAGTGATTTTGGGATTAACCGAGCATTACCGCAGAATCAAGCGGAAACAGTTCAGATTGATACGAGCAAGCCCGGCGAATACGAATGGGCTTGTGGCATGGATATGTTTCACGGCAAGTTAATCATTAAGTAAAACGGAGGCTATTATTATGACAAATACACAACAAAAACAAACGATTACGGTGGCTGGTGGCTATGATCCCGCTGTCGTAACTTTAAAACAAGGTGTTCCGGCCCAGTTAACATTCGACCGTACCAGTTCGCAAGGCTGTTTGGACGTGGTACAGTCAACGGATTTGAAGTTTACTAGTGACCTACCGTTGAACCAACCCCAGACGGTGACGATTCCCACCGACACTGCTGGTGAATTCACCTATAGTTGCGGGATGGATATGTTTCAAGGAAAAGTGGTGATTAAGTGATGACGATTACGAAACGGTTTTGGATCTCGCTGATTTTCTCATTACCGATGTTAGCGAATATGATCCTTATGCCATTTGGTTGGATGTTGCCCGGTGGGGACTGGACACAGTTAGCGTTGACGACCGTTATCATGTTAGTTGCCACGGGGCCGTTTGTGCAGAGTGCTTGGTCGTCATTTAAGAAGCATCATTCGAATATGGATACCTTGGTGGCAATCGGGACGGCAACTGCGTATCTTTATAGTATTTATGCGATGGCAACGCAGCAACCAGTCTTCTTTGAAAGTGCTGCCTTTGTTACGACCTTCGTCTTATTAGGCCAAGTTTTCGAGGAACGGATGCGCAACAATGCGTCTAACGCGGTTGAAAAGTTAGTTAATTTGCAAGCAAAGGACGCCGAAGTTTTACGGGGCAACGAGTTCGTTAAAGTGCCCTTAGCCGAAGTTGAACTAAACGATGTGATTCGGGTTAAACCCGGGCAAAAAGTCCCGGTTGATGGGGTCATCGTAAAAGGCAGTTCGACTTTAGATGAATCAATGGTTACTGGTGAAAGTATGCCCGTCGAAAAAAGTGTCGATGATGCCGTGATTGGGTCCACGATGAACAGTACCGGGACATTCTTGTTTAAAGCTAACAAGATTGGTGACCAGACGATGTTGTCCCAAATCGTCGACCTCGTGAAGAAGGCCCAAAATAGTCATGCGCCGATTCAAAAGTTGACCGACAAAGTTTCGGACATTTTTGTTCCGGTTGTGTTGATTTTAGCGATTTTAACGTTCTTAACGTGGTATGTCTTCCTCGATGCCAGTATCGCTCGCGCCTTGATCTTTGCGGTTTCGGTCGTTGTGATTGCTTGTCCATGTGCGCTCGGGTTGGCCACACCAACTGCATTAATGGTCGGAACGGGCCGGGGCGCTAAGATGGGAATCTTGATTAAGAACGGTGAAGTCTTAGAAGCCGTAAACGATGTGAAGACGGTGGTCTTTGATAAGACTGGGACGATTACGGTTGGCAAGCCCCAAGTCACGGATATCGTGGGTGACCAGCAACAAGTCTTGCAAGTGGCAGCCAGCTTAGAAGAATCATCAGAGCATCCCTTAGCCGCCGCAATTTTAGCGCGTGCCAAAACGGCGACCATTGCAGCTTTACCAGTCGATGATTTCAAAGCGATTGAAGGTAAAGGGGTGTCGGCCACGATTGATGGCCAGACTGGCTTTGTCGGTAACACTAAGTTATTAACGACGGCCAAGCTCAGCGATGAACTCGAACAACAGGCGGTTAAGTTGCAAAATGAAGCGAAAACGGTCGTTGTTGTGGGTGTTGCTGATGAAATCATCGGTTTGATTGCGATTCAAGATATGCCGAAGCCAACCTCCAAGGCAGCGATTGCGGCTTTGAAGTCGCGGGGCTTAAAGACCGTCATGTTGACCGGTGACAATCAACGCGTGGCGCAAGCTGTAGCGGATCAAGTCGGGATTGACGATGTGATTGCGGATGTCTTGCCAGGTGATAAAGCCGAACAGGTGCAAGCCTTGCAAGCAACCGGTAAAGTGGCCTTTGTTGGTGACGGGATTAACGATGCGCCAGCCTTGACGACTGCTGATGTCGGGATTGCAATGGGTTCCGGTACAGATATCGCGATTGATGCCGGTGGGATTGTACTCGTTAAGAATGACTTGCGGGATGTGGATCGGGCCTTAGCGTTGAGCAAGAAGACCTTTAACCGTATCAAGTTGAACTTATTCTGGGCCTTTATCTACAATGTCTTAGGTATCCCAGTTGCCGCCGGAATTTTCTTCGCCAT
Source organism: Lactiplantibacillus dongliensis (assembly GCF_005405105.1). Taxonomy (GTDB): domain Bacteria; phylum Bacillota; class Bacilli; order Lactobacillales; family Lactobacillaceae; genus Lactiplantibacillus; species Lactiplantibacillus dongliensis. The sequence goes on from NZ_BJDK01000033.1 coordinate 14,631, forward strand.
TGGCTTGACGCTTAGTCCTGAATTGGCTGGGTTGGCCATGGCGTTTAGTTCATTGTCCGTGGTGACAAGTTCAGTCTTGTTGAATAAAGCGAAGATTACGTCGAAAGTTCAGCCAGCATAACCAATCTAGATTTTAATCATAAAAGCTCGTTAGTCGTTGGTGATTAACGAGCTTTTTCGTGTCAAAAAATAAATATGACAACCGGTTGACATAAAAATGAAACGTGGCTATAATAGAAAACGTTTTCAAGGATATACTAACCGGTTAGCATACCGACGATTAATTTCCTGGGAGGGTTTTAAATTGAGCAAGAAATTTGATTTTAAATTATTAAAAAATGGGTCTTATATTCAAAATTCCGTGACGTTATTGCTATTCTTCGCATCTTGGGGTGTTTGGTGGTCCTTCTTCCAACTTTGGTTGACTTCAACTAAGAACGGCTTGGGTTTATCCGGTAGTGCGGTTGGGACAATCTATTCCGCGAATTCGGCAGTGACCTTAGTGTTGATGTTTGTTTACGGGGCGTTACAAGATAAGTTAGTTTTAAAGCGGACGTTGCTAGTGACCTGTGCCACATTGGCAACGTTAGTGGGACCGTTCTTTACTTGGGTCTACGCACCATTGTTAAAACACCAATTTGTAATCGGTATCATTGTAGGCTCAATCGTCCTTTCAGCTGGATTCTTAGCAGCTTCACCAGTGCTAGAAGCCTTTGCGGAAAAGGCTAGTCGTCAATTTGATTTTGAATATGGTCAAGCTCGGGCCTGGGGATCATTTGGTTATGCGTTAGTGGCCTTGTTAGCTGGGTTCCTATTCGTGATTAATCCGCAATTAAACTTCTGGTTTGGTTCAGGTTTTGGCTTGTTACTATTACTAGATTTGCTTTTCTGGCATCCAGCCGCTGAACGCCGAGTAGATCTAGCTCAGGTCGCAGCTGGGACCGAAGCTAAGTCCCCCTCACTAAAAGAAATGTTTAGTGTTTTAAAGATGCGGGAACTCTGGGAAATGATTATTTTCATCATGTTTACTTGGACTTTTTATACCGTCTTTGACCAACAAATGTTCCCAGAATTCTATACCAATTTATTCGCCACCCCAGCATTGGGACAACATATGTATGGCACCTTAAACTCTATTCAAGTCTTCTTTGAAGCCATTATGATGGGGGTTGTACCCTTGATTATGCGTAAGATTGGGGTTCGCAAGACCTTATTACTCGGAATGGTTGTGATGTGTATTCGAATTGGCGCGTGTGGATTTGCGACCGATCCTGTCACAGTCTCACTAATCAAGATGTTGCATTCATTGGAAGTGCCGTTATTCTGCTTGCCAGTCTTCCGTTACTTTACGTTGCATTTTGATACAAAATTATCCGCCACGTTATATATGGTCGGTTTTCAAGTCGCCGCTCAAGTGGGGCAAGTGATCTTATCAACGCCACTCGGAGCGTTCCGCGATCACTTTGGGTACAGTGTCACTTTCCGGGTCATTTCTGGAATCGTCTTGTTAGCTGGAATATACGCCTTCTTTATTCTGAAGAAGGATGATCAAGATGTGAACGGGGATCCATTTATTAAGCGCGAAAAGAAATCAACAACGCAACTTACAGAAGGGAATAACTAAACATGCCAACTAAAATTGAAGTTACGAATAATCGCTACCGCCTCGGCTACCATCTGATGACCCCTGGTGGTTGGATGAATGATCCGAATGGCTTTTGCTATTTTCAAGGTTACTATCATGTGTTTTATCAGTACTATCCCTATTCGGCAGCATGGGGTCCCATGCATTGGGGTCATGCCCGCAGTAAAGATTTAGTCAGTTGGGAAACGTTGCCGACCGCACTAACACCCGGTGATTCCGAAGATGAGGATGGCTGCTTTTCTGGGAGTGCCGTGGTTAAAGATGATAAATTATTTTTGATTTACACCGGTCATCATTATTATGGTGACAATGATCCTGATCACTTCTGGCAAAATCAAAATTTGGCTTACAGTACCGACGGCATTCACTTTACCAAGTATGCGCATAATCCAATTATTGCTAAGGCGCCCGTTGATAATACGCAGCATTTTCGGGACCCAAAAGTTTGGCAAGCTGATGACCATTATTACCTGGTTCTAGGCAGTCAAGATCAACAGGGCTTAGGGCGCGTGCTATTGTATCGGTCAGATGACTTAATGGATTGGACGTATTTAGGCCCAATCGCTGGTGCCAAAGATGTCCAACATGAAGGCTTTATGTGGGAATGTCCGGATTTGTTTAACTTAAATGGTCAACAAGTCCTATTGACATCGCCACAAGGGATTAAGGCTACTGACAAACAGTATTTGAACTTGTTCCAAACGGGGTACTTTATTGGGCAACTCGATTATCAACAGCCACAACTTCAACATCGGACTGACTTTCAGGAATTAGACCACGGCCATGATTTTTATGCGACCCAAACGGTGTTAACCCCGGATGGCCGGCGCGTGGTGTTAGGTTGGATGGCAATGTGGGAAAGTCAGATGCCAGAACAAGCTGATGGTTGGGCTGGCGCGTTGACGTTACCACGAGAACTGACGCTAAAAGGTCACCAGTTAGTGATGCAGCCAGTCCGTGAAGTAGCGGCATTACGCACGCAGACCTTACTGAATCAGCAAGCCACGGTCAACGGCACAGCTGACTTTGGTAACAATCTGGAACAGGCCGAATTCAAGGCCAGTTTAGATTTAACGGCGACACAACAGTTAAAGAGTACGATTAGTCTGATGAATGCGAGTCAACAGGCGGTTGTTAGTCTGACCTTTGATCAAGCAACGGGGGATTTGGTCTTGCACCGCGCTGATCGACCAGATGCCCGCTATGCGGTGACTGCAACTGACCGGGACTCATTGGAGTTGGATCTCTTTATTGATACGAGTTCGATAGAGCTCTTTATCAATGGTGGGACGGTTGTCTTTACGGAGCGCTTTTATGACGACACCGCTAAGTCACTGCAATTGCAAACGGATCAAGCCGTAACGGTGACGGCCAAGTTGTTTGCCTTAAACGGTCAAGCAAATCAGTATTAATTGGGAGGAATGACGATGTTATTAGGAAGTATTGAAGCGGGTGGCACTAAGTTTGTCTGCGCGGTGGGTGATGGGGATTATCGCATTAAAAATCAAACGGTCATTCCAACCACGACTCCAGCTGAAACGTTGACGGCGACGATTAATTATTTTAAACAATTTAAGTTAGATGCCATTGGAATTGCCTCATTTGGGCCGATCGAGATACGCCGGCATGCTGATGACTATGGCTTTATTACCAAAACACCGAAACCCGGGTGGTCACAGACTGATTTTGTGGGGCCGATTCGTCAGGCTTTAGATTGTCCGGTGGCTTGGACAACTGATGTTAATGGTTCGGCGTATGGTGAATATGTGATGGCCGGATTAACGAATGCGCAATTGGACTCACTCGTTTATTATACGATTGGGACGGGTGTCGGGGCTGGTGCCGTGATTAACGGTCAATTCTTGGGCGCAGTCGGTCATCCTGAGATGGGTCATGTCTTAGTCAAACGGCATCCGGATGATTTAGCTTTTAAAGGTATTTGCCCATTCCATGGTGACTGCTTGGAAGGCTTAGTGGCCGGGCCAACGTTTGAAGCCCGGACGGGGCGGCCCGGTTCTGAAGTCCCCTTAACTGATCCAGTTTGGGACATTATGAGTTATTATGTTGCACAAGCGGCTTTACAGACGACGTTGACGATTCGACCGGACAAGATTGTCTTTGGTGGCGGCGTGGTTAGCGAAGGCTTTCTGCAGAAAGTTCGGCGTGATTTTAAGACGTTATTGAATGGATATGTAACTGTACCAGCATTAGCAGACTATTTGACGGTGCCCTTAATGGCTAATAATGGTTCGGCAACATTAGGTGATTTTGCGTTAGCGGCACAAGAATTAAAACGAGCATAGCGGCATTAGCGGAGCGGGTAACCGTTCCGTTTTTTCGTCCGAAGCCTTTTTACGGTATAATACTAAAAGCTAGATGAAATTTACCAGAAAGGCGGTGACCACTGGATGGCACCTAAACTTGACGATGTGGCTAAGTTAGCCCAAGTGTCAAAGACGACAGTTTCGCGGGTGTTGAATAAGCGGGGCTATTTAAGTCAAGCGACGATTGATAAGGTGTATGCCGCGATTAAAGAATTGGACTACCATCCAAATGTGGTGGCACGCCAGCTTTATAAAAATAAGACCAATTTGATTGGGATTTTATTACCGACCGTCGCGAATCCCTTTTTCGGTGAACTGACAGCGGCGTTGGAGATGAAGTTATACCAACAAGGCTTCAAAGTATTGATTGGTAATTCAATGAATGATCCGGCTAAGGAAACGGCCTACTTGAATGAGTTACTCACCAAGCAAGTTGATGGCCTAGTTGTCGGGACTCATAATCAAGGCATCAAGCAATATGAACATCGAGACTTACCGATTGTCGCAATTGATCGGATTATGAACCAAGATATTCCAATTGTAGAATCCGATAATTATCGCGGTGGCGTCGTCGCGACAACGCGCTTGATTGATCAAGGCGCACAGCATATTATCCATATCAATGGGCCGCGTGAATTGGCGACGCCTGCCAGACGTCGGCGGGATGCCTATGAAGCAGTGATGCGGGAACATGGGCTAACACCGAGCACGTATGAGATTGATTTTAATTTACCAGAAGGACGAAAAAAGCAGCTTTTCCGGCAATTGTTAATTGATCATCCAGAGATAGAGGGAATCTTTTCGTCGAACGACACCGATGCGGCGTTGATTATGCAATTAGCGCATGAACTTGGTCGTAAGATTCCGGATGAGTTGTTGTTGATTGGCTATGATGGGACTAAAACCGTCCGGGAGCTATTACCGTCGTTAACGACCATCGTTCAACCAATCGATGACTTAGCCACCACTGCGATTCAAGTTTTAAATGACCGCATGCAGGGTATCACCACTAAGAAAGAATATATCTTACCAATTAAGTTATGGCAGGGTGATACGGCCTAGCATGTTGGTTTTTGCGCCCATGCTATGGCTTTAGATACGTTTGGAACTAGTTTGATTAAGTTGTCACTCTGGTTGGGTCAGCATCGGCTGGAACGTGGTGGCCACGTTTATGAGCCGAAGGGCGGTCTCATAAGCCGGGCTTTGACTAAGCCGAGCAGGTCACTCAGCTAAGTCAAACGACACCACTGAGCCAATGCTGACCCGCCCGGCGTTAATTGATCGGTAAGTTATTAACCGTTTGAGCTGCCGTTTTAGCCGAGAGGTTGGGTTCTAAAATGCTCAGCCGTGTCGTTGGCCTTAGTGCGAGTGGTTTGCTCGGACTTAGGCCAAGGTCAGTTTTGAAGACCGGGCTTTGGCTTCAAAATGGCCCATGGCGTTCCAGCATTTTAGAACCCAACCGGTAGGCGGCATGCTTAACTAGTTCCAACTGAATTTAGATAGATAAAAATGGCACTCAAACCGATCATAGTTTGAGTGCCATTTTCAATTGGTTAGTTATTGGGGGATGGTGAGGTTAAAGCGCCCAAGCAGCCATACCTTGGGCGTGATACAAGGCTACGGCAGCATCGACTTGGGCTTCAACGGAACCGCTATGGATGTGCATGTTCTGGAATAACCCATAAGCACCGCTGGAACTGTTACGGACGTATGGTTGCCAGTTGGATTCACGCGTGATAATCATATTCCAAGTGGCAGCGGAAACGCCTGTCCGGCTAGCCATCTGACTTAATACATAGGCTTGCAAGTTGCTGCCAGTGTAAGTCATTGCACTAGGCTTAGCTGATTGGGCTGGTGCTGTGGTTGGTGCTTGGCCAGTACCCGGAATCGTTAATTCTTGGCCAGGTAAGATTAAGTGGTTTTGAATATGGTTAGTGGCTTCTAATTTAGCAACCGTGGTTTGGTGGTTCTTAGCAATTGCCCAGGCTGAGTCGCCAGCTTTAACCGTGTAAGTGGTTGCCGCATTAGCGGAAACGGCACCGGCCATGATGAAGCCAGCGACAACGGCAGTAGTAGATAAGATGGTACGAATTAGTTTTTTCAAAATAGTTCTCCTTCTCGTGTCAATCGATTAGTTACGGACAAAGACTTAAACAATCGTGATGCTCAAGCTGATGACCAGAGTGTACGCCGGGAATGTTACGGGTAAATGTCAGTCGCGTTAAGAAATTGAGGCAAAAAGATAGTGAATAAGGGGTCTTTGTCATACTTGTCATCTAAAAAAATTATAGGGGCCGGCTGGAAATAGACTGATGTGGAGGCTAGCTGCTGGTTGGTTCGTTCAATGATTTATTACAATTCCGGTGCGGTTTTGATGGCTGCTTAGTTTGACGTTAGCCGCTTGCGCCCGCTATAATGCAGCTAAAGCTTAAAAACAGGAGGCCCCAACATGAACTTTACGTTCGCGGAATGGTTTAACTTGAAACAGCGGGTTAAACACGATCAAGTATTTGAAAAAGAAGTCAACGGCGAACGCCAGACGAAAAAAGTTTATGGCTCGTTTAATTGGTGGGCACTATTGTTTACCTGGTTCTACGCTGTCCTAAGTCCCCGTTGCCAGACCCGGTTCTTTGCAATTAAGTCGGCAGTCCCGTTTCTAGCGATGCTCCTCGTCAACATGGTTATGCGATTATTCTTCATCGAAAATGTCGCCTTGATTGTGAGTTTAGTCGGTGATGTGTGGTATGGCTTGATGTTTGAAACTTGGTTCCGCAATCAATTAGTTGCGAATGGCTATCAACCAGTTAAAGACGCTGATAACTAAAGATCAGCTTAATGGCGTTTTTTGATGACGTTAGTTAAGCTGATTTTTTATTTTATGAAATTTTTTTGATTTATTTATCAGTTTAAATTAATTTAATGGCTCAACTAATAGCGAAAGTTTTAACTTAACTTTTGAGAAAACGTCAGTATAAATAAAGTTAATGATGAAAATAGTTGGTTCGTTTAAAAAAGAGTGTTGGTTGGTTTCGAACGAACAATCGGCAATAAGTAATAGTTATAGTGTGATTAATGAAAATTTTGGTGGCCAGCTTACTAATAACCAACCTTTACCAGCTAAAAAACACGTGAAAAAGAATAAGAATGGCTATGTATCAGCGTTTATCAGCTTAATAGCTAGTTGAATTGTACACGTTGAGGGGGTACACTATCAGTGTTGATAAATATTTAAGTGGATAAAAATAAATAATGCATATCGAGTTAAGGTCATCAATAAAGGGGATAGTGCACATGAGTACGAAGCTGAACACTACGGCGGCAATGAGTGGCAAAGAACATTATAAGATGTATAAAAAGGGCCGGGTTTGGCTGTTTGCGGGAGTGCTTGCGCTGACGGTTTGGCAAGGGAGTGCCATGGCACAGGCCGATACAACCACGGAATCAACCGCAAGTTCTGACAGTAGTTCATTGGCCACAGGAACTAGCGGTTCAACGGATAAGACCGTTACGCTGGCTGGCGGTAGTACTGAGACTAAGTCTAATGACCAAACGAAGCCAACGGTAACGGCTACAACCACCGCTGACGACACAAAAACCACCGCTTCATCGGCCTCGGATACTGATGATCAAACTAAAGCTGTAGCGGTCGACACGCCCAGTCAGACGGTGCCTTCTAAGGATGCACCAACCAAGCAGGCCAGCCAAGGCAATGAAAGCGGTTCAAATGACGCTACTGATTCACAAGTAACTGAGGAATCAAAGCCAACCCCCAAAACGGATTCAACGGTGCCAGCACCAAAGCCGACGACTGACACGACTAATCAGACGACTGATCCAACAACGACGACTGAAACTACCCCGGCTACGACGGTGACTGAACCAGCGACCACTGACGATCCGGTTACTGTTGATAAGTTAGTTGACGATCCGGCTGTTGATGTTAAGACGCTGTCACTAACTGACTCAAAAATAGCAACTAGTACTGGTTTTAATCGGGCTAACTTAATGCGGCTGGCAGTTGCACCAGCAGTTACAAGTACAGATCTTGGTAGTGGGACATTTGGGACCAGTAACTGGCGGATTGATGCAGACGGGGTGTTACATATTGGCGCTGGGACGTTTAATAATTTTGCTGGTACCTGGTCGAAGTACGGAACATTAATTAAAACGATTACGTTCGATGGTAAAGTTACGGCCGCATCAGATTCAAGCCAAGTCTTTTGCGGGTTAAAGAACCTAACGACGATTACTAACCCCGAAATGTTTGACACGAGTTCTGCAACCCGAATGGTCAGCACGTTTGCTAATGATTCTAGTCTGACCAGCTTGAACTTGAATAGTTGGGATATGAGTAATGTCACGGATATTGGCTCAATGTTTGAATGGGATACCAGTCTAGCTGATTTACAAATTAGTGATTGGAATACTGGTAAAATTGAATCGATGAAATTCACCTTTTTTGTGGCGAATAGCTTAACCAGTCTGGATTTGAATAAATGGGATACGCACAGCTTGAAGTCACTTTATGAAGCGTTTGGTACTGAAAATGGCTACCAAAGTCATTTGCAAGACTTGGAAATCAGTAATTGGAATACGAGTAGTTTAACGACCATGTATTATGCTTTTGCTCAGGCTGAAAAGTTAACTAGTCTGGATCTAAATGGCTGGGATACGAGTCATGTTACTGATATGTCCGCAGCCTTTATGGGCGACTATGCTTTAACAACGCTCAATGCCAGCAGCTGGGACACGAGCAAGGTTACCTCGATGTACTACATGTTCATGGGTGATAAAAATTTGACTACGCTTGATCCAAGCGGCTGGAAAACTGGCAATGTTGTTCAAATGTACAATATTTTTAATGGTGTTGGGTTAACCAGTCTTGATCTGAGTGGTTGGGATGTTAGCAAGGTCCAACGGTTTGATCTGATCTTCTCCGGTGATGATCAACTGACATCGTTGAACGTTGCTGGTTGGGATGTTAGCAATGCAACCAGTACCATTGATACCTTTGCTTACTTAACGAAATTAACCTCTTTAGACTTAACTGGATGGACATTGAGTAGTGATACCAAGGCTTGGAATATGTTTATCAAGGATACCAATTTAGAAGTAATTAAAATGCCAGACATGGATTTGCCGGTTTTGCAGTCTGCAAGTGGGATGTTTGCTAGTGATTCGAAATTGAAAACGATTGAGGGTCCATCTTGGCATTTGAACAATTTAGTTGATGGCTATTGTATGTTTAGTGATAATAATGCCTTGACTACTTTAGATACCACTAACTGGAATTTAAGTAAATTAGCTAATGCTAGTTATATGTTTTGGAATGACTTTGCTTTGAATAACATTGATACGAGCAATTGGAATTTAAATCAGGTTATTAATGGGTTTGGCATGTTTGCCTATAATTATGCCTTAAGCAACTTAGCTACAGCTAGTTGGGGCTTGAGCAGCTTAACCGATGCTCAGCAGATGTTTATGGAAGATGGCAAATTAGATGGACTAGATACAAGTAATTGGGACCTGAATAAGTTAACAACAGCCTTTAATATGTTCTATAATGCCAGCAGTTTGACCAAGTTGGATACGGCTAACTGGGGGCTAAGTAGTTTAACAACTGCTACCCAGATGTTCTTTGGCATGTCAGCCTTAACCGCTTTGGATACGACCGACTGGGATGTCAGTCAGGTGACTAATGCGCAAAATATGTTTTATGGCGACACCGCTTTAGCGCAATTAGACGTTTCTAAGTGGAATACTGGCAATCTACAAAATGCCGCCTACATGTTCTACCAAGACGCGGCTTTGACGGCGATTGCGGTCGATAATTGGGATACACACAGCCTGACCGATGCACGCGGGACCTTTAACCAAATGTTGACTTTGAAGGCGATTGATCTTTCTAAATGGGATACGAGCAAGATTACATTATTAACTGGCTTGTTCAATCGTGACTATGACTTAGCCTCAATTAATTTGAGCAATTGGGATACGAGCAAAGTCACGGCCATGCGGAATATGTTCTTTGATACGACTAATTTAACGGATTTGGATTTATCAAATCTTGATATGACGGCCTTGAATCCTTTTGATACGTTGCTTAAAGGTTCCGGTGTTAAAACTTTAACCTTGGGTACCAAGACAGTGCTCGCCAAAGATGGTAAGACTGCTGAAATTCCCGACGTACCAACCACTGATGGCTACCTCGGTCACTGGATCAACACGGAAGGCCAATTATTCACTTCTGCTGAATTGATGGCGTTATACAACGGTACTGATACGGCCGTAGCTGATACTTATACGTGGCAAGTTGACAAGACCACGTTGGCGGTTCATGACACCACGGTTGACCAAACGCACCACGCAACTTGGACGGCCGCAGATAACTTTACCAGTGCGACTGATGAGCTGGGTCAAGCAATTACGGTGGCAGATGTCACTGTTGATAGCGATGTTGATTTAACTAAACCGGGTAAGTATACCGTCACTTATAAGGCGGCTAATGGGTCAACGGCGACCGCGACGGTTATAGTTGCGCCGAGTCAGATGAAGTTAGACGTGCAAGGTGTAACGGTAACTAAAGGTGCTAAGTGGACGGCGGCTGACAATTTCGTCAGTGCGACTGATGCTACTGGTCAACCAGTGCCGCTGAGTGATGTCACGGTCACTGGCGCCGACCAAGTGGATACGAGTCAAGCCGGCAAGACTTATCAAGTCACTTACAGTTACACTGATGCCAACGGGAATCCGTTAAGCAAGAAGGTAACGGTCACGATTGCAGCTAGCCAAGTGAGTGTTAAAGCACACGATGTTCAGCTAACGCAAGGCCAAGTATGGAATACTATGGCTGGTTTAGATGACGCGACGGATGCTAACGGCAATGTGGTGGCACTCGATGATGTCGCGGTGACTGGTGATGTCGATACGCAGACGCCAGGTCACTATCAAGTGACGTATACCATGACCGATGCTTATCAAAATACCGCCACAGCGACGGTCACGGTGACGGTGGCTGCTACGGCAGCGAGTGTTGACGTTAAAGACAGTACGTTAACGCAAGGTGATCAATGGACCGCCGCGGATAGTTTTGTCAGTGCCACGGATGCGGCTGGTCAAGCACTGGGCTTGGATGCGTTGACCGTGACCGATGCTGATAAAGTTAATGTTGCGGTACCAGGGACTTATGCGGTCACTTATCGCTATACAGATGAATACGGCAACGTCATTACTAAGACGATTACCGTGACCGTCCAAGCAAAAGCTGTAGTGACTAAGCCCGACGATCATAATGGTGGCACGACTGGTACGACCACGACACCCGCTACGGATACTAATGGCGGTGCAGGTACTAGTACGACGCCAATCACTCCGGATACTGATTCAAGTGCTGGAGCAACGATTAATCCCAACCTTGATCCGAATGAGGTTACCCCAACACCGGCGGTACCAGTTGTTTCAACCCCAACGGATGCTGGGCAAGCTGATAGGATTGATCCCGGGATGGCGCTGACCAATGCAGTAAAACCAGCGGCTGCTAAAACGGCTACCAAAGCCGCAACTAGTGCGACTTGGGATGGTGATCATATCAATGCGCAACCAGCTAAGTCAGCGGTTCAACCAACCAACTTAGCGGTGGCTAAAGTTCAAGCACAACCGGCTACTATGACAATTGCAACGGCTAACGCGACCTTAAAGGCTGGAACCACAGCGCAACCAGCTGCTAAATCAGCCACAAGGTTGCCGCAGACGGAAGAAGTGACGCCGACACCAACGACCTTGATGGGATTGATGTTATTAGGATTGAGCGGTGTGGTGGCCAGTCTTGGAAAAGCACGGCGCCAAGATAAGTAAAGTACTAACCCCCTAAATAAGAATGGCTTGAAACAGGTGTCACTGTTTTGAGCCATTTTTTTAAATTATAGTAAAACGTAATTGTTACTATTTACAACGAGGCTAATTATTGGTAATCTTTAAAGAGTAATGATTACGATTTAAAAAAGCGATGGAGGGTTTTCGATGTTTAAAGGGCATTATCTAAAAGTTATTGGTTTGTTAGGCTTGAGCTTGTTAGTTGGTGGGAGTTTATTGACCGGTTGTCGGAAGGTGACGACGCAATCACCTAAGTCGAACCGGTTAACCGTTGTTACCTCGACGAACTTTTATGGTGAGGTGGCGCGGGCGGTTGGGGGCAAGCGGGTACAAGTGACGTCGATTATTAATCGGCCGTCTGTCGACCCGCATGACTTTGAACCGACAAGTCAGGTAGCCGCGACCGTGGCTAAGGCGGATGTCGTCGTGGCGAATGGTTTGGGCTACGACAGTTGGTTGTCGAAGTTAGCTAAGAATGCTCCACAAGCAAAAATGATTCGGGTGGGGGAAGATGTGATGGATAAGCAAATGGGAGCGAATGCCCATCTGTGGTATGATCCGCAGACGATGCCGAAATTAGCCGCGGCTTTGGCGACCCAATTAGGCCAGCAGCAGCCACAATATCGTGCTTACTTTAAAGCCAATGCTAAAAAGTATGTAGCGTCGTTAAAACCTATCCAGACGGAGTTAACAGCTTTGAAGAAGGTCGCCCGGACTAGCCAGACGCAGCAAGTCTTTGTCAGCGAACCAGTCTTTGATTACGCGTTGCGTGCGATGGGGTTCAAGGTGGGTAACGCCAACTTTGAAAAGGCGGTTGAAAAGGGCACCGACCCCTCACCCAAAGTGATTAAAGCCATGCAAACCGGCTTGAAACAACGACGGGTGGCTTACTTTGTGCAAAACAAACAAGTTAGTGATGCGCTAGTGACGAATATGGTCAAATTAGCTAAGCAGCATCAGGTACCAGTCTTACAAGTGACGGAGACGATGCCAGCTAAACAGAATTATCGGCAGTGGATGTTATCACAATATCGTGCTTTGAATCGTATTTTAGATTAGCCAACTTTAGTTTTGATTAAAATAACCGCCGTTAGCTTAAGTTAAACAAGTTAACGGCGGTTTTAACGTTATTAAAAAGTGTAAAGATTTGTTACATTTGAGCGTTAAACCCGCGAACTAGCAGTAAATATGGTATAAATAGATTCCAAGAAAAAAAGTTGTTAAGTTAGTGTCCGTTTGAACATTGTCAATTGACAAAGGGGCAAATCACAAGTGAGGAAAATTGGTCGGTTACTATGGTCAGTTGTGCTGATCATTGGCATTATTTGGGGTTATCAGCATCGCGCTACGGTTGGGCCGCAGCTCACGTCTGCCGTAGCATTTTATCAAACAAAACTTACGGATGCGTTATCGGGCAATCTAGGCAGTAGTCTGTTGGATGCTGACAATCAAGCATCGAATCCTAAGGGCAGTAAGGCGTCATCGGTGACTAACAGTCGGTCCAGCAGTACTGCAACGCGAGCCAGTCAAAAGACGACGCAACAAACTGCCAGTACTAAGGCTGCGACGCCAGTAGAATCAATTGTGCAAGGCATTAAGTTGTCGAATAAGTATTACTATCAATTCGACGATGACTTATCTACGGCTGGTCGCCAAGTCTTTAAAGATGCGGTGGCGACGTATAATCAGACTGGTATCGTCAAGTTAGTGGCGGGCCAAGCGCCTACCGGTGGCAACCAGATTACGTTTAATGTGTACCATAAAAAAATGCAGCATTTTTCAACAAGTATTGAATTGGGGCATGGTGGCCCGAAGATTATCGAACGGATTAGCTGGTACGGGACTGAGTATCAGAATCAAGCAACTGCTAGTCTGAATGGCTCATATTCGCGGTCATACAGTGATGCGGTGGCCGTCCATGAGTTAGGCCATGCGCTGGGGATGGACCACAGTGCGAAGAAGAGTTCGGTGATGTATCCAATCAGTCAAGGTAGAACGGCGTTATCAACTGCCGATTTGGCGAGCTTGAAGTTAATTTATCAACAGTCATAGAGTTGTGGGAGCTAATATTCGATTAGCTCTTTTTCAGTATCAACTTTTTATTTTCCATGATACCAATTAGTATCGGTATGCTTGGTTCTAGTCGGATTAAAATGTCATTCTGGTTGGCCCAGTATCGGCTGGACGGCGGGTTACTGTTTTTCATGAACTAGACCACCGTAGCAATCATAGTATCCCGGCAATAATGGTACTAGAGCATGAGTTTTACCAGTGCTGAATACAAGGCGAACAGGTAAAAAGGTTAAAAGACTTATTCCCAATATCAGGTTATGGGGGGCAATGAAGTAACACGGCACATGAATGCTATCAATAGTTGTTGAACCGGTTTATAATTTAACGTATGATATGACCAAAGATAAAGATTATGCGACGTTTATACTAGGGCTATTAATCACGACTTAGGGGGTCTTTAAATGGACTTTAAAATCCGTATTCCGTATGACCAATTGCCGTCTGGTTGCTTGTTTACAATGAAGTTGGACCAGGCTGATGTTGACGTTGTCAAGTTCGGCTGGGACAATGACCGTTTAGTTACGAATAGTACCGCAGCGTATGACTATTTAGCGTTTGAGATGACTTACCATGTTCCAACGTTGATTAGGCTACCTGACGAGATGGACTATACGAACGATATGACAATGGGCGCCAACGTTTATAAGGCTATTTTGGCGGTGTTCCATAAGGCTGTGGTTGAGCAGGCCCCCACCGATGAGTTTATGGGTCAATTTGAGGGCGCAATCTATTAAAAAACTAAAGTAAATGAATGAGGTTGCCAATGCTGGCAGCCTTTTCAAGCAACGTTTAAAAAGCATGTTGAACGTTAAATGAAAAACTACAAGCAAAATTTAAACCACTTTCAAAATAAGGACTATAATAGGTATTGAACCTTAAGAAAGGAAGTTGTTTTAGTATGGCTACTGTTGAAAAGACTAAAGTATTGGACGAGAAGATGTGTGATGTGTTCGAATGGAGCGATTCCAAGATGCCTGTTCGGGATGCATTATGGGATCATTTCATGGATGGCAACAATCATGATACGGACAAAACTTCCGCAGAAGTCGCAAAATACATGGACATGAGTGATGACGACGTTAAGACTAACGCTGAAAAGCTCTTAAAGGCCTAAAGAACAGCTTAATTTCAACTAATTAAACAATTCCAGCACCTATCAGTTAACTGATAGGTGCTTTTTCTTGGCAAGATGTAAGCGGGTCCAATATAATTAAGTTGTTAACATGGGAAACTGGACCGTTATTAATGGATTTAGTAAGATTACATAGAAAGGTCGCAGAAAAATGAGTATGAAAAAGGAACCGTCGTCGAAGCAGTCGTCAGAAGAATTAGCGACCGCTGAAGTTGAAGAAGTCGTTGCGCCCATTGAAGTGATTGAGCCGATCGTGACTGAAGCTGGGGAACAATCAGCGGGAGCTAAGTTAGCGCGACAACAAGCAGTGCGGTATTTACTGTGGGGCTTGATTAGTGTCGTTGTGAACCTAGGCGCCTTTTACGTTGGGTATCGGTTATTAGGGATTGAATATCAAGTTGCCAATCTAATTGCCTGGGCACTCGGGGTGCAGTGTGCTTTTTGGGTTGACCGTATCTTGGTCTTCAAACATAAATCTGCCCGCCCATTTCACGAGATGGGAAAGTTTTATGTCACCCGGATTGCCACTTACCTAGTCGAAAGTTTGGTTCTATGGGTGGGGATTTCATTACTCGGAATCCCTGGGACGTGGACTAAAATAATTGGTCAGGGATTAGCAATTGTGGGGAACTTCTTCTTTTCGAAGCTAGTCGTTTTTCGAAAAGCAACTAAAGAATAAAGTAAAGGTGATGGTCAGCTGCTGAACTGACCATCACCTTTTGTGTTTAAGCCAACTAACACCAAATTTATTTAGAGCTTTTCAGGATCAATCGGTGGTAAATCTTGAGCTAAGACGCTGCGGAAGATAATCCTGGTCAGCTCATGTGGAGTTTCTGGCATTTCAGCTTTGACCCATTGCTGAATAATGGCTTTGACGCCACTCCAAATATAAGTGATCTGGTAAGTATTGGCGAACGGCACATCAGCCGGAATCGTTGCTTGCATGCGATCCAGTAACTTCGTCTTACCGTCCACAAAAACCAGATTACTTAAGCGTCGCTGTTGATAAAAGGCGTCTAATAGCCGCTCGACATTAACCGTTGGCCGGGCACCTTTATCAAAAGAATATGAAGCTAGAAAAGTTTGTTCAATCTGATCCAAACATTGGAAGATATCGGTATAGTGTCGATAAAAAGTGGTCCGGTTGACATCGGCTAGCTGGCAGACTTCAGTGACTGAAATACTTTCAACTGGTTTGGTTTCTAATAGCTGTAAAACGGTATCTTCAATGACCTGCTGGGTGTATTGAGCCCGGCGATTATTGGGGGTTGCGACCATAAAATCCTCCATGACTGCAACAGATTTGGGTAAACTGTGGTGTTTACAACAAACTGCTGCTAATTGACGGTTGTCAGTTTAAAACATTTAATTTATTATTTGAGACACAATGTTGCATTAATGATATAGTAACAGAAAGTCAATTGTTTGGGATAAATATCGTCATTAAAGATTGGGAAGGACTTAACTTAAATGCTTGAATTAACCCACATTAAGAAGTATTACCACGTTGGTGATTCGGTCACCAAAGCGCTCGATGATGTGTCGGTCGCGTTTCGTAAGCAAGAATTCGTCGCCATCTTAGGCCCGAGTGGTTCCGGGAAGACCACCATGTTGAACGGTATTGGTGGGCTGGATGTCTACGATTCTGGGGATTTAGTCATTAAAGGTAAATCAACGAAAGATTTCAAAGATAGCGATTGGGACGCTTACCGAAATAATTCCGTGGGCTTTATCTTCCAGAGTTACAACATTATTGGCCATTTAAGCATTCTCGATAATGTTGAGATGGGGATGACCCTAAGTGGCGTCGGTAATGCGGAAAAGAAAGCTAAAGCTAAAAAAGCGCTCGAACGGGTTGGTTTAGGGCCACATATGAATAAACGGCCAAACCAACTTTCAGGTGGACAGATGCAACGAGTTGCGATTGCTCGGGCGATTGCTAATGATCCTGAAATCTTACTCTGTGATGAACCCACGGGGGCCTTAGATACTGAGACTAGTGTTCAAATTATGGACCTAATCAAAGAACTTTCGGCGGAACGCCTGGTGATTATGGTCACCCATAATCCGGAATTAGCGCAAGAATATGCGAACCGGATTATCGAATTCGCTGATGGGAAGATTCAACACGATTCGAATCCCTTCAACGAGACCGAAGCCGACGAGACGTTTGCCTTAAAGAAGACTAAGATGACGTTCTGGACCGCCTTAAAGTTATCATTCACCAACATTAAGACGAAAAAGGGGCGGACAGCGTTAACCGCGTTTGCCTCCAGTATTGGGATTATTGGGATTGCGATTGTCTTAGCGCTATCCAATGGGTTCCAAAAGCAGATTGATAAAACGCAGAGTAACACTTTAGCGCAAATGCCGATTACAATCTCGCAAGTGGTTTCGAGTCAAACCGGAACCCCTAAAGCAACGATCAAAGCAGCCAAATCAGGGTCGGTTAGAGCTAAAACGAGTCAAGCTGATCAAGCCACCCACACGAATAAGTTAACGAAGCGTTACTTGACGTATATTAAGGATTTGAATCCAGATTTAAGTAAAAACGTCACTTATACGTATTCGACTGGGATGAACTTGATTCGCCAAGTCGATGGCAAGACTAAGTCCGTGTCATTCTCTAATCAGAATAGTAAGAATGGCTCCGCGGGCAGTGCTTCTGCCGCGATGGCCAGTGCGACTGGGGTTGGGACCTCCGTTTATCCGAGTGCGAACCAAGGTAAGAATAGTTTACTCAAGAAGCATTACAGTGTCTTAGCCGGTAAGTATCCAACGAAAGCCAGTGAAGTCGTCTTGATTACGGATCGTAAAAATACGACCAATATCAATGCCCTAAAGAACTTGGGTTATGACGTGAAGTCGAATCAAAACTTGAGCTATAGCAAGTTAGTTGGAACGACGATTAAGGTCGTTGCCAATAATGATTACTACCAAGAATTACCAACTGGCAACTATTTGCCGAATAAGTTGACCAAGTCGATGTACAACAAGTCAGCTAATCAGACGATTAAAGTTGTCGGCATCTTAAAGGCGAAGAATAAGGATTCAGAGAATGTGTTGGCAACTGGGATTGCGTACAGTGACCAACTATCAAAGAATATTATTCAAGCTAACAAGGATTCCAAGATTGTTAAAGCTCAAAAGCAGAGTGATACGAATGTTATGACCGGGGCTAAGGTCGATAGTGACACCAAGACCAGCTTAATCAGTTATCTTGGCGGATCCTCAACGCCGGCTAGTATCTTGATCTATCCGAATAGTTTCAAGAACAAGGACAAAGTCTTGAAATACTTGGATAAATATAATAAAGGTAAATCCAAAGCCAACAAAGTGGTTTATACCGACTTAGCTGGGACGGTTTCAACCTTAACGGGTGGCTTGATGGACGCGATTACGTACGTCTTGATTGCCTTTGCCGGGATTTCGTTAGTTACGAGTATGATTATGATTGCGATTATCACGTATACTTCCGTTCTGGAACGAACTAAGGAAATCGGGATTCTAAAGGCCTTAGGGGCACGGAAGAAAGATATTACCCGGGTGTTCGATGCTGAAACCGTGATTCTTGGGGTCGCCTCAGGAGTTCTCGGGGTCTTGATTGCGTGGGCGATTACGTTCCCAACCAATACCATTTTGAGTAACATTACTGGTTTGGGCAATGTCGCCCAGTTAAATCCAGTCCATGCGATTGTCTTGATCATCATTAGTACCGTCTTGACGGTCTTAGGTGGTCACATTCCTGCACGGATGGCTGCGAAGAAAGATGCAGCGACCGCGTTACGTTCAGAATAATCAGTCCTTACTAAAACGTCTAACCTTAATTGGTTGGACGTTTTTTTGTTTAGCAACCCGCTGATTCCAGTTCTACGCTGAAATAAATTTTATTAAGCTAAGGTAAAATCCAGCTGAATAAAACAAATTAATTTTGAATATTGACGATTATTAGTCATTAACTGATGTTATCAGGGGAATGCCGGCTGATAAAGGGGCTAAAAAAAACTTTTTTTAGCCGTAATTGGCCTAGACTAGCTGTGAAACCATTGATAGTCCTGAATATTTGACTGCTTATTATATTATAACTATTAAAAATATGACTACTTTATGAATTAATGGTGATAAAAATATTGATATTAAAAATTAACGTGGTAAACTATGTTAGCAGGTCAATTGAAAAGGGGATAACTAGTTATGAAAAAAGGACTTAAAACGTTATTAATGAGCAGTGCATTATTGTTGGCAGTTGCCGCACCATTGGCAGCTAACGCGGATACATCAACTGATATTGGGAATGGTAGTGGGTCAACTGACGTTAGCGCGACTTTTGAAAAGAGTACGCAAACCGTAACTCCAGTTAACCCTGATAAACCTGGTACAACTGATAATAGCGGTGATGGCGGTAACGGTGCGGCTGCCGGTGGCGATCTTTCGTTAATTTACGTCACTAACAAATTAGATTTCGGTTCACACGAAATTGATGTGGCGAACGATCAGACGTATGCCGCTAACTACACTGATGCTGATACGACGAAGAGTGCCGATGTCAGCAGTCTTTGGAACAATAAGGCCGTTGTCGAAGTTTCCGATGTGCGTGGGACGAACGCCGGCTGGAACTTAACGGTTTCAGGGACCGCTTTGACGGGTACTGATGGCACCATCTTGAAGGGGGCCACGCTAGCCTTACCAACTGGGACGTTAGCGAACACTGGTAGTGGCAACAATGGCACAAGTAGTGTTGCCGTTACCAATGCGTTGGACACCGCCGCGGCGCAAGTCTTAACCGCTGGCAAAGATGCCGGTGCCGGGATCACCACTGATCAATTGAATCCTAGTGATATCAAATTGACAGTTCCCGCTAACCAAGCCAAAGCGCAAGGTTACACGACTAAATTAACTTGGAACTTAAGCGATACACCAGCAAGCTAAACATGAAAAACGTTAAAGGTGGCACTGTGCAAACGGGGCGACCTTTTACTTACATAGAGGTACCGATATGGTTTCAGATTGCTTTCACTACGATGCAACTAGTTTGAACTAGCGGTTACCAGACGCTTGGTTGGTTTAGATGGCCACCCTGGTCCGGCCGCCGTTAATCAGCAGTGGTCCGGGAATCACCCAGCGTAAAAAATTAAAGATCACATTTTGAGAGGGGCAGACGAATTGATGCAATGGATGAAGAAGTTAGCTTGGGGAGGCGCATTGGTGGCGGCTGGCATGAGTTTTAGTCTCACCGCTCAAGCAGCGAAGACGACTCAAAGTAATGAGATTGGGTTTAGTGTTGCCGCCAAGCTACCTAAGAATCAACTACATGCCAAGAATTCATTTTTTGATTTAAAGATGACGCCGGGGAAGACGCAGACGTTGAAGACGGTCATTTATAACGTCACGAATCGGGATATTAAAGTGAAGACGGCCATCCATACGGCTTATACCAATAGTAACGGGGTGATTGAATATGTCACGCCAACTAAAGAGTTCGATGCATCACTCGATTATCAAATGAGTCAGTTGACGAAAATCAATGGTGCCAAAACGGTCACGGTACCGGCAAATGGGTCTAAAGTCGTGACGGCCACCGTTAAGATGCCGACTACCAAAGTTAATGGGGTGATTTTAGGCGGTTGGTACTTTAAGCGAGTTGATCAAAAAGTCACCGGTACGGTTAAGGGGTCGATGAATATTAGTAATCAATATTCGTATGTGATTGGCCTGAAGTATACGGAAGGGACCGTTCCGCAGCCAAACTTAAAGTTAGCTAAAGTGACAGCTGGCATGCGTAACTATCATCGCGGCATTTTTCCAGAACTACGTAATACCGCGGCCGTGATTATTCCCAATTTGACGATGAAGACGACCATTACGAGTCAAAATAGCGGCAAAGTTGTGAAATCAGCGAAAAAGGCCAATGTTCAAATGGCACCTAATTCAACTTTTGATTATCCGATGTTGTTAGGCAAGACTGAGTTACAAGCCGGTAATTATCATTTGCACATGGTCGTTAAGAATACGGACCATCGTTGGGTCTTTGATCGTGATTTTAAGATTAGTAACGCCGATGCCAAGAAGTATAATCGGCAGTCAGTTGATAATAGCGGCATTAATGTCATTTGGTTTGTAGTTCTCGGTGCCTTAGGGATGTTTGTCTTAATGCTGCTAGGGTTATGGTTATTCTTCTGGTTACGAAAACGACGTCAGTCAAAAGCACAATAAAGGAGGGTCCCGTTCATGCGCAGAATTAGTTTAATTGGTCTAATTGGATTGTTATTAGTACTGGGTTTGAGTAGTTCGGTCTGGGCGGCGCAATCCTCACAGACTGAGTTATCAGTATCCTTTTATAATGATCCAACGACGGTTAGCGGGGCGCGATTAAATCCGGGCATCCCGGATGGACGGACGGCGTATCGGGTGCCGGCGCGACCAACGACGACTGCTAAGCGGCCACAGTCGACCAGTACAGGCCATTTTGGCGCTTGGATTCAAGCGGTTCGGCGGGGCCGATTACCACAAACCAGTGCCTACCGTAATGTTTATCTAGGTTTAATTGGCGGCTTGTTACTCGTGATTGCTGGCTTAATGGTGATTATTTGGCGACAATGGCGGCAATTACGAAAGCGGGTGTAGGCGATGCAACAATTCAGACGATTATTAACGCCAATCAGCTTATTACTAGTCGGCTTCATGGCGATGACTTGGCCGTCACAAGTTAGTCACGCCGCTACCGGCATGACCAATGTGATGACTGGGACCACGTTTGTCCCCAAGCCTAGTGGGAATTCGTTAACGGATACAGGTGGCTCATTGGCGTATCCAACACTGGAAGCCGTCACCGCTAATAATCTTGAAAACGGCCGGTTGACTACTAAAACGACCCAAATTGCCATTACCTTTTCAGATACGGTTACCATGAATACGAAGTATGTGAAGATTAATGATTTTTATTATGATGTGATGACTGCCGGCGGGGTGTCACTGCGAACTAATGGCCCGGAGATTATCGGGACGAATACGACTAGTATTAATTTAGGGAGTGGCAAGACGCAGACGATTTCGGTTGATCTTTCGCATTTAAAGGATGTTTTGCCCGTGTATATCGGTTTTCGGTATACGCCATCCACGTTTCCTAATCTAAACGTTGGTTACCAATTTGGCTCATTTACGGCTGATGCCACGGTTAGTGCCACCATTAAGCCAACGATTACGGGGAGTTTGACGAGTAAAGATACGGTGATTAAGGGAACGGGTTCTTACGCTGGCGATACGATTTCTAGCGACGTGAATGGTGTGACGACCACGGTTGGTAGTGATAAGACCTATACGTTGGATTTGGGCAGTGCGTTAGGTAGCACTAGCAGCGTGAAGATTACTGAAAGTAATAGTAATGGGGATAGCGGTTCGGTGACTGGCAATGTGGCCCAGAAAAGTCTGGATCTAAAAGTTGCCAATGCCACGATTGCGGCTGGACCCAATGACGTAGCAACCGAGATGAGTGATAGTGAAGTGCTGACTTGGTTAACCAAGCAAATTGAGCCGACCGCTACTTTTTCAGATGGTAGTAGCACGGCGGATGTCACGTATCAGACGGATGAGACGGGTTTAGCGGCTAAAATCGCTGCGTTGGGCAGTGGTGATAGCATTAACGTTGAGGTGTATGCACAAGTTGGCACGACCAAGTCCAGTCCGCAGACCATCACGATTAAAAAGACCGCTGGAACCTTAAGCTTTGGCCCGATTAGTGGCAGTATTGGGTTTGGGACGTTGGCGATTCCAACTAAGGAAGCCATTTATCAACCAAGTAGTAAGTGGGAAGTTAATATCAGTGATACTCGGGCAACCGGCTCAAAATGGTATGTCTATGCGAGTGCAACACCATTGAAGTCCGATAGTCATACCTTAAAAGGGGATTTGGTCTATCAAGATGGGGCTAATCAAGCGGTATTGACGAACCAATCGATGCTGGTGGCGAGCGGTGCGCGGGGGACTGCTAACACGACTGCCGTGACAAGTGACTGGTCGAGTACCAAAGGCATCTTCTTAGATGTTCAACCAAGCGTGTACGCCGATAGTTACCAAGGTAAAGTGAATTGGAGTTTACAATCAACACCGACTGAATAGGCAACTAAAAAAGTTCTAAGTCAGGTCGACTTGGAACTTTTTTTGCG
The DNA here is from genome assembly GCF_005405105.1 of Lactiplantibacillus dongliensis. Lineage (GTDB taxonomy): Bacteria > Bacillota > Bacilli > Lactobacillales > Lactobacillaceae > Lactiplantibacillus > Lactiplantibacillus dongliensis. The sequence continues at coordinate 37,839 of NZ_BJDK01000033.1, forward strand.
TCTAACTAGCGAGTGGCGTTTGTTTTGGTAACGCCGCTAACTGTTGGTCGGTTAATGGAATGGCTTTATCAAAGTGAAAGTCGCCGGACATTTCTGTCTGGGAGGAGGCTTGATAGACTTTGATGACGTGGTCAGCGAGGTCTAATTGATAGACGGTTCGCTGACCGTCGACGTCCACGCACAACGCAGTACTCTCAAATTCTTCCCAATGAAAGGCTTGCTGTGGTAGGACTTTGATGGTTTGTAAATAGTGCACTAACATATTTGGGCTCATTAAAGATGACTCCCTTCACTTGCTGAACCGCGTCTATTATAGTTCCTTTGTAAGCCAATTCAAAATATTTAGGACTACCTAAAACCAGAATGCTAAAAAAGGTACTGACGTTTGGTGTTAGTTAGATTATGATTGAACCAGTAGACGGTAATTTTAACCAGCACTAAATGTATCTTATATAGAAGCTTTTTAATTTAAAACTGAAGCACAGTTAGTTGAAAGTGAGTTGGAAATCAATGTTAAAAGACAAACAGATTGCTTGGGCGATTCATCAAATGGAAGCGGATATTGGGCCAGTGGGGCCATCGCTAGATTCACGCACGCCTTTTCAATATTTAGTTTCTGTCATTTTGAGCGCGCAAGCAACCGATGTATCGGTCAATAAGGTGACACCAATTTTGTTTGACCGCTATCCAGAGCCGAAAGATTTAATGATTGCGGATGTGACCGAAGTGGAGCAAATTATTAAAAGTGTGGGGTTATTCCATAACAAAGCGAAGAACATTATCAAAACGGCCCGCATTGTTCATGAAGACTTGCATGACGTCGTACCAACGGATCGCAAAGGCATTATGGCGTTGCCGGGAGCAGGTCGTAAGACGGCGAACGTGGTGTTGAGCGATGTGTTTGAGCAAAATACGTTTGCGGTTGATACGCACGTCTCGGCCATTTCCAAACGGCTACATTTCGTCTCACAATCAGCCACACCTTTGCAGGTGGAAACGAAGATTGTTGGTGCCTTGCAGCCAGAAGAGTTGCATCAAGCGCATCATACGATGATTGAGTATGGACGTAAGTACTCAATGAAATTGGCGCCGGATAAAGAGGTTTGTCAATTGATTATTGATTGCGATAAGTTGAATGAGGAAAATGAATCGGGATTATAAGTTGCTGGCGAAGACTTAAAAAAGTACCATTTTTTGACTATTGCTGTAATTATATCGAAGTAACATTCAAAAATCGGCTGTTTTTTGAATGTTACTTTTATTTTACGGGTTTAACATTCAAAAAATGGCTATTTTTTGAATGTTGTGGTTAACTTAAGCTACTAAGATTATAAAAACAGTGATTTTTAGCAAGTGGGTTCATTTATAAAGGATTAATTGGATTGGTTTAATGCTTAAAAGTTTACCTTTTGGCCGATTCTGGAAATGGAAGTGACTGATAAATGACGATAAAGAAATATCAAACTTTGAAAGGCCTATATTATCAGAATATGCAAAATGGTGACTTTGTTCACTTTGATACGGTGGTTAAACAGCGGCAAACTAATGAATTGGCTATCCATACTGGTATGGTGATGTCGCCGTTCAAACGTGATTATCGGTTGCCGATTGAGTATGAAATCTTTTATTTGCCAGTACTGCAAATAAGTCAACTCGAGGAACAAATTAATCAGTTATCCAAGGAAATTGAGCAGAAGATGGCTCAGCTTCCGGTAGTTTCACAGAATCAAATCTTCATTAGTAATTTGATTGATGAGTTACAAAGTACTAATGATATTGAGGGTGTTCGGAGTTCCCGAGAAGAAATCAGTCAGGTGATTGAACAAATTCAAAGGCGAAAAGGTGACCGAGGCAGATTCTCTGGCTTAGTTAAACAATATGCTAAATTTGAAGAAAACCAATATAGTCAAATTCGTGAAATTCAAGATTTTCGGAATATTTGGAATGAATTAGTCAGTCAAGAGGTGGCTGAACAAGATTTTCCTGATGGTAAATATTTTAGAAAAAACGGTGAGGTTATTAAAGATGGTGATCGAGTGGTTCACCGTGGTGATGCTAATGAGCAGCAGATTGACCATGATTTACAGGTGCTAGTGCAAACAATGAATAATGATGATATTCCTTCATTAGCAAAATGCTTTTTGTCACACTATTATTATGAATACATCCATCCGTTTTATGATGGTAATGGTCGTACCGGGCGCTTTATTGTCTGTTCATATTTAGCTCGAAAGTTAGATCGAATGTCAGCAATCAATTTCTCGTCGACGATTGTTGCACATAAAAGTACGTATTACAAGGCTTTTACTGCCATGGCTGATGAACACAATTATGGTGAAGGGACAGGCTTCGTTATTAGTATGATGCGTCTATTAATGATGGGACAAGTGGAAGTTGCTAAGAAATTAGATCATGGTATTCAAATGCTGGATAAAGCAGATCAACTGACTGAACAACAGCATTTTTCAGACTTAGAACAACAGGCTTTATTTATTTTATGTCAGAAAGCAATTTTTGGTCGCTATGTGGGTCCGATTACAGATCAAGACTTGACAGATATTATGCATATTAGTCGTTATCGACTTGATCAAACGTTAGCTAAGCTAGTAAATGACGATTATTTAGTGGTTACTAGGGTCCGTTTGAAAACTACTTAAGTAAAATACAAATTGAGGCAACGTATACTGCTGACAGAAAGACGTGCGCT